>NZ_CAJQUC010000006.1:0-81070 GCF_907163155.1 Candidatus Accumulibacter sp. ACC012
TAAATCGGCTTGTCCGCAGAAAGCGTGCTCCAGCAGCAGTAATTCGCAGTCCGTTGAAGCCAGCTCACCTAATCCGCACCGGGCGTTTCGCGGTGCCATGGCGACCCACCTACCAAAGGGCGGTCAACAAGATTTCCTGCATTTTCGTGGAGTGAATGGAGGCAGGGGGCAAGCTTCCGTAGAATGTGAAAAATGATCAGGAAGCGCCCTGGCCAACTACTCGCAAGAATTCATCCTCGCCGCTGTTGCACATTGAATGTCAGACTCGTCGATACGACGCCCTCATCTGGCGCCAGATTCGTGATCAACGGAGACCGAGCTTCGCCATCTGCCCACGTCATTCAGGCCCGCGATGGGCTGCAGGATGTCCATTTGCACGAGTTCCGGGTCGGCAACATGAGAATCGGTGTTCCGGATGCGGAGTACGATGAGCCCGACCAGCCGGTTGCCGTCGAAAAGCGCATCCGACTCTGACCGTCGCCTGGCGATGGGCAGCAGCTTCACTTACCTCTACGACTTTGGCGACAGCTGGGAACATCGCATCAGCGTCGAGCAGGTTCGCGCCCGCGATGATCGCTACAACGACGGACCCGTCGCCGGGGTCGAGGCGGGCGAGCGCGCATGTCCGCCCGAGGATGCCGGTGGCGTTGGCCGCTACCAGGAGTTCGTGGAGAGCTTCGAGAGCGATCCTTACGGAGAAGAGACCGAACAGATGCGCACCTGGGCGGGGCTGGACTTCGATCCCGCACGCTTCGATCGGCCCGCAGCGAACGCGGCGATCAGCCGCATGCTCTCTAACGGCTGGATCAAGTAAGCTGACGTTGGCGTTGGCGGCCGCGCCGCAGCGACGGATGACGAGAGGCGGTCGGTAAGCTATTGCTCGCCGTCGGACCGGGCGCACCAGTCGATGCGGCGCTCGGGACAGAGGGCGCCGGCGAGCGCGGTGACCTATGCCCGTCGCGGCGGCTGGAACTACCTGCGGAAGCTGGCTTGGACTTCGCCATGACGCGGGCACGTCGTTAGATGGTCGTTGACCATGCCCGTCGACTGCATGAACGCGTAGCAAATCGTTGCGCCGACGAACTTGAACCCGGCTCGACCCAAGGCCTTGCTCATGGCCTCCGAGCGTGTTGCTCTTGGCGGGTACCTCGGCCATTGTCGTCCATTGATTCTGAATCGGGGTGTCATCAACGAAATGCCATAGAAATTGCTGAACGACTGTCCGTCGCCGGTGAGTAGAAGGTAGGCTTTGGCGTTCTGGATGGTTGCGGCTACCTTGGCGCGATTTCGAACGATCCCCGCATCGGCCAACAATGCGGCAACTTTTCGGTCGTCATACTCGGCTATCCGCGCCGGGATCAAAACCATCGAAGGCACGGCGATAGTTTTCCTCGTTTTTTGAGGATCGTCGCCCAGGACAAACCGGCCTGCGCTCCTTCCAGGATCAGCAGTTCAAACAGGGATCGATCATCGTAGAGCGGCACGCCCCATTCCGAATCATGGTAGTCACGGTAAAGGTCGAAACCTTCGCACCACGGACAAGCTTGCATCGCGATCAACTCGGCGCCCAAAGGCTCAGTGTACTGCCAAGAGGGCGGGGAGTGCCCGTGGCTGCTTCCTGGCCTGCCAGGGCGATTCATACCTCAGCCACCTGCCTGGGGTTGCTTCTTGCGACAGACTCAAGCCAGCCGTTCGATCTTGAGGCTGGCCGTCTCGATGTGCTGCTCCAGCGCGGTGATGCAGGGTCCAAATCGTTACTTAACCCACGACCCCGGCGAGGAACGCGCGCCGCCAGTGCTTCTGCCCGTCGCCAGGTTTCGTTGGCCACACTGGCGTGAATGCTTGCTTCGGAGAGGGTGTCAGGAAGCCGGCCACCACTTCGGGGTGCGAAAGTCATGGGCGTCATGTCGTAGGCTGGCGCAATGTCATACGGCCGACCATCGTCGGAGACGAATGACAAGTTCCCGTTGTGCATATCGGAGTTGCCGATGAGGGTGCCAAAGGCCCACAGGAGATCTGCCCCGTCGGCTGCTTGCGGACGAATTAGGCCGTCAACGGCAAGGTGGCGCGCTATGGCAGGCCAGCCACCTGTTCCTGCCCCGACGAATTCGGCATTCAGCACGGCCAAAGAGATCAGCGCACGCCGGCCCAGCTTGCCGGTGCGATCAAAACGTTCGACCTCGAGGAAGCGCTGAGCGCCGTGGTCCAATATCTGCGTCTTGGCAGCAGGAACGCCAGCTTCGCGCAGCGTGTTCAGCGCGAGGTGTTCGGCCATCAGCAGATCACGCCAGCGCTCGCTTACGGGCCCTCCTCGATCTCGCTGAACTTCACGATAAGGTGCCGAGGGCCATCTGGCGTCATGGCTCTGGTGGTGAACTTCGGCTGTTCGCCCCCGCTGACGATCCAGGTAGCTCACCGCGCGCGGCCTCTAGTCCGAACGCAACGCCTTCGTGAAGGGTGCCAAACGTGCCAGCGCACAGGCGGGACTGGTGGCCCTGCAGAACTGGGTCAAACGCCACAAGCTCAGCATTTTCGTCACGCTCACATCTGGAGGAGGCGTCGTGTCTGCGCCTCGACGAAGAGGCCAAAGCCCCGATCAGTTGTCTCGACGGCTGCTACCTCCTGGAACCACCGCCCGTCGACTTGATGGATGCGAAGACGTGGATGAGCGCTATCGCGATCTGCAAAATCTAACTTAACTTCCGCCCGTGAAAACCGCGGCTTGTATCGCGTTCGCTCGGCTGGTAGATTAACGTAGTTCCGTGTGCGGTGATAAGGTTTACCGGTCTCGAGGTCCGCGCGTCTCGCCTGGACGGTGGAAAGATCACCGGGGGGGGGGGGGGGATGTCGTTGCTGGCGGGGTGCTGTGCCACTGCTCGACTCTTTAAGCATCCAATCCTTCATCATCCCGTTTTCCCCCCCCCCCGCGCAACATCAGGTCCGTTCGTGGCTCGACAGTCGCAGCACGCAATGCAGGCTCTCCGGAATTTTTCGGCGCTTACCTTATAGTCCGCCGGTCTTTGTTATCTGCGAGACCGACTGCGTCGGAACGCCAGCGTGGGGCGGTGCGGAGAACAAATTTAGCGTGAGGTGCGGTTGACGGCGCGTGATTCGGACGTATATATGCTGTTATAAATCTCGGGGGGTGTTTCGATGGCCTCTTCGCAAAAACCCCCCGCTAGCATAGCAGCCTCAGAAATTCTTCTCTCCTCTCGTTCGGCCTTACATGACACACCACCATTATGGTCCGTGTGAGTCAGAGTCAGGAATCGCATCTTTACTTTTCGAGCGTGATACATTCACCAGATTGCTATCCGCAGCTGGTCGTTGCTAGTCCATAGCGGGGCGCATGTTGACGATGAGCTGTTGGTCGGCTCGACATTGCGCATCCGCATTGCCGTGCTCCGGCCCAAGCGAGAGCGTCGCATTCGTCGTATAGCGAACTACAGTCGGAACGGTCCCATATTCGGTAGCGTATTTATTCCGCGCAGGTGCAGCGACGCCGTCATGGGAAATGCACTGCTGACGCTCTCCGCTCTCGGCGGTCGGGACTCGAACAGACGCGTCGCGCGAGTCAGGCTGCGGGAACTCACCTTGGCCCTGCCACGTTTGGCAGCATCTTTCGGCTCAGCACATTCGAGGAGCAGTGCCTGCCTGACATGTTTTCCATCGAGATCTGACGCCAGAACGAAAAGCACTACGCTTTCCCTGCAGATGAATGTCTCGGGAACACCAGCGCGGCGCTGCTTCTGGATTGCGTGTTGGTCCCACCAGGGCGAAGACAATCTGCCCGCATGCATTTTCCGTTCATCACGTTATCGACGTACAGGCCTTCTCCAGGTGGCCGACGCGAGGGGCGACGCCGTGGCGCCGTCTCTCTCGCGTGCGCTCCTACATCGAGTCAAAGAATCGTGCCAATTACTTCTGGCATCACGTCGATCGACGATCGGCTTTTGCCCCTGTCGCCAGGCTGATCACCAACGACCACGGCTGCCTCGCTACCCGTGTCCTTGGCGAAACATAGCCCGCCGATATGCGTTCGTCCGCCATCACCTCCTCCAGCGAAGCGCCGAAGGGCCGTCCCGCGGTTCATCTCTACGGCGCGGACTGCCGCGCAGCGCCCGCCGTGAAAGTCATTTGCCGCGATCTTGCGCTTTTGGGGTGTTTCGTCGATACGAGAACGCGATTGGGCGGCGGGGCCGACTTCAGCGAACTGCCCTGGCTGCTCGGACTCCGAGGCTGTTCTGCTGCCGTCGGCCATCTGCAATTGAAAGACATACTCTTGGCTTGATGATGCCAAGGAGCTTCGCGCAGCGCGAAGCGTGGTTCACCGCCATCCGTGGCTTCTCGCACGCACGTTCTTGTTGGAAGATCCTTGGTCTCCCGTCAAGCTGAGTGAGATTGATCTATATTCGAGATCGCGTTCCGACACCCGCTAGTTGAGTCCGCGATCTCTTTGGAAGACCACCTCCGCGGCGCGCCAAGTCCATGCCACCATAGACCCTGGCGACGGCGAGCCCTTTAGATTCAACGCCTAGCAAATACGAAATGACTCTCGATGCGGCCGAAACGATTGCCTACTGGCGTGACCCCGCGCGACAAACCGGTCGACCGCGAGGTTCTCCGAGGCCTGTCGTGCGCAGGTCGCTGCTGAAGGTCTCGTCCTAGCCGTGAAGACCGCGCCGGTTGCAGCAAATGGGACAATCTGGTCCTGCGCCAATCACCGCGGCTGCTGGGAGCTGTGCATCAGCGCCCGGCACAGGCCATCGTCTACCTTGTACGGGATTCGAGCGCCGGCTGTCCCTCGGCAAAGCCTGAACGCCTCCGCCCTCTTCACAGGGCCTCCCGGTACCGGCAAGACAATGGCAGCCGAAGTCATCGGCGCCGAGCTCCAAGTTGATATGTACAAGATAGATCTGTCGCAGGCGGTGAGCAAATATATTGGCGAAAACGGAGAAAAACCTGGACCAGATGTTCCGGGAAGCCGAGTCGGGCAACGCCATCTTGTTTTTCGACGAGGCAGACGCGCTTTTCGCGGCAAACGTTCGGAAGTCAAGGATGCCCATGAACCGGTATGCCAAATATCGAAACCGGCTACCTCCTGCAGAGGATGGAGCAGCATGAGGTGCATCGTGATCCTGGCGACCAATCTTCGCAATAATCTCGATGAAGCTTTCTGTCGCCGCATGCACTTCGTCGTTGAGTTTCCGTTTCCGGACGAGGAGCACCGAACCAGGCTATGGGAGGGGCTTTTCCCTGCCGACGTGCCCAGGGATGAGGAGATCGACTTCCGGTTCCTGGCGAAGCAGTTTAAGGTGCCGGGCGGGAACATCAGGAACATCGGACTATGTGCGTGCGTTCCTTGCAGCCGCGGAAGGCACGGGTCTGACGATGCAGCATCTCATTATGGCCACCAGGCGCGAGTACAAGAAGCTGGGCTGGCCGTGCACCGCGAACGACTTCGGTGCCTACCACCACCTGATCAAGGCTCTCGATGGCTGAACAAATCGGAACAATCATCTCCTCGGCAGGCAAAACGATGATCGATCTGCTCAAGAGTCAGGCCGGGTTCGCTGACGGCGACATCGTCATGAAGTCGCCGGTGGACGCCGCCACGTCGGCCAAGGTTGCCCCTGTTCCTGTTCCAGGTCCAGCAGAATTCGTACCTGAGGAATGCGGAACAGCAAGAGGTTGGCGTGGACGGCCTGCGTCCGCCGCCGCTACCACTGGATCTTTTCTACCTGGTCACCGCATTGTCCCAGGATCCCGATACCGCCCTGGGCCACCTGGAGTCCGTGATGCGCGTGTTCTACGACCATCCAGTCTTGACACGCCGTGCTGTTTTTTTTTTTTTTTTTTTTTTTTTTTTTTTTTTTTTTTTTTTGTTGTTTTTTTTTTTTTTTTTGTTTTTTTTTTTTTTTTTTTTTTTTTTTTTTTTTGTTTTTTTTTTTGTTTTTTTTTTTTTTTTCCGCCAACCATGGTCGATGCCGGCAACGAGGCCGTGCGGATCACGCCCATCCGTTCTCGTTGGAGGACATGAACCGGCTATGGGCGATGTTCCCCAACAAGGCCTTCAGCCTGTCGGTGACCTACGTGGTATCGCCGGTACAGGTGCCGTCATCGAGGATCGCGCCCATCAGCCGTGTCGTGGAAAAAACTATCAGGGTTGGATCACGGTGAAAGTAACGAACAATCGCGCCACCGACGAAGAAAATTCACGGTGTGACCATCGCGACGTACGGCTGGGGTAAATCACCAACACATATCGCGCCAACTCAAGGAAGGATGTTCATCATGCCAGTCATCAAGAACAGGCTGTTTCAACCGACCGGCGCCCTGCTCCGCGACGGCAGGATGCTTCATTTCCAGCCACGAGAGGAGTGCGGTGTCTCGGCAACCGACCTCGATTCCCACATGTCCAGAGTCTGATTGAGAGCGGGCAGTGGGCGTTGCGGGAGCGCGATGGGCAGGGAAGTGCGGCGGCCTCACCCGAGCCGACGGTCGAGTCGACGCTTCCCGCGCCATCGGAATCCGAACCTGCACAGGCGCCGGAATCGCCCCGCCCGAAGCGGCGGGCCGCTCATCCCGGCGCTCGACACGAGGAGGAAACGGAATAAAGCCTGTCGTTCGCATTGCAGTAACACCTAACCCGGGAAAAGGGAGAGTTGCCATGCCAGAGTATCTTTCGCCAGGAGTCTATGTTGAGGAAGTTTCATCGGGAATCAAGCCGGTCGAAGGGGTGGGAACCTCGACCGGAGCATTCGTCGGCATCGCCCAGCGCGGACCAATCGGTAAGCCCCGGTTGATCACCAACTGGACACAATTTACCGCCACCTTCGGCGGCTTCGTTGAGAATGGGTATTTGGCTTATGCGGATCTACCAGTTCTTCAGCGAGGGCGGTACGCGTTGTTATGTGATCCGTGCGGCCAAGGGGAGCGCGACGACGCTCAAGAAGGCCGAGACCGCGGCTATGGGCAGCTTGGTCGTGCGCGCCAACTCGGAGGGCATCTGGGGCAACGCGTTGAGCGCCGTGGTGGCCGACGAGACCACGTTGCCGGGAGGTAGTGTGCGTATCGATTACTTCCAGCTGAGCATTGTTTATGATGGTGCCGTCGTCGAGGCCTTCGATAACGTCACGCTGGATGAAGCAAGGCCAGATCATGTTCTCAAGCGCGTGGACTCGAAGTGGGTGGAAATGGTCGACAACGGCGCTACCCGGCCACCCAACGGCACCACCCCTCTGGCCGGGGCCTGGATGGCGACACGCTGCTGAGCTCCGATTGGGCTGGCGCCACCGGCTTCATCAACTCCTTCGATCCGGTGGACGACATCAACATCGTCGCCATTCCGGATGCCCTCGGCAATGCCACCGTCACGCAGAACGCCTATACCTATTGCTATAACCGCAAAGATTGTTTCTTTGTCGCGGACACACCCCAGAACCTGGATGCGCAAGGGGCCGCCGCCTTCAGGATGGTAACCGGAAACTTCAATTCCTCGTACGCAGCCATCTACTATCCCTGGATCTCCATTTCCGATCCGCTCACCGGCAAGAGCAAGCTCACTCCACCCTCAGGCGCCATCGCCGGCATCTACTCCCACACCGACGTGGCGCGCGGGGTCCACAAGGCCCCGGCCGGCATCGAGGTGGGGTATCTGAAATCGGCCATCGGGCTCGAGCGTGTGATCACCAAGGGTGAGCACGACACCCTCAATCCGATCGGCGTGAACGTCATTCGTTCCTTTCCTGGCGCCGGTAGCGTCGTCTGGGGCGCCCGCACCTTGTCTGCGGACTCGGAATGGAAGTACGTCAACGTGCGCCGACTGTTCCTGTTCCTCGAAGAAACGATCGACGAGGGCACCCAGTGGGTGGTATTCGAGCCGAATACACCGATGCTGTGGGGTAGGGTCAAACGCAATATCACGGCATTCTTGACCAACGTGTGGCGCGACGGGGCCCTATTCGGCACCAGCGCAGCGGAGGCCTTCTTCGTGAAAGTGGACGCCGAAAACAATCCACCCGAGGTGGTGGACGCCGGGCGTCTGATCATCGAGGTGGGTGTGGCGCCGGTCAAGCCGGCCGAGTTCGTCATCATCCGCATCAGCCAGAAGACTTTGGGCAAAGCCGGTTAACTTGATCGAGGAGGAACTTCAACATGGCACGCAAAGATCCCTATCGTAACTTCCGCTTTCGCGTCGAAATCGACGGCATTAACCAGGCCGCGTTCGCCGATGCCGTGATTCCGGACTCGACCACGGCGCCGATCGATTACCGCGAAGGCACCGACCCGGTGCATAACCGCAAGCTTTCGGGTCAGACCACTTACGGCAACGTCACTCTCAAATGGGGTCTGACCGATTCCATGGACCTCTACAACTGGCGTAAGCAGGTCATCGACAAAGGCGCGCAGGACAATCGAAAGAACCTGTCGCTGGTGCTGATCGACGAGGCCGGCGACGACAAGGCGCGCTGGAATATCATGGAGGCCTGGCCCACCAAGTACGATTCCAGTGACCTGTCCGCCAAGGGTGCCGAGGTGCTGATCGAGAGTCTGGATCTGGTTTGTGAGGAAGTCGTTCGGGTTCAGTAATTAATCAAGGCGCCTTTTCGGCGCCGACAAATCAGGCCACCGGTTTCTGCCGGTGGATTATGACTTGCATCGTGACCGGCAAGGAAGCGCGTTATGGCACTGCAGACCGAGTATGAATTCATCCTTCCCAAGGGTTATCTGGACCCGGATGGCAACCTGCACAAGGAAGGCGTGATGCGGCTGGCGACAGCCGGCGACGAGATTCTGCCAATGAAGGATGCGCGGGTGCAGCAGAATCCCGCGTACCTGACGATCATCCTTCTGTCGCGGGTGATCACTCGGCTGGGAGAAGTCAAGATGGTCAATACCCGGGTCATCGAGGGCCTGTTTGCGGAGGACCTCAGTTACCTCCAGGGCATCTACCGGCGCATCAACGAGCAGGGGTCGAATACCCTAACAACGGTGTGCCCCAAGTGCGACCATCAGTTCGTCGTAGAGGTGGAGCCGGGGAATAACCGGCTACCCCCTCGGTGCACTATACGAGGAGGTAGCCTTCCTGGCTTATCACCTGCACTGGTCGTATGCGGAGATATTCGAATTAGAGCATCGGGACCGCCATCGCTGGTGTAATGAGGTCTCGGCCATCAACAAGAAGCTCAATGAGCAGTACGAGCGGAGGTAATCATGCCCGTTTCAGGCATCAATGCCACGATGACCATCGCCGGCCGTGCCCTTGGTGCGCGCCGGGATCCCTATGGCGCGTATAACTTCCTGGTCGAGATCGAGGGAATCATCGCCGGCGGATTCAGCGAGCTGTCGGGTCTGGATATGAGTACCGAGGTCGAGTCGATTCGCGAAGGCGGTGTAAACGACTACGTTCACAGGCTTCCCAAGTGGACCACCCAGAGCGACCTGGTGCTGAAGAAAGGCCAGACCGATCACGATCTGCTCTGGAATTGGTATGCAGATGTGGTGGCCGGCAAGGTCGAGCGCAAAAACGGCAGCATCTATCTGCTCGACTCCCAGGGTATTCCTGCGATGTGGTGGGATTTTTTCCAGGCCTTCCCTGTCAAGTGGTCCGGACCGACTCTCAACGCTGCATCTGGGCAGGTTGCCTTCGAGACTCTGACCCTGGCGCACCACGGCCTGACCAAGTCAGCGCTAAACCAGGCCCTGTCCGGCGTTCGTGGCGTTCTCGGCGTCGTCGGTTCGGTTGGTTTCTAGAATGCACGACTACTCTGCAAGAGGGGCATCAAAGGAAAGCAACATGACCCCAGATGACCCTCGGGACGATCGAACCGCCGCCACTTACGGGCACCCTGTACCCGTCATCCAGGCGACAGGCCCGGCAGTAGCAGCGACGTTTGCCGCACGTGTTTTCGGCAAGTATTTCGTTGCGCCGGTTATCCGGCGCGGACCGTCGTTGGTGCTGCGCATGCTGCAACCCGCTGGCATTGCCGGTGATGCCAGCACGGGAAAGAAAGGGCCAACCGCTTTGGACGGCGTAACCGAGGCGCCGGCGCGACAGGCTGTCCGGCTGGCGACCAGCCTCGATCGTCAGTTGGTGAGGCCATCGCACGGGGCCTCGGCGACGTGGACGCCGGGCTGGTCATGGCCACAGCCCGTGTTTATGGGACGTTTGCTGGTGCAACGCAATCCGCTGATTGTCGCCACGGCGCCGCTTGCGCCGGCTGCGATGACCGTTGTTGCACCATGCGCGCTGGGCGTCCCCCTGACGATGACCCGTCAAGCCACCGCAACGGCCATTGCACTGCCTGGCGCGGATCGCGCGAAGATCCCTGCCGATACTGCAACAACCCTCGCTGAACACGGGATGGTGGTTCGCCGCCCGACCACCAGCGCTGGCCTGAGTCCCGTCGCTGATCCTCGTCACGTCACAGCCACGGCCTTCCGATCCACTACTGCCGAGCGCATCCTGGCGTCATCCACAGCCACCGCGCATGAGGTGCCACCCAGTATGCACGATCCTGCCGCTGGTCGCGCGCCGACGCTAGCGGTACCCGTAGTCGCCCGTAGCGGCGCTCCGTCGTACGCGGCCTCGCGTCCTGCGTCTGGCCTGCTTCGGCAGGTTTCGATGGCGGGCGATCAGCGGCTCGTGCAACGCAAATTGCTCGCCCTGCCCAGGCTTGGTACGCCGGTCACCGCGGCTATTGGCGGATCGTTCGGTGGCCCGTCATTCGGCGTGAGGTCGTCTGCAGCAGCGCCGGAGCACAACTATCCAGCAGCGTCGGCGATCACCGCGACGCCAAGCAGCGATGGCACGCGGCAGTTGACCTCCACGCTGCCGCTGACGATATCTGCGGCTGGCCGCAGCGCCTTGCCGGCTGCGATGACCGTTGTTGCACCATGCGCGCTGGGCGTCCCCCTGACGATGACCCGTCAAGCCACCGCAACGGCCATTGCACTGCCTGGCGCGGATCGCGCGAAGGTCCCTGCCGATACTGCAACAACGCTCGCTGAACACGGGATGGTGGTTCGCCGCCCGACCACCAGCGCTGGCCTGAGTCCCGTCGCTGATCCTCGTCACGTCAC
Source organism: Candidatus Accumulibacter sp. ACC012 (assembly GCF_907163155.1). Lineage (NCBI taxonomy): Bacteria > Pseudomonadati > Pseudomonadota > Betaproteobacteria > Candidatus Accumulibacter > Candidatus Accumulibacter sp. ACC012. Next base: position 11,086 of record NZ_CAJQUC010000006.1, read on the forward strand.
CGCCACGGCCTTCCGATCCACTACTGCCGAGCGCATCCTGGCGTCATCCACAGCCACCGCGCATGAGGTGCCACCCAGTATGCACGATCATGCCGCTGGTCGCGCGCCGACGCTAGCGGTACCCGTAGTCGCCCGTAGCGGCGCTCCGTCGTACGCGGCCTCGCGTCCTGCTTCTGGCCTGCTTCGGCAGGTGTCGATGGCGGGCGATCAGCGGCTCGTGCAACGCAAATTGCTCGCCCTGCCCAGGCTTGGTACGCCGGTCACCGCGGCTATTGGCGGATCGTTCGGTGGCCCGTCATTCGGCGTGAGGTCATCTGCAGCAGCGCCGGAGCACAACTATCCAGCAGCGTCGGCGATCACCGCGACGCCAAGCAGCGATGGCACGCGGCAGTTGACCTCCACGCTGCCGCTGACGATATCTGCGGCTGGCCGCAGCGCCTTGCCGGATGCTCGGACCACTCCAGAGCGATGGCAGCCGGCTCGGGCGTTGATCATGCCCAGACAGATCCTTGACCGTCCGTTAGTGGCCGGGCTTGAGCGGCGTCATGACCTAGGTGATGTCCTGCAAGCGCCGGATATGACCGACCTGGTGGTCGATGTGCCGACGGCGGCGCAGCCAGCAGCCGGCACGCGCCCGATGGCCACCGAGCTTACCCTGCGGACCTCGTTTGCGGAAGAGAACCCGCTTCCGACGCTTGTGGCCGCGACCTTGGGCGCAGCCACACCAACTCCGACAGCACTTGCCACGCACCAGGACCTGAGCAGTAGCCACGGGGGCAAGGTATCGTCGATGTCGATCGAGTTCCTCGCCGACCGCGTTTTCAGCATACTCGAGCGGCGCCTGGTGGTGGAACGGGAACGGAGAGGTATCCGATCATGAATCCCGGCGCAGATCACAAAGCGCAATTGCTGCCGCTCAACGCGAACGGAAAGCCGATAGCTGGTGCCGGAATTACGGTGCAGTTCAACCCGGCGACCTACTCGAACACCTGGAACATCACCTGGAACGAAGTCGGGCAAAGCCTGCAGTGGACGAAGACTACGGCAGGCGATCTCGTGCTCACGTTGAACTACGACAGCTACGAGGCACGTACCGATGTTCGCGAGAAGACAAAACACTTCAAGGAACGGCTTGACCCGGGCCAATCGAAAACGGGCCAGGCCGTGGGTTGCCTGTTCCAGTGGGGAAAGAGCACCTACAAGGGGGTCGTGGTGAGTCTCAAAGAAGACTTCTCTTTGTTTCTCGCTGACGGCACTCCGGTCAGATCGGTGCTGACGCTAACGCTCAAAGCGTGGCCGCAATCCAGTTGAGGGTGGCCACGGCGGCAAACGGAGAAATATCAGGATACCGGCAATGATCACATCGACGATGGTTTGGACAGTAAAGTCAGGGGACACGCTGCCAATGATTGCTGCGCAGGTCTACGGTGACCCGCGTCTGTGGCGGCCAATCGCTGACGCCAACGGCATCGCCGACCCCTTGCGATTTCCAGTTCAACAGGACTTTGGCCGCCTGTTGCTGGTACCTGCCTCGAGAGCATGAGCGCGCCCGTCACGCCGCTGGTCGGCATACCGCGATTCACGTTGTCGATAGCCAAGGTCGCAGCTGACCCGGCGCTGAAGGCCGACATCGGCTCGGTAGAGTTGTGCGAGGACCTCAACATGCCGGCGATGTTGAGTTTCTCGGTCAATCTCTGGGACGGGATGCGCATGCGCCTGAATGAAGCCTATCTCGACCAGTTTGCGCTGGGTACGCCGCTTGAAATGGCACTCGGCATCAATAGCGAGACCGCTGTATTTACCGGTGAGGTCACTGCCCTGGAGCCCGCGTTCGGCGGCATCGACGGCCCCGACAGCTTGCGGGTTCGGGCCTACAATCGCCTGCACCGGCTTCAGTTCGGGAACCGCCAGCGCACCTTTCAAAACAAGACATCCAGCGACATCGCCGCCGAGATCGGCAATGCGATTGGCTTGACCGCCGCAGCCGAGAGCACTACCGAAAAACATCCGCACGTCACGCAGAATAACGAAACCGACCTGGCGCTCCTGTTACGCCTGGCTTGGCCGCTCAACTATGAGGTGTCGGTTGAGGACAAGACACTCTATTTTCGCAAGCCCAAGCTGCAGGACGATCCCGTTATCAGCCTGACCTATCGCCGCGACCTGATCCAATTCACGCCACGCCAGCGGGTCATAGCCGACGGCGCCAAGGTCGAGGTGCGTGGCTGGGATGTAAAGACCAAGAAACTCATTCTGGGCAAAGCAGGGGCTGGCGACGAAACAGCGAAAATGGGTGGCAAGCAGACCGGTGCCGAATTGTCGGCTGCCGCCTTTACGTCGGCGACACGCACCATTCCGGGGCAGATCCTGGCCGACGCCGATGCGGCCGCCCAGATGGCGAAAGCCTGGTACAACCGCCAGCAAAGCAACTTCATCGAGGCGCAAGGGGAATGCGCGGGATCGCCCCTGATCCGCGCCGGCAAGACAATCGATATTGCCGGCGTCGGCAAGGCATTCAGCGGCCCCTATTACGTCGTATCGGCCCAACACACGATCGGGCCGACCGGCTATCGTACTCGCTTCGAAGTTACGAGGAATTCCGTATGAGTCTATGTCAGCAGCTGATCGGCGCCGCGAATGCTCCTGCAGGCAGCGGCGAACACGGCGGCCGAGATGTCACCGCTCCAGTATCCGGAGCAGGGGTCGCCATTGGCGTTGTCACCAACCTCAAGGACCCGGACAACCTCGGCCGCGTGCGGGTGAAATTTCCCTGGTTTTCCGAGGATGACGAGAGCGAATGGGCCAGGGTGGCGACGCTGATGGCCGGCAAGGAACGCGGCAGCGTGTTTCTGCCCGAGGTCGATGACGAAGTTTTAGTGGCCTTTGAGCACGGCGACATGCGCCGACCGTTCGTGATTGGTGCGCTATGGAACGGCGTCGACGTCCTGCCGCCGGAGTTCGCGAACGATGGCAAGAATAACGTCCGGCTTATCAAGTCGCGCAGCGGCCACATCATCAAGCTTGACGACACGGATGGCAGCGAAAAAATCGAGGTCATCGACAAGACCGGCAAGAACTCCGTGGTCATCGATAGCAAGGAAAACACGATCACCATCACCACCGACAAGGACCTCGTGCTGAACGCGCCGCAGGGCAAGATCAGCCTGATCGCCAAAGAGCTGGAATTGAAATCCAGCGCCGCGATCAAGGTGGAAGCCGGTTCGGAAATGAATATCAAGGCCAGTGCCACCATGAATTTGCAGGGCGCGACCGTCAACATCAACTAGGAGATGGTCATGGGACAAGCAGCGGCAAAAAAGGGCGACCAGGTGATGGCAACCGATATCCACATCGTGATGATCCCGGCCGGTCCTGCGCCGGTGCCCACGCCCTTGCCGCATCCCTTTGTCGGGATCATCGACGGCGCTCTCAGCGCCGATGTGAATATCATGGGGATGGCGGCGGCGACCGTAGATTCCACGGCCTCCAATACCCCGCCGCACATTCCCCAGGGCGGCCCATTCCAGAATCCGCCCGGCAACAGGGCCACGATCAAGGTCGGCAGCACCGCCGTGAAGATCAACGGCAAAATGGCGGCCCGCAACGGCGACATGGCGACGACCTGCAATGATCCTTCCGACCTGCCGGCCGGAACCGTACTTGCGGTTGGCACCGTGTTCATCGGGTAAGCGCGGCCATGGCGGAACGTGACTTTCTCGGGGTCGGTTGGCGATTCCCGATTGCGGTCGCTGCGGGACCCGACCGCATCACCCGTATTGCAGTGTCCGCCTACGAACAATCGATCGAGGAGTCGATCCGGATCGTGCTCGGCACTCCGCCGGGCGAGCGACTGATGCGCTCAGAGTTTGGCTGCGATCTGAATCGCCTGGCGTTCGCCCCGAACAATACCTCGACCGCCGGCCTGGCAATCTTTTTTGTCCGCGAGGCGCTCCAAAAGTGGGAGCCCAGGATTGAACTGCTCCTGGTGGACGCACAGGCGGATTCCGATTCCGATGCCACGCTGTTGATCAGCATCGACTACCGCGTCATCACAACGAACCGCGAACACAACCTCGTTTACCCCTATTACCTGGGGAGGGAATGACCTTGTCCGCGAGCCATCCGCCCATTGATCCGCGGCGCGCCAAGCATTTTCTGATCGAAATGATCCGGAGGATCCCGGATCGGTTCAAGGAGTGGAAGTCGGCGGCAGAGATAAGTGGTGACGACGACCAGATCCTGAGTGTTGCCGATGACAAGAGCGACTTCGGCATGGCCCTGTTGAAGCTGGCCGCGCACATGGGGGAAACGCTCACCGGTCAGATCAACCGCGTGCCGGAAAAGAATTTCCTGGCGTTTCTGGATTTTCTGGGAATAGACCGAAAGCCACCCCAGCCGGCGCGCGCGCCGCTGACCTTTGTCTTGTCCGACAAGGCTCCGACCGACCGACTGGTGCCGAGAGGCACGCAGGTGGGTGCCGCCAAACGCGAGGATGTCGTCTTCGAGACGGAACTGGACCTGATCGTGACCCGCGCCATCTTGGCGGGAGCGTTCTCGGTGGACCTGCGCAAGGACCGCTACATCGAATTGAGCGGACTGCTTGCAGCTCCTGACGCCGCTGGCCTGGAAGTGTTTGGTGATGCGGGCGGGCCGTCTGCGTGGCAAGCGAATCCGCATGCGCTCTACATCGGGCACGACAGCTTGTACGCAAATGCCGACCGGGCGGGGGCGGGCTTGACCGTTGAATTCACTCTGGCAAAGGACGATCAGTTGCCGATCTTGCGCTGGGAGTATTCAACGGCTGCGGGTTGGCGGGAGCCGGAAGAGGTGACTACAGGCAATTCAGGATATTCCCTGAAGACACCGGGCATTGCCCCGGTGACGGTTGCCGGCCACGATGACGTCGGTGCCATGGTCAGCAGATCGAGCTATTGGCTCCGGGCGAAGACCAACGACGCCGTGCCAGTGCAGGTCAGCAGTATTGCCGTCGGCACGGTGATCGACGATCGGCTGGTACCCGCATACCTGGCCTTTTTCAACAATGTTCCTTTGGATATCAGCAAGGATTTCTTCCCGTTTGGCGAACGTCCCAAATTTAACGACACCCTCTATATCGCCAGTCTCCAGGCACTCAGCATCCCCCATGCCCTGATCACGCTGGACGTGGACCTGTCGCAAGCGCTTCCCCAACCGGTCGAGACGGTGAGTCTGGCCTGGGAGTACTGGGACGGTTCCATCTGGCGCATTGTCGGCACGACCACGCAGGGCGGTGCGCCCACCGCGGGTGACTTCGAATTTTCGGACACCAGCCAGGCCTTTACACAAGCTGGTGCCGTCACTTTCCGTTGCCCGCCGATCGTACCAACGTCGGTCAATGGCATCGACGACTACTGGATTCGCATCCGAATCATCGCGGGTGATTACGGTAGGGAAGCCGGGTACCAACAGACGGCCAATGCCGCTCTGCAGCAGGAATTGGCGGAAATCGAAACCGATTCCAAAAAGTACCAGAGCATCCTGGCCTTGCTGACAAAGAACGGACTGGTCGATACCTTCATGTACGTCGCCGCGACTTTCGCGGTCCCGTCGATCAAATCCATGGATCTCAGCTATAGCGTGACGAGCAGCGGGAAGGCGCACGCCCTTTTGACGGAAAACAGCTTCACCTATCGGGACGTGACCGCGCCCGGTCCGTTTCAACCGTTTTTCGGATGGAACGAAAACCGGCCCGCGCTCTACCTTGTATTCGACCCCGTCACCACCCCGACCGGCACCGCGCTGAGCATTTACCTACAGGTCGTGCAGCCGCTCTATGGATCTCGACAGCCGGCCCAGGCCATTGGGTCGGCAGGCGCAGCGATCGTCGTCTGGTGGTATTGGAACGGCACGGACTGGCAGCGGTTGCCGGCCGAAGACGAGACGACAAATCTCACCCGCAGCGGGCTCCTGCGCTTCATCTCGCCGGCGAATGCAAGGGAGCGATATCTGTTCGGCAGGAAGGGCTTGTGGATTCGCGCCAGCCTCGAGTCTGGCGGCTACGCTGCACCACCCCGACTGGGCGCAATCGCCTTGAACACGGTTTGGGCCAGCCACGGCGTAACCTTCAGGGACCACATCCTCGGCTCGAGCAATGGCGACCCCGATCAAAGGTTCCAGTTCGCCAAGACGCCGATACTGGCGGGCCAGATCATCGAGGTTCGCGAGCCCACGCCGCCGGGCGACGCGGACCAGCAGCGTATTGCGGCTGACGAAGGTCCGGACGCGGTTCGCACCGTTACCGATGCCGCTGGCAATGTCATCGAAGTCTGGGTGCGCTGGCATGCCGTGTCGGCAATGAGCCTATCGACACCTGCCGATCGCCATTATGTTGTGGACCACGTAACCGGCACCATTACCTTCGGCGACAGTGTGCACGGCCGGATTCCGCCGGCAGGCAAGGACAGCATTATGGTCAGGATCTACCGCGCGGGTGGCGGCGCCAAGGGCCAGTGTGCGCTGCGCACCTTGACCGAGTTGAAAACCACCATCCCTCTCGTCGACCAGGTCTTCAACCTCGAAGCGTCGCACGGCGGCGCGGATGCGGAAGCCATCGCCAATGTGGCGATCAGTGGTCCTTTGCGCATCAAGAGCCGGAATCGCGCCGTCACCGTCGAGGACTACGAATGGCTGGCGCGCGAGGCCGCGGGAGAGGTCGCGAAGTCCCGCTGCCTGGCACTGACCAGTGCAGATTCCCTGACCAAGGACAATCGTCAGGGCACTGCGCCGGGATGGATCACGGTGATCATCGTGCCGCACGGGGACGAGGACCAGCCGCTCCCGACCGAGAACCTGCTCCACACCGTCAAGGACTTCCTGACGGATCGAGCGCTGGCGACCCTGGGCAGCCGCATCGACGTGATCGGTCCGCGCTACGTTCCCATCGACGTCGCAGCAGAAGTGATCCCCCTGCGCATCGAGGAGGCGAAGGCGGTCGAGAAGCGGGTGTTCGACGAGTTGCGGGCGTTCCTGCATCCGCTGAGTGGTGGCCCGGATGGCGAAGGTTGGGAATTTGGTCGCGCCATATATTTATCTGAAGTTGGCGCTGTGGTGCAGGGAACCGAGGGCGTGGACCGGGTGCGCAATCTGAGCATCCGCAAATCCGGCAGTGATCGACCGCAGGAACGTATCGCAATGGCTAGCAACGATCTGGCTGCATCGGGACACCACACCATCGTGGCGACGGGAGCTTAGTCATGCCATTGCCGCTGCCAGATCTCGACACCCGCCGCTTCGACGATCTGGTCGGAGAAATGCGCGCCATGATTCCGTTGCTGGCGCCGGAGTGGACCAACCACAACCTTTCCGACCCCGGCATCACCCTGCTCGAGTTGTTGGCGTGGGTGAGCGAAGCGAACCTTTATCGCGCCAACCGCATACCCGCCAGGACCCTGGCCAACTTCATCTCGCTACTGCTCGGCGAGTCGTCCATCCAGAGTGAGGACTTCCGACAGGCAATGAGCGGTGTCACCACCCAGGATATCGAGCGCGCGGCAAGACAGGTGAGCGGCGAGGTCGACGAGGTGCATGTCCGCTACGCCGAGCGCGAGAACCGCGTATCGGTATTGATCGTATTGCGCGCCGGGGCGATGCAGGCCGCCGACATCGTCCGCGCAGCGCAGATGCGACTGCAGGGATTATGGGTGTCTGGACCGCGGCCGGTCGCGGAGTCTCTGGATGGCGCCAGACAGCGCGCCCTTCGCTTCTTCAACGATCCCTATCGAGCCATTACCACCGCAGACTTCGAGCGTGAGGCGATGTTGGCCAGCGCCGATGTCGGCCGCGTATCCATTGCCTCCTTTCCGGAGGCTGGCACGATCACGGTCGCGGTCGTTCCAGCCTCCGGCGCCGTCCCGGACGCAGCACTCCTGCGCACCGTCAAGGCACGACTTGACGATCGAAAGCTGGTCGGCACGCGCATCGTCGTGCGGCCACCGCGGTATACCGACATCACGCTGAAGGTCTCGCTTGTGACGCGACCCAATACCGTGAAAAGGGAGGTGGTCGACACGGTTACCGGCGCCATCTCGGGTTTTTTCAATCCGCTCGGCGGTGGCCGCGACCGCAGGGGCTGGCCATTCGGCAGGCCGGTGTCGGCCTACGAACTCTATTACCTGATCGAATCGCTGGCGGGAGTGGACCATGTCGAGGGTCTCGAAATCAACGAAGATCTGCAGGCTCGAGAGGTGCCGATCGACGATCTGCCAAGCTTGCGCAGTTTGACCATAACCCCGGTGAATTGATCATGACAACCAAAAACGCCGCCTTCAACTATGCATCGCTGCTGCCCGAGTTGTTGCAGCACGCTGACTCGGGTTCGGGTTCCGACGGCGATGCCGCACCCCCGGCGACGCGCCTGCTCAAGGTCATCGATCCGATGTTCACGGATTGGGAGTGTCTGCTCGACCAAATCCCCGACTACTTCGACCCCATGCGCGCACGCGAGGATTTTCTGCCGTGGCTGGCCAGCTGGACTGCACTGGTGCTGCGGGCGGACTGGTCGCCGGAGCAGAAGCGAACGGTGCTTGCAAAGATTATCCCGCTGTATCGCAAACGCGGCACCAAGGCCGGGCTGGAAGAGTACTTGAAGATCTACGTGGGCGATGGCGTGTCGATTTCCGACGAACACGACCCGATACAGGTTGGCACGATTTCGACAGTCGGCGTCGATACTGTTGTCGGCGGCATGCCGCCGCACCTGTTTCACGTCAATGTCGCGTTCACGACGCCGGATCCGGCCGAGTTGTCCCGGAAGACGGAATCGGTGCGGGCGGTGCTCGATATCGAAAAGCCGGCACACACTTCCTACAGCCTGAGCATTTCCGGTCCGACCTTTCAGATCGGCGTGCAGTCGACGGTTGGCATCGATACCCTTATTTAGCGTTGTTGAGGAGGCGAAACCATGGCAATCCAGCGGCTCAATTATTTCACTGGCCAGTTTCTGCGCGAGGATGATTTCAAGCTTGAGCAGGACTACCACCTGTCGATGCGCCGAAAGCACAACAAGAGCGCGCATACGCCGGGAATCGTCTATGGTCTGGAAGTGGTTGCGGGCGCCAGCCAGGTGATCGTCAAAGCCGGCATGGCAATCGACAACGACGGACGTGAGATCGTCCTGGAGACGGATGCCATGGTGGCCATCAATGCGACCCATGCCAATGCTTACGTCGTGATCGCTCTCGAGGAGAAGAAGACCGATAAAGCCGTTGATCCCGACCCGATCAAGCTGGAAACGCGCTGGACGGAGACTGCGCTGCCGGCGGTGGTCGTCGACCTGCCGGCCGGCGCAGTCGGCCTGGCACAGGTTGCGGCCGTCGCCGGGAACGGTGCGGTGACCCTGAAAAGCGACTATCGCCGCATCGACTCGGCGCCGGTCGTGGGAGGCGACCTGACCGTTGGGCGCGACCTTACCGTGAAGGGCAACCTGGAAGTCCACGGGCAGACGACGCTGATCGAGGCCGACCAGATGCGTGGCAACGTCGTTCTCGGGGATGACGACACGGACACCGTGACCGTCGCGGGGAGCATACTCACCGGTCACAGCAGCGGCCAACTGCGGATCGATTCTCCGGTCACCATGACCGGCAACCTCGCCGTCCAGGGCAACGTCGTACTCGGCGACGCCGATGCGGACACCGTGACCGTCGAAGGAAGCGTGGTCACCGGACATACGTCGGGGAAACTGAAGATCGGTTCGCCGGTCGACGTGGTCGGCGATATTGCGGTCAGCGGTAGCGTGGACGGCCGCGATGTGTCCGCCGACGGAAGCAAACTCGATGGCCACGTGGCGAGCACCAGCAATCCGCACCTCACCACCGCCGCGCAGGTCGATACCCAGGGCGGTGTCGATCGTCTCGTCACCCAGATCAACGCCGGGAGCGGCGTCATTGCTGCCGCGCGCCTCGATGGCGCCATTGCCCGCGAGACGCGGTTCAACATCGCCACCGGTCACGGCCACGACGGCGCCGACAGCAAGAAGATATCGCCGTCCGACCTGGCAGGTGTCAGTGGCGACGTCACTGCGACCAACCTGAATGTCTTGACTGCCGGTCCGACTTCCAACGCTGCCGCGCTCCACACCCACCCTTTCGCGCCGGCTGACCGCAGCGTCACCCTCGCCAAGCTGGACCCCATCACCCGCTCCCGGCTGCTGAGAGTGCCGCTACTGGCCCAGATTTTCAATCCGCCGATGGCCGTATCCTTGGCATACTTGCCCGGTGGGATGGCATTTGACGGAACCCATTTTTGGGTGGCCAATACTGTTAGTAATGAGAATGCGGTCCTCAAGATCGACCCGACGACCAATCTCGTAGTGACTATCGTGGCTGTCGATTCCACCCCCTTCGGGTTGGCGTTCGGCGGTGGCTATCTGTGGGTGGCCAACTGGGGCAGCAATTCCGTGAGCAAGATCGATGTCGCGACCAACAGCGTGGTCGCAAGGATATCCGTGGGGTCGCAACCGAACGCCCTGGCGGTGAGTGGCGCCTTTCTCTGGGTTGCGAATTACTTTGGTGATAGCGTCAGCAAGATCGATATGGCGAAGGAGGCCGTGGTAGCTAAGGTTGCGGTCGAGTCGAACCCTGCTGGCCTCGCGGTGGTCGGCAGCTTCCTGTGGGCCGCCAACAGTGGTAGCGATAGCGTCAGCAAGATCGATATGGCGACCAACACCGTGGTGGCGATCGTATCCGTTGGCAGCCAGCCCAGAGGCCTGGCTGCCGCGACCGGAACGTTTCTTTGGGTGGCGAATAACAACTCGGGTACGGTGAGCAAGGTCGATGTCGGCGCCAATATAGTGGTGGCTACCGTTCCAGTAGCGAGCAATTATCCATCTGCGCTTGCCGTAATTGGGAGCTTTCTATGGGTGGGCGGGAATCAGGTCCAGAAGGTCGATACCAACACCAACACAGTGGTCGCCACTGTTCCAGCGCCTGTCGGGTTCTGGGGTGCTGCGATGCCGAGTGTTTCGGGATTCCTGTGGGTTGCTGGGTCGAGTCAGGTGACCAAGATCGACCTTGCAGCCAATACCGTTGCGGCGACGCTGTTGGCGGGGGAATCCCGGGGAATGGCGTTTGACGGCCTATATATGTGGGTGGCAGTCTATGGCAGCGCCCGGGTTCTGCAGGTCGACATCGACACCGGGCAAGTCGTGCGGACCGTGATGGTCGGTACAAGACCACACAGCGTCGTCTACAACGGGAAGCATGTTTTTGTCACCAACTTCGGCAGCAACAGCGTCAGCAAGATCGATCCCCTTACCGGCAGCGTGCTGGCCACCATCCCCGTTGGCGCGAATCCGGCCGGCATTGCATACAATCCATTTTATCAGACGCTATGGGTGGCCAATAGCGGCGACGGCACGGTCAGCGTATTTTACGAACACGCCACATCGCTGGCGGGGACCTTTAGCGTCGGAAGCAATCCGCAAGGAGTCGCATGTGAAAGTAATTATGTCTGGATCACCAACACCGGCGACAACACAGTCAGCAAACTGGGCGCCTGGGCTGACGGCCCCCTTTATGGCACGATCCCTGTTGGCGCGGCTCCACAGGCTATTGTCTTTGACTATTCCAACATGTGGGTGGCCAACACTGGCGCCAACAGCCTGAGCAAGATAGCCACTGATAGCACCGCCACCACCAGCGTAGCCTTGCCCGCAGGCGCCCTGCCGGCAAGGATGTGTTTCAACGGTACCCATCTTCTGGTCCAGTGCACCAATGGTCAGGGATATCGAGTCGACATATACACCAATACCGTCCTGCCGATGCTCCTTCCCTCGACAGGAAGCCACACTGGCCTGTTGGTCTTTGACGGGGTATCTATCTGGCAAGCAGGCAACGGCACGCTTTTGAAGGCACCAGTCTAGAATTGTGCATGCTGACTGCCGTCGCTGAATTGCTCTATCCGTAAGTTGCGGTGGTCAAGGCCGCCGCCAATTGTTAGGAGAATCAGTGTATGAACTATTACCGGATCACCTATTCCATCGACGACAAGAACGAACGTGTCTACCCGCAACCAATGAAGGGCGTGGTTTTCGTCATGACCCAGGACCACGCCAGCGAGCATTTTATGGTGGGTGGCACGGAAGCCACCATTGCTGAAGATGGGAAATCCATCGTTGCCCTGACCGGCAATGCGGCCGAGGCCTTGATCCAGGATTTGCGGGAAAGCTTTCCCAAGCAACCGCCGAATCCTTACCCGGGCGCGCCGTTTCCCCCTGCTCCCCGCCAGTGAACGGCAGACCGTGCGGCACGGGCCGGATCAGGACCCGCCAATGGACGTAGTGTAAGGCTCGCGGCACCACTGCCCGGTTGCGGGCGCCCGCGTCCCTTGATTTTTGGGGTTCGTTCAGGAATGCCTTGGGCTCCGGGGCCGATGGCAGGAGGTGAGAAAACGTGAAAGCGACCAGACAGGCGATACCGTCATCCTCAAGTCGTATACCCCGCACTTCCTCGCCGGCTAAGCCCGGACCGACGTATGTCGTGAATCCCGTGCGCGGTGGTCATCACGCCATCCCGGCGGGGCTGCGTAATCAGGTCCTCCAACCCAAACTCACGGTCAGCCACCCGAACGATTTCTACGAACAGGAAGCCGATCGTATCGCCGATCAGGTCCTGCGCATGCCCGAGCCTGCCTTGACGCGGCCGGGTATCGATCGGACACCGATCCGTCCGTTGTCGATCCAGCGTCTATGCCAGGAATGCGAACAAGACGAGGAACTGCAGCGGCAGCCCCAGAGTCCAGCAAGCGATAGCGAAAATTCCGGCCTCGATACCGTCGTCACCACCTTGCGTCAGCCCGGCAGCCCCCTCGATCCGCCTGCCCGCGCTTTCTTCGAACCGCGCTTCGGCGCCGACTTCAGTGCCGTGCGTATTCACACCAACACCCAGGCCAGCGAATCGGCCCGCGCCGTCAACGCTCTCGCCTATACCGTCGGCCACGACATGGTTTTCAACAGCGGCCAATACGCCCCGCACAGCGACGCTGGCAGACGCTTGCTGGCGCATGAGCTGACGCATGTGCTGCAGCAGGGAGGGGGAATCGCCCGCCAGCCCGCGGATGCCGGCACCGGCGCGGACGCCGGTGAGCCGATGGTCGAGACGAAGAGCGGCCGCCTCTCGGAGGCCGATGTGCAGACGCTGGCCGCGGTGATCTTCGCCGAGTCGTCGCGGACCGACCCGCGCGAGGACGCCGCGGTCGGCTACGTGCTGGTGGGCAAGATGAAGGGTGGCGCGTCGATCCAGAAGATCGTGCATCGGCCGCGGCTGTACGGCAGCGTGACCGGCTACAAGGGCAAGGGTTCGCGCGAGTACCGGGCCTTCATTGGCGACTTCGAGCCCGGGGACCCGACCGGGCTGCCCGAGAAGCAGCCCAAGACGATGCAGGCCTATGCCGTCCAGCTGACCCCAGCCGTCACCCGCTACCGGGCCCTGGCGCTGAGGATCCTGAACCGGGACGAGCCGAATCCGGTCGTGGGTGCGGTAGGCCAGGGCGGCATGATCGACCTGTTTTCGGACTATCCGGCGCGGGACGAGAACGGCAACTACATGGGTCATGCCGCGGATAACTACTGGGAGGACGTGAAGGCCAAGCACCGGTACTTGCAGATCGGCCGCTCGGTGTTTGTTTGGGAGAAGGCCGAGGACGTGCCGGGGCAGGGTGCGGCGAACCGGGCCAAGGCCCCGGACACGCCAAAGACCGCGAAGAACCCGGCGCTCCCGGAGGCGCCGCCGCTGCAGGTGGCACCGAAGCGTGAGACCCTGTTCAGGCAGGTTGCCGCCGCCGGCACCGCGGCCAGCCCGCCGGCCGCCAAGGCAGATGACGCTGACGCCCGGCGCAAGGAAGTGCTGCGCTGGGCCGAGAGGCTGTCGGGCCTGCCCTATGCCTACTCGGGCGATGACACGGTAGCGCAGATCGCCCAGAAGCAGCGCCAGCTGGCCGACGAGATCGCCGGCCTGAAGGCCAAGCTGCACGCGGGCAGGTCTGCCAAGCAAGCCAAGCCCACCAGCGGTGACGCTGGGGCGTCGGGCGGAGACGCCGCCGAGAAAGCCCTGAAAGCGCTCGAGCAGGCCGAGAAGACCTCGGCCGAGCTGGCGGGGCAGTTGGCCGCAGCCAAGGAAAGCTGCTGGCAGAAGACGCTGCGCGCCCTCATCGTGGACAAGACCGGTCCGGCGTCGAACGAGCTGCTCACCGCCCTGCGCGACTATGGCGTCGTCTGCAACACATACACCGAAGCCGTGATGCGCCTGTCGGGCTACCATGACTTCCCTCTCACCGGCCAGATCTACCCGCCACAGTCCGAGCGCTACGAGGAGATCGACAAGGAGCGTATGCTGAAACGTCGCGGCTTGCCCGGTTGGGGCCTCCAGTGGGCCGAGCGCATGGTCGACTGGGCGCTCGCCAACGGTACGGTGGTCTACGATAGCGCGAGCCCGCCGGCCGCGATGGCCGCACCCGCGGCGGGCGATATCGTCCTGTTCCTCCGCCCGGGCGGCAACGCCTACCACGCCAACATTGTGGTGGCAGAGGCCGGCGACTCGTTCAATTTTATCGGTGCCAGCCGTCCCGGCCGCCTCTCGGGCCGCGCGCTCAGCACGCCTTTCAAGAGCTATGCCGAGAGGTTGCCGAGCCGTGGCGGGCCGCAATCGATCCCGCAGATCATGGGACAGGACCGGTACGCGTGGATCTTGCGGCCCGGCCGGGCGCGGCCGGCCCTGGCCGACGAAGCCGCGCCGGACCCCCCGTTCAATCCGAATGAAGCGGTGCTGCACCGCCATGCCACAGAGGGTGCGGGCGGTGGTGCCGTCAGCGCCGGGGTCGAACGGTCGATCCGCGGCCTGTCTGGTCACGGCGACGCACTGCCCGCTGGCCTGCGCGACTTCGCGGAGGCTGGTCTCGGGCAGGCGCTTCCCGACGTGCGTATCCACACCGGCCCGCGGGCCAATGCGCTCGCCCGGGAGGTGAAGGCCGATGCATTCACGGTGGGGCGCGACGTGTTCTTCGGCGAGGGGCACTTTGCGCCGCAGACTTGGCGCGGCCGGCGGCTGATCGCCCACGAACTGGCGCACGTGGTGCAGCAGGCTGCCGCGCCGGCCACGACCCTGTATCGCTTCACGGCCGAACTTGGGGATGGCAATGCGATCCTCATCAGGCCCGAGCCGAAGGACACCGATGCGGACCTCGACCGCGTGCTGGGTCCCGGCATCCAGCCGCGCAGGATCGCGGGTCGCAGCCGCATCGACGTCACGGCCTGCTTCCCGCCGGGTGTCGTCAAGGCGATGTCCATGGGCCCGTTGAACTGCAACGACTTCGTCCGCCGGGCGCGCGGCGAGGTCGCGCCGGGCACCCGGCCGCAAGTCGGCGACCTGCTGCCGCGCGTGCTGTGGGAAGAGCTGCTGAAGAAGGGTTACCGGATCCGCAGCATCGGGGCCGTGCAGCTCAGCGGCCGCGTCGAGACCGTGACAGAGACCAGCTGGAAGCCGTTCGAACCGCGCATGGGCGACCTGGTGTTCATGAACGGATCGATCCACCTCAAGGGCAACGCGAAGTCACCCGATCGTGCCGGCGACAACTTCACGGTCGACTGGGATCACGTCGCGTTCTTCATCCTGCGCAGTCGCTACGGAGTGGAGTTTCACCTCGCCAAGGACGGCGACGAGAACCCGGTAGGCATCTACCACACCGGCATGATGCCCGAGGACCCGGAGGCACCGGAGGCCCAGGGCGCCTACGTGAAGGGCGCCACCACCCTCACGGCCTACCTAGCCGCGTTCGATCCCGATCCAGCGCCGCCTGCTGGGACGAAGCCGCCGCACAAGGAAATGAAGCCCAGGAGGCCATAACTGCCTGGGCAGAATCGATGCATGCCCACGCGGCGGGTCGCGCGAAGGCGCGGCCCCCCAACGGATCTTCCTCGGCGCTGTAAGCGCAATTCTGCCGCATGCATATGATTTTTATCAAAAATGCGGCAACCCGCAGACAGTGCGCTCGGCCTACGCGGCGCGCTGCTCAACTTTTGGCTTGGTGGGGAAGGTCAGACCGAGAGCAGTGAGGATCTTCGCTTGCTGTTCGTCCGGGCGCGGGAGAGAAACGTGGCGCTGGCTGTCGCGGTGGGTGCTGTAGAGATAGGTCAGGCGTCCGAGCGCCGTTAAGGCGTCGGCGGGGGTGATGGTCGCCGCGAGTCGTGCCCTGTCTCCCTGGCACACGACCAAGAAGAGCAACGGGCGCCGCTACCGGTACTACATCCCGATGCGTGACACCAAGGAGCAGGCGGGCGCGTCCGTTCTGCCACGCTTGCCGGCGGCAGAGCTGGAGTCGGCGGTGCTCGAACAACTGCGCGGAATCCTGCGCGCACCGGCCCTGCTCGGCGACCTGCTGTCGCAGGCCTTGACGCTCTCAGGAATTGACCCACTTTTGCTCACAAAAACGGACCCGCCTGGTCGTCATGGCTATGCGCGCGAAAATGCCGCGCACACAGCCATTCCCGAGCGTACTCGCCTCGCAGCGGCGTCAACGGTACGCTGCGCCGGGCTGCAAAAACCGCAGCCCGCCCTTGACCCCGCTCCGAGGCGAAAACCTGGGTGTTGGCGCGCGCCAACGGTGGGTCAATTTTCGTGAGCAAAAAAGGGTCAGTTTTCGTGAGCGTCGAGGCGCAGGCGAGTAAACTGGATCCGAGATCCATACCTGTCTAATGCCGTCCACAAGTGCCATGTCGGCTTACTGATCACAAAGCTGACGGCCGCAGAACACTGTTGTCACGCGGCAAGTGGACCGAAGGACCTATTCGCGTCTCAGCGAACCCGATTATCAAGGTGCCGGTTGCGATGTCTGCTTTCTGCAAACCCAGAGCTTCTGCAACCGATCGCGAGCGACTGACGGTTGAGACCAGCGGACACGTTGGCCAGCATCGTCCCGCGCATGGTCACCGGCCCCGCTACCGGATCGGTCGCCTGCGTTTGACAACGAACTTGCTCGACCACGGCGCTGGTGGGTGTGGCAGTTTTTACGTGACACTTATTGCCCGCTTAGAAACCACGACCACCACCAGGCCCCATGCCGCCGCCGGGACCCATGCCGCCACCTCTGGCCGGCGGTTCGGCGGGCAGTGTCACACCACGCGCCTTGGCGCGCTCCTGCATCTGCTCATGATGTTCCTTGCGGAGCTGTTCTCGTTCCTCTGTAGTCGTCGTGGCCCGCATTTTCGCGCGATGTGCCATCTGCTCGTCTTGCGTCATAAGTTGGCTGCCATAGACTTGCTCCTGCGTCTGAACTTGAGGCTTTTCCTTGATCGCTTGCGGATCGCCTGCCAATGCCCACCCGGCAGACAATGACAAAGTGCTTACCAAGGCCGATAGAACCCACGTTTTCCGTTTCATGATTTACTCCTGTGCTGAGTTGTCTGGAGCGGATGAGCATAGCCACTGCAACCCTGTTCAGTGGATAGGCCTGATCCTGCAAAGCGACAGGTGCGCAGATGGCGCACCTCCTGCGGCTGACGCCAAACACTCCTCTCGATGGGCATCGCGTCGCCGACCACACAAACCAGAAAGCATGCACCGCTTACTCTGGTGAGGCGTCCGTTCAGGCCCTGTTCACCTGCGGTTGCTAAAATCACTGTAACCGACAGGGGGAGGGAATCAAGGTGTTTCTGAAGAATGGGCGCTTGGGCGGCGTGACCGCTCTCCGCGCGATCGTTTCCGTTTGTTCTCAGCGAACGTAGCAAGATGACTTCTCTCCACTTGATCCTCTGGATTGCGTCGGGAATCGTGCTGCAGGTGGCGATCTATCTGGGTGTCGGCTTCTGGCGTCACTGGCAGGAGTATCAGGCATTGCGCGGCCGCGCCGTGGAGTTCAACCTGCCCGTCAAAGCCACTTCTCCGACGGCGGAGAGCGACTTGGCCAAGGCTCCCTGGCCAGGCTTCCGGACGTTCAGGGTCGAGCGCAAGGTGACGGAGGATGTCGCGCAGTCCGTCTGCTCGTTCTACCTCCTGCCGGAAGACGGGCAAGCGTTGCCGCGTTTTCTGCCAGGACAGTTTCTGACCTTTCGCCTTGACCTGCCGACGACGGCGGGCACGGAACAGGTCATCCGTTGCTATTCGCTGTCGGATGCGCCTCGCCCCGATAGCTACCGCGTCTCGATCAAACGGATACTGCCGCCAGCGGGGAACCAACTTCCAGCAGGGCGCTCCTCAAATTTCTTCCACGACCAGGTGGGTGTTGGCAGCCTGCTCCAGGTACGTGCGCCCGCTGGACATTTTCATATCGACCGCAGCGACGCACCTGTGGTGCTTATCGGTGGCGGCATTGGCATCACACCGATGCTAAGCATGTTGAACTGGTGCGTGGTCGAACAACCGGGCCGCGAGGTCTGGCTTTTCTACGGTGTGCGCGACGGCAGCGAGTTGGTGATGAGATCGCATCTTGCGGCCTTGGCAGAAGCACATCCGAACTTCCACTTGTTGTTCTGCTTCAGCCAGCCCCTGCCGGAAGAAGTGGTCGGACGTGATTATCATCATCAGGGCCGCATCGATCTGGCGCTGTTGCGCCTGAAACTTGCCCTCAAGCCCTACCACTTCTATATTTGCGGCCCCGCCCCGCTGATGGAAAGCCTGGTGCCTGCGCTCGGTGACTGGGGTGTGCCCGACGCCCACATCCACTTCGAGGCCTTTGGCCCCGCGTCGGTCCTCCGCAAGCAAGCCGAAACCAGCGCTGCCACGATGCCACGGAACGCAGTGGAGGATGGCGACATCGTCGTCACCTTCGCGAAGTCTGGCAAACAGTTTCCGTGGCAACCCACTGCCGGCAGCTTGCTCGCCTTCGCCGAGGCCAACGGCATTCCGGTCGACTCCGGTTGCCGGGCTGGCGGCTGCGGCACCTGCCAGACGACCATCCGCGCCGGTGAGGTGACCTACCGTCAGCCGCCGGACTACGATCCAGAACCGGGCACCTGCCTGCTCTGCGTCTGCACGCCCAAGACCAGCGTCACCCTGGAGGTATAGATAATGACCTCGCTCTGGCGTCAGCATGTTCTGCCCTTCTCCCTGCTGGTGGGTCTGCTGGCCGCGGCGACTCTGGCAGGCGACTACCTGCTGCATCGACTGAACCTGGTGTGGGTCGGCCGCTACATGGGCATTCCGGGAACGATCCTGATCATCGGCTCGCTGGTCTATTCGCTGCGCAAACGCAAGTTCATCACGACGGGGAACGCGAAATCCCTGCTTACCCTGCATGAGATCGGCACCTGGCTCGGTTCGCTGATGGTGCTTATCCATGCCGGCATCCATTTCAACGCCATCCTGCCCTGGCTGGCGACAGTGGCCATGGGCGTGAACGTGATCAGCGGCATGGTCGGCAAGCTGTTGCTGGATCGCTCGCGCCGCCATCTGCAGGGTCAGCGCGACAGCTTTCAACTGCGTGGTCTGTCGCGGTCAGAAGCGGAGCAGGCCGTGTTCTGGGATGCGGTAGCAGTCGATGCGATGACGCTGTGGCGAAAGGTGCATATTCCGATCTTCATCGTGTTCGCCACCTTGGCGCTGGGCCACATCATCAGCATCTTCCTGTTCTGGGGCTGGATATGAGCCGTATCGTCAAGATCATTCTGGCGGCCAATTTGATCGCGCTGGCGATTCTGGCTTTCGTCTATCCGCAGTTGATGGTCGCACCAGGAAAGCTGATTCCCGGCCACCAGCAACTGGACGCCGATTGCTTTGCCTGTCACACGCCCCTCATGGGAGCTAGTTCCGAACTCTGTATCAGCTGTCACAAACCGGCTGATATCGGTCGCCTGACAACTGTCGGCCTGCCGATCGCCAAGCCGCTCACCACGACCCCCTTCCACCAGAAGCTCGCCACTCAGGACTGCGTCGCCTGCCATAGTGATCATGCGGGAGTGAGGCGTTTCCGGCAGCAAGGGCGCTTCAACCATGCCTTGCTGAAGAAGGACACGCTCCAGCAGTGCCAGTCTTGCCACAAGGCACCTGCCGACTCGCTGCACCAACAGATCAGCGGCAACTGTAGCCAGTGCCACAACCAGGAGAAGTGGCTACCGGCAAGCTTCGATCACAACAAGTACTTTGTCCTGGACCGCGACCACAATGCGCGCTGTGTGACCTGTCATCTGGGCAATGACTACAGCCGCTACACCTGCTACGGGTGCCACGAACACTCGCTGGCAAACATTCGCCGCAAGCATATCGAGGAAGGTATCCGTGATTTCGACAATTGCGTCGAGTGTCACCGCAGTGCCGACGAGGATGACATCAAAGGCAGCCACGGGGAAAGGGAGGGCAAGCGCGATGGGAAACGTGGCCGCAAGGAACACGATGACGATGACTGAACCGGTCGTCCCCGCTTCGTCCAGGCAACTCGGCACGTGCGGAGAATCCGCCTAGAAACCAGTCCGTCCTCATCGTGGCGCTACTCGACCCTCACACCTTTTCCGGGGCCTTCGACGAAACGACAGAGAACACTGACAAAGAAAATATTGCGCCGCGCGTGCGCCGGTGCCTGCCGGTGCTCACCATCATAGTGAAGGTACCCGAGTAATGGAAAGCACTACCACCCTTTCCCCGTCGCTGACACGCTACGCCTGGCTGTCGATCGCGGCGGCCATTGCCACCATTCTGCTGAAGGGCGTGGCCTGGTGGCTGACCGGTTCGGTCGGGCTGTTGTCTGATGCCATCGAGTCATTCGTGAACCTTGCAGGGGCCTTGATGGCGCTATGGATGCTGACCTTGGCGGCGCGTCCAGCGGACGACAATCACACCTACGGTTACAGCAAGGCTGAATATTTCTCAAGTGCTTTCGAGGGTTGCCTGATCCTTTTGGCGGCTGTCAGCATCGGCTATACGGCCATTATCCGCCTGATGCATCCTCAGTCGCTCGAAGCCGTGGGGGTCGGACTGCTGGTTTCTGTGGTCGCTTCCGTGATCAATTTCGCGACCGCGAGGATCTTGATGGGTGTGGGTCGAGAACACAATTCGATCACTCTGGAAGCCGATGCACATCACCTGATGACCGATGTGTGGACCTCGGCGGGGGTCATTGCCGGCGTCGGCCTGGTCTGGCTGACTGGCTGGCTTTGGCTCGATCCGGTCATCGCGCTGCTCGTTGCGGCGAACATCGTCTGGACCGGCCTGCAGCTGGTGCGGCGCTCCGCCGCCGGCCTGATGGATGTATCGGTACCGGCGGAAAAACTTGAGCAGATCGAAACGCTGTTGGCGGGGTATCGCGCCCAGGGGCTGGATTTTCATGCCCTGCGCACTCGTCAGTCAGGCAGTCGTACCTTCGTGGTCTTGCACGTCCTGGTGCCGGGTAACTGGACGGTACAGGAAGGTCACACCTGGGCGGAGCGTATCGAGGTCGAGATTCATCATTTCTTGCCACGGGCGCACGTCACGACCCATCTGGAACCATTGGAAGACCCCGTGTCAATGATCGACCAGGAGCTTGATCGACCGCGCTTCTAAACAGAGCCAGAGTCGGGGGCAAAAAACGCCCTTTTCCGATAACTGCGGTCGTGACCAGCGTTGTTGTTTCCATCGCCCACCAATGCCATGAGTCAACCGCTTGATTGAACCACCTATAAGCCGTTTATTTTTAATAGGCCAATTGCGAGCGCTCGTGGACTTCGGGCCTTCGGCGGAGATCGAGGCGGAGAGAAGAATGCCCCGGAGAGAGTGAAAACGGCCAAATTCGGGTGCCCGCGGGAAAACTCGAAGTCCACAGGAATCCGCACACACCCGCGCAAACACGCGGGAGCGGGCAAAAAAAACCAACCCGACGAGGGGTTGGTCTTCTTGTCTGGTGGTGCGTAGTTCCCTGGAAGCAAACTCGCTATCGGGGCATGTGAGGACTGGTGAGGGTAGCTGCGGAAAACTGCGTTCGGCCGTCAGGCCCCGAGCAGACGGCGCGCAAGTAACGATTGCATGTCCCGCCGACCATCGGCAATCACATAAATGAAGACCTTCTGGCCCATGACGCGGTAGATCACTCGATAGGGCTTGAAGGCGGTCTGCCTATAATCCCGGATGCCGAGGGCAATCAGTTCCTTGGGGTAGGCACCACGCTCCGGGAAGGCAGTCAGGCTCTCTACAACCTCCAACAAACGATCAAGGACGTAATCGGAATTGGCCTTGCAGTCGAATTCAGCGATGTAGTCGTAAATCGATTCGAGATCCTGCTCGGCACCCGCGGTCAGCACTACCTCGTACTTGGGCACAGCCATTACTTGGCTGCCGGTTTGGCCCGCAACCTTGCGACAACATCACCCACGGGCTTTACTTTCCCAGCTTCAATCTCCGCGTTGCCCAGGGCGAGAATTTTCAGCAGCGCCAAGGTTTCCTGCGTTTCTTCGTAGGAAACGACATCCTGAATGACCGCCTTGGCTTCGCCATTCTGGGTGATGACGAGCGGCTCTCGCCCCTCCGTCAGCCGGGCCAAGACTTCGGCGGCGTTTGCCTTGAGATAACTGATGGGTTTGACTTGCGACGAGTAGCGCACTGCCTGCCTCCTCGATATGATTGAGACTTAATATAGTCCTTATTCAGTCTTGCTGCAACAGCTGATCAATCTGCTCGCGCACCCAACCAACCAAAGCCCAGATGTTGCTGCTGCGTAACCGGTACCTCTGCGGCGTCAGGCCTTACGTGCCGCGGCGGTGCAAAGGCGCGCCAGGCGGATGGGCAGCGAAGAACTGCGTCCAGAGTCGAGGGGTGAGTTCCCGGAGACGCTCTGCGGGATGGTGGCCGACGCGCGGTAACACGTCGACCAGGTAGTCGTACGGATCGATCCGGTGCAACCGACAGGTGGCGATCAGGCTGTGGATGACCCCGAAGCCCGCTGGGAAAGGCGGGATGCGACTCGAAGTACACGCGCTGCTGCATCATTCCATCCTGCCTTCAACGAAGCCCGCCCGCAAAGGCGGGATGCGACCACTCCTGGCGCTGCGCGAGTCGTTCGGAGTCGATCCTTCAACGAAGCCCACCCTCCAAGGGCGGCAAAAACCCTCGCCGCCGGACGGGCTCGGACGCTGGCCGCAAAACGCCGCAACCAGCCCAGAGCCATTTAGCATCTTAGCGTTTCCGACGCGGTCAAGAGTGCGCGACGCCGGGCTTTGCCCGCCCTTGGCAGCGCCCTCCGCGCTCACGATGCTCCCGTTGTTGGTTGGCGTGTGTGCGGGGCAGTCGAGCGTAGCCGGTGCCTCCACACAAAACGTCATAGACACTACAACTGCAACGGGTTGACTTCGACTCTCGGCTACAATCCACTGGCAGCGGTTGCTCGACGAGAGCATCGTGACAAGCGGGTCGGACATTGCCCGTCAGGAGGGTCTGAATCCGACCACGGTCTGGGAACTGCTTCGGCTGACGCTGCTGTCGCCGGCCAACGTGCAGGCCATCCTCGCCGGTCGGCAGCCAAAGACGCTGACGTTGACGCTGACGTTGACGCTGACGCTGGCTGAAGAACCATGAGTTGCCGTCGGATTGGGATGCGCAGCGGGAGGTATTTGGGGCGTTTGACACGTAAGGCGAGTTTGATACCCCGCCGGTAGGCATTATTGATTCACAACGGGTAGTCAAAAAAAACAATAAAAACAATGATCCAATCCTACGGCTACCCGAAGGATGAACGGAGAAAAGGGAGGATTCCGGGTGGAGATGGGCAGGAAAAGGCGCCGGTGACCACTTGCCGAGCCAAGGCATCAGCACCGGGAACCCCGCCAACACTGGCGTTGCGGGCAACAAAAAGCCCCGACCGAGAACGGAAGGGGCTTCGTGTCTGGTGGTGCAATCAACCCCTGGATCACAACTCGCTATCGGGGCATGTGAGTACTGGTGAGGAACGCTGGGGGTAAGAACGGGTGGCCCCAGTAATTTCAGCCCGTGCCAGGGCCGGGATGTGTTTCCAACCAGCGGTGCCCGAGGGTAGTTAGGCGATAGCGCTGATTGCTACTGCGTGGTTTGTCAGGCACGGTCATCTCGATTACTCCAACGGCCAAAGCCGGTTTAAGGTAGGCGTTACGGAAATGATCCTCGTGCTTAAGCGCCAGCGCTTCCTGAATGTGTTGCCGAGGCATCTCACCATCCAGGACGCGCAGTAGCCGCTCAACTTCCCCGGTGACTTCCCCGGTAGCTTGCTCGGTAGGCGTGATGCCCCCCTTGCCAGGGGGTGGCTGGGCAAGCGGATTACGAACGAAATCCGGTCGTCATACCGATTCCAGCGATTTGTCATTTTGCACTGAAAATTTTTCACTATTCTGTCGTCGTTTGTCCTAAATTCGCAGTCACCATGCCAACAGGTACCAGCGAGGATCAGATCCTTACCGTCAAGCAGGTCGCCGACTACCTGAAGGTCACGGAGCGGACGATCTATAAGCTGGCAGCGGCCAAGAAGATCCCTGCTTTTAAGGTTGGCGGGACGTGGAGGTTTTCACGTGCAGACATTGACACGTGGATCAAGCATCAGTCGATGGAAGCGCTTGATGCGGGCCGTAACGACACTGCTTCGGCCAAAGGTCAATTGGATCAAGGTGAGCGAAAATAATGCTTGGACTGACGCTACGAGAAGAATTCCGGGGCAAGCGCCTCAAAGGGACAGCCATTGAGCTTTCCAACGAAACGAATACCGGCGCGACGCAGATCGCTGCGAAGGAGTTTCTGGAGATCACGTATCCCACCCACGACCTGTTGAAGGGGATCGAGGCCGTCGGGCCAAACCAGGGGCGACCGGTGGTGGTCATTGGTGAGCGGGGGCTCGGCAAATCGCACATGATGGCGGTTCTCTACCACGCAGTGAACGATGCGACCTCGACAGGTGTGTGGCTGAACTCGTGGGCCACCACCTTGGGCAATCAGCAGATCGGCAAGATTGGGCTGCGCAGCGGAATGACGGTCATCGGCGAGAGTCTTCACCGGCAGCGCTACAAGTTTCTATGGGACTTGCTGTTCGAGCGCCATCCCCACGGCACCTACATCAAGGGCAGGTGGGAGGGTATGGGCGCGGCCAAAACCGACATCCCCTCCGACAAGCTGATTCTCGAGCTGTTGCAGCTCGCCCCGACGATGTTGCTGCTGGACGAATTCCAGACCTGGTACGACGGCCTGACCAACACCAAGCAGTACCCCTGGAAGAACTGGGCGTTCAACTTCATCCAGATCCTGTCCGAGATCGCCAAGGAACATCCGGAATTGCTGGTGCTTGTCATCTCGGTCCGCAATGGTGGCAGTGACGCCTATCAGCAAGTGCATCGCGTCAATCCGGTCGCCATCGATTTCATGGCGGGCGGCAATCCCGAGCGGGTACAGCAGGATCGCCGCCGGATGCTGTTGCATCGTTTGTTCACCAACCGCCTGCAGATCACCAAGCTTCAGATCGCTTCGCTCATTGAAACTCACGTGACCGAGAGCCTGCGGTTGATGGAGGTACCTAACGCTGAGCATGAGCGAAAGCGGAAGGAATTCTTGGTCTCTTGGCCATTTGCCCCACATCTGCTGCGCCTGCTAGAAGAACAGGTACTGATTGCGACCGACGCGCAGGAAACGCGCGACATGATTCGCATCCTGGCCAACCTCTACAAAAGTCGTGGAGAGGCAGCCCCGGTGCTCACGGCTGCGGACTTCCGTCTTGATGACGATGCGTCGGGTATCGGCGCGCTGCTGGACTCCGTCTCCAACCAGCACCATCGCACGCTGCGCGCGAAGGCCCAGCAGAACATCATTGCGGTTACCGAAGCGGTATCCGACCACGCCCACCTTGCCCCGCACCTTCAGGAAATTGTTGGAGCTTTGTGGCTGCGATCCATTGCTGTCGGTAACTTAGCTGGCGCCGAACCGGAAACGCTGCAGGTCGACATCACGCGCAAGAAGGCCATCGACGACAACGCGTTCCAGGTCGAACTGGACACTATCGTCGAGAACAGTTTCAACATCCACCATGACGGCCCCCGGCTGGTCTTCAAAGAAGAAGAGAACCCTCGCGCCAAGCTGATGGCTTGTGCTCGCAACGACAAGCTGTTCACCGACGGTTCCGACCAAGCCCAGCTTGCCAAGCAGGTTCGCTACGTGATCGGAGGCGCCGACGAGGTCCCCCAGACCTTCCGTGTGATCGCGCTGCCGAAAGCTTGGCAAACTGATCCCTGGTCAACTCTGGATGACGCCGAGCAACCGGAACGTTGGGACAACCGCCTGCCCATCCTAGTGCTGCCAGATGAACCGGACAACATCGACCAGCGCCTTGGCCGTTGGATCAAGGATCACCTGCAGAAGCGCCGCAACACTATTCGATTCCTGCTGCCGAGATCCGGCTCCGCAAATGCCTTTCAAGACCGCGATCTGCTGATCCTCGCGCGTGCCGAAATGAAGGCGCAGGAGTGGAGCGGCCAGAACCCTGAGTACAAGAAGCTTCATACCGAATTTCAGGGTGCGCTGCGCGACACCCTGAAAAAGCGCTTCGACCGTTTCGCGGTGCTGCATCGCTGGAATTTCGCCGATCCGAATCAGTGCGTGTTCAGTGTCGAGAGCCTGAAGAAGCAAGGTGCTCAGATCCCTCCGGGCATCGAGGAGGCGCTGACCAACGACCTGTTCGTACCGGAGGACTTTGAAGATCTCGTGCTCGAAGCTGCCGCCGACAACTCGGCGCTTGGCAAGCTGCTGCGCGAACTGCAAGAGCCTCGCCCTGCGGGTCAGGACTGCATCCCTTGGCTTGGCGAAACCGCTATGAAGGAACGTATCCTGCGCCTGTGTACGCGGGGCAAGATCGCCATCAATTTGCGCGGCCTTGAGTACCTGCAGACCCACCCCGGCGAGGATGAAGATTCAGCCTGGAAACGCCTGCGTCCGAAGCTGTCCTGTACCGGCCGCCAGCTCGACGAAGTGTTTCTGATGGAGCCCTCGGCAGCACCCACCACGGGTGGCGCGACGCCCCCTGCGCCCCAGCCGCCGACTGGCGGCAACGGGGGCGATGGCGGCACAACGCCACCTCCTGCGAGCGGCGAAACGACACCGGGAGGTGGCACGCCGCCGCCGGGTGGCGGGATCTTCGGCGGTGGTTCCAGCACTGGCGGCAGGCCTCGCATCGTCCTCAGCAACCCCGCAACCTCTCCCTTGAATCTGATCGGAAAGATCGAGGGCTGGGGCATTGGCCCGGCTACCCCGGTCACCGAAGTCTCGATCAAGGTGTCGGCAGCGACTGGCGCGCAAGTCAAGGAACTGCTCAAGAAGCTGCCCGACGGCATGACCTTCGAACTCAGCCTTGAGAAGGAAGACAACTGATGGCACTTGACGCCGGGGTATTGAACAGCCTGACCAAAGGCTCTGCCGAGAACGCGTGGCGTGTCATCATCGACAGCGCCGTCGAGATTGCGTCCAAGCCCCTGGCTGCGGGCAATGCACCCAGCGAGGTCATCAAGCGCGACCGCGACATTGGCACTCTTGACCATTTCCTTTCCTCCAGCGGCTGGGATTTGTGGCAAGCCTTCGGCCAATCTGAAAAGAGCCGCGTCGAACGCACCTCGGATCGTCTGGCTCGCTGGTGGGCCGAGCCCTACAGTGCCAAGGCGGTGCTGGTGCTGGATGGCCTGTCTCTGCGTGAACTGCCTTGGCTGCTGCAAGGTGCCAAAGAGCGCGGTTTCACGCTGCACGAGGTGTCTGCCAACGCATCTGAACTACCCGGTGAAACCAACCAATTCGCGCAGGCGTTGGGCTTCAGCAGCCGCAGCCAGCTTCAAAACAACGGCGGCGGACTTGCCCACAAGCTGCAACCGACGCATACCGAGTGTGTCGATATGCCGTGGAAGGACTGCGAGAGTCTGATTAACGGCTCGCCGAACTGGGTGTTCTGGCACCACTGGCCCGACAGCAAGGTTCACGACGGATCAGGCGCGGGCCAGGGCCTCGACACGCTGACCCGCGACGCCGCGGATCAACTCAGCGGCGATGACTTCTGGTCTTTCGTTGAGCGCTTGGCCACCGGGCGGCGTCTGGTCATCACATCCGACCACGGCTATGCAGCCACAGGGTACTTCCCTGACGCGGATGGCGAGGTCGGCCAGTTCCTCAAGAAGACCTTCGCCAGCGGGCGCAGCACCAAGGGCACCGGTGAGGCCGGCCCCTTCGTGCCACCAGTGGCACTCCAGATCAACAGCCCGCACGGCGCTCATCTCCTGGCCGTCGGCCGCTGGAAGTGGAAGAGTCAAGGCGGCTACCCTACGTTGACACACGGCGGCCTCTCATTGCTCGAAGTGCTATCGCCCTTCGTCGAGCTCACGAAATAACACAATTACGTAAAGGCGCCGCCGCATGGCAACCAAAAAAGAACTGCTGGCGCAAGAAGTCACCAAGGCCGTCGGCGCAGGCAAGGCGGTCGCGCTTGAAACGGTCGATTTCAACGATCCGAATCGTCTCAAGACCTGCCTGGAAGTCGATTTCCCGATCCTGCCGGTCAATCAGGTGGCGATCATCGAGGGCAACGCGGGCAAGCCGATCTACCAGATGTCGAAATGGTGGGCACGGCGTCGCTCCAGCGTGTTCCGCTCGATGCTGATTGCGGCAGCCACCAAAGCCCCCGAGGACAAGTCGCACGCGGCCAAGCTGGTGTGGGACAACTACTACGCCAATCACCAGAAGAAAGGTGCGTTCAAGCACCTGAAGGTGGCCGACATTTTCATGGGCGGTGGCACCACGCTGGTGGAAGGCTCACGCCTCGGAATGCAGATGGTCGGCAACGACCTGAATCCAGTCGCGTGGTTCGTCGTCAAGCAGGAGCTGGCCAACGTCGAGTTGGAGCAGGTGAAGAAGCTGCTTGCCGACATCGAGACCGAGGTCAAGCCGCAGATCATGCCGTACTACTACTGCGACGGCCCGGAAGGTGAGAAAGGGTCGTGGACGCACCTGCGGACCAAGAAGATGATGCCCGCCGATTTCGACCCGCTGGCTATTCCGCGCGACGAGCGCAAAGACTACCGCTACGAAGGCCCGGAGGTCATCTACACCTTCTGGGCCAAGCACGGCCCTTGTCAGGTGACAGGCTGCGGCCACAGGACGCCGATCATGACCAGCCCGGTGATGGCGGTCAAAACCATCAGCGTCAAGCACTGGGAGCATAGCTGCAGCAAATGCGGCGGTGAATTTCACGTTGAGGAAGACGCAGCGCGCATGGCGCCGGATTCGCCACTGTATGTAGCACCTTCCGAGCATCCGTTCTCCGTGCTCGACCGCAAGAAGGGCGTGATCTGCCCGCATTGCGGCCATACGGCGATGGTCAACCTCGGCAAGGGCAAGAACAAGAAGGTCGAATTGAGCCTGCTGGTACATCCGCAATGGCTGGCCGGTTCGCCCAAACAGGATGCGAATAGCCAACCCTACGGCGGCTCGGCGCAGGACGATGTGGCCGCGACCACGCGGTGGGACAGTGAGCGCGCATCCAAGATTCGCCTGCTGGAGGTGCGCGGCACGCTGCCGGATCGTGTGACCTGCCCGGAAACGAAGATCACCTTTGCACCGGAAAGCGGCACGGTGCCGAAAAAATCCCACTACGCCTGCGCGGCCTGCGGCACGGTACAGGATGTGTTGACCACCATCAAGGCGACGGGCAAGACCGGGCCGATGGCGGCCTACGCGGTGCAAGGCTACGCGCCCAAGCGCGATGTGGCGGGCAAACCCTACAGCGGTCGCTTCTTCGCGGCCTACGGCATAGCGCACGCGCGGCAGTACGACACCTCGTTCGCTGAATGGGAAGCGCGCAAGGATGACGACCTCAAGGAATACTGGCCGCGCTCTGAACTTCCCTACGGCTTCATGACCCACCACCTACAAGGTGGCGTTCCGAATCACGGCTTCACCCACTGGTGGACGATGTTCAACCCGCGCCAGTTGCTGGTGCACGCACAACTGCTCAAGGCCATTGTCGAAATCGGGAACTACGACTGGAAGGTGCGCGAGTATGTGCTCGGTGGCTTCCAGCAGTATCTGCGTAACCAGAGTTTGTTTGGTTTCTGGAACCCGCAGCGGGATACACCCGAGCCCATGTTCTCGAACAACAACTACCACCCGAAATCAACAGTGGTCGAGAACTGCGTTTTCCCTGCGCTGGGCCGTGGCAACTGGGCATCCAGCTCCGAGGGCATCCTTGAAGGCCGCGATTGGGCAATTAAGCCATGGGAAGCGGTGAGCATCGAAGCGTTGACGCGCCGCGACCCAGTGTTGGCGGAGCAATTGAGCGGCAAGAGCGAAAAGGTTTTTCCCGGCGATCCAGTGCTGGATGTAGCCGTGCATCAGGGCTCGTCCACCGATCTGGCGCAGCTTGAAACCGGCAGCCTCGACTTGGTCATCACAGATCCGCCCTTCGGTGGCCTGCTGCACTACTCGGAGCTGGCCGACTTTTTCTACGTCTGGCTGCGCTTGGCGCTCAAGGGCAAGTACCCAGCGATTTTCGGCGCGGAGTACACGCCCAAGTCGCTGGAGGCCGTGGCCAACCGCGCCCGAGAGCCTGAAGATCCGGATGGCTTCTACCAGCGGCTGCTCACCCAATGCTGGCGCGAGGCCCATCGGCTCCTGAAACCGAGCGGCATCCTCGCGTTCACCTTCCACCACAGCGAAGACGAGCCGTGGGTCGCGGTGCTGGAGTCACTCTTCGATGCGGGGTACTACCTCGAAGCGACGTACCCTATTCGCTCCGACGAGACCAAGGGCGAAGGCGAGTTCGGCTCCAAGACCATCGAGTACGACATCATCCACGTTTGCCGCAAGCGCACCGAAGAGCCCAAGCCCGTTAGCTGGGGCCGGATGCGCCGCGAAGTGATGGCCGACGTGCGCCAACTGCAGGTGATGTTGGAGAATCACGCCAAGGAAGGCCTGCCTGCCGCCGACATTCAGGTGATCCGGCGCGGTAAGGCGCTGGAATACTTCTCGCGCCACTACGGCAAGGTCTTTGTGGACGAGGGGCGCGCAATCTCGGTCAAAGAAGCGTTGGTCGGTATCAACCAGCTCATCGACGAGGACGCGGACAAGGGCAAAGAACCGCCGCCCGTCAATGCCGAGCCGATGACCCGCCAATTCCTCCGCACTTTCGGCAACGCAACCGAAATGAAGCGTGACCAGCTCCAGAAATTTCTCAAGGGCTCGATCACCACGCCCGACGAGTTCGAACAGCGTGGCTGGTGCTCGGAGAAAAGCAAGGTCGTCACGCGGGTGAATCCGCTGGATTTTGCCCGCGACTGGTCTGGCAAGCACAAGCGCAGATTGACGTCCGATTTGGATCAGGCGCTGGTGCTTATCGGTGCGTGCTTCGATGGCAGCGCTATCAACGCCTCCGACACGCTGAAGAACGAAAACTTCAAGCCCCACGTTGCGCTCAAGCCTTTGCTGGAATGGCTGCACAAGAACGGCCCCGATCAAGCTAGTCGCAATGCGGCCTCGCGCGCGGTCTCGATCTACAACGGCTGGGCGGCGACTCAGGCGGCCAAGCCGACGCAGGGCACGCTGTTTGAGGAGTACGAGCTATGAAGCAGCTGCTCGACACGGTGTGGCAGCGGCGCGGCACCAGCTGGATTTGGGACGAAGAGGCGCGCAATCAGGTGTGCGTGGCTCGCGAGGTCTGGAGCCTGCGCCAGTTCGTACAGGCGGTGGGCAAATGGCCCGAAGACCTGCCAAGCAATGGCAACAACACACTCGTCGTCGCGGGCTTGGAAGGCGGCCTTGATCTGCTGACGCCAGAAGATGCTGAGACGTGGCTGGGCGATTCGATGAAGCAGGCGACCCTATCGTTCCAGGACGCCTATGACGGACAGGCAGCCTTGATCTTCTGGCTGCCCTCCGGTCAAGGGCGCATCAAATTTCATCCCGCCACCGATTCCGTCGAGTGGCGTTGCGCCGCACCGCACAGCGACCGCCTGCTCGCGTTCGGCCGCATTCTGTGGGGCGAAGCCAACGAATATCCGCAGGAGATCCTGCTCCGCGAAGGCAGCAAGCCTGCTGGCTTGTTCCATTTGCGGATCACCTGAGGTCGGCGGGTGGAAGTAGAGACTCAGCTACAGCCCGGCGAAAGGATCACCCATCAAGAGCATGGCCAAGGCGTCGTGCTTGACGCCGTTCGCGAAGGCTATCTGCGTGCGTTCTTTGGGGTTGGCGAGCGCCGTGTACCGGTCGGCTCCATTCGCCGCGCGCTCTCACGAACGGAGCGCATCTTGCGCGCTGTGGACGGTGGCGCTGAGCGTGGTCGCAAGGCATGGCTGTCATACGAAGCTCATGCGCTGCCCATCATGGAGAGCGCATCGGCGCTCACGTCGGCCAAGATCGACTTGTTGCCGCATCAGGTGGTGTTGACACACCGTATCGCCACCGCGTCCCCTCGGCGGTATCTCATCGCCGACGAGGTCGGGCTGGGCAAGACGATTGAGACGGCGTTGATCCTGCGCGAGCTGGCAAGCCGTGGCGAGCTGCATAGGGCGTTGATGATCGTGCCGGCCGGTCTGGTGAACAACTGGCATCGTGAATTGAACGAGGTGTTCAACCTGGAGTTTGAGGTGTTCGGCTCAGAGGGAGACATCACTGACCGCAAGACCAATGCGTTTGCCAAGCATGACCGGCTGATCGCCAGCATCGACACATTGAAGCGCCCATCGCGTATCAAGCGCTTGCTGGATGCTCCGCGCTGGGATCTGGTGGTGTTCGACGAAGCGCACCACCTGACGGCCTTCCGCACCGGCGGCAAAATTCGCAAGACCGAGAACTACAAGTTGGCGGAAGCCATCAAGGAGCACAGCCGCGACCTGCTGCTGCTGTCAGCGACGCCGCACCAGGGCAACCACTTTCAGTTCTGGATGCTGGTGCAGCTGCTGAACCCGACGCTGTTCAGCAGCCCTGAAGAAATGCTAGAGCACCGGCACCGCCTGAACACGGTGATGTTCCGGCGCACCAAGGCCGATGCCTGCCAGCCTGACGGATCGCCGCTGTTTGCTCGGCGGTGGGTGCATACGGAATCGTTTGTGATGGGTGCCGAGGAGCGCCTGTTCTACGAGAAGCTACGCGGGTACCTCGAAGACGGCTTCAACCTCGCGAAACGTCAGGGTGGTAAGGGACAGGCGCTGGGCTTCCTGATGGCGATCTTCCAGAAGATCGCCGCATCAAGTTTTGCGGCGGTACGGCGGACGCTGAAACGGCGGCTGCTGATGCTGACGCTGCACGAGGCCTTTCTTCGCGACAAGGACTTGGATATCGAAGGACGCGAGCGGCTGACCGAAGAGGCACGGGAACTTGTTCATGACGAGTTCGGGTTGGCGCGAGATAACCTGGGGCGCAGCGAAGTAGACCGGGTCATCGCCGACCTGAAGTACCGCTTGGTTAAGAAGCTGGATGCCGAAGCACTTGAGTTCATGGCCGATCCGTACGGCAGCGAGGTTTCAGCCAGGAACGCCGAGGAGGCCGCAATCTCCGCCGTGGAAATGCATCTGCCAGAAGAGCGGCTTCGTATCCGCGACCTCCTGGCCGTCTTCCCGCATGAGCGGGAATCCAAGGCGCAGAAGCTGCTCGATGGGCTGGGCGTGCTTTGGCGGCAAAACGCCAGCGAGAAGATCGTCATCTTCGCCACTTACCTCGGCACAGTTGATCTGCTGGCCCGTGAGATTGAACAGACCTACCCTGGGCAAGGCGTAGTGGTGTTGCGAGGCGGCGACCATGGAGCCAAGGTCGCAGCGGAACGACGATTCCGCTTGAAGGATGGCCCGCGAGTTTTGGTATGCACGGCTGCCGGGCGAGAAGGCATCAACCTTCAGTTTGCGCGCATCCTGTTCAACTTCGACCTGCCATGGAACCCTATGGACATGGAGCAGCGCATTGGGCGCATCCATCGCTACGGCCAAAACCATACGGCGCAGGTTTACAACCTCGTGCTGTCGGACACCATCGAAGGCCGCATCTTCCTGTTGCTCGACGAGAAGCTCACCGAGATTGCACGCACTGTCGGCAAGATCGATGATCAAGGCAACGTGGCAGAAGACCTGCGCGCGCAGATTCTTGGGCAGTTGTCCGAGCGGCTCAACTACGACCGCCTGTATCAGGAAGCGCTGTCCGATCCCGAACTGAAACGCACTCAGGTGGAGCTTGAGGCTGCCCTGTCTAATTCGCGCGAAGCGCGGCAGGTGGTGTTCGATCTGTTCCAGGACCTGAATGGCTTTAGTCTCGATGACTACAAACCGTTTTCGGACGTGTCCTCTGGCCTGGATCGGCTGGTGCGCTTCCTGTCGGCGGCGGTAGCGGATCACCAGCAGCGGCTCGTCAAAGTGGATGACGATACATATGACCTTGTGACGGTCGAGGGTGCGCGCCGCGTCAGGTTCACTTTGAATCGAGAGACGGCCACCAGCAATGACAACGTGGATTTGATGGGGCTGGATCACCCGCTGGTGCAGGAAGAGCTTGGTCGCTGGCGCATCGTGCCGCCAGAAGATCTTGGAATTGCCGTTGCGGCCGAGGTTGACGGCACAGTACTGCTGTCGTTGTGGGTGGTCGAGGCTTCCGGCAAGAACGGCGAGCGCCGTGTAGTAGTTCAGGCAATAGCGGTCAAGCAAGACGGCACACGTGTACCTGCGGTGGAGCGGCAGTGCGAGCGATACCTGCAGTCGCCGCCCACTCTCCCAAGGTTTTCGCTGGAGGAGCGGCTTGACGTATTCTCACAAGCAGTCGAGCCGGCGCTGCAGCGGGAGCTCAAGCACAAGGGGACGGCGAATGGTGACGGAAGCTACTCGGCGGAGTTGATCGGGTACGTTGAGGTTTGCTGAGCCAATGGCTACCTTAGTGTTGCCTAGTGAAATCAAATGCAGTCGCCTATTGATCGAGCAGCGCATTCATTCTGGTGTGTTCACCAACAGACGGAGGACGAGATGAAAGCGGAGTAGACTGCCTCAACCCCCCTGTGCCAATATGACCTGAGACACCTACCCCTGAAGAATTAGAGTAGAAGGCAGGCTTAAATCATGGCAGGCGAAATGAAGGAACAGATGAACGGACCGGCTCCTATTGCGCTGGATGACGCGTTGGAAGGAGCCCGAAGGGCGACTGGAGACGCGTCATCCAGCGCGGCGCCCAACCCGGAGGTAGCGGCGATGGCGCGTCGGCGGCAATTCTCCAGTGCTGAAAAGCGACGTATTTTGGTGGCTGCCGACGCTTGCACGGGAACCGGCGAGATCGGTGCGCTGTTGCGCCGCGAGGGGATTTACTCCTCCCACCTCGCAAACTGGCGCAGGCTGCGCGCGGCCGCCGAGCGGACCTCGCTGGAGCCACAACAACGTGGACGTAAGGCTGATCCTGGTCTCGCCGAGGCACGGCGCATGGATCAGCTCACCCAGGAGAATGACCGCCTGCGCCGGCAACTCGCCCAGGCCCACACCATCATTGCGGTCCAAAAAAAAGTCTGTACGCTACTGGGGCAGCTGACGGACCCCGCGCCGCACGAGATATCCTGATGGCCGCGGTGAATGAACTGGCACCCTCAGTGGGCATGGCGCCTGCCTGTGCCGCCTTGCGCATCCCACGCAGCACGGTCTATCGCCGGGATGCGCTTCAACGTCACTTGACCCTCCCGTTGGTGAATTCCTCGCCCCGGCCCGCACCCCCGCTGGCCTTGAGCGAGGCCGAACGACAGGTGCTGCGCACGGCGCTATGTAGCGAGCGCTTTGCCGACTGCTCGCCACCGACCATCTACGCCACCCTGCTGGATGATGGCGTCTATCTGGGCTCGGTACGCACCATGTACCGCCTGTTGGCCGAGGACGGGCCCGTACGCGAACGGCGCAACCAGCTCACCCATCCTGCCTATGCCAAACCCGAGCTGCTGGCCACCCAGCCCAATGAAGTCTGGAGTTGGGACATCACCAAGCTCAAAGGGCCAGTCAAATGGACCTGCTTTCACCTCTATGTCATCCTCGACATCTTCAGTCGCTATGTCGTTGGGTGGATGCTCGCTCCCCACGAAAGTGCTGACCTCGCCGAACAGTTGATTGCCCAGACCCTCGCCAAACAGGGCATCCTTCCAGGCACGCTCACCCTGCACGCCGACCGCGGTACCAGCATGCGCTCCAAGGCCGTCGCCCAGTTGCTGGTGGATCTTGAGGTCACCAAATCTCACAGCCGCCCCTATGTCTCCGACGACAATCCCTTCTCCGAGGCGCAGTTCAAGACCCTCAAATACCGCCCCACTTTCCCGGATCGTTTCGGTTGCATCGAAGACGCCCGCAGCCACTGCCAGCAATTCTTCACCTGGTACAACGACAGTCATCGCCATTCCGGCATCGGCTTCATGACCCCCGCAGCGGTCCATCATGACCAAGCCAGAGCCCTCTTTCAGCAGCGCACCCAGACCCTCGATGCCGCCTTTGCCGCCCACCCGAAGCGATTCAAGGGCAAGGCTCCTCAACCGCCAAAGCTCCCAACCGCCGTTTGGATCAATCCACCAAAACAGGAGATCGCCCCCAACAACACTCACGACCAATCCACACTAAATTGATACTCCATGGTGCCTCAAAGTCATTGACACGTTCCGAACACGCGTGGCCGAAGCATTGTCGGCAGATCTCACGTAGGACTGCGTCTCAAGAACCGCTTTCAATAGAACAGGCATCGAGAGATGTTTGCGATACCAAATTTATGCTATTGGCACTTCAAGTGATAGTAACTATTTGATAACAAATTAATTTTTGATAATTAGTTGATTAATTTATGAACTTGATATGCACAATGTCGTTGCTAGTTGCTAGGGATTTTGCTTGACTGGTAGTTTTTTTATGCTACAATTATAGGTTAAGTATGGATTGTACTCATCGATTCGTGGGCACATGGGAGCCGTCATTTGAAAAGAGAATTGAAGCCGGGGATCCATGCGCACTGTTTCGAGGCGTATGTATTTCACGATACAGCGGGAAAGCGCTTGGCGACGCCCAAGGTTGGAAATCTGGCACTCTTGGTCACCGATTTAAGGGCAATCGCAAGCAGAGGCCAATCAACGGCAATCGCCCAGTTCTACGGACTATTGTGTGGTGGCATGATCTTGACGAAACATGTGTTCGTCGGCTTGCAGCGACCCCTGCTGACCGACGGAAACAATGGTGCTGATGCGGAGAAACTGGTATATACGAGAAAGCCTGAATGTGACTATCTGTGGGCTGGCACAAAGCATGATGGGGACTATGAGAGGATTGGCGCTCCGCCGTCTTCGGTGTTCACTGTGTTGGTGTCGCCAAACGTAAAGCACAGGGCAGACTTTCCTGATGTTGATGGTTGGATTAACTATTGGACTTGGGTTGAAGAGGACTCCTTTCTACCGGAGGCGCCGGTTGACTGGGTGGATCGCTACGAAGCAAGACTATGGACAAGGACATGACATGATGAATACGCAAAGTGACGATCTGGCTGAATTCATGGCAGAGAATTTAATGCCATTTAAGCCTTTTGCATACTTCGACAAGCATATGGACTGCATTCGGGTGCTGATTCAGGATGTCAGCATCACCGAGAAGCGTCTGAGCAAGTACTTCACTGTAGCAACGCCAAATCACGGTGCTTTTAGTGGGCGGAATGTCGGATTTACGATCAAGGGAGTGGCACACCTCTTCAATGAGGTTGGTTTACCTCTTTCAGGCGTTCAAATGCTCGTCAATATCTTGAATGAAATCGTCAAGGCCATGCCTCACTCTGCAGTCCAGACAGTAGTCGAGGAATTTTCTGAGGCTATCAGCGAAAACGAGCTAACCGTGAGCTTTGAAGAGCCGGAATTCGCCATGGCTGCCTAACGAAATAGTGTTCGCATGTACCAAACGAAGGCTGCTAATGGCAGCCTTCGTTGCTATTGGGTTTGTTGCATCGTACTTTTCCACACTCCATCGACACATCCTCGGGGTGAATCGACTGATCGCGCGCTCGTGCACGGCCCCGCCGGTGTCGGTGATGAAAGCGATGATTCGCATCTCGCCACCACAGCCTGGACAGAGGAAGCGGAAAGACATCGTAGATCCGCGCGCTTAGCAGCGCTTAGGCGTAGCAGGCGGCGCGGCTGCGGATTGCTTCTCTGCTCCCTCGAACGACGAGTTTACTAGTCCCATCCTGACTCTAGCACGGCTCCTGCCACCCTGAAACTGGCGAACACGCTTGTCGCTTTGGCCGACGCCTGTGCCTTCATCACAGCACCTCCTTCACTTCCTTGGCGACCTCATCGATCCCGGCATCCCGGTTCTTCTCGATGAAGTTGAAGACCCACCGCACGATCGCCCAGCCCGGCAGCCCGCAGCCGAAGATCAAGCCGCCGAGCGCCACGAGGCCGGTGACCGAATCCACCCACTCCTGCAGCCGGAAGTACTGGACCGCGATGGCCCCACCGCCAATCCCGGTGACCACGGTGCTGATCACCCCGACCGCCCACTCCCGATGCGTTCGTGGAGGCGTCATCAACATCACAACGACGGTCGAGAGCAGTGCTCCGCCTGCCGCCACGCCGCCTGCCGCTTTGAACGCGGCGGCCCCTGCGACGCCACTACTGGTTGGTTCTGGCAAGATGACGCTCCAATGCAAAAGGACCGCCGGAGGCATGTGCCTCGGGCGGTCGGGTGAGGAAAGACGGGTTGTGTTCGACGCGGCGAGTTCGGCCGAGGTGGCCTGTCAGGTATCCGGCGTCACGCGAACGACGTTGGATCCATCGGCCAGCAGCAACGCACGTTTCCCCTGCGCCACCACTACACCGCTTCCGGCAACCGTCTTGACCGTCGTCGCAAACCCACCGCTGTTGCTGCAGTAGACAATGCCCTCCCAGTCATTCGGCACAATCACGCTGCGGTTGCCCGTGAGCGCACCGGTCGTGGTCAAGTACCGGCAACGCGCCTCTGCCGCCGTCAGCGTTACGTCGGAAGCCGCCACCGCGACACTCGCCCTGCCGGGCAAGTAAGCCGGCGCCACCCATGCCCGCTGATCGGTGTAACTGGTGACCGTAGCGGTCCCGGTCACCGCCGAATACAGCGGGATCGCCCCCGGCGTGAAGGCCACCGTGTTCCTGCTCACCACCCCAGCCCGGCTGGCCTCGATGTAATTCGTGGCCGACGCACTCAGCACCAACGCCGCCGCGTTGTTGGCAATCGCGGTCAGCACGCCATCGACCATCATCACGCCGCCGTAGTAGAACCAGTTGAGCCCCGAGCACAGACTGCCACGCCGCCCAAACAAGGTCGCCGGGCTGCCGGCGTCGAAGAGCGCGTTGGCCGTCACTTCCTTGGACGACTGCGATTGCGCGATGAGATCAAGATGGGTGGTACTGCTGGCCATGGTTTACCTCGCGAGGGAAGCGGTGAGCGGATAACCCCGACCGACGCTGGCCGAGATCTGAGAGAGCTTGAGATACAGCGTCGCCTGGTTGGCGCCGAAGTCACTGACCTGATCGGCGCTGGCATAGACACAGGACGGAGCGCTCGTCGTGATCGTCCGCTTCACCGCCGCGTAGCTGCCATCGGCGTAGACGTCGATGGCGTACGACTCGGCGGTCTCGCCAAGCGAGGCATCGACGTAGTCCCGCCACTCGCCCCCATCGCGCGTGCGGCGAATCCAGGACAACGACCAGTCGTTGCTCGAAAGATCCCGGTTCCCGGTCAGCGCGATCGGCGCCAGCGGCTTGAGATTGACCCCCTGGTACGCAAACGCCCGGTTGGCGTCGGTGCTGATGTCACGATCAAGGGTCACCCCGCGGTAGAGGTACGACAGGCCGATCGACCCGGAACTCGTCGCGATCGCTGCGACATCGGCGGTGTCGAGCAGCACCAGCGTATCCCCGACCGCGTGCAGCCCCATCGCCCACTCGCTGCCGAAGCGCCCGCGCAGCAGGTTTTGCAGCACGTAGCTCGTGCCGCTCACCAGCGTGCACGTCTGCGCCGCGATGATCTCCCAGCGCCCGTCCGCCCCGTACGCAAAGTGATTCGCCCCGCCGAGCATCGCGAGCTGCGTCACGCTGAATAGTTCGCCTTGGGTCAGGGTCACATTGAGCACGCTGGCGCTATCGATCACCCGATGCTCTACCGCGCCGATGCTGTTGGTGCAGGTTCCCAGCGACGCCCCCGGTGGCCCGAAGTCCTGCAGAGTCGCCCAGGTGCTGCCGGCATCCGTCGATTGCATCAGCACGCCGCCTCGCCATCCCACCAGCGCACCAGTCATTGCCACCAAGAACGATGGCCCAGACTGCGCGCTACTGACCATCGGCACGTCCATCAGCACATACACCGACGCACCCACCGGCGTGATCGTCGTCGTCCCGCTGACCGCCGGGGAAGCCCCGACCGCCGTCGGCGTGTAGATCGCCGCGCTGGCGTACTTCGCCTGGCACGCAATCCGCCCGTCGCTCGTGTAATGGATCGCCGTCAAGCGCAAGCTGACGTTGCCCTCGGGTGTGACCAGCGTCACTACGTCGCCCGGCTCGAGCTGGTTGTACGTCGGCGGCAGCGTCACCGACACGTCGTAGCGCTCAAGCCAGTAGAGATACAGCAGCACCTCCGCCTTGCCAGCCGCCTCGGTCGCCGTCAGCACGATCGGCAGATCGACCACCAGGGCGTTGATCGCCCCCGTGTTGAGCCGCTCGGCGTACTGCGTGCCGGCGTTGTGCTCACGGTCGTAATCCAGATGCTGCACCGTCACCCGTCGCGGCAACTGCGAATCCATCTCCCGGCTGGTCGTGATCTGCACGCCCGGCGCGTCGCCTTCGCCCCGCGCGTCCAGGTCCGCCGCAGGAATCGTGACGACGGACGCCCCGCCGCGCACCACAAACCGAATCTTGTAGCCGTGCGGCACGACATCGAACGGCCAGGCCGCCTGCAGCGGTTCGAGCGCCGCCCGGATCGCCCCGATGCTGCCAACGCGGTAGCCGCGCACCGATTGAGTCAGCGCGGTGACATCGATGTCGCCGCTGCTCAGCAAGGCCGATTTCAGGCACTCGGCCGAAACGATGGCGCCCAGCGACGTGTCGATCGGCGTGATGCCACTGGTCGCCGAGGTGAACAGAAATGCCCCACCGACTTCGTGGCTGAAGGAGCCCCAAGCCGACCCGTTCCACCCCTTCTGAAACGAGTCTGGCCTGCGGGCCGGCAGGCCGGCGGTTGTCGTGTGCGCGTCCCAAGTCACGCCGTCCGGGCTCGTCGCCCACTGCGAGGTTCCGTGTTCGCAGAGGAAGAATTCAGCGCCGTTCCAGTTCGGATTTCGCCATCCGCCAACCCCGAGACAAGGCGGCAGATTTACCCATGGGCTCCAACTGACGCCCGAATCGGTCGATACGGCCACTTTGCCCGTACGGGTGCTCTGGTCAAATGCCGCCATCAGCAACGATGATCCGAAGGCACAGATCCCGTAGATGTGGGAAACGCCAGCAGGTACAGCCTGTTCCGACCAAGTACCCACGCCTGTGGTGGATAGGAAGAGCCGCGGCACGGCCCCCACATTCCCTCCGACGATGAACACCGCGCCGTTATGGCATGGTTGCGAATTGCCACAATCGAAGTTCGGAACAATCCAGCCGTAGTTGACGAGCGCGAAATTGGCATCCAGAAGGACGGAACGTGTTCCGGCAGCGCTGTTGCCATCCGTTCCTTGCTGACCCTCAATGAATAAAACGCCGCCGTTGCCAGGAACGATCCATTTCAAAGTCCAGCGGCCGAATGACCCACTCCAACGAACCACCCAATTCATCTTGTCGCTCGAGGTCGCGACGCCTGCGCCAGAGAACCCGGGCGTCGTCGGCGCGCTGGCGATGTACACCCCTTGGTGATAGAGAATCCGGGACCATGACCGCGCGGGCATGGTGGCGATTTGAGTCCATGAAACCATGTCCGGAGAGGTCACCATCCGCGCCGTCGAGGTGTTAATCAGGATCACGCCGTACCAATCCACACCGTCCCATAACGGCCCCGAGTGGGACGTCAGGCTCGGCAAAGAAAAGAACGTCACGTCGGCAGGCCCGCCGACCACGCCTCGCTCGACCAACTCGACCTTGACCTGCGCACCGGCCAGACTGTTGGCGTAGCGCTCCAGCGCCAGGTCGTAGAAGACGAGGTAAGCGAGCCCGCGCCAGGCTGGGGTATTGGCGACACCGAGCGTCGCCTGCATGCGCGCATCCGGCGCCTGGTTGTCGGTGCCAAGGTAAAGCTGGAAACCACTGGCCGCCGCGTTGCTGGCGGCGAGCGTATCAGGGTCCGACGAGCCTGCGTCGTAGATCAGATCCGGACCGATCCAGATCCGGCGCACGCCGACAATCGGCCCCTGGCACAGGCCGACGGCAAAGGTGGCCGAGTAGGTATAGGTGCGCGTCGTCGTCTTGCCGCCGCCGCCCTTGCCACCCGACTTCTTTTTGGTGACCGTTTCCTTCAGCCGGTTGTTCTCCAGCCAGAAGACGTTGCCGTTCACCGTCACCGTGCCGTAGACGCGCGGGATGACCGCTCCGTAGGTGCTGGTCTGGACTGACAGGTCGTTGAGCCGCGGGCCATTGACCGTCGGACCTTTCGGCGGATCGAGGTAGCCGCCGAGCGTCATCCCGATCTGCGCCCCGTACAGCGCGCCGCTGGGGGTGCCGCCACCCAGGAAGAAGCCGGCCACCGCCCCGACGAGCCCGCCGACCACCTGACCGCCGCTGCTCATTCGAGCCCCCGGAAGCGATAGACGCGCACGATGCGCGCCGCCCACATGCTGGACAGCCGGTGCTCGCAGCAGCTGCCCACCGATTCATAGGCGTGGATGAGAGTGTCGCCAGCGGTGATCGCCAGGTGCTGCGGGTCGCCCGCAAAGCGCATCAGCAGCAGATCGCCCCGGCGCCGGTCAGCGATACCCGACACACGTTCCAGACAGGGCTGGCTATCGAGCGAGTGTTCGAGCTGCCCATCGACCGGTGTGCGCCCGTAGCCGGACACGTCGAAATGCCCGACGCCGATCTGGCGCGCGACATGGATCGCCACCCCGGCACAGTCCAGACCAAAACCGGGCAGCCGCCCCTGGTGGCGAAACGGCGTGCCGAGGCACTGCCGCGCGGCAGCGAGGATCTCGTCGGCTGTCATCAGCCGCCCTGTCCGACCTGTGCATAGGTGCTGCCGGTGGGAATCCACGGAAAGCCGCCGAAGTTCGCCACGTTCGAGACGATGCCGGAGCCGTTCCAGCGGGCCTGGCAATCGGACAGCCGCTTGCGGCAGCCGCGCACCATGCTGTAGGCGTTCCCGGCCACCGGCAGGGTGTAGAACGGCTCGAAGGTGGTGATCACCCCGCCCGCGAAACTCTTGATCTCCAGCGCCTTCAGCCCGGTATTCGGCCCACTGGTGAATTGGATCGTGCCCGCGCCGAAGGTGTCGTCTGCTTCCGTTCGCGCGGCCGAAGTGAACACCGACGCACTGGTCACGCTGGTCAAGGTGCCGGTGACCGTGTTGGCCGCCAGCGACACGCCGCAGCCGGCGTACTCGGTACCGCAGAACAGCTTCGGGCACTGCGCGCCGTAGGTCTGGCCAACGGTCTGGTTCAGCGCATCGATCAGCGACACGCCGCCGATCTGGAAGCGGTGGTCGAGCAGGGTTGCCTTGCCGAAGAGTCCGGCGACGACGGGTTCCTGGTCCTCGACGGGCGCTGCCCAGGACGTTGCGAAGACGTAGCAGCGCGCACCGTCGAACAGGCCGCTGCCGACCGCGGCGCGCGACAGGCCGGAAGCCCCGGCAATGCCTTCGATGTCGACCGAGGCCGGCGAGAATCCGGCGGTCGCCGACTGGCCGGTGAACTGGTAGCCCGCCGTCGACAGGTAAGTGTGCCCGCTCATCACCAGATCCCGAGGATGGTCGGTCAGATAGATCGGGCTACCCGTGACCGGAACGATGCGCAGGCACAGGATGCGGTAGCGGTAATCAGCAACGACGGATTTCATGGCTGCAGGAGCTCGATGATGTCGATCGACCCGCAGTCGCGCATGGACTTGCTCAAGGCGGTAATCTCGATCGACGAATTGAAGCGACACGGCAGGTCGAATTCGCAGCCGGCCTTGATCACTTCGGAGGTCGGCGCCGGGGTAATGGTCACGCGCCCGGTGGTGTAATCGACCGACACGCCCGAACTGAGCGTGACGTCGTTCTTCGAGACCAGCACCGTGCCGGAAACCGGCTTGTACAGATTCCGGTACGGCAGGCCGATACCGAGCGGCGTCGCGCCGCTGCCGTAGCCCTTGATCAGCTGGTACACCCCGTTCGAGATCTTCGGTAGCACCCAGTCGGTGGC
Source organism: Candidatus Accumulibacter sp. ACC012 (assembly GCF_907163155.1). NCBI lineage: Bacteria > Pseudomonadati > Pseudomonadota > Betaproteobacteria > Candidatus Accumulibacter > Candidatus Accumulibacter sp. ACC012. The sequence goes on from NZ_CAJQUC010000006.1 coordinate 55,368, forward strand.
TGTTGGCGCACCGGTATGAGCGTTGGTCGAGAAATCGTCAGCGCAGCGCACCCGGAAACCGGCGAACTTGCCGTAGGCGCGGTGATAGAGCGCCAGCACCCGCGCGGCCAGGTCATCCCGGAGCAGCGTGTAATTGATCGTGAAGCGCCGCGCCGGAAAGCCGTGGATCAGTCGCCGGTATTCGGCGCCACCGGCGGTGGTGGTGATCTCGACGGCGTACTCGTCGGCGTAGCTCGCCCCCATGCGCACATCGACCGGCAGCCGCTCTGAAAGGAATTCCGGCATGTCGGCCCCTATGCAAAGCGCTGCGCGCGGCTGATCGCCGCGAGCACCTCGCGACCGACCTGTCCGCCCGCCCGGCGTAGCTCGGCGGCGTTGGTCACACCATGGATATTGACGGTGACGCTGGTCGAGCTCCCGCCGCGCACCCCGAGCTTGCCATCGGATCCGCGCGACAGTGGCAGGATCGCTTCCGGCCCGGCTTCACCCATCACGCCGGCGCCAGCAGCAAAGGCGAAGAGGCGCGGGCTGTTGACGATCTGGCCCGAGAACCGTGAGAGGCTCGGCGAGCGATAGACGCCGCCATCGGCATTCGGCAGCAGGCCGCTGAGCAGCTTGAACGCGCCGCCCAACAGCCCGTCACCGACGCCACCCTTGGCGAGATCGCCGAACAGCCGCTTGCCGAGATCGGCGGCGACCGCCTCGGCAATCATCCGCTGGATCGTCTCGCCGAAGCGCTTGAGCATGCCGCTCATGCCATCCTTGAACGGGTCGAAGAGGAAATCGGCAAAGGCTGACTGGATGTTCGTGGCGGCAGATTTGGCGAACTCGTCCATGACGTTGCTGGTCTCCTTCGCCTTCTCGCCCATCTGGATGAAGCCTTCTCCCGCCCGCGAGGCGGCGCGGCCGAAGGTGTCCATGCTGATCGCACCAGCATTGAGGAGTGCGACCAGGTGCGTCACTTCAGCGTCGAGCGCTTCAACCGGCGTGCGCACCGACTCGAAGACGCGCCGCCCTTCGGCGAAGACCGCCAGACGCTGGCGCTGCACGTCGACCTCTTCCTCGGCGGCGGTCTTGGCGGCCTTGATCGCGTCCAGCGTTTCGGCGTAGCCGCGGGCAATCTCCAGGTTCGCCGCGGAGGCCGCCCTGTATTTGCCGTCGGCAATCGCCGCCTCGAGCTTCTCGACTTCGGTCAGGTTCTGTGTCGCGCGGATCTGGTCGCGCAACTGATCGACCAGGCGCTGGCCGTCGTCGATCGCCTTGGCAGCGCGCCCGCCACCGGCGGACTTGATCTTCGGGACGTTGAATTTGGGGGCGGCGCTCTTGGCCGGCTCTGCCAACTCGCGCCCGCGGCCCTCATTGCTGTAGTCGTCGAAGGTCTGGCCGGCAGACTTGCCCGCCGACAGGACGCGTGCCGACCAGGCGTCGATCGCCTTGCGACTCTTCTCGGCGTCTTCGCGCATTGCTTCGCCGATGTTCGCAAAACCCTTGAAGTCGAGCCTGGCCAGGGCGACCAGTTGCGCCGCCATGCCGCCGATCTCGGTGCCGATCGATTTGAAGACGTAGGCCACATTCCCGCCCACGACGATGAACGCCCGAAACGCATCCGACAGCGGGCTGAATGAACGGCTGGCATCGACGCCTTCTTTGGCGATGTCGACCAGCGAATCGGCCAGTTCGTTGAGCACCGGCAACAGCTCGGTGGCGGTCTGCTTGGCGATCGATCCGAGCGCGGCATTGACCCGCGTCATCTGGTCGTTGAAGCGCTCCGCGGCCTGCGCGGTTTCCGTCGAGATGACGACGCCCAGCTTCGAGGCCTCGTCGCCCATTTCCTTCAAGCCTTGCGAGCCGGCATTCAGGAGCGGGATCAGGTCTGCGCCGCTGCGGCCAAAGATCGCCTGCGCCAGCGCCGCCTTGGCGGCCGAGTCTTCGTAGCCGGCAAAGCGGTCGGCAACGTCATTCAGCACGTCGCCCGAACTGCGCAACTTTCCATCTGAAGCCACCACCGAGACGCCGATGGCCCTGAACGCGTCGGCCACCTCTCCTGTACCGCTGGCGGCTTCGGCCATATTCTTCGAGAGCTTCTTGAGACTGGTGGCCAGCGCGTCGTTGCTGACATCCGCCAGGCTGCCGGCGTACTGCAAGCGGGCGAGATTCTCGACCGTTTCGCCCGTACGCTGAGAGAGTTTCGACAGAGCATCGGCGGCGTCGATCGACGACGTGACCATCGCCGCCATGGCACCGACCGAGAACGCGCCGGCGAGACCGGCGAAGGCGTTGGCGATGACCGACGAGGCGCCGGCAAAAGCGCTCTCCATGCGCTTAGCGCTCCTCTCGGCCAGCCCGGAAACTCTGCCGAGGTCGCGCTCGATGTTCGCCAGCTTGGCGATGATGTCGATGGTTAGCGTGGCGAGGGCCATGATTCAGTCGTTCCCTTGAGCGTATTGGTGGTCGCGGATGGCGACGAGCTGGGTGATGAGGGCTTCGGGGTCGGAGACGCCGAGGAGATCAATCACGATCGGTAGCGCCGACCAGTCGATGCCGCCCATCAGGTTCCAGGCCTGGACGGCGGTGGCGATGGGCAGCGGGGTCATGTGATGGCCTGGCTGAAGTTGCGCCGGAAGATCGCGCGCCGCCAGCCAGGCGCTCAGTTTTTTAGCGCGTCCTCGATCTTCAGGACGTGCGCCTCAAAACCCTTGACGACCGCGTCGGCGATGCCGGCGAAGAGGTCGGGGCGGTCCGACAGCCACTCGGCGCAGGCCTCCGCGTCAAAGGGCAGCGGATGCGGGTCGCCGCCGGGGATCAGATCGCCCTCGGTGACGTTCTCCCAACCGACCAACAGCGAGAGGATGCCGCGCGCGGCGGACTCTCCCCGGATCTTCTCCTCGCGTTCGAGCGGCGTGGGCCGCAGGACCGTGAACACGAAGCCCCCGGCTTCGACACGCAGCTCGCGCGCCTTGCGGATCTTTGCGGAGAGGGCGCTCATGACGCGTAGTAGCTCGGCGTGCCGGACAGCGTGATGACCGTCGGCGTGGTGACCAGCGCCTGCGCCTGGCCCCCCGGCAATAGCTGGCCGGCGGGGTAGCCGTTAAAACACATGATCGGACCGCCGGCACCGAAGGTGAATTTGACGGCGCGCTTGGTCTGCGTGTCCGAGGCGGCCTTGATCGCCAGCAGACCGGCGTCGCTGATGTCCCAGACGTTGGTGAAGGTGTACACCCCGGCCGTCGGCGTGCCCGGAATCTGCGTTTGTTGCGCGGCGTGAATGGTCGTCGTCGGAATGAAATCGAACTCGCCGCCGGACGGACTGACCTCGGTCGCCGTGGTGACGCTGACACCGAAGGTGATCTTCTGCGCGCTACCGCTGGTGAAGGTGTCGAAGAGCGTCGTATCGATGCCTTCGAGGGTGAAGCCCGCCCCGGAGGCCGCCTTGACCCGGGCGACCCGGTCGTTCAGTTGCCACATGCCCTCGACGGCGAGCAGCACGAATTCGCCATTGGCGAGGGTGTTGGTTGCGGAGACGACACCTTCCGCAGCCTTGCTGACGGCGGTGAGGGTGATCGCGGCGCCCAGCGCCGACTGCAGGGCGACGGCGACGTTCGACCACTTGCGGGGATTGGACATGATATTCAGCTCCGAAAAAGAAAAACCCGCCAATCGGCGGGCGGGTGACGAAGAGGGGAAGGGTCAGAACACGTGCCACCAGTCGACCTCGACGGTGGCCGACTTGAGATCGCTCTCCGGGTCGATGCCGCTCGACCGGTCGGCGACGCTGACCCCGGCGACGGCCAGCGCGTTGGCGACTTCGTCCACCACAGCGTCAGCCGCAGTGCGCGTCGGCGCCCAGGCGCTGACCTGAAAACGGACTTCCTCGGCGATCGGCTGGCCGTCGTGAATGGTGCTGACTACGGTAGTGCCAGCCCGCTGGTAGACGACCGCCGGCAGGGGATTTCCCTCGGGAATGATGTCCGGAGTGATCCGGGTATCGACCAGGGAAGCCAGGGCGGCGCTGGCCGACAGGGCGGCATGCAGTTCGGTTTCGGCGGACATTACTCACTCCCTGTGTTGAGCCGGTTGATCTCGGCGGTGGCCGAGACGATGAAGGCATCGGCGACCTGCGGCAGCTTGCGGCTGGCGGGGCGCAGAAACGGGCGCGCGGTCAGCTTGCGCGTGCCGAACTCCAGAAACCGCCAGTAGTAGGGATCGTTCGGATTGTTGGCGCCGGCCGCGCCGAGGCGTTTCTGTCGGGCGCCGCGCAACGGCCGCACACTGACGAAAACCCCCACATCGCCGGCTCGTCGCGCGAACTTCGAAGTACGGATGCTGATCGCGCGCTTGACGGTGCCCGGTCGGTGATTGATCTTCCGCGTCTGCCGTACCGGCGCTGCCAAGCGGGCATCGTCGCGTACCAGCCGTGCCGACACGCGCAGGGCTTTCAGCAGTCCCTTGCGTCTGAGCTTGTCGGGTACGCGCGCGAGGACGCGCTTCAGTTCCTCGACGCCCTGCAGTCTGACGGTGATATCACTGCTCATGGTCAGAGTCCGTTCCGGAGTCCGTTGATGGCGAGAATTTCCAGCGTGTGGCGGCCGGCACCGACGTCAATCAGCATCACGATGTCGTAGGGCTCGTCGTGCCACAGGACACGCTGCTCGCGCACGACATCCGCCCGAAAACGGATTAGAAAGCGCACGTCGGCGGCGTAGCGGGTTTGCTGTGCGGCGAAGAATTCGCGCCCCTTCAGCGGCCAGGCCTCGGCCCAGAGCGCATGATCTGGGGTGTCGGTGACCACGTCGGTCCAGCTGACGACCTCTTCACCGATGGCGTTGCGGGTGACGCTCTTGGCCTGCAGCCGGATGCGCTGCGTGGCCTGTCCGGGATTGAAGGTCGCGGTCATGCCAGCACCACCCTGTACGGGTCGAGCAGGCCGTCGATGAACGACAAGGATTCGATCTTGCCGCTCGCCAGCAGGGCGACTTCCTCGCGGTGTGCATAGAGACTGCCCACCCGCAGCTTGATCCAGCTCTTGATTCCCGCGGGTACGCTGGCGGCATCGCCGTAGCCTGCAGCGAAGACCAGCGTTACGGCCCCGATTTGCGGCAAGGAAACGGGCCAGGCACCGCCGAACACCGGTGTCACGCGCGCCGGCTCGCAAGCCGTATCGACGGTGTAGTCCGCTCGCGGCATGGTTTGTGTGGTCCCGGACATGTCCCGATATCGGATGGCGACCACCGACTGGACCGGGCATTTCGGCAGGAGGATCGCGTGCTCCGGCAGCGAGAACGGCAGTCCCGCAGGAACGCCCATCAGGCTCGGACCGGGGAAACTGTCGAGCACCAGTTTCCAGCGCGCGGTGACGAACTGACGGCCGGTGAGCGTCTCCGCGGCTTGCCGTGCCGCCGAGATCAGCGAAGCAATCAGCGCATCGTCCTCGGCAGACTCCACCCGCAGGTGGAGCTTGGCTTCGGCGAGCGACACCGGTTCCTCTGCGGCTGGGGTGATGAGTTGCAGCGGCATGGGATCAGATGACCTGGACCACCGTGGCCTGGTTGAAGACCTCCGCCGTGGCGTAGCGCGGATGCACACCGATGAGCTTGGCGGCGACGAGGCTGGCGGCGACCTCGACGGTCAGCGACAGACGCAGGAAGGCGAAGCCGTTGTTGCTGTCGAGGTTCTCGGGCCTCAGGTTGATCAGCGCCTGCTTGTTGTCGCCGCTGGCCTTGACGATCTGCCGGATCGCTTTGCCGCTGACGTCCTTGGCACCGGTGCCGGTGGCGTCCCGCGCCTGCTGGATCTTGGCGTCCAGGGTCGCCGCAGCGCCGAGGACGCCGGTCTCGACCAGCGCCAGAAACGCATGGAAGTTGGCGGCGGATATCCAGGCGGTGGTGACGGTACCGGCGGCCTGGCTGGCCGGGTCGATGGTGGCGAGAAGCGACAGCGTTTCGCTGCCCTTGAGGTTGGGGTACATGGACGTCTCCTGTGGAAAAATGCTTCCTGCCCGCGCCTATCGCGCGGCGAGCTGGATGTAGGGCGAGAGCGCGTTGGCTCCCTTGGCCGGGGCGATCGGGTTCTGGATCTTCGATTGGCCGTCCATGCGGAAGGTGGTGCGAAAGGCGGTCAGGTCGGCGTCGAAGTAGAGATGCATCGACGTCGCGGTCTGCATGCCGCCGGCCTTGGTGATCGTCTGGTAGTACGACAAATCGACCAGCAGCACGTCGCCCTGCGACGAGAAGGTGTTGGCATGTTGCGAGACGAACACCGGGCGACCGAGCAGTGTGCCGTAGGGTGAGAGCTGGATGCCGCCGACCGACTGGCCGACCGCCAGGTAGATCGGGTAATTGCCGAGCGTCAGGGTGAACAGTGCCGGCAGGACATCGTTGTTCACGATCCAGACCGCGTTGGTGAACGAGCCCGGCGGCAGGCGGGCGATCATCTTGGCGAGGTTCTGCGTCAGCAGGGTTTGCGTCGCCTGGCCGGACTCCTTGGCCACCGTGACGATGGCGCCGCCGTTCATGCAGCCGAGCGGGATTCCGTTGCCGGCGCCGAAGAGGATCGACTCGTTGGCTTTCCAGCGGATCGAGACCGCGACCTTCTCCGGCAGGTAACTGGTCAGCGCGTTGGCGTCGTCGAGCAACTCGTCGGTGGTCGGGACCAGCGCCATCAGTTTCTTCAGGCGCAGGGTGGCCAGTCCCAACACCGGCTTGGTGGGGGTGCCCGAGGCCGCTTCCCCCTGCCAGTAGGCGCGGATGCCGTTGGTCCCCCAGGGCGTGGTCTCGTCCTTCGGAAAGGCCATGCTGTTGCCGCTGATCTCGACGTTGTCGGTGAGCGGCAGCAGCGAGTCCTCGCCCAGCGACAGCCTGAAGATCTCCTGCGAGAACTGCGGCGGCACTAGAAAGCCGCCATCCTGGCCGACGGCCTCGTTGCCGTAGTTGCTCGGTGCGGCGGCGCCGATGCCGCCGAGCAGCAGGCGGGCGTCGATCGACTGGCCGGGCTTGTCGGCCTGGTACACCGCTTGCATGAATTCGCCGACGGAGCCGAAGCCGCGCCGGGGATCGGCTTCGCGGTTGTCGGTGACGATCGGGCCGATGACGTGGTCGACACCGATGCGTGCTTCGTCGGCGATCAGGGCGGCTTCGCGATCGATGGCGGCCGAGGCGGCGTCGATGCGCGCGCGCAGGGCGTCGAAGGCGGTCACTTCGTCGTCGGTCAGGTCGCGGCTTTCCGAAGCGGCGAGGTCGGTCAGACCGCGGGCCTCTTTGACCAGGGTGGTCTTGCGAGCCTGAAGCTCGCGCAGTTGCTTGCTCATGTGGTTCTCCAAAGCAAAAACCCGCACGAGGCGGGTTCGATGGACGTAAAAAAACCGCCGGGAGGCGGTTTGGGTGGGGGACGACCGACGGGTCGTTTAGAGGCAGCGGGCGATGCTCAACCGGAGCGTCGTCGGGAAGCATGTCATCAGATCGCCAATGCGTCTCGCGAGGCCAATAGGAGAAAGACAGCAGTGCAGCGTCCTATCTTGGCCCTGCAGTCCATTTCCGAGTTTCCCAAGACTTGACGACGTCCAAAACGGACGATTACTAATTGGGGTGGGGCCCCGGGGATCTTGGACGTTTTAGTGCGCAATGGGCCGCCGCTGCGACCTTTTATGGAGGAACGCACAAATGAATTTTAATCTACTCCTTTGAACAACAAGGTGGGAACAGGGGAAGACCAGTCTCGCCTTTCAAGCCACTCGCTCGCTAACGCTGAAATGCCCCCACGACGGGTACTCGCCATTGACCACCGGCCCCACAAGTCGAATCTGTCGAGTTGATGCTTGTCGATTGAACAACAAGGGAATGATAAGCTCGTTGAGCGCCAAGGTCTGTTTCCGCGGTGCAGCAGCGGCGGCTACTTTTCAACTTTCGCCTACCTGCTCCTTATTCCCCCAGCCATCTTCAATCCCACGATTTCCTCCCGAAACCAACTTGTACAACGCTGCGGTCGGAGATTATCGATCTAGTGTGTGGCGACCCTCTGGCTTGGCTTCAAGCAAAATGCCGTTATACACTATTGCCAACCACATTTCCAGGGACAAAATGCTTGGATCGCCGTCTTTATTGCTTAAGACCTTTCCTACGCGCAACTTGCGGATGAACTTACAGATACGGTATTCTTGGACTGTAACCCGAGCTTTTCGCTTAACACACATGATCGCTTTGGCATCGCTATAGAGTCGCTTGCTGTTCATGGCCGATGACTCGTCGGCGGCGAGCCATTCATAGGCCTTCGCGGCTCATTTATTGGCTTAAACTTCCGTCTGAAATTTTATGCCCGCGTAACATGTTTTCAACAAAGCTATAAAGATGCAGGTACGTAATCTACCGAAGGTCAGCTGATAGTGATAAACCTGCTGACCAATACATGGGTGCGCATCAGCGTATGCTGCAGTCCTTCGCGATTCAAATCGCTGTCAAGGACTCCTTAAGCCACCCAGACCTATTTACTTTTAAGTGAGTAGGAGGGAGGGTTTGTAGATGTTCGCGACTAGTCCAGACCACTGGCGTAGTAGCTTTGCAAAGGGTCAGCCATTTTTCATCCAGCCAACGTGCGTGCGGGTAAGCAAAGCGTCAATGGTTATCGCGTGTGCATGTGACAATATTACCTGACTAACTGCAATAACGCTCTTTGGAGGGACTGCAAGCCAGCTTTGAACGCTCTGCGCGGTATGTGGAACCCCCGGCGGTCAATAACGTCTTCGATTTGTGATGTCTCCATAATCAATGGAGCGAACAGCTTTGATTGTGGCTTCTGCGGTCACCTGCGTCTGGGCGAACTGAGACAGCCAGTTCGTCCGTTCAATACGTTACGACCGCGCGTAACCGGGCAAGCATATATGTGCGCCACGGGGCCTCCCTTGTCACAGAAGGCCAGGGCATTCCTCGCCTGTGCCACGCTAGCCGCCCGCGGCTTGGCAATGGCTTGGCATCGCGACGCATCTCTTCCTGCACATCGTCGAGACGTGGCCACCCCATCAGATCATGCCTTGGCGCCTTCGCCGCTTCCCGCCGGAGCACACGACCCTGACCCATTCCCCTCACGCACCTGCGCGATCGGCAACCGCTCACGCCCGCGCGAACACCGCCCCCTTGGGACTCTGAGTGTAGTCCATCCCCGCGCGACTGGCATGAAACCCTGCGCTCATCGTCGAGCGGCACAACGGCTTTTCCCTCGACCGTTGGATTTTCCGCTCCGAGGATCATGTCGGTTTGCGAATGTTGACAAAACGCCTGCGAGTAATCGAAGTGGCTTTCCAGACGCCCAATCGAGCCGACCCTGCAGACTGGTGTGACGTAGAACTCCGACGCTGAGCAGCCGATTTCCAGGTAAGCAGCACTCGCCGCCAGGATGTTGGCATGGCAACACGTCTTCTGCCCTCGGGCACTGACGATCTCGTCGGCGAGTTCGGACACGCCCATAGGACGCTGCCTCCCGGACTGTCGATGTCGATCAGGATCTGGCTGACCGAGTCGTCCGCCAGCGCTTGGCGAAGTGCAGCGGCAAACTGCTGCGTGCTGACGCTACCCGGTCCCGAGACGTCGTCGACCATATTGCCGCGTTGGGTGACGACACCGTACAAGGGCAGCACCGCGATCCCGCCACTGGACACCGCCGTGGTCGCCTGCCGGCGTGCCTCCCGCACGTTGCGGTCAGCGGCGATCGATGCCAGGACGTCTTCACCAGCCGGAACGTCCTGCGACCAGCGCGTCAGGACTGCCGCGACCGCATTCAGTCGCTCGGGCATCAGCGCCCAGGGGGTGGCCAGAAATTCAGCAACCAGCAAGTGGTGGTTCATCGTGTCATCCTCATCGTCATTCGGTCTGTGCGTCTTCATCGTCTTGCGGCCCAGTCACATCCTGCGCAGGCCGCTGGTCCTGCTCGGCATCGCTCTCCAGATCCTCGGCCGAACCTTCCTCGACCATGTTCAGCGGGCGCAGCGGCTCATCCAGCCCGTCGAGCGGATTCAAGTTCTCCGCAATCCGCGCCTCGTTACGCGTCAGCCAGCCGTTCTGGATCCCGCTCTGGTAGTACGACGACCGGCTGGCGGCGTCGCCGCGCATCAGGTTCGCGAAGTCGAACTCGACTTCCAACTCGTCGCCATCGAGCAGCAACTCGGACTCGATGCTCGCTTCCCACCGCTCGGCCCACGGCGTCATCGTGTGCATCACGAATTCCAGGCTCTGCTGCTCGATGTTCGAGAACGTCGCGCGATCGAGATCCGCGATCATGTGCGGCGGTACGCGAAACAGCCGCGCGATGTCGGTGATCTGGAATTTCCGGAGTTCGAGAAACTGCGCGTCCCGGTTGGTCACGCCCACCTCGTGGAACTTCATGCCGTTTTCCAGCACCAGCACCTTGCCGCGGTTGGCACCGGACTGCGCCGCCTGGTAGGACTCGCGAAACACCTTCTTGGCCTCGCTGTCCTTGAACGACCCCGGAAACTCGATCCAGCCGCCGGTCGGCTTCGCGTCGTTGGCGAAGAAGCGCGCACCGTAGTCCTGCGCGGCCAGCGCCATGCCCAGACTCTCGCGCGCCAGTTCGATCGGGCTCATGCCCATCAGACCGTCCGACGACAGACCACGCAGATGCCAGATCTCGCCGCGCGGCAGTATCGCCTCTACCCCGAGCCGATCGGTCACCCGGTACCGGTAGTCACCGGACGGGACAAGTTCCATGCGGATCCGGTCCGGGTGGATCGGCATCAGTTCGACGATCTCGCCGCGGCGGTTGGCCACGATCCGGTTGTAGGCGTTGCCCCGCAGCGCCAGATGACCCTGCAACATCTCGCGCCACTCATACGGGTTCTGGTAACGATTCGGGCGCTTCGCCAGCACGCGGTACAGCCAGTGATCCGTCACCCGGTCCTTGCCGCCATCGGCGCGTTGCCGGTAGAGCACGAACGGCAAGGACGCCATTGTCTCGGCCAGGATGCGCACGCTGGCGTACACCGCCGCCAGGCGCATGGCGTTGTCCGCCGAAACGCGCATGCCGCTGGAGCTCCGCATCGTGACCGGCTCGAACCAGAAGTCACCTCCGGACGAGCGGTCGTCACTCGAGGCCATCCAGCGCGAGAGAAAGCTGAACATCCCCATCACAGCATCACCAGTTCGTAGTCGGCACCGAGCACCACCTGGGTGCCGGGCGTGATCGCCCGCGACAGTGCCATGATCAGCGCGACGATGCCGTCGATCTTGTTCTCCGGGCGTTCCTTGCGCGGATAGATGTTGTCCTTGGCGTCCAGGTGCGCGACGACGTTGCTCACCATCCAGCCCAGCACCGGATCCCCGTCGTGGATCAGCTTCCCTTGCAGGACCAGTGCCTCCAACGTCTTCATCGGTTCCGAGAAGTTGAGCACCGTCGGTCTGACTTCGATCATCGGCAGTCCCTCGGCGAGCATGCGGGTCGACAACTGTGTCGCCTGGAACGGGTCGAAGGCCACCGCCTGGATGGCAAAGCGCGAGGCAAAATCGACCAGGTCAGCTTCGATCCAGGAGAAATCGATCACGTTGCCCGGCGTCACCGTCAGCCGCCCGCTGCCCATCCAGCCGGGGTACTGGCTGTTGCCGGTGGCGTGCACCGTGTCTTCGGGCAGGTAGTAGCGCCCGAACACCGCAAAGCCGCCGTCGACTTCCGCATGCGCGAAGACCAGCAGCAAGGCGGCGATGTCGGTCTTGCTGGCCAGATCCAGTCCGATCCAGCACGGCTGTCCCGCATAGGACTCGATATCCAGCCCCGAGTCGGCGCAGCGATCCCAGGAACGCATGTCCATCCATGCGGTGTCCGCGTTGACCCACTCATTGAGATGCTTGGTCTTGAAGTTGTTCACCGCGCTCGGCATCTGCATGGCTTTGGCCTGCAGCGGCGCCAGCACTTCCGGGCGCACCGAGATGCCCCAATTGGGATTGGCCTTGATCAGCGACTCTTCGAGCGTCCAGTCGTCCCCGTCATCAAGCCCATAGACCACAGCAAACTGGCTGTCGTCCGCGAACACGCCGTCGAGCAGGCGGGTGACGAAGGTGCGGATCTCGTAGCAGATCCCCGAGCGGTTGCTGCCGGCTGTGGTGATCACCCACAAGAGCGAGTTGTCGCGCTTGCCGGTGCCGGTCTCGACCACGTCGTAGACGGTGCGAGTCTTGTGCGCGTGCAGTTCATCGATGCAGCCGAAGTGAATGTTCAGCCCGTCGAGTGTCGATCCTTCGGCAGAGAGCGCCTCGAACTTCGAGCCCCTGGCCAGCACGTGCAGGTTGTGTGCGCCGACGCCGACGCCGAAGCGGGACCGGAACCCGGCCGACTGGCGGGCCATGGTCTGTGCGTCGCCGAAGACGATGCGCGCCTGGTCGCGAGTGGTCGCCAGCGAATAGACCTCGGCGCCGCCTTCACCATCGGCGGCCAGCATGTACAGCGCCAGGGCGGAGGAAAGTGTCGATTTCGCATTGCCGCGCGGCACTTCGATATAGGCGCGGCGAAAGCGCCGCTTGCCGTCACGTTTTACCCAGCCGAAGACGGTGGTCAGGATGAACACCTGCCAGGGCTCCAGTCGGATCGGCTGTCCCGCCAGTGGCCCCTTGACGTGCGGCAGGCGCTCGATGAAGGCACACAGGTTGTCGGCAGGCCGGAACTGCGCCCCAACTTGTCGGTCAGGGTTGGGTTGAATCGGTAGGGACTGTCCTTGCCCGTGAAGCGCGCGAGATCGTCGAGTTGCCGCTGGCAGGCCTCGCGCACCCACTTGCCGGTGAGAACCCTGCCGGTGACGACGGCCTTGGCGTACTGGCGGGCGATCGTCGTGTAACTGCGGTTGGCCGTCATCCGGCAATCTCCGACCACGGATCCGACTCGGTCGTCGATTCCGCCGGCAGCGAGATGCGTGAGCGCGCCGCCGGGGTGAATCCCATCTCGGCCTCGTAGCCCTTCATCTCCAACGCCAGATCCCGAATCACGTCCATCAGGGGCGAGCGTCGCAGAATGCCGCTGGGTGTCTTGATCATCATTCCGGAGACCCCGGCCTTGTTGATCTTGGAGAGTGCCTCGCGGTACATCCCGGAGCAGTTCGCCCAGCGCTCCAGCACCGCGCCGTCGAGCGCCGACAGCAAACCGGGTGGTGAATTGGCCACCGCGTAGTTCCACGCTTCCTTGGCGCTGTCCGACATGTACTCGGGCGGGGTGCACAAGGCCGTCGTCGGTTTCGGTTCGCGCACGTTGCTGCGGCACTTCTGCAGCGTCCCCTTGATCTCTTTCACGACCACGGGCAGGGGCTTACGTCCGGGAGCGGCCATACGAAATCACCCCGCGAAATGGCCCTTTCGCACCGATTTCGGCCGGAAACGAGCCGGATTTGGCACCTCTCGATTTGCCAAAAACCCCAATGAAATCAATGCTCAAGCGCCATTTTCCGCCAAAAAAAGTTTTCTAATTTGCACGCACAAAAATTGACCACGCGCACGCATCCAGCATATGCCATTGTAGAGAACCTAGGCCCCTAGGGGCCTGTAGCCGAGTCATTTCGCGAAGCTGGACTTCCATATCTACACAATTGGCATTTTCCATTCATGCTGAACGTATAATGTGATGATGAGCGAATGATCTGGCCTTGCTTCGTGCGTGCGCAGCCGGACATCGAGTGGCCATCGACCGACGCTGACACGCTCAGCAGTCTCGGTCCGCTTGGCGACGCCGGTTAGGGTTGCCAAAGCCGCCGTCGTGCCTCGCCGTGACTCTGGCGTGGCAGCGACTGCAGAGCGACTGCAGATTCGATCGGTCGTTATTGTGGCTATCGCCATCGATGTGATCGACGACGCTGGCGGCGCACAAGACACCGAGCCGCAGGCACTCCTGACATAGCGGTGCCTCACGCAGAAGCCGAGCGCGCAGGCCTCGCCACGCGGCGCTGTTTGTGGGCAGGGCACGTTTCTCTTGTCGCTTCCTCTTCCCCGTATTGCTGTCCCACTGCCGGTGATCGGCACGGTGCGCGTCGCAATAGCCGGGTGTGGTCAGCACCGCACCGCAACCCGGTGTCGGCAGGGAGTCGGGGCACGCAAGGGCATTCGCGTCTTTCTGGTTGGCAGGACTTGGCTTCGTGATTGAACAGCGCGTTCATGTGCTCGTCATCAACCCCGATCAAGGAGATCGCCATGACCCGCACCGCACTCACCGACACCCAGCGCCTGGTCCTCGAACAGGCTGCCGAGCAACCCGATGGCCGTGTCAATTGGTTCCCCGACAACGTCAAGGGCGGCGCCCGCAAGAAGGTGATCGAGGGCCTCTGCAACAAAGCCCTCATCACCGGCAGCGACGCTGACTGGTTCATCTCGCCGGTTGGCTACGACGCCCTGGGGCGCACCCCGCCGGCACTGCCGACCACGCATCCCGACCCGGAGGTCGAAGCCGCCTGGCGGCCACCGAGGCGCAATGGGTGGCCGAGAAGCAAGCGACGACGGTGAAACCCCGCACCCGCGAGAACAGCAAGCAGGCGGCGGTGATCGCCCTGCTCAAACGCCCCGAGGGCGCGACAATTGCGCAAATTTGCGCATCCACCGGCTGGCAGTCGCACACCGTGCGAGGCGCGTTTGCCGGCGCGTTCAAGAAGAAGCTCGGGCTGACCATCACCTCGGAGAAACCCCAGGGTGGTGAGCGCATCTACCACATTGGGTAGTCACCGAAGGGGTGGTTGGAAACATCCAGCCGCCCCGAAAAAGATTGACGAAAAGCTTGGCTTCGGCGCCAGACAGCGCGTTCATACGATCGTCATCAACGCCAGCAGGAGACCACCATGAACACCCTCAGCGCCCAAACCATCCAGCACCTCATGCGCAAGCATCACAAGACGATCCGCGGCATTGCCGAGGAGTGGAATCTCACCATGAAGCGCGTGCGCCAGGTGCGCACCCAAGGCGTCTCCGGCGAGCACTACGTCATGGACTGGCTCGAAATCCTGACCGGCGACCCACGCCACATGGTGTGAGTCGCCACAGCATCACCAGACGCCCGGGCCACCGGGCGTTCTTGCGTTTGGAGCCACGGCGAAGATAAACGACAGAGGACTAAAAAATCGCTTGGCTTGTGTTGGGCACAGCGCGTTCATATGATCGTCATCAACCACACCACGAAGGAGAAACACCATGGCACACCAGATCGACTTCACCACCGGCCAAGCCGCCATCGCCTACGCCACGGACACCGATGTCCCCTGGCACGGGCTCGGGCAAACGGTCGATCCCGAGGCCAGCGTCGAGGTCTGGCAGAAGGCCGCGCAGCTCGAATGGCGCGCCCTCAAGGCCGAGGTCCAGTTCGACAGCACCGTCACGAACCAGCGCGAGTCCTTTGCCGACAAGCACGTGCTGTACCGCAGCGACTGTGGCGCACCCTTGTCGGTCGTCTCGTCCGACTACCAGGTGTCCAGCCGGCGGACATTCTCAACTTCTTCGGTGCGTTGGCCGAGGCCAAGCAGTTCCGCATCGAGACCGTCGGCGCTCTGATGAATGGCCGGCGCATCTGGGCACTGGGGCGCGTTGGCAAGAACGCCCGCATCCTGGACGACGAAGTCGCGCCCCTACCTGCTGCTGGCGACCTCCTACGACGGCACGATGGCGACCGTGGCGCGGTTTACGACGATTCGGGTCGTGTGCAACAACACGCTGCAGGCCTCCCTGCGCAACCGGGATGCGCAGCGTCAGGTGACGATCTCGCACCAGGCGATCTTCGATGCCAAAGCGGTCCGGGCGGACCTGGGCATCGCGCTGGACGCATGGGACGAGTTCCAGCAGAAGGCCGGGCTGATGGCCGGCCGGAAACTGACCGATCTCGAAACCGATGGCTGGCTGCAGGACTTGTTCCAGCCCTTCATGCCCTACGGGCAGAGTTACACGCCTGAGCGGTCCAGGAAGTCCAAGGGCTACCGCAGCATCCTCGAACTCTTTGCCGGCGAGATGATCGGCGGCCACCAGGACGCGACCGACCAGACCCTGTGGGGTCTGCTCAACGCCACCACCGAGTACATCGACCACGAGAAGGGCCGCCTCCAGGACAACCGGTTGAACGCCGCCTGGTTTGGCCCGGGCGCCCGGTTCAAGGATCACGCGTACCAGCTGGCGGAGAAATTGGTGGCCTAGCCGCCAACCATCTCGCCAGACGCCCGGGCCACCGGGCGTTTTGGCGTCTGGGCGCCGGAACTGGCGCGGTGCACCAAGTAGTCAACCGGCGGCGTCGAAGCGCCACACGGCGCGGCCGTGCAACCCGCAGGGCCAACGCCGAGGAGGTGGCGAGCGTCACGACGCCAGGGGCCAGCCGACGAAGATTGTGATTCCGCTGGCTTCAGCAGCGAACAGCGCGTTCATACGATCGTCATCAACCACCGCAGGAGCCCGCCATGACCCCGACCCAAACCAGCAGCCTGGATACCCTCGGCAACCAACTCGCCACCGCCGCCCTCACCACGCTGATCCGGCTCTGCCGGAGATCAGGACCGCCAGCCACGAACTGCGCGAGGCGGCACTCGTGGCGATGCGCGCACGGTCCTCGCGAAGTCGTCGACGAATTACTCGACGACACCCAGGCGTGCCCCGGGTATGGCCGAGACGATCTTCGCGAGCGCCGCGTTGACCCTGGCGCACGCCGGCATCACCGTCCTGCGGAGCGTTTAGAACCGATGGCCATCTTCCCTCGTCAACCAGTACACCAAAGGAGTCTGTCATGACCACAGCACCCCACTCTCCGCCGCCGACTTTCATCTCCAGCAACTGCGCCCGCGGTTGGGCGGCACCATCACCAACCTTGCCCGGACCGGCCGTCGACGAGTACGGCGACGAATTCTTCGGTCTGGTCATTACCTTGACCAACGGGCAGAAGCGAACCCTCATCTTCCTCGCCGACGACGAAGGCAACGGCCCGGGCAGTTTCCAACTCGACAGCCAGGGTTGAGGCCATCTCGAACGAGACGTCGGGTCACGCGAATGATCGTCGTGGGCGCTTGGCTTCTCAATCAAACAGCGCGTTCATCGGGGTGTCGCACCAACCACGCCAGGGAGCCACACCATGAGCATTACCATCCGCATCGACCAGCAGCCCGAAACCGAGGTCAACTACTCCAATCGCAATGCCGCCATCGTGCTGGGTGCGCTGGGCATCGACACCTCCGAGGGTTACGGCGAGATCGACTTCGCCGAACTGCCGCGTCTGCGTCAACGGGCCATTCGGGCGTTGCATCAGGCCTGGGAATTCAGACCGTCGCACCGACCGACGAGAGCGGTCCGACCCGCATCGTTGAGATCGACGGCAGCCGACCATCCAGCGGGGCGTTCGCGTCATCGACCCGGGCATCGACCAGGAGGGTGTCGTCCGGCGCCTCAAGGAAGTCTTCACCTGCTGGCGGTTGCCCACGAACTGCGGTCTGGCGTGACGTGGTGCTGAATCGGCGTCGCCAAGCAAGGACTCGCCGGCGACACGACGACGCCACACGGCGCGTCTGTGCAAGCCAAGGCGCCATGGGCCGCAATGATTAAGAACGCACTTGCCTTCTCAATCGAACAGCGCGTTCATACGGTGTCACCACCAGCTACCCCGAGGAGAATGCCATGACCGCCAAGACCACCCTCCAGACCAACGTGACCGATACCAACGGTCGCAAACCGCGGCATGATGAGCATCCAGATCGAGTTCAGCCAGGCGGGCGCCGAGCATCATCATCCACGACGGCAAGACTTTCTGTGCCACCGGCAAAGCGGCGTCACACGAAAACAGGCAGCGCGGTGGTCGAAGCAGCAAGCGACGACGACCGGGCGCGCATCTGGATTGCACGCGAACGCAACGTCCATTTGGGAAGACTGAAAGCATTGCCAAAATGATTGAGAAAGCACTTGGCTTGTGTTCGTGGTAGAGCAATCATGTCTCGTCATCAACGCAAACGGGAGAACACCATGAACCACCGCCAACACCATCGCCAACCCGATCCCCGCCACCGAGAACGAAGCCTGGGGCTTCTACGGCGGCATGCAGGACAATGCCGAAGTCGCATGGCTTTTGGCCATGACCGCAATCTCCACTCTAACCGGCGAGCCTGCTCGATCGGTCCCAGGCTCCTTCCTCGACAGCCGCCCGACGCACGACTTGTCTGATGATGTCCGCAACCAGAATGCTGTCGGCAAGCACGTCGAGCAGGCGATTCACAGCCGCCATCACGCAATGGATGTCTTGACGATAACCGCCGACCAGCAAGAGACTCCGGCATCCCGCAGGCTTTTCCGTACCGGACGGGTTTGTGATTCACTGCGCAATCTCCGAGGAAGCACTCTCGGCCTGACCCAACACCGCATCACACTCAACGCCATCCGAACTCCCGGGTGGCGTTTTTGCCGGTGTAGTCCTCCAGCGGCGAACGATGGTATCGACGTACTTGGAGTCCATTTTCCATCAACCGCGCGGACCGTCCTCTCACTCCTTTCTCGGCTGGCGATCAACTTGGTACCGAGGCCGCCGAAGCTCGAGCACCGTAAATCGCCCGTGGCTCGAATTGCGAAATCGGCGCTCGACGATTCCCGGTCTTCATCGTCTGATGGAGATCGTTCTTAGACGGGCTTTCTTGATCGGGCCACACGTCGCCCTGGTCACGGTCGCCGCACCCAGTGGCGCTTTTGCCCGCCCGCGGGCCAACCGTAGAGCATCGGCTCGTACTGTCCTGATAGTCGGCCGCGGCCACGTGAAGGTGTTCTCGCACCAGATGATGAATGTCGACCATTGGCCACCGGCGGCGCGGAACGCTGACTGCAGCACGTCGAGTTCGCTGGAGTACACGCGTGTAGACCGCGACCCGAATCGCAGCGCGCCAGCGCCGGGGTGAGGGCCGCCACCAGGAAATCGTGGAACCCGTCACACAGGTTGTCGTTGATGATCGCGCGATTCTTGCCGCGCACTTTGTCCTTCGCGCTGTTGGCGTGTTCACGTTGTACGGCGGGTCCTGCAGAGCATCGACACGTGATCGGTGCCGATTAGTGCCTGATAGCTGTCCTCGTGTGTAGCATCCCCGCACAGCAGCCGGTGCTTGCCGAGCACCCACACATCACCCAGTCGCGACACCGGTCGTTTCCGGTAGGTCCGGAACAGCGTCGTCGTCTGTCTCGCCTTCGGTGCTGGTCTCCTCGCCGGCCATGATCTCCAGCAACTGGTCGGCATCGAAGCCGGTCAGCGCTAGGTCGAACTCGTCGAGTTTCAGCTCATCGAGTTCGAGGCGCAGCAGATTCGTCGTCCCACTCGGCCCAGGTCGCCGAGCGGTTGGCCAGCAGACGAAAGGCCTTGATCTGCGTCGGCGTCAGGTCGTCGGCGAGGATCACCGGCACCGTGTCGAGCCCGAGCTTGCGCGCCGCCTTCAGGCGCAGGTGACCATCGACCAGGCGCCCATCGGACTGGGCGACACAGGGGATCCGAAAGCCGAACTCCTGGATGGCGGCGGCCATCTGGTCGACGCATGATCGTTCTTGCGCGGGTTGCGCGCGTACTCGATCAGTCGGTCGATCGGCCACTGCTCAAACGGTCAGCATCGTCGCTCCCCCAGGCGCTCGTCGGCGACTTCGGTGAAGGTCTGGCCGGTGGCCGCGAGTGTCACCGGCACGAGCCGGCAAAATTCTGCTGGAAGCGCTTGATCGCCACAAATCGACGACTCGGGGCAATCTCGACCGAGCGGGCGATGCGGCCGGTACCTGCGCGCAGCATCGTCGTACCGAACCGCAGAAGGTTTCGAACACGAGGTCGCCGGTGTCGGAGTAGGGCCTCGGATGAACTCCGGCAGGGCGGATCGGGGAAGAAGTGCGGGGGTGCGATGTTCCTGCCCGACTTGTTGCCCTGTGGCGCATCAGCGGATCACCGAGTCGGGCATCCGTTTGTCCTGCTGGGTTGGCCCGCGGCCGTCCAATGCTCCGCCGACCTCGCCATGTCTTACTTACTGCGCATCGCAGTAGAGGAGGCCTTCCTGCGCGAGGTTGCGATTCCTACCGCGTGCTTTGCAATGGAACGAATCTTGTTCTTTTTCGGCTCTGGTGGTTGAAGTGGAAGACGAACTCGAAGCTCGGGGCGAACGTCCCGCCCAGTTCGGCCAGGCATCCCGGGCCCTGGTCCCATACGGTACGCACGCGAACCGCCGCCAGCCCTCTGTGCGCATCCACGCCAGCCAGCCATCCCCATACGGGCTTACTTCTTTGTCGCGGTGGATCAGGCCGAGTTGACGAGCCACCTGGCCCGCGATCGCTCACGGGAGATCTAGCGAGACGCCGCGCTCAATCCGTCCCATCGGTGGGGGGGGGGGGGAGGCCGCCGCTGGTGTAGTCACGCTGTTCCGTAGGGCGGTGAGGTGGAAGTCAGACCCGCGCCCGATCGGCCGGCCATCAGCGTCGGATCACGGCAGAGATCAGCGGTCGTCCCCGACAAAAAAAATGCAGATCAGATGCGATGGCTGACCCAAGGCCAACGTCGCCGTTGCGAGCGACGTGATTTGGTCGGGACTCGGTACGTTCGTTCCGGCCGCGTCCAGATCGGCAGTTGTCACGCCGTCGCACCATCGGGCATCGTTGCTCAGCAATGGCCTCATCTCGTCGGCGTCGAAAACCTGTCAATGACAGATCGACGTCGGCGCACTTCAGGTCTTCAAGTTCCAGCGCGAGCATCGCGTCCATCCATTCCGCCCATTGCCGAACGATTGGCCACAAACGGAGGCCTTGATCTGTGCGTCGCTCAGATTCGCTTCTGTTTCCCAGACTCACTGGCACCGAGTCGACCAGCCTGCGCGCCGCTGCGCCGAAGATGTACGCGTCAACAATTTCCCCTGTGCTCCTGGCAACCACGGGAATCCGAACCCGAAACTCGGTTAATGACCGCTGCCATCTGCTCGCCGCGTGGTCGTTATTGCGCGGATTCCGGGCGTAGTCGAGCACTCGTCACGCGCCACTGCTCCAGCGTCAATTCGGAGCGACCAAGATTCACCTCTGACAATGGAAACGGCCCGGACGGATGAGGTCACGGGCCGCAGTGATAAGAAGTAGAGAGGAAAGAGATAGCGCGCCGACGGTGTCAGTTGGACTCCTGGTACCCGTCGACGTCGCTCACGGCTCGTGATGCCCGTGGTGTTCCAATGGCCAAACGTACAGGCTATAATTTCGGGCGGCGCGTCTCGTGACGAGCGCGTGTAGGGCCATTCCGGCAATCGTCGGCTGGTACCCGTCTTGTACATACGGCTAGCGGGGTTCACTTTGATCTAAAGGGGCCTTCCATGCCGTTACTGCCATTAGCCGCCATCGAAAATCCGCTTACCTTGCTCAATTGGGCGCTGCTCCTATTGCGGCTTGCCGATGTGCAGATAACCTTCTCGCTTTTTCCGAGCCCACAGATAAAGCCTTCGCAGGCGCAAAGCCTTCAGTGCACCGCAGAGCCCTTGACGCACGGCAGGACGGTGGCGGGTCGATACTGCAACAAAATATCGTTGCCGCTTGCTGGTCCTGCAATCCAACGAAGAACAAAAGGCCTAAGCCTCGCAGGCACCTGGCCTGATCGGAGCGGGTGCATCCACGCGGCCTGCGCTGGGCCGTTGGCACTGTGCCGCCTTGCCTGACGGCCTTCGGAATGCTACGTCTGGCCCGAGACAGCCCGGTCAGGCTGGGACTTGACGTATGGCTGTTCCCGATCCTGTGTGCAGGCCCCTACTGCAAAAACGCACATGGGCGGGTCGAATGGTGAGGGCTAAACCCTACAATTCTCGTTTGCCGATTTAGTAATATTTGGCGTGTTCTCTATCTCCGCCCCCTGCCAGATCATAGCCAGAATCTTACAAAGCGGGGGTGGATGTTGCAACGGCAAAAATACAAGCGAGCCCCTCTGATGTACGCCTCCTTTGCTCGCATTTCGCCGATCCCGCCGCTAAATCCTGCTCTCAAGATCAACCGTCACGACTGCTCTTGACCTGCTAAGTCCTAGCTGCTGGCTAGACTCGAAGCCCCTGCCACCTTGGCGCACCCTGAAGGGACGATCGCTTACCGCTTTGTGTTTGAGATTTCCTAACCAGCGGGTCCTCGCAGTGGGTCACCGGGTTTCCCCGCGATTTATAGGAGTTGCACCATGCGTACACAGATCGCATTTCCTCGCCTGACTCGAGAAGCTCAAGCGAGGGCTCGCAAGCTCAAGAAGGACAGCGGAACACCCACCACGAAAGCCTTGGACATTCGCGCAGTCGCGGGCTTCGAACCCTGGCCGGATACCACTGGCACCAACGTTCGGCGTCAGCCAAGAACTTTCAATCCGACGGGCATGCTTACTACTTCAGGCGTCCATCATTGCTGGAACCTGAAGACTCGGAAACCTTTCCACGACACCTCGGGTTCATCTCGTCGAAGATGGATTTCGCTTTCTCTCTTTGTGCCGACGATCTATACGAAAGCCTCTGCGAGTTCGGTCGACGACGATTTCTTGCTGATTACGTCGACAGGTACTCCGAAGCAAGAACTGAAAAGATGCGCAGGATGCCTCATGAACTACGTCTTCTATCGCTTCACAGGACGAATATCCCGCAGCGATCCAAGGCGTCGTATAATGGTTTCGCCATACCCCTTCTGGCCACCGACTTTAATATGGCTCCGCGTTTCCTTGATGCGGTCCCAGTGATCACGTGCCCTCATTAGGACGGCGAGATCGCCGCAGTCGGTTCGGATCATCGTCGTGCCGAGAGAGGTGCTTGGCTCTAAGTTGCTGGTCCACCACCTGCAGCGCCTTCGGCACCGCCGCCATGCCGTTGTCCGGTCGCAGCCCATCTGCGCCAGATGTCCTTCCATTCGCGTTGCCTGGCTCGCATCCCACGAGATGGCGTTTGCTCGTTCAGCACTGCACCCAGCGCATCGTCTCCAGCAATTCCGGTCAATGGATCAGGCTGGGCCGGCAACGGACGGTACACGCTCCCTCGGGATCCGCTTCCCCTGTGTCTCGGGCAAAGGTTGGCCGACGTTTGAGTAGCCCTGCACCCGAAACGCGCGGCAGTCGCCGGCCCGTCCCTCGGCCGCCTCGGCGAATCGGTGCCGCGCCGTCTTCGGGTCCATCCAGCCATGACGGCCGACCTCCTGTGCCGTAGAGCGTTCGCCCCAGTCGCCGGACCCAAATCCCGTTCGACAGTCCCAGGCCTCTCGTCGTGTCGGACACACCAGGATGCGCTTCTCGCGCCAGCCGGTTTCCTTCAACAACCGCTTCGAAGATCTCGTTGAACGTCTGCTGCAACCGCCCCAGCTGGCAGCGATAGCGTTGCGAGGGATCTTCATGACGCCACCCTCCTGACCGTCACTGCCCACGCGATCAGGGCCAGCAGCGTCGGCTTCGTTGTCGTCCTGCGGATCGAGTCCCCCGTGGCCCTGTCGGCGGCGATCATCGCGTCCTTGCCGGAATTGCCCTTGCCGGTGGCGTGTTTCCTTTATCGTCCCCACCGGCCACGCCCCTGGTACGGTCTCTGGTGTTGCTTCGCGCCCACGCGGTCAGGTGCGCCAGGAATCCGCCAAGGCGTGCGCCGCATCGACAAACCGCGTGACGACGCACCTCCTGCAAGGTAGACCGCATTCGCTGCCCGTCGACCGAGTGCTTGATTTCCGTGGCCAGCGCTGAAGCGCAGGTATCGCATTCCGCCCCCCTCGAACGTCGGGGCGTAAAGTGTGCAGTGCCGCTTGCATCGTGCCGTCCATGTGTTTCATTGCCCACCCGGTATTTGGCCCCAGATCCAGTGCCAAATGGTCCGGACGCATCGTCCAGTGCTCCATGTCATTTGAGTTGCGTGAACGGATCGGACGGGCTTCCCCATTACGTATCACGTGTTAGTAAGGTCGGTTAATGTTTAAGCCTGTCAAAACCGTCACTTCCCCGAGTTTTCTAGCATCGCGATAGGCGTATGCGGGGCTACCGGGGGGGGCGAGTGGACAGTCCCGTGACGCGCCGACGCCACCATTCAGACGACACTTCTCGGGAATTTGCGCGCCGCCATCGACTCGGAGAACGCCTTGACCGAGCCCACGTACTCGCCGGCACGTTCCCTGCCCATTCACGCCATCGGCGAAGAGTTTCATAGACCCTTCGCGACAGGACTTTTGCCAGCATGCAGCGCTCGTCGATCCATTGCCCCAGGCCTCCGCCTCGCTTCGAATACTCGTCGGTCGCGGACAACATCGCAGGCCGGCTGCTTGAGCCCTCCTCGCTGCCATGCGAGACCCCCCCTACGGTGCCCATGCCAGAATGCCGTAGCGCTCGCTGGAGGACTTCTCGTGAGCTGCCGCGTCGCTTCTCCGCGGCACGGTGGACGGTGAACGTGATGATGGTGGCAGCCGGCGTTTTCAATCGCTTCATCGACGTTACTGATCGGGGCTTGTTGTTGCCGGGCGCTAACCAGCGTGAACTGCGTACTACTCGAAGAAACCTGGCGCATGAAGCTCGCCGAGCACCTTGTCCGTCCGCCGGTTAATCGCTTTCACACCTTCGACTCGTTTCCAGCGCCGCCCTTGCTCGTTTTACCAATTGAGGAGACGAAACGGGCGCCTCGCAGCCCCCTCTAGGTCGTCGATGCCTGTCAGTGCGCTGCCGTTCCTGAACGTATCCATTTGGCCGTTGGCGGCGGTAGCTCCCGAGGAGGTGGTGATCACGTTCACGAACCCGACTTGCCATTGGCCCCGGTGCCGTAGAGAAAGAACAGGGCATGCCGGGCGGGGTGACACCGCGTCACGCAAGTAGCCGACGACCCGCTGCAAGATAAGTGATCAGTTCCGCAACACCGCGCGGGTAATGTCGACAGACGCGCCAGCCACCGCGGACACGCGCCTTTCGGGCTTGCGTGTTCTCTTGGTCAGCCGGTCGGCCCGGTCGTGCGGCCGCAGTCGGCCCGGTGCGCAGATCGACACCCCCGCCGGCGTGTTGGCCAGCCACGATCGCCGTCCCATTCGCCTACGTCGCGGCATGGTCTTCGTTCGCTGCGTGCTAGCGTTCGACGCCACTCACCGTGCTGCTCGAGGCCGAGTTTTTGGGCGGCCAGTCGGTGCGCGTTCGCGTTTAATGAGGCTCTCGCGGCAAACCTTCCGCATCAGATGAGTGCCAGCAAGTTTCGTCGGCTGCCAGCGGCTGCCGCCACACCAGCCCCACTTGCCCCACTTGCGCGTCATAGCGCAAGGTCCGCGCATATTAGCGCCGAGTGAAGGACAGGGCCAAGGCGGTCGTCGTCGCCCAGACCGCCTTCTCGTCGTGTTTCCTCGGCTTCCTCCTGGCAACGGTGGTGTGAATTGGGTGCGCGGAACCGCTGGCCAAAAACGTGGGCAGATCGAATCCTTCCGCCAGCGCGTCGGCCGCATCCCACCGCCGCAGCCCGTGTCATCCGGTGGCTCAAGACCGTCGCATACCCCTCCTGCCACCGCCATCAGCACGGCGTCCCCGCCGCGGCCATCGCGTATCCCACCCAGCCTTGTCGCGATCGGGGCCAGATCAGGACTGCATTTGCGTTCAGTGGAGTCCATCGGTCTTGTCGACTGTCGCATTCTCGCGCGCCGTGCAATCGCAGTTGTCGCCACGACCGCCGGCGTCGACCATGCGCTTCGCGCATTTCTCACCTTCGACGAGTACCACCGTCCGCGCCGCCATGCCCCGGCTGGGTTTAGAGCGGACGCGGGTCGGGCGCGCCATCTGCG
>NZ_CAJQUC010000007.1:0-218093 GCF_907163155.1 Candidatus Accumulibacter sp. ACC012
GGCTCTGCCCGCGAAGCGGAGGCGCCAGAGGCCGAAAAGCAAGCAGACCGTACAGATTAGCGCCAGGAGACTTCCCATGCCGAGAGTCACGACAACTACTCGCGTGAGTTTTCGTCGCAATTATCGCCACGCATGAGAGAAGCATGTTTGGGACACGAGATGTCGCGACAGGAGAAACGCCCAAATGCGTAGAATTCGTCTTACCATAGACATTTTCCGGTTTGCAAAGAGGTAGCACCGGCTCCAGATAGGCTTTCACTGACAGGCTACAATATAAAATGGACATTAACCAATCGTGGGACAGCATGTGGCAAATACCAAAAAACTGCTAATGATCGCCTACCACTTTCCTCCCTTCCAAGGGAGCAGTGGCATCCAGAGAACCCTGAAATTCGCGACGTATCTTCACGAGCATGGCTGGGAACCACTGGTTCTCACTATTACGCCTAAAGCCTACGAATCGACCAGTGCGAATCAGCTCAAGGAAATCCCCGAGAACCTTGTTGTCGAACGTGCCCTTGGGCTAGACAGCGCTCGCCACCTCGCAATTCGCGGCCGCTATTTCCGCTGGATGGCACAGCCGGACCG
The DNA here is from genome assembly GCF_907163155.1 of Candidatus Accumulibacter sp. ACC012. Lineage (NCBI taxonomy): Bacteria > Pseudomonadati > Pseudomonadota > Betaproteobacteria > Candidatus Accumulibacter > Candidatus Accumulibacter sp. ACC012. Next base: position 589 of record NZ_CAJQUC010000007.1, read on the forward strand.
CTGGCTCAGTTGGTGGCCAGGCGCGGTCTGGAGCGGGATGCGAATGATCCGCCGCCATAGACCGGCCGCAATATTTTCAACGTCGCCAATCGCCACGGCTCACATGATTGGACTAAGCCTCTGCAAGCGCAGCGGTCTACCCTGGGTCGCTGACTTTCGTGACTCAATGACCGAACCAGGCTACCCGCGCAATCCGAAGACATGGGAAATCCACCGCAAGCTTGAGCATGAAACAGTCCATCATTGCACACGGGCCGTGTTCACCACAGAACCGACTCGACAGATGTATTCTCAAAGATATAAGGACATTGCACCATCGCGATGGGCGGTCATCGAAAACGGCTTCGATGAAGAGAACTTTCGCGACGCCGAGTTTGACCTCCCCGCGGTTCCGCTTTCAAGGCCAGGGCAGATCACGCTTCTTCATAGTGGTATTCTATACCCCATAGAAAGAAACCCTCGCCCCTTCTTCGACGCTTTGGCAATGCTCAAGAATTCAGGCAGCATCAACGGCTCAAGGCTCCAGATTATTCTTCGGGCGACTGGCAACGACGACTTTTACCGGCCGCTAATTGCGGAACTGGGCATTGGTGATATCGTCCGACTGGAAGCAACGCTTAGTTATCGCGACGCCCTCCAGGAAATGCTGCGCGTTGATGGACTCCTGTTATTCCAGGCCGCCTCCTGCAACCATCAGATCCCGGCAAAGATCTATGAGTACTACCGTTCAGGGCGCCCTATCCTGGGCTTGGTTGATCCCGACGGCATTTCCGCAAAAATGTTATCGGATGCCAAGACACGCCATATCGCTAATATAGCCAGCGCAGATGATATAGCGAAAACAACTGTGTCGTTTCTCAAAGATCTGTCTGCCGGGCTTGAGCCCGGCATCTCCAAGCAGTTTGCCATGAAACATTCCAGGAAATCGCGAACCAAAGAACTTGCCTTGCTCCTGGATGAGTTGGTTGAATCATGAACACTGTTCCAGGTCCTTTCGTCCACCAAATCGCCAACACATGCGCCCGAAAGATCGCACGGAACCGACCCCGTAAGCTTTCGGCATATCGAAACGCCTCTACTTTTGGCTCGACCTCTTGTTATCGGGAGCTGCCGTGCCCACAATGCGTCGAATCGCAATTCGCTGCTGCCACCCTCCTAGACTGGCAACTGAGAGCTGCCCGTCTGGCCTTTGCCTTCTGCTCCGGTACGCCGGTGATCGAAAACCACCCTTCGCCCCGATTGGCCTAGAACCTCCATGAACTTAAAATCGCAAGTCGTCGTTGGCTTGAGCTGGGTTGCCGGCGCAAATTTCCTCGGGCAACTAGTCACCTGGGGCATTACAATTTTTGTAATGCGCATACTTAATCCCACTGACTACGGCTTGCTGGCAATGGCAAGCGTTTTTGTAGCATTCCTGGGCCTGATGGCGACAGCCGGTTTGGGACCAGCCATTGTGCAGGCAAGCAAGGTTGACGACACAATGCTTCGTCAGATTCTCGGCTTGATCATCCTCGTTAATCTTACGCTTTTCTGCCTGCTCTTCTTCGCGGCACCACTTATTGCCGGCTTTTTCGACGAAACCCGATTGACCGACATAATTCGCGTACTTTCTTTACAGTTTGTAATCTCGAGTTTCTCGCTAGTACCTGATTCTCTATTGGGACGAGAACTCAAGTTTAAAATACGCGCCTTGATTGATCTTTCAACACACGTTGCAGGTGGTACGCTAACATTAGCGCTGGCTCTTTCCGGATATGGGGTATGGTCCTTGGTTGCCGGCGCCATATTTTCCGCCATGTTGAAGGCTATAGGTGTTAATTTTGCAGTTCCTTCTCTCGGCTGGCCTAGTTTTTCGTTTCATGGCATCGGAAGGCTGATCAGCTTTGGAGGCAAGGTCACGCTCGGGAGAGTTCTGTGGTTTTTCTATATTCAGGCGGACATGTTCATTGCCGGCAAGCTGCTCGGCAAAGAGGCTCTCGGCTTCTACTCTGTGGCAATGCATCTTGCCTCTCTGCCGGTACAGAAAATTTCTGGCATCCTCAACCAGGTTGCTTTTCCGGCGTTTTCAAAGATCCAGAATGACCCTGAGATGATCAAGAGCCACGTTTTAAAAGCCGTACGAATCTTGAGTTTTTTCTCTTTTCCTGTTCTCTTGGGAATATCGAGCGTTGCACCAGAACTCGTCCACTTGCTGCTTGGATCAAAATGGGAGCCCGCAATTTTTCCTCTTCAGATTCTTCCGGCGATCATGCCCATTAGAATGATCAACAGTTTTCTTCCTTCCGCCGTGGATGCTGTTGGGCGCCCTGACATCTCAATGAAAAACCTGATCGGCGCGAGCATCATAATGCCCCTTGCTTTTATTATCGGCGCTCAGTGGGACGTGGAGGGTTTGTGCTTCGCGTGGTTAATAGGATTCCCTTTGGTTTTCTTAAGCAATCTATGGCGAGCGTTGCCCGCAATCAATATCACGATATTGGAACTCTTGAAGGCGATTTCCTGGCCTGCACTCGCCAGCATCATGATGTATGGCGGGGTAGCCTTGGTGAGATTTTGGCTACCTCCAGAGATCTCCAGTGTGTGGCGAATGATCTCCATGATATTGGTCGGGGCAATCGTGTACGGCGCGTTAGCGGCATCGACTAATCGTCACGGTTGCCAAGAGGTAATTGGGACGCTAAGGCGGTAGCAGCTTCTTCTGTCTGACGCTTAGGGAAGCGCTGATCAATTAGCCGCCGATGCGTTACCTAGCCGCTCGGCAGCGGTTTTTTTTTGAATCCCGTCGCGATTTTGGTCAAACTGCCAAAAATTTCGCGGTTTTCGACCTTTTTCGGCCCATTCCCGGGCCTTTCGTCCTACTCAGGACGCAACTTGGCTGTTGAGCGCCAATAGCTTTCGCTTCGCAATCATCAAATTGGCCAGAGCGAACAGCGTGTGCAGCTGAGCCGTGTTCTTTTCCAGCCCCTTGTAGCGCACCTTCTTGTAGTGGAAGAGGTTCTTCACGATGTGGAAAGGGTGCTCGACTTTGGATCGGATGCTGGCTTTCAGCGATTCCAGTTTGCGCAGCAACTGACCGAACCCGCTCTCTTCCGAGACGGCTTTGAGCTTGCCGCGCTTCATGGCAATCTCCCAGTTGACGTCCCGGTCCTTCAGTTCTTCCCGCTTGTCGGCGCCGACATAACCTGCATCCAGGAAGACGTCCTTCTCTTCTCCGTGCAGCAGATGCTCGGTTTGCGTGACGTCCGCCTCGTTCGCCGCCGTTCCGACGACGGTGTGCACCAGCCCGCTCTCGGCATCGACGCCAATGTGGGCCTTCATGCCGAAGTGCCACTGATTGCCTTTCTTGGTCTGGTGCATGTCCGGGTCACGGGCGTTGGCTTCGTTCTTGACCGACGGCGGGGCGGCGATGATCGTCGCGTCGGCGATGGTGCCTTCGCGCATCATGAGGCCCGCTGCGGACAGCCCGGCGTTGACCGCGTCGAACAGCTTCTTCGTCAAGTCATGTTGCTCCAGCAGGCGCCGGAACTGCAGCACGGTGGTCGCATCCGGTGCGGCCTCTCTGGACAGGTCGATTCCGACAAAGGCCCGTAGTGCTTGGCTGTCGGTAATGGCGTCTTCGACGCCTTCATCCGATAGACCATTCCACTGCTGTACGAAGTACACCCGCAGCATCCGCTCCAGTCCTATCGGCGGCCGGCCTCGCTTGCCCTTCGGGTAGTGCGGCTCGACCACCGCGAACAACTCCTCCCACGGCATGATCTGCTCCATCTCGGCAAGAAACACCTCGCGTCGCGTCCGTCGCTTCTTACGTTGAAACTCGGCCTGGGAAAAACTGATCTGCTTCATCGGGGGGTGGCTCGCGCAGGATTGATAGGTGAATTATACCATGGGTATATGTGGCGATTAAATCAGCGTTTCCTTAGGCGCCCAAGCGGATGTTGACACAAAAAGTAGAACTAAATCAGTGCAGGACGTAACAGGTGGGTATGGCGAGCTCGGCGAAGAGGGGGTTTGGGTCGTTTCGTGTGGAATGGGCAAAAGCCTGGCGAATGGCGAGGAGGGCAAATGGGTGAGCTTTCCTGCGATGAGGTAGGCCATGGCGATGAAGTTGTCGACGCGGCGATAGCCGCGAGCCCGAGCGCGCGCCTCCTGAAGCGCTCGATTCATCGCTTCGACTCGGCCGTTGTGCTTGCCTGCCTGGAAACCGTTGAGAACGCCAGGAAGATGGTTGGTGATCGTTCTGCCGAGGCGCTTGAAGTCATTTCGGGCACCGGCATGGCCATGGAATTATCCCCGGGCATACTTCTTGTGAAGGCGCGGACGTGATACGTTTCCGCCTGTGCCGGCAATGGTGCTGCGCAAGCTCACAACTTCAAGGATAGAGAGAGATGGCCAAGAGACAGTTTGAGGCGATAGTGCCGGCGGAGGCTGGCTGGGTAGTGATTCACGTCGACACTTCGGCGAAAGACGACATCAAAAAGTGGAGCATCACCGAGCACCTCAACGTGATTGGCTTCGGCGTGCGCGCGGACGACGGCTACCCTGTGCCAATCACCGCCATCGGTCCGACCACGCTGTGCAACATGGATGATGGCGGTGACAAGACGCACGACTGCTATACCGGGTTTTTCCTGCAAGCGCCGAACGGCTGGATTACCGGGGCCGTGCCGGAGACGAGATGGCCTGATCTCGACAGCTTCGTCAATCAGGCCGCCCACGTTTATATCGGCATGGGACGTATTGAGCATAGCGAACTCGTCGTCTGAAGCGCGCAAGGGCGGTCGCGCCGCGGCTCGCTTCGCGTAGTGGGTTGGTGCAGACAATCATCGCCCCGTCTGGAGGCGGTAGGCGGCTGCGCCTCCTCGCAATTACCGAGCAGGTGCATGATTGCGTGAAGGGGCCCGGGTGTGGCGACGGGGACCCGTCGCTCACGCCACCGCCGGCAACCTCAATACCACCCGCAAACCACCTAGCGGCGAGTCGGCCAGGCTCGGCTCACCGCCGTAGAGCTGCGCCAGATCGTCGACAATCGACAGGCCCAGCCCGGAACCCGGCACCTGCTGGTCGGCGCGCACACCACGGCGGAGCACGGCATTGCGGTCGGCGGCGGCGATTCCCTGGCCGTCGTCGTCGATAGTGATCAGCAGATCCTCGCCTTCGGCACGGGCGGCGACTTCGACGTGGCGGCTGGCCCACTTGCAGGCGTTGTCGAGCAGGTTGCCGAGCATTTCCTGCAGGTCCTGCTCTTCGCCGCGAAAGGCCAGACTCTCGGCGATCGGCTGCAGGAGCAGTTCGAGCTGCCGCTCGGCGTGAATCCGGCGCATCGTGCGCAGTAGCGCTTCGAGCGCTGGTCGCAGCGGCGTGCGCGCGCCGGGGACGCGCAGGGTCGCCGCGGCCTGCGCACGCGAGAGGTGGTAGTCGACCTGGCGCTTGGCGGCATCGACCTGGCCGACGACCAGGCGGGCGAGTTCATTGTCCTTCCCGTTGGCGGCGTTGGCGAGGACGCTCAGCGGCGTTTTGAGCGCATGCGCCAGGTTGCCCGCTTGCGTGCGCGCGCGTTCGATGACCTCGGAGTTTTGCGCCAGAACGGTATTGAACTCGTCGACCAACGGCGTGATCTCTGCCGGAAACTGGCCTTCAAGGCGTTGCGCATCGCCCTTGCGAACGCGGCCGAGTGCGGCGCGCAGGCTGCGCAGGGGCGCCAGTCCGACCATTACCTGCACCAACGCGGCGATCACCAGGCCGGCAGCGAGAATGCCTAGCGCCAGCGAGAGCTCGCCGTTGAATCTGCTTATCGGCTCAAGCATCAGGGTCTCGTCGGCGGCAATGATCAGCCGAAAAGCGCGGGCCGCAGGCTTGGCTCCGGCAGTTGTGCCGCTGCCCTCGTCGATGCGTACGACGCGTTCGACCATGCCCAGCCACCCGCCACCGGGACCGGCCACGCGGTGCTGATGAATCTCGCCGTCTGCCGGGGCATCGGGCGGCACGGCGAGCACGCTGTCCCAGAGCGAACGCGAACGCAGCAGGCCGGCGCGCGCCGCGCGTGCCTGGGCTGCGTCGCCCTCGGCTGCCAACGCGTCGACCTGCCAATAGAGCCCGCTGTACGGCAGGCTCAGGCGCGGGTCGCTCAAAGGCACCGACAGCGTCGCCTGCTCTTCGCCGTCGACCGCCAGATGGGCGGTCAACTGGTTGAGGTGGGTTTTCAGCTCGGCGTGGAACTGCGTCGCCACGTGTTCGCGAAACAGGCTGCTCAGGCCCCAGGCGGCGACCGCAATCGACGCGGCGATCCAGAACAGCGTTCCGGCCAGGAGGCGGATACGCAGCGAGCCGCGCGCGGCAAGCGGGAAGTGCGGGGCAGGCACGCTCATCCGCCCGCGGTCAGGCGATAGCCGAGGCCACGCACGGTTTCGATCAGCCCCGGCGGCAGTTTCTTGCGCAGACGACCGATGAAGACCTCGACGGTGTTCGAGTCACGATCGAAGTCCTGCGCGTAGATGTGCTCGATGAGGTCGCTGCGCGAGATCACCTGCTCGCGATGGTGCATCAGATAGGCGAGGACACGATATTCGTGGCTGGTCAGCGTCAAAGCCTGGCCATTGACGCTTGCCCGGCTGTTGCGCGTGTCGAGCGTCAGCGGACCGCAGAGCAGTTCGGCGCTGGCGTGGCCACCGGTGCGGCGAATCAGCGCACGCAGGCGGGCGAGCAGTTCTTCCATGTGGAAAGGCTTGCTCAGGTAGTCGTCGGCGCCGGCGTCGATGCCGGCGACCTTTTCGTGCCAGCCGTCGCGGGCGGTCAGGATCAGCACCGGCATGGCCCGGCCGGCGGCCCGCCACTTCTTGAGGACGCTGATACCGTCGAGCTGCGGCAGACCGAGGTCGAGAACGATAGCGTCGTAGGAAGCGCTGTCGCCAAGGTGATGGGCGTCGACGCCGTTGCTCGCGGTATCGACCGCGTAGCCAGCCGCGCGCAGCGCGTCGGCGAGTTGCTTCTGCAACAGGGCTTCGTCTTCGACGATCAGGATGCGCATCAGTGCTGCTCCCCGCGCGGCTCGCCAGCGTCCGCAGCACGGGGTTCATCGTCGCCGCCACGACGGCGCTCGCCCTGCCCGCGCTCCTCGCGCTCCTTGCGCCCCTTGACCCCGAGAATGCTGCCATCACGCGCGTCGACCTTGAGTTTAACCAGCGATCCGCCGCTGCGCAGCAGCTTGATCTCGTACTCCCAGCGGCCGTGCTCGCGCTCGAGCTCGACTTCGACGATCTGCCCCGGATAAGCGCACTCGACGCGTTCGAGGATCACCCGCAGCGGCAGCACCTCACCGGCTTCGAGCGCCTGACGCGCACGATCGTGGTCGCCGCCGTGACGGTCGCCGGCACTGCCGGCGCTGACGACGGTACTCGCCCACGCGAGGAGCAGCGCAGCAATGGCCAGTAAAGTATTTCTCAACTGATTCATCTCCATAGTTTAACGGGCACAGACGCTTTCCAGACCGCTGCGCGCGCCTTGTAGCGGCCTGGCCCGCCCGTTCTACCGCGTTGCAGCTGAACGCAGGATGAACGAGCGCTTCAGCATCGGTTCAGTCAGCGCCGGGCAAAGTAGCGCCATGTCAAACCGAAGCGAAAGGGCACACCCATGAAACACCACCCGCGCAAGCAACCAGGAATGCTGCTATTGACAGCGACGCTGGCGCTCCTGCTCAACACAACGGCGTTCGCCGCACCCCGCGACGAGCTGCTGGCCGGCTACGCCGCTGCGGCGAAAACCGCCGACCCGGCCTTCGCCGGTTTCTCGGCAACACGCGGCGAAGCCTTCCATCGCCAGTCATTCGCCGGCGGCAAAGCCGATACCCCGGCCTGCACCAGCTGCCATGCCAAGGACCCGCGCACATCGGGCCAGACGCCTGCCGGAAAAGCCATCGACCCGGTGGCCTTGTCGGCCAGCCCCGGCCGCTATGCCGACCCGGCAAAGGTCGAGAAATGGTTCAAGCGCAACTGCAACGAGGTGCTCGGCCGGCAGTGCACAGCGCAGGAAAAAGGCGACTGGCTGAGCTTCATGATCAGTCAGTAAGCCCGCGCAGGAAGCGATCCACAGCCACACGCAGGCAAGCACTGCCAAGGAGAATCTGATGAAGCCAATGAAGCCAATGAAGCCAATGAATGCAATAGCTCTGCCCTATCGCCCGATCGCGCTCGGCCTGCTCGCGATCGCCTTTTCGGCACTCGTTTTCCAACGCGCGCAGGCCGGTGGCAGCCATTACTTCCCGCCGGTTGGCGACCCGGTGGTCAAGGAGGAATGCGGCAGTTGCCACCTCGCCTTTCCGGCCTCGATGCTTCCCGCCAGTTCGTGGAAGCGAATGATGGGTGAGCTGACGAACCATTTCGGCGACGACGCCAGCGTCGATCCTGCCACAGCCAGGCACATCACCAACTATCTGGTGAGCAATGCCGGCGATACCGGCGGCCAACGCTACAGCGACAAACTACTGCGCGGGACGTCGACGAGCAAGGCGCCGCTGCGCATCACCGAACTCGACCGCTGGGTCAAGGAACACCGCGAAGTTCCCGCCTGGGAGTGGCAGCACAAGGAGGTGCGCAGCAAGGCCAACTGCCTGGCCTGCCACGCCGGTGCCGAACGCGGCTACTACGACGATTAAGCAGCGCAACTTCCACAACGCCAGAGGAACCGCTGCTTCACAAGACGTTCAGAAAGCGCCGCGCACCCTTGGCCCGCCCTCACCTGCGCCTCCCCACAGCCCACCAACCGGAGATTGCCCGCATGACACTGAAAAGAATCCTTCCTGCCCTGGCCATCGGCATAGCCCTCGGCGCCGCCAGCACATGGGTCACCCCTGCCTTCAGCGACGACAAGCGTGCGCCCGCCGCCGCTGGCCCTGCCGACCGGCAATGGCTGTCGATTCCGCAAATCGTCGACAAACTCGAAGCGGCCGGCTATCGGAACATCGAGAAGATCGAACGCGAGCACGGCAACTACGAAGTGCGCGCCACCAACCGCGATGGCAGGCGCAGCAAGCTCTACGTTCATCCGCAGACAGGGGAAGTCATCGACCATCGCCAGCGCGAGAGCGACGAAGGTGGCGAACGAAAAGGCGCCTCGGCCGACTGCAACGAACGGCGTTGCCGCGACGACCTGCCGCCGAGCGCCGTCGATGTGCCTCGGCCTGCCGGCAAATGAGCTCGAATTTCCATTCGCCGGGCGCCTCCCCCGGCGCCGGAGACTCCCCTGCCTGACCCACTGACGGAACGATGCGCTGACCATGAAAACCGCTCTCACCCTGATCATCACCCTCATCACCCTGGCCTGGGGCTGGGATGTACTCGTCGCCGGTACGCCCTCCGGCGGCGCAGCACTGTGGGTACTGCGCCAGGAGGCCCTCTATCTCAGCGGCCTGCTCTCGATCGCCCTGATGTCGGTGGCGATGTTTCTGGCCACCCGCCCGACATGGCTCGAAGCCCCACTGGGAGGCATGGACCGCGTCTATCGCACGCACAAGTGGGCGGCAATCCTGGCCTGCGTTTTCGCTGCCCTGCACTGGTTGATCGAAATGTCGAGTGACATCCTGAAGGCCATCATCGGCCGCGAAGGGCGAGTGCCCAAGGAAAACTTCGGCGGCTTTATCGAAGTGCTGCGCGATCTCGCCGAAGACCTCGGCGAATGGGCGATCTACGCACTCCTGGCGATGCTGGCCATCAGCCTGTGGCGACGGTTCCCGTACCGGGTGTGGCGGTTCCTGCACCGGGCAATGCCAGTGCTCTACCTGATGCTCGCCTTTCACGCGCTCCTGCTGGCGCCGACTGGCTACTGGACGCAGCCGGTCGGCGTACTCCTGGCGGTGCTCATCGCCGGCGGCGTCTACGGCAGCGTGCTCGCGCTGGGCGGACGCATCGGTCGCTCGCGCCAGGTGCGCGGAAGCGTCGTTGCGCTCGACCATCCGGCTGCCGATGTGCTCGCCGTGCGCTGCCGCCTGGACGCTGGCTGGCCGGGGCATCGGCCGGGGCAGTTCGCCTTCGTCAGTTTCGATGACAGCGAAGGTCAGCATCCCTTCACGATCGCCAGCGCCGACCGCGGCGACGGTGAAATCAGCTTCCAGATCAAGGCCCTCGGCGACTATACGCGACAGCTCGCGCGGCGCCTGGCCGTCGGCCAGCCGGTGCGCATAGAAGGGCCCTACGGACGCTTCGACATCGCCCGCCAACAGCTCGACGCGCAGCAGATCTGGATCGCCGGCGGCATCGGCGTCACTCCGTTCCTCGCCTGGCTGGAAGCGCAGCAAGCCAGGCCCGCCGACGCGCCCGCTGCCGATCTGCACTACTGCACGCGGGATCGCGACGGGGATCCTTTCGTCGCCCGCCTGCAAGCGCTGTCCGCGCAGCTTCCCGGTATCCGCCTGTACGTGCACTCTGCCAGGCAGGGTCAGCAACTCGGCGCTGAAGAGCTGGCCGCCGCACACGATCGCGCACGCCCGGCCGAGGTCTGGTTTTGTGGCCCGCAGGGGCTCGCCGACAGCCTGCGCAAAGACCTGCACGAGCTGTGGCAGGGTCGCCTGCGCTTCCATCAGGAGGCATTCGTTATGCGTTGAGCGGGTAATGCCGGCAGTGTGGAGCAAGCGAATGCCTCGCCATGAGCGCTTGCGTCGACGACGCTGCCCCTCGCCCGCCTGGCCGCGCCCGTCGGCAAGCCACCTTCCCTGCACCAAATCCCGCACCCGAACACGGCGGCCCGCCCCGAAGTTGTGCGCCGCATCATTTTCGCGGCCGACAACTTCGCGCCGGCCAGGAAAACCTCCTGAAAAATCAATGCACACGTCTTCTGGCACGCCACTTGCTTAAGCCCCTTCATCAAAACGCATCGAATGGAGTCGCGAAGATGAGCAAGAAGAAACTGGTGATGGTCGGCAATGGCATGGCGGGCGTTCGCACGCTCGAGGAGTTGCTGAAAATCGCCCCCGAGCAGTACGAGATCACCGTCTTCGGTGCCGAAGCACACCCGAACTACAACCGCATCCTGCTCTCGCCGGTGCTCGCCGGCGAGATGACCATCCAGGACATCATTCTCAACGATCACCAGTGGTATGCCGACAACGGCATCAAGCTGCATCTGGGCAAGGCGGTCAGCCGCATCGATCGCGTCAAGCGCCGGGTGATCGCCGACGATGGCACCGAAGAAAGTTATGATCGCCTGCTGCTGGCAACCGGCTCCAACCCCTTCATGCTGCCGATTCCCGGCAATGACCTGCCGGGGGTGATTTCCTACCGCGACATCGCCGACACCGACGCCATGATCGACGCCGCGAAACGCTACCAGCACGCGGTGGTCATCGGTGGCGGCCTGCTCGGCCTGGAAGCGGCCAACGGCCTGAAACTGCGCGGCATGGACGTGACCGTGGTGCATCTCGCCGACTGGCTGCTCGAACGCCAGCTCGACGAGACGGCCGGACGCATGCTGCAGAAGTCGCTCGAAGAGCGCGGCCTCAAGTTCCTGCTCGGCAAGCAGACGGAGGCCTTGATCGCCGGCGAAAGCGGCCGCGTCGCGGCTATCCGCCTCAAGGACGGCCTGCAGATTCCGGCCGATCTGGTGGTCATGGCGGTCGGTATCCGTCCGAACATCGCGCTCGCCGAGTCGGCCGGCATCTACTGCAATCGCGGCATCGTGGTCAATGACACCATGCAGACCTACGACCCGAAAGTGTACGCGGTCGGCGAGTGCGTGGCCCACCGCGGCATCGCCTACGGCCTGGTCGCGCCGCTCTTCGAGCAGGGCAAGGTGGCGGCCAATCACCTCGGCAACTATGGCATCAGCCGCTACACCGGCTCGGTGACCTCGACCAAGCTCAAAGTGACCGGCATCGACCTGTTCTCGGCCGGCGACTTCTTCGGCGGCAAGGACAGCGAGGAAATCATCCTCAACGATGCCGCCGGCGGGGTGTACAAGAAGCTGGTCATCCAGGACAACAAGCTGGTCGGCGGCGTGCTCTACGGCGACACGGCGGACGGGCCCTGGTACTACCAGCTGCTGCGCGACGGCCAGGACATCCACGAAATTCGCGACCACCTGCTCTTCGGCCAGTCGCACGTCGGCGACGTCGGCCATCAGGGGCACAGCAAGGCGGCGGCGATGGCTGACAGCGCCGAGGTCTGCGGCTGCAACGGTATCAGCAAGGGCACGATCGTCAAGGCGATCAAGGAAAACGGCCTGTTCACGCTCGACGACATCAAGAAGCACACCAAGGCGGCATCGTCCTGTGGCTCCTGCGCCGGTCTCTGCGAGCAGATTCTCTCGGCAACCATCGGCGGTGCCTACACGCCGGCGGCATCCAACCGCAAGCCGGTCTGTGGCTGCACCGAGTTCTCGCATCAGGAAGTGCGCGATGCGATTCGTCAGCAGCCGCTGCTGAGCATCGGCGAGACCATGCGCTTCCTCGAATGGACAACGCCCGATGGCTGCGACAAGTGCCGCCCGGCACTCAACTACTACCTGATCTCGACCTGGCCGAAGCAGGCCAAGGACGATCCGCGCTCACGGCTGATCAACGAACGCGCGCACGCCAACATCCAGAAGGACGGCACCTACTCGGTGGTACCGCGGATGTGGGGCGGGCTGACCACTGCCGCCGAGCTGCGGCGCATCGCCGACGTCGCCGACAAGTACAAGGTGCCGACGATCAAGGTCACCGGCGGCCAGCGCATCGACCTGCTGGGAATCAGGAAGGATGACCTGATCGGCGTCTGGAAAGACCTCGACATGCCTTCCGGACATGCCTACGGCAAGTCGATCCGCACCGTCAAGACCTGCGTCGGCGCCGAGCATTGCCGCTTTGGCACGCAGCTGGCGATGGACATGGGCGTCAAGCTCGAGAAGATGCTCTTCGACATGTATTCGCCGCACAAGGTCAAGCTCGCCGTTTCAGGCTGCCCGCGCAACTGCGCCGAAGCCGGCATCAAGGACGTCGGCGTGATCGGCGTTGATTCCGGCTACGAACTCTACGTCGGTGGCAATGGTGGCATCAAGACCGAAGTCGCGCAGTTCTTTGTCAAGGTCGGCAGCGACGAAGAGGTCATGGAATACTCCGGCGCCTTCCTGCAGCTCTACCGCGAGGAAGCCTTCTATCTCGAACGCACCTGTCATTACCTCGAACGCGTCGGCCTTGAGCACGCCAAGACTCGCGTCGTCGACGACGAGGAAAACCGCAAGGCGCTGTACGGCCGCCTGCTCGCCGAACTGAAGGACGCCAAGGACCCCTGGGCCGAGCGCATCGCCGGTGTCGAGAAGAACGAATACGAAACGCTTGCGGTATGAAGCCGAAAAACCTGGAGAACAGCAATGCCTGAATGGAAATCGATTTGCCACATTGACGACATCCCGCGACTCGGCAGTCGCGTCGTCAGGCCAAGGAACGGCGGCAGCGGCGCGAGCCCTGACAGCGACGAGGGCGCTGACATCGCCCTCTTCCGCACCTCAAGCGACGAAGTGTTTGCGCTACGCGACCGCTGCCCGCACAAGGGTGGTCCGCTGTCACAGGGCATGGTGCACGGCAATCAGGTGACCTGCCCCCTGCATGGCTGGAAGCTGCGTCTCGATTCCGGCGAGGCCGTCGCCCCCGACCAGGGTTGTGCCCGCCGTTACCCGATCCGCATCGAAAGCGGCACGGTTTTTCTTGAAATCTGAAAGCTGATACTTGCCCCTCCCTCCCCCTCCCTATGACGGACTACGACCATGGATAACTCGTTCTGGAAGGCCGGCCACCGGCCAACCCTCATCGCCTCGTTTCTCTACTTCGACATGGCCTTCATGGTCTGGGTGATGCTCGGCCCGCTGGGCGTGCAGATCGCCAGCGATCTCCACCTGACCCATGCCCAGAAGGGAATGATGGTCGCCACACCAGTGTTGGCCGGCGCGCTGCTGCGCATCGTCATGGGCCTGATGGTCGACCATCTGAAGCCGAAACTGGCCGGTGCCATTGGCCAGGTGACGGTGATGGTCTCGCTGTTTTTTGCCTGGTATTTCGGCGTCCATAGCTACGAGCAGACCCTGATCCTCGGTGTCTTCCTCGGCGTCGCCGGCGCCTCTTTCGCGGTCGCGCTGCCGCTGGCCTCGCGCTGGTATCCACCGGAGCATCAGGGAACGGCCCTGGGCATTGCCGGTGCCGGCAACTCGGGTACCGCGCTGGCAGCGCTGATCGCACCCAGCCTGGCAATCGCCTACGGCTGGACCAACGTCTTCGGCCTGGCGCTGATGCCGCTGCTGCTGGTCTTCATCTATTACATGATCGCCGCCAAGGATGCGCCGGAGTGCCCACCGCCAAAATCGCTGGCCGAGTACCTGAAAGTGCTCAAGGACAGCGACGCCTGGTGGTTCATGTTTTTCTACTCGGTGACTTTCGGCGGCTTCGTCGGCCTCGCTTCCTCACTGACCATTTACTTCAACATCCAGTACGGCCTCGACGCCAAGACTGCCGGCTTCTTCACCGCCGCCTGCGTCTTCGCTGGTTCGCTGGTCCGACCGATCGGCGGCAATGTCGCCGACCGCATCGGCGGCATCAAGAGCCTGTCGGTGATGTACGTCTTCGCGGCGATTTTCCTGGCCATCGTCAGTATTGGCCTGCCGGAAGCATGGATGGCACTGCTCGCCTTCGTCGGCGCGATGCTGGCACTGGGCATGGGCAACGGCGCAGTCTTCCAGTTGGTACCGCAGCGCTTCCGCAAGGAAATCGGCGTCATGACCGGGCTGGTCGGCATGGCCGGCGGCGTCGGTGGCTTCTACCTGGCTTCGTCGCTCGGCTTCGCCAAGCAGCTCACCGGCAGCTATCAGATCGGCTTCCTGATTTTCGCCGCGCTGGCATTGCTGGCTCTGGCCGGACTGAGCGCCGTCAAGAACCGCTGGCGCACCACCTGGGGCGCGGCGCACCTGACCGCGGCCAAGATCTGAACGGGCGTTTCCTTTGAACAACCGGGGCGGCAAGGTACATTGCGACCTTACGCCCCATTTTCGTTTGCGGAGACTGCATGCCGCTTAGAGTCGATATCGGTCACTCCTCGCTCACCGGACCGCGCGAGCGCAACGAGGACTTCTGCGGCATGGTCACGCCGCATGGCGCCGAGCTCGACAACAAGGGCCTGATCGCTGCCGTCGCGGACGGCGTCGGCGGCCACCAGGGTGGCCGCGAAGCCGCCGAGTACACCGTGCGCGGCCTGCTTTCCGACTACTACGCGACCCCCGATACCTGGAGCGTGCCGCACGCGCTTGAGAAGGTCGTCGTCGCACTCAACCGCTGGGTGATGGCCGAAGCGGGCCGGCAACCGGAGCTCACCGGCATGGCCACGACGCTGACCACCCTGGTCCTGCGCGGCCGCCGCTACATCAGCGCCCACGTCGGCGATTCCCGCCTTTACCTGCTGCGCGACGGAGTATGCACGCGCCTCACCAGCGACCATCTCTGGGAACATCCCGAACTCAAGAACGTGCTCTCGCGCGCGGTCGGCCTCGACCGCCACTTCCAGCTCGACTTTGCGGACGGCGAGCTGAAAGTCGGCGATTGTTTCCTGCTCTGCAGCGACGGCGTCTGGGCAGCCATCGGTGACGGTCGTATCCGCTCGGCACTGCTCGCCCATCCCGATGCGCAGCAGGCGGCAGCGTCGCTGACCAGCCTGGCGCTGGCTGCCGGCGGCCAGGACAACGCCAGCGCCGTCGTCGCCCGCATCGAAGAGCTGCCGGCAGAGAAGCTGCGCGACTCGCTCGAGGGAAGCGCGCGCCTGCCGCTGCCGCCACAGTTCAAGCCAGGCCAGGAAATCGACGGCTTGCAGATCAACGAAGTGCTGCACGACTCGCGCAGCACCCTGCTCTACCGCGTCACCGATCTCTGCTCAAGCCAGCAACTGGTACTCAAGACGCTGCGCCCGGAACGGGCCGACGACAGCGACGAGATTCGCGCGCTGATCATGGAAGAGTGGCGCGGCCGGCGCATCACCTCGCCGTTCTTCGCGCAACTGCTACCCGCCGAAGGCCGCAGCTGCCTCTACTACCTGCAGACCTGGCACGAAGGCGCGACCCTGCAGCGAATGCTCGATTCCGGTCTGCATTTCACCGTCGCCGACGCCGTCCAGCACGGCGTGCGCCTGATGAAAGGCCTCTCGGCGCTGCACCGCCTCGACGTCGCCCACCGCGACATCAAGCCCGACAACATCCACATCGGTCGCGACGGTCGCCTGCGCATCCTCGACCTCGGTGTCGCCCTCAGCCTCTCCGAGGACGATCAAGCGACCGGCAGCCCCGGCACTCCCAGCTACATGGCACCCGAACTGCTCGCCGGCGAGCGCGCCGGCCCGACCCACGACCTCTATGCGGCCGGCGTCACGCTCTACCACCTGCTGACCCGCAAATATCCCTACGGCGAAATCGAACCTTTCCAGCATCCGAAACTCGGCGAGCCGGTGGCGCCGACGCGCTACCGGCCCGATATTCCCGGCTGGCTGGAGAACCTGCTGCTCAAGGCGGTCGCCAAAGACCCCGGCCAACGCTTCGAGACTGCCGAAGAATTCCTGCTGGCACTCGAGCGCGGCGCCAACCGACCGCTCGACCGGCCACCCGCCACGCCACTGGCGATGCGCAACCCGCTGCTTACCTGGCGGATCGTCGCTGGTGTTTCGCTGCTGCTTAATCTGATCCTGTTGATGTTGCTGACGCGCTGACCTGTGCGCGCGCGGATATGCCGTTAACCGTAGCCGAGTCACTCCTGTTTGCTCATTTCCGCCAAGGTCCATTGCCGTTCGCGTTCGTCCCCTTGGAGCAGAGCCATTGCTCCCGCTGGATTCGTGACCGGATTTATCCACACAATGCCTCTCAGCCCCGCGATCCTCGCTGACTCTACCGCGAATAACGTCTTGACCTTGTCGTCCAGTGCTATGACTCGCTCGTCTGTGGCAATTGCCGCCTCGACCAAGAGCAGGTCCTTGATCATGGCGGACTTGTCATTCTTCGACGCAGGCCCATCCTTAATAGCCGCCCTTACTTCGGACATCTCTTGCGGGGAAATAACGATCACTTTTTTCCGGGCAACCATCGATCGTCGCCATTTTCTTGCAAAAGCAGACTCGTGCTTCTCCCACTCCAGCCGTATGGCCGGCGTCATTACGGCTCTGTGACATATTATCAACACCTTCTGAAGGAAATCACGCACGGCTGTTGCTGTCGGATGGACGGCCTCGATACCACCCGAGGCACGCGCAATGGACGCATCAATGACCAGGCGGCTTGTCCGACCCCCTTTCATAATTTGGCGTTCCGAAATAGTTTTTCCTCCGCTGCGGAAAGATACTCGTTGTCGGCATCCAGTTCGACTTCGTCGAAATCCTCTGGCCAGTCCCCAAATGCACCGGATTCATCAAGGTCAGAACTCACAATTGAAGTCTTTCCGGATTTGTCGCGTTGGAACCAGTGTAATTTCACCAACTCCTGGGGCAGTTCATCCTTCGCCACCAAGGTTTGAATGCCACGAAGAAGCAGCGCACTGTGGGTTTCTACAATAACGATCACCCCTCTTCTGGCGGCCTCCGACAGAACAGTGGCCAAAGCGCGTTGCGCACTCGGATGCAAGTGGATTTCGGGTTGCTCCACATAAACCAACTGCCCCGGTTCAGCCGCGAGCAAGGCAACCAGAACAGGCAAGGCTTGAGAAACGCCGAAACCGACATCGGCAATGCTTACTAGATCGTGCGCCCCTCCTCGCTGTCCGTGCGGCAAGCGTCCCACCTTCAATTCAACTTGCGTCTCATCCTTTTGCTCGGCCATGACCTTCCATGTCAGCCCGAGGTTTTCCAATTGCTTGTTCAAACGTGACATCCGACCGTCTCTGCTGGTCTGCCAATCTTGGATCACGCTGGCCACATAGTTTTCGAACGTCCCTGGGAACGAATCGCCAACCGCGGTCGTCTTGTAGTTGCGTTCCGGGTTTCCACGCAAGCCAGGAACATGTATCAGCTTTGCGACCAATGACGCAAGCCTTTCTCCACCGTGCAAAGATGGGAGTTTAAACTCACCGTGCGACGTCACCAGTGCGACTGCGAGAAAACATCGGTCACGAACAACCTTCGATTCTGCATTCTGAAATATTTTTTCGGGCAATCCGTAGTCAGACAGAATTTTCTGGATATCCCCTGGAAATTCATTTTCCAACGTCAGAACGATGTCGGATTGTTCATCCGAAATAGAGTTACTGAATATCTCCAGACCCCTGCGCGGAACCTGTCGAAAGCAGAGTCCAATTTTCTTCTTGCCGATCTCGAAGTCGATGGAAAATTCGTCAACGGCACCCAAACTCGAACTCGATATTTTTGACAACAACTGGGTTGCGGAAGTCAGGCGTACATTTGGCCCACCCAGCAGGAGACTACCAGAATCGTAGGGGGAATCTATAGTCTGCTTGAGGAGCAATATGGGCTGCATGATGCTGGACTTTCCACCGCTATTGGCGCCAGCCAGAACCGTTAATGGGCGAATCTCCATGCGCTGCCTGTCGGTCAGCGATTTGTAGCCAACAACCGAAATTGCGGTCAGCGTCTCTTTTTGCGCCTTATTGACACCCCGCCGGCCCGACTTACTTGGCGAAACAGTTCCTTTTACGGTCATTTCTTAACTCCTGAAAGTATTCAGCGTCCCGGCCGGCGTCAGTGCACCCTCGCCGAGTGCATCTGTTGCTGCACGTACTGGAAGATTACCTCGGCACGCAGCTCGATGTCGTCGCTCGTAAAATCGTCCGGCATGCCGGCGAGCAGCCGGTCAATGATCGCCGCCTTCATCTGCGCCTGCGCCGAGGCGCGGTCGCGCAAGTTGCCCATTTCACGGCGCCGTTGCTCGACAGTAGCAAGCAGTTCGCTGGCCAACTGCTTGATGCGCTTGATGTCGCTGCTTTTGAGACTCGCCTTGTCCTTGCACAGCAGGTCATACACGGCCAGCTCGCGCTCGCTCTCAAAGCCTTCATGCACATAGCGTCGCTCCTCCACATCAAGCGAATCGTGGACCCTCAGCAAGTCTGCGAAGACCCGCTCGATTTGGGCGGCATCCTTGTCGCGGTTGAATGCGTCGATGATCTCCCGATAGCGTCGGTAGAGGTCAATACGGGTCGGGTTCCGGGCGAGCATCTGCTCAAGCCGCGCCTGAATCCTCTCCTGCAGCGTCAGGACGGTGGTGTTCTTGTAGGGCGACCTGGCGAACTCCGCGCGCAGGCGTTCAAAGTCGATACCCGACAGGTCGTACTGCTTGTTCGGCGGCTGCTTGAACCCGTCCCGCGGGGCAAGCTCCAGCGCGCTGTCGATCAAGCCGCGAATCTCCTGCATGATCGCGGTGATGTCAGCAGCGGATTTCGATTTCTGCAGGAGATTGTAGATTGCCGAAATGGCTCTCTCTTGGGGCTCGTATTTGAACAAGCCCGGGTTCGGAAACAAGCCGCGAAAGCGGTCGGCCACGTCCTCGGCCAGGACCTGGAAGGTCTTCTTGTTCTCGGCTGAACGGCAAACGGCGTTCTGCGCATCCAGCAAGGCCTGCCAGCTTTCCTCGCCCTTTTCGGCTCCGATCAATAAGCTCAGGTCAAAGCCGACGCTCGCGAGATACGCCTCTACCCTGCCGATGGCTGTTGCGTATTCGGCCAAGGCCTGCTCTTCATCCAGCAGCGGATCGGCAGCGGCATCCTGGTCAGCTTGCGCGAAAGTCGCCAGGGCCTTGCGCAAGCTCTTGAGCATGCCGTTGTAGTCGATGATCAGGCCGTTCTTCTTGTGTGGCGTCACGCGGTTGACGCGCGCAATGGCCTGCATCAGCGTGTGCCCCTTCATCGGTTTGTCCAGATACAGCGTGGCCAGCGATTTGACGTCGAAGCCGGTAAGCCACATGGCGCAGACCACGGCCACGCGGAACGGGTGGCGGGCGTCCTTGAAGCACTCGTCGACCTCCCTGCCGCCGATGCCTTTGGCGATCACCTCGCGATACGGACGAACGTCGATGCCCTCGGCGGCGAAGTCTTTGACCTCGTTCTGCTCACCACTAAACACGGCGTGAATCTGCGTTTCGGCCATCCACGTCAGCTGCTGACGCAAGCGCTCGACGTAGGCTGTCTCCGGCTTGCCGACCCTGGCAAAGAGCGCCTCCTCTTCCTGCAGTTTGCCGCGCAGCGCCTGCAACTTCTCCTGCCACCGGAGCTTGACGCGCTCAGTCATGCGGACGCAGGTGATCTTGTCGATACACACCAGCAGCGCCTTGGCATTGCCGCCATACCTGGGGGCATGACCAGGCGGAGTCGGCGGCTCCAGCAGACGCCAGCGTTGGTGGTAATGCTCGACGAAGTCTGTCGCCACGTCGTTCAAGTGCGTCTCGGAGGTGAATACGGGATACTCGCGCGCCAGTTCCCGGTAGAGCTTTTCCTCCTGCTTCTCGCTCAGTTCGCCGTCCGCGCGTGCGGCATCGATGCGTTCCGCGATGCGCTGGTTCAAGCTGGCGTCCACCAGGCGCAGCTTCTCGCCGCGGTTCTCGTAGTACAGCGGCAAGGTCGCGCCATCGGCCACCGCGCGCTGGAAATCATAAACCGACACATAGGGACCGAACACCTGCTCGGTGACGCTGCGCTCCGGACCGTCGATCAGCGGCGTGCCGGTGAAGCCGATGAAGCGGGCGCCGGCCAGTGCCATGCGCATGTTCAGCGCCAGGCGTCCGTACTGCGTGCGATGCGCCTCGTCGGAGACGACGATGATGTCGCTGCGCTGGTTCCACGGGCTCGTCACCGGCTTGCGGAACTTGTGGATCAGGCTGAACACATAGCGGCGGTTCTCGTCGCGCAGCAGGCGTTCGAGTCCCTCGGCGCCCATCGCCTTGTCGCCCTTGTTGGTCGACACCCCGCAGCCGACGAAAGTACGGTAGAGCTGCTCGTCGAGTTCCTTGCGGTCGGTGAGCAAAACGAAGGTGTAGCCGGCCGAAACCTTGCGGTGCACTTTCTGGCAGAAGAAGACCATCGAATAGCTCTTGCCGCTGCCCTGGGTGTGCCAGAAGACGCCCAGCTTGCCGGCGAGCACGTCGCTATCGCCCGCCTGCAGCCGGGCAATCGCCTTGTTCACGCCAATGTACTGGTGATTGCGCGCCACGACTTTCAGCGTGCGCTCCTCGCTGCTGTCGAAAAGCGTGAAGTTCTCGACGATGTCGAGCAGCGCGCCCTGGCTGCAGGTGCCGCGCAGCAGAACGGGCAGGATCGGCGTCAGCGGCGCTTCGTCATGCTGCGGCGCCGTGTCCGGATCATCCTCGTTGAGCCGTTTCCAGCGGCAGAAGTGGTCCCAGCTGCTGCTGAGCGACCCGAAGCGCGCGTCGAGGCCGTTCGAGACGATCACCAGCGCGTTGTAGTGGAAGAGCAGCGGAATGGTGTCCCGGTAGTCGCTATAGTTGTCGTCGAAGGCCGCCTGCAGGCCCTTGTCGTGGCGCTTCAGCTCGATGAACACCAGCGGCAGACCATTGACAAAACCGACCAGATCGCAGCGCCGCCGGAACGGGCCGCTGTGCACCCACAGCTCGCGCACCACCAGGAAGTCGTTGAGCTCCGGCGCCGCGAAGTCGATCACCCGAACATGCGCGTCTTCGGCGGCATTGCCCGTCGGCGACTTCAGCGTGACGCCATCGCGGATCATTCGCCACTTGGCTTCGTTGTGCTGCAGCAGGGTCTTGGTCGGATCGGCGTCGAGCAGGCGTTCGCGGGCGACAGCGAGCTGGTCACGCCCCTGGCGCGTCGCCGCCAGCCTCGGGTTCAGCTTCGCCAGCGCCTTGTCCAGCTCGCGCAAGAGCACGACTTCGGTCGCGTCCTTGCGCCCGAGCAGCGAATCGGCACCGAAAGTTTCCGCGTTGAAGGCATAGACCGAGCGCCAGCCCAGGTTCTCGGCAAACAGCCGGGCGGCGGGTTCCTGAACGTTGTTGTCTTCGGAGTAGTCGGCGCGGGGCATGGGGGGCTCTCTGTCTGGGGTGTCAGACCCGGATGGCGCCGGACATCAGTTTGGGTAGCAGTTCGTCGCGCGCGGTAGCGGTTTTCTTGTTGGTCTCTTGCAGGACATGGATTTGCTCGAAGATTGGAGCTACGACCTTCTCAAACCTATACAGGGCCCCCTTGCTCGGGCAAGTGACCGACAGCCGGTAAGCATGGCTTCGATTCAGACCTGGAACTGCCGAATCGCTGCTGATGAAGTCCATCGTTTCCAGTAACAAATACAGGAAATAACTGACTTCATTACCACGGACAAAGTAAACGGTATCGATCGGGAAACACGGGCCGTGCGAATAGTAGACGCTGCCAACATTACCCTTGCGCCCAACGATGATGGCCGGGCCATCGACAAGCGCTCTGTTGTGTTCTCCGACGACACCGCTCGACCCATACACCAGCACGTGGCCAGCAATCCGATTCGCATCCTTGAGTGCCTTTCCATAGTGCAGCGTGGCCAGGTCGCCGAGGGAGCACCTTTTCCAGCCATGGGGAACATCTGCCGACGACGACATGTTGGAACAACCGGGAAATCGAAGGTTTACGAACCACTCGCGGTACAGCAGCCGCGCCGATTCTTCGAGCAAAGCGATGCGGCGGCGATTCGTTTCGATCAGATCATCATAGGCGGATAACATATCGCCGATTGCTGTTTGTGTTTCGACCGGTGGGCAAGGAATACCAAAACGAAGCAACTTGTCCTGGCTCAGGTTGTCTTGTGTTGCGCCTTGGGAAACCATGCGCATCCGCTCTTGGACCATGTCGAAGCAGTACTTGACGAAGCGGACATCGCACTTGCGCTCGTCTCCTACGAAGCCGATTATGCTGTCCGGGAAGCATGCCGGATAGCTCAACAATGCTGTATCGCCAATATTGGCAGCTATGGTTATGCATAGCGTATTCTCAGGCCAGAGGCGGCTCTGCGCCAACCCAGCCTCGCCGTAAGTTTGAGAATGTGTAGTGATCCGAAGCCCTGCGGCCTTCACGTCTCCCGTCTGGATAAACGGATGTACCCCACCGTAGAGTACCGGGTCATTGCGGGGCCGGTGCCGCGACCTACCCCGCGACACGTAGCCAAGTTGATCCAGCGGGACCTCAGACCACATCGCACACCTCGGAAAAGGTACGCTGAATTCGGTCGGCCAGATCCTTGGCCGTCTCGTTCAGCTCCGCCAGCTCGCCATGGATCTCCTTCATCCGCGCAAGAAACGCCGCACCGTCATCATCCTCCGCGGCGCCCACCGCAACTCCGACATACCGCCCCGGCGTCAGCGACCAGTCGTTGGCGGCAATTTCCGCCTGCGTCACCGCCTTGCACAAACCCGGCACGTCGTCGTACCAGCCGTTCGGAAAGCGGCCGAGCAGCCAATGCCCGTGGGCGATGAAGTAGCTGGCGCGTTTGCAGGCCTCCACGGCGAGATCGCGCACGCTGGGTTTCTCGCGTTTCTTGGCGTCGCGTGGCAGCAAGGATTTCCTCGCTTCGCGCGCTGTTTCGCCGGCGAAACGCGGCCACTGGCGGGCACGTAGCTGCTTCTCGGCGCTCTCCAGCAACTTGAGCCAGGCCTTGTGGCGGGCTTCGAGGGCGGCGAGCGCCGCTTTCACTTGCGGATTGACGGCTTCGAGCCTGGCTTGCAGCGCCTTGCGGGTGGCGAAGCTGCTGTCCGGCGGACAACTCTGGATGTCGGGCAGCAGCGTGTCGGCGGCATCGAGTGCCGCCTGCAATGCGGCCTGCCAGGCGTCGGCCTGGGCTTCGAGCGCCGCCAGCTCGTCGCGGAAGCCTGCCAGCAAGTCGTCAGTCAAGCAGTGTTCGTCGCCCAGTTTTTCGCGCACCGCCGCGACCGCCGCGGCATCGGCTGTCACCTTCGCGAAATCAGCCAGCGCGACGGCCAGAGCGCTGACTTGGCCGCTGTCCGCTGCAAAACGCTCTCGCATCGTCGATAGCCAGTCGCCGACTTCCCGCTGATAGCGCCCCAGCAGCTCGACGAACTTCTCGTTCTCGCCACGGTAGAGCCAGGTGATAGCGCTCAGGTTGGCCAGTTGCTCGTCGGTGAATACATGCGAACGCGCCGAGACCACGGTGTAGACGTTGCGTGCGTCGATCATCAGCACGCTGTCGAGCAGGTCGGCGGGCTTGCCGCGGTCGAAGAACCACAAGGTGCATGGCAGGCTGCGGGTGTAGAAGAACTTGCTGCCGATCGAGATCATCACGTCGACGTGGCCGGATTCGACGAGTTTCTGGCGAATCTCCCTGTCCTTGTTGCCGGCGTCGGAAGCGCTCGACGCCATGACGAAGCCGGCACGGCCGCTGGCATTGAGGTAGCTGTAGAAATACTGAATCCAGAGGCTGTTGGCGTTGGAGATGGTCTCGCCCGCTTCCTTTTTTCGGCTCTTGGTGGTCGTCCCCGGCAGGCCGAAAGGCAGGCGGCCGGTCTGCTGCTCACCGACCTGGCTCTTGATCCTCGCCACCTGCACGCCGTCGACGTTGAACGGCGGATTGGCCATGACGAAGTCGCACTTGCCGAGCAACTGGTGATGGTCTTCGTAGAAAGTGTTGCCGATGCGGATATTGCCTTCCAGCCCGTGCACCGCGAGGTTCATGCGCGCCAGCTTGCTGTTGAGGTCCGCTTTCTCTTGCCCGTAGAAGGTGATATCGACCTCCTGCATGCTGCGGTGACGCGCATCCTCGATGAAGTGGCCGGTCTGCACGAACATTCCCGCCGAACCGCAGGCCGGGTCGAGAACCGTGCCGTGGTCGGGTTCGATGACGTTCACGATCATGCGCACCAGGCTGGGCGGCGTGAAGAACTCGCCGCCTTCCTGCGCACCACTCTGCGCGAACTGGTTCAGGAAGTACTCGTAGATGCGGCCAAACACATCGCCCCTGGCGCTGGCCAGCAGGGGGCTGTTGAAAATCTTGAGCAGTTCGGCCAGCAGATCGCGTTCGAGTCCGAGGTAATCCTTGGGCAGCGCGCCGGCCAGCAGCTTGTTGCCGTTCTGGTCGGTGACCGAGTCCTCGATGGCCATCATTGCGTCGCGAAGCGCCTCACCGACGTTGGTACTGGCAGGCAGCGCAGCGAGGTAGTCGTAGCGCGCCGTCTCGGGCAGGTAGATCGCCGCCTTGCCTTGAAAACCCAGTCGGACGCGCTCTTCACGCAGGGCCCCGCTGGCGCGGGCGGGAATGCCCTGCTCGACCGTCGGCAGCAGCGCGTTGAAGCGCGTCGTTGCATGGCGCAGAAAGATCAACCCGAGCACGGGCATGGCGTATTCGCTGGCCGTCAGCCGGGAGTTGGCGCGCAGCTGGTCGGCCGCCTCCCACAGATCGTCCTCGAGCTGCTTGAGTTCCTCGTAGTCTTGCACTGGCTTTTTGTCTATCCCGGAAGCTTGTCGCCATGTCGCCCTGACCGGGCAACGGTCAGCTTTGCCATAGCGATTCGAAGTCAAATGAGAGCTGTCGATGGTGACGGATCGACAACAGGTAGATGGTCGCATCGAAACGCGCGTAGAGCAGGAGGAAGTCCGGCAGAACGTACTCGCAAAGCACACCGCCTTCGCCGATCGCTGTCAGATTGCGCTGCAAGGCATCGAGCCCGTTACGTACCTCGACCGAGCGCGCCGGCCGATCCAGAAAGAGCCGCCCGATGTCGGGGAAACGCTCCAGATTCGGGATGACGGTATCCATGAGCTGATCGAGCAGCGTGTCGAACACCTGCGGCGCCTCCGCAGCAAGCAAGAAACGCTCGATCGCTTCGAGATTGCGCTCGAAGTTGGCGGTGAAGCTGACGCCGACCGGCACTGTCGCCGCGGCCGCTCAGACGCCAGACGACGCCGCACGACGGCGCTTCATCGCCTGCAGGGAAGTACGGGCATCCTGCACCCGAGCAGCTGCCACATCGTCGAGTCCCTTGCCGGCATCGTCGATCAACAGCAGGTGGATGTGCTCGCGCTCCAGTTGATGATAGTAATCAAGTCGCTCGGCGTCGATGATGGCGATATAGCTCTCGCCGTTCTTGGTGACGATTTTCTCCGCGCCGGCTTTGACCTGCTCGGCCAGCTCGGAAAGCGTGGCGCGCGCCTGGGAGAGAGAGATCACATCGCTGACCGAAAATGGCATGTCCGCCTCCGTGCTGAAAGATGTACAGAATCGAAGCCATCATACGCGTCACTTTTCGCGCAGAGAATAATACTTACCGGCGCTGGCGAAGCTTGCAGGTGCCGATGCCGGGCCAAGAACTGCCCTCCGAAAAGGCGGTCGCGCGGGATCCCGTCAGCGCTTCGACAGCGCCGGAAAATGCCTGCTGGCATTCGAACGCGGCGCCAACCGCCCGCTCGACCGGCCACCGGCCACGCCACTGGCGATGCGCAACCCGCTACTCACCTGGCGGATCGTCGCCAGCGTTTCGCTGTTGCTTAATTTGATCCTGTTGATGTTGCTGACGCGTTGAGTCGCCATCGACGGCCGACGAGAACGCCGCCTTCATTGCCGCGCAAGGCGCGCTCCAGCGCATCGTTTATGAACGGGGGCACGAACTCGGCGGCAACATCAACGCCGAGCACGGCAGCGGTCGGTGGCAGCGTGACGAACTGCAGCGCTGCACGAGTCCGGTCGAGATCGAGGTGATGCGGGCGATCAAGCGAACGCTCGATCCGCAGTGCCTGATGAAACCGGGCAAGATGCTCTGAGCGAACCGCCACGGCGGGCAGCGGGCAATTGGCACCCTACGGATCGGCGGGGCCAACAAATCCGTCGCTCGTCAGTGCCCGCCGCCAATGTCCATCGCGCTCTCGCCGCGCAATAGAAAAACGGCGGCTCGGCGCCGCCGTGCGGGTGCAACCGACTTCGCGAAGCGCTTGATCAAGCCCTGCGGCGTAGCGCGCGCAGGCCGACGAGGCCGAGGCCGAGCAGCGCCAACGAGCCCGGTTCGGGTACGCCTGGCTCAGGCGGCGTCGTCACGGTATTGGTGAAAGAGAAGCTGAGGTCGTTGTAGACGAAAGCGCCGCCATACAGGTCTTCAAAGCTCACCAGCGTCGTGTCGGCGGCCCAGTTTTCCTCGACCCGCGCGTGCTCATGACCGTCGGGGTTGCGGCTGGCCGGACCGGTGAAAAAGTCATAACCGGTGTTATTGACATGCAGACGGAAGATCAATTCGGTGCCGATCGCAAACGACCCGAGAGTTACCGTGCTGCCGACAGGCGACGAATGGTTATTGAAGATGAACAAGTCGTTGCTCAGGTCGCCATCGTCGCCAGGCGTGCCCGAGCCATTGAGCATCAGGTAGAGGTCGTTGCTGTATGCCGCCGAGTTGCCTTCGTACTTGGCAATGATCGGGTCGGTGCCGCCGACCAGGACGTTGAGGCCCTCGCCGGTGCTGGCAATGGGAAAAGCGTGGGCGACGACGGGTAGTATGCTGAGGGTGGTGGCAAGAATGGCAAGGGTCTTTTTCATGTTGTGGCTCCTACATTGACAGGCTATTCGTCGGGGGGGGTATTTCGGCCGAGGTAATGCGGCCATGCGTACAACCAAGCAAAACCTGTGCCATACTATATCTGCGCGTATTAAATCATGCCTTAAGAGCTTCCATCGCGTTTCCTTTCTTGGCCTGAAGGGCACGGGTGTAAATATTTCCGACAACGCCGAGTCCGGCACCGAACTCGGCGTTGCGCCCAACGGACTGGCGGAAGATTTGCAGCGCGACCGACTGCGCTACGACGTGGCCTTCGCCAGGAGGCTTTTCCAGTGTTCTCGGCCGCACCACCGGCGCAGCGCTTTACATCAGGCCAGCGAAGCGCCAGGATTGTGGAAGACGCGAGCTAACGGTCATGACCTGTCGAGGTACCCCAGATGATGAAAGTCATGACCGTTTCCCCCTCTTTCCCGGCCTTTCTCCCACGAGGGGAGAAAGGAGGTTCGTGAGTCGCTTGCGCAACTTTCACATTACAACGCTTTTCTTGACCACCACACGGAGGAACAACGATGATCCAGACCTACCTGATGTTCGAGGGCCGTTGCGAGGAAGCGATCGAGTTCTACAAACAAGCGCTTGACGCGGAAGTGCAGATGCTGATGCGCTACAAAGACAGCCCGGAGCCGCCACCCGGCTGTGATTCCCCGCAAAACGACGAAAAAGTGATGCACGCGGAGTTCCGCGTCGGCGACACGCTGCTCATGGCATCGGACGGGCGGTGCTCCGGATCGCCTGCTTTTCAGGGCTTTTCGCTGTCGATTGCGGCGACCGACGTTGGCGAAGCAGAACAGTATTTCACCGCCCTGGCCGACGGCGGGCAGGTGATCATGCCGCTTGCCAAAACTTTCTGGTCACCAGCGTTCGGGATGCTCACCGACCGCTTTGGTGTCCCGTGGATGGTCAATGTCCTGGCCTGATCGGCGTGGGTACCTCCTGCTTCGTCGGCTTCATTTTGGCGACGCCGCGCGGGCTGGTTTAACGCTGACCGGCAGCGTCGATCAACAGCAGGGGGATTGGCTCGCGCTCCAGAGGGCGCGCGCTGCCGGCCCGACATTCCCGGCTAGCGGAGAGTGTCCTGCTCAAGGCGGTCGCGAGTGACGCAATTGGCACTGCACAATCCTTCGCTTCCCCGGCGCCCAAACGCCGAAGCTTACGCTCGCCTGCAAGGCTCCCTTGTGATGTGGATAATGCCTTGCCGCGATAAGGGGGCGCGATGCCGGCCGCAAACCCATTGCACACCGATCACCAATTAATGGTAACCGTTCACTTCCCCTTAAGAAACGCCGCCAACACCATGTTTTGCGGCATAATTCATGACCATGACGACGACACGATAGCCGCGACGGGATGCGCCTGAGCAAGCATGATCTCTTCCAGATGGACGACGAGTGGCTGAAGAAGCTGCCGGCGGAGCTATTGCTGGAAGTATCGAAGCGACTGCTGCACGACGTCAAGGCGTTGCAGGATCAGCTGAATCAAAACCCGGGCAACAGCTCGCGGCCGCCGAGCACAAAGGCCCCGTGGGAGAAGGCGCGCGCCCCAGGCGTGGAGAAAGGCGCGCCAGCCCAGGCTGGCGCTGCCGATGGTGCTGGCGCCACGGCAGAGGGCCCGGCGCCGGCACAAGAGACTGTGCCGCCGGTAACCAAGGGCCCATCGTCCGGAAAGGGCTCGGGGAAGCGACCGGGCAAACAAACGGGTAGTCCGGGCCATGGTCGCACGCAAAAACTGGCGGTTACTGACCGTTGCGTGCACCGACCCGAGAACTGCGCGGCTTGTGGTGAAGCCCTGGCGGAGGATGCCGAGTCGCAGGCTTACACGGCCTGGGACGAGATCGACATCGCGCCGCCAGTCGAGGGCAGCATCGGGCTGATGTTCAGCGTGACGCGTCACACGCTGCTTGAAGTGCGCTGCGCTTGCGGGCACGTCAGCCGTGCCATGCCTTGGCGGGCGCCGCCCGACGCCCAGTGGGAAAAGGTTGAGCTGGGCGAATGGCGCTTGGTGGGTCCTCGTCTGGCCGGCGTGATCGTTCTGCTCGCGCTGCGGATGCGTCTGTCACGAGCGAGCATTCGCGAGCTCCTGCGGGAAGTCTTCGACCTGACGCTGAGCACCGGCGTGATCGATGAGACGATCCGGGAGGCGGGCCGTGCCAGCTTCCCACTGGAGGACGCGCTGGTGGCCGACGTCGTGCAGGTGGCGCAGTTGCACATCGATGAAACGTCGTGGCCGGAATCCGGCGTGCTGCTGTGGTTGTGGGCACTGGTCAGCACCTCTACGGTGCTGTACCTCATCGGCCCACGCACCCGGGAGATGCTTGAGAACGCCCTGCAAGACGGCTATACCGGCATTCTCATCAGCGATGGTTACGGGGTCTACAGAAACTGGGAAAACCGCCTGCGCTGCTGGCCGCACCTGATGCGCAAGCTGCGGGGGCTGGCCGAATCGAGCGATGGCCGGGTGTCCCGGGTTGGGCAGGAGATGGAAGCTATCCTGACAGCGCTGATGGCGGCCATCTACGCGGCGCGGCTCGATCCGCCGCCGCAAGCGCTGCCTGAGCGCTACGCCGCCGAGGTCAAACGGCTAAGGCACCTGTGCGAGCGGCATCAGACGGATGAACATCCGGCCCTGCGCAGTGTTGTGCGCGAGTTCCTCTATGACTGGAAAGTCATCCTGCGACCGCTCGCGGAGCCCCTGCTGCCGCTCTCCAACAACGCCGCCGAACAGGCGTTGCGACACTGGGTCATTTCACGCCGCATCAGTCACGGCACCCGTTCCGAAGAAGGATCCCGCGCCTTTGCTCTCCTGGCCAGCGTCATCGAGACCTGTCGCCGCCGCGGTGCCTCCGCCTGGCAGTACCTCGGCACCGTCATTGCTGCCGCTCGCAAAGGGTTACAGCTTCCCGCGCTTCCTACCATCCCGACCGCGGCATGGGGGGCGTGAACGATTACAATTAATGTGAAAGTCGCGTCTGCGACTCACGAAGCTCCCTTCTCCCCTCGTGGGAGAAGGGTTGGGGAAGAGGGGAAAACGGTCATGACTTTCATGATCGGGGGTATCTCGACAAGTCTTGACCGTTAGTGGTAATTTGTCCTCCGGAAAGACCCCAGCTTGGCCATGAACCAGAGCATCGGCTCCCTGGCACAAGGAGAAAAACGAGGGTAACCCGTGCAGCTGCAAGGGAAAACGTATGCGCAGCTGAAACGCGATGGATGCTCATCGCGACTCCAAAAAGACAGCTTCATCCACATTAGGAGGTGGTCATGAACTTGACAGTCAAAGTATTGCTGGGAATGGCACTAGGCATAGTGGTTGGCCTGGTGATCTAAAGTGGTCCCCTGAGTCAAGACAAATATCGATTCATTTTAAGTTGTGCATTTGACTTCGCTAGCAGCTGGACGGCGCTGCCCCGGTGTTGCCTTTGACTCTGCTTTTGATGCTGTCGTTGACTTTGCTTCTGCGGGTGGGGAATCGCCTGTGGAGCGTAGCGGAACAGGCGATTCCCCACCCGCGCGGCCAAACTTGTCGAGGATCAACGCTCCGCCACCTATGCCATTGCGATAGACGACCGCGGGTGCCGTGTTGCCCAGCGACTGGTGCGGACGCTCGCCGTTATAGAAGGCAAAGTACTCGGCGAGGCCGACCATCAATTCGCCCATGGTGGCATATCCCTTCAGGTACACGTCCTCGTACTTGACGCTGCGCCAGAGCCGTTCGACGAAGATGTTGTCGAACACGCGCCCCCGCCCATCCATGCTGATGACCACGCCTTCCCGCTTCAGCACTCCCGTGAAGGCTTCACTGGTGAACTGCGCGCCCTGATCGCTGTTGAAGATTTCTGGCGTGCCGTGGCTACGCAGGGCCTCCTCCAGGCAGTCGACACAGAACACCGCTTCCATGCTGTTGCTGATCCGCCAGCTGAGCACCTTGCGGCTGTACCAGTCGATCACTGCGACCAGGTAGGCGAAGCCGTGCGCCAGCCGGATGTAGGTAATGTCCGTGCTCCACACCTGATTGGGTCTGACCACAGCAACGCCACGCAGTAGATACGGATAGACCGGGTGCTCAGGGCGCGGACGGCTAGTGTTCGGCCCCGGCGCCATGCCCGACAGCCCCATCAGTCGCATCAGGCGTCGTACCCGCTTGCGATTGACCGTGTGCCCCGCTTGCGCAAGAAAAATCACCATCCGGCGGGTGCCGTAAAACGGGTGCCGCGTGTACTCCTCGTCGATCAGCCGACTGTGGACGAGATCGCTGGCATCGACCACCGGCGGCCGGCGCTGCGCATAGACCGTGGCTCGGCATAACCCTGCCAGAGCGCATTGCTGCACCACGGCGACGGGCTCGCCTGGGTCGATCCACCCATGCCGTATCACGGCAGGCTGATCCCAGACTTTTTTTTGAGCCAGTCGAGTTCCATCTTCAACTTGCCGATCTCGCTGTACAACAGCTCTGGCTCACGGTGCGCCGCCGCTGGCTTGGGGCCGCGCTTACCTTCAAACAGCGTCTTGGCATTCTCCTGGATGGCCTTCTTCCATTGCCCAACCTGGACAGGATGCACGCCGTACTCCCGCCCAATCTCGTTGATCGTCTTGACCCCACGTACAGCTTCCAGACCAACCTTGGCCTTGAACTCCGGCGTATGTACCTTCCGCGTCGCTACTTCACTCATCGCTTCTTGCTCCCTATGACCGAGCACAGCTTAAACCACTGTCTGATTTCCAGGGACCACTATAATCAACCTGGGCGGCCTTAGTCCAGCGGGCTCCTTCGTCAACGAGTACCTGGTCGATGGCTTGTTTCTCGTGGTTGGAAAACTCTTTGTCAACGCGCTGAAGATGATGGTGGTTCCGCTGGTGCTTTTTTCTCTGATTTGTGGCGTCTGCGGTATCGGCGACATCAGACTGCTGGGGCGTATCGGGACCAAGGCTTTCGTTCTGTACATCTTTACCACCGCGATCGCCATCGCCACAGGGATCCTGCTTGCTGCCGGACTGGGCATCGGCGAAGGCATGAACGCCGTCACGGAAACAGTATTCACCGGCAAGGATTCGCCACCGCTGTCCGAAGTGCTGATCAATATCGTCCCTTCCAATCCAGTCAGTGCCATGGCCACCGGTGAGATGCTGGCGATCATTTTCTTTGCCATCCTCTGCGGTGTAGGTATGTTGATGGTCGGCAAGAAGGCGCAGCCCGTCGTCGAGTTTGTCGAATTGCTCAACGAAGTGATGATGAAAATGGTCACCATCATCATGGCACTGGCACCTTACGCGGTCTTCTGTTTGCTTGCCAAAGCGATCGGCAGCCTGGGACTGGATTTGCTTGTCAAACTGATGGGCTATGTTGCCGTGCTGATTTCCGTCCTGCTGTTCCATCTGTTCGTGACCCTGCAAGTGATACTCAAGATTTTCTCCGGGCTGAGCTCGATGACCTTCCTGAAGAAAATGCGCAATGTGCAGGTATTTGCTTTCAGCACCTCGAGCTCCAACGCCACCATCCCGGTGACGCTGCGAACGGTTACTGAACGCCTTGGGGTCAAGAACTCGGTGGCCTCCTTTACGGTTCCGTTCGGCGCCACCATCAATATGGACGGCACGGCGATCATGCAGGGGGTGGCAACGGTATTCATCGCCAACGTCTACGGCGTCGATCTCGGCTTTGGCGGTTATCTGACCGTCATCCTGATGTCGGTCCTGGCTTCCATTGGTACCGCCGGCGTACCGGGGGTCGGACTGATCATGCTGTCGATGGTTTTCGCACAGGTTGGTTTGCCGATCGAGGGAATCGGCTTGATTCTCGGTGTCGACCGCTTGCTGGACATGATCCGGACCGCCGTCAATGTCTCGGGTGACGCCGTGGTATCGGTAATCGTCGCGAAGAGCGAAGGCCAGCTGGACCTGGACATTTATAACGACCCCGACGCTGGTGCCTTCGACACTGACGATGTACACCTCGACGAAGAAGTAGAACGCGAAATGGCGCAGATGGTCCGCAACACGCACGACCACAAATAGCAAGGCCTGTCCCGGCTTAAGAAATCGCCTAAGGCCGGGACACCACCACCGCCATTGCCCAGCACCGGCGGAGTGACTCCCGACGACCACGCGCCCGCTCGGGCGGAGCGTGGTCGTTGGCCTTTCCGGAGCCTTCACGGAAGCAACAAGCGCCTGCTTGACGCCGTGCCAGGCAGCGGCGTTCGCGCCCAGCTGGCTGACCGCGCCTGCCGCCGTCACGCGACTCACCCATGGTGATCAAGCATTCGTTACACTGCGCAGCGTGGGCATGCGCAAACAGTCATTCTGAACGTATTTGCGAAGCGATAAGAGGAGAGGAAATGATGGAACGAAACGTGATGGTGCAACTTGTCGGCGGCACTTTTCTGGCCGCCACGCTGCTTCTCGGAGCCAGTGGCACGGCCCTGGCCGATGATAAAACAGAGCCACCGGCCACGTCCGCAAAGGAGATCAAGGATCAGCGAGCCCTCAAGCTGCTGAAAGACATGAGTGACACCCTGGCCGCAGCGCGGACGCTCCAGTTCAAGGCGCGCAGCCTGCTGCCACTGGAGTCGCCGACCGGGCAGTACATCAGCCTCTTCGCAGCTTCACGGGTGCTGCTGCAACGACCGGATCGCCTGTTCGTCGAGTCGCGCGGCGACCTCCTGCCCAACGACCTCTACTACAACGGCAAGACGGTGACGGCCATCGGACCGGCCAGGAAATTCTACGCGCAGCAAGAAGCCAGCGGCAGCACCGTCGACGAAGTCGTGCAGCAAGAACACCCGGGCGCGGACACCTTGGCACCCTTCGTTGACCTCCTGGTTTCCGATCCCTATGCCCGCCTCACAAAGGACCTCTCGAGTGCCTTTGTGGTAGGGCAATCGACGATCGCCGGAGTCAAGACCGATCACCTCGCGTTTACCGCCCCCGGCATCGACTGGGAGCTATGGATCGGCGCACAGGACAAGCTGCCGCGCCTGGCGGTCGCCTCCTACCGCAGTGGTGAGCGGCAACCAACCTTCACCGTCGAGTTCTCGGACTGGAAGCTCAATGCGCCGCTGCCGGCACAGAGCTTCGAGGTCAGCATTCCGAAAGACGCCGTCAAGCTCGAGTTCAAGCGAATCGGCCTTGCGCAGTCCAAATAAGTGACACCAGGAAGGAACACAAGGAGCAATGCGATGAAACTAACGAAAACACTCATTCTCGGCGTCGCGGTGACCGCGAGCGTACTGGTTCCCCTTGCCGATGCCAATGCCTGGGTCGCTGCTGGCCGAGGCTGGGGCGGACGAGGCTTCGTTGCCGCTGGCCACCCCGGCGGCTACTACCATGGTGGCGGCTACTACCATGGCGGTTGCTACGGATGCGGCGCAGCCGCGGGTGCGGTGGCCGGCCTGGCCGTGGGAGCGATGGCAGGTGCAGCAATTGCCAGCGCGTCGCAACCGGTTTACGTAGCCCCGCAGCCGGTCTACGTAGCCCCGCAGCCGACTTATGTCGTCCAGGGCAATCTGCCGATCGGCAGCCAGTACGCAGCACTCCCGCCCAACGCCAAACACATGACAGTGAACGGCGCCCAGTATTACCAGAGCGGACCCAACTGGTACAAGCCCTACTTCGGGTCGAGCGGCGTGTATTACGAAGTCGTGCTGGCGCCGTAACGGTCCTGCCGGGCAGACGCTCAGCGGCGCCAGACGATGCGCGTGTTATTGGTCGAAGACGACCCGATGATCGGCAAGAGTGTCCAGCAAGGCCTGCGCCAGGATGGCAGCAGCGTCGACTGGGTGCGCGACGGACAAGCGGCCGAACTGGCCCTGACGACCACGCCCTACGAGTTGCTGCTGCTCGACCTCGGCCTGCCCGGCAGGTCCGGCCTGGACGTTCTCGCCAGACTGCGACGTTCCGGCAACGACATTCCGGTGCTGATCATTACCGCCCGCGACGCTGTCGCCGACCGCATCAGGGGGCTGGACAGCGGCGCTGACGATTACCTGGTGAAACCCTTTGACCTCGACGAGCTGTCGGCACGCATGCGGGCGCTGCTGCGCCGCCATGCCGGTCGCGCCAGCCCGGTGATCGAGCACGGCGACTTGCGCATGAATCCGGCGACCCACGAGCTGACCCAGGGCGGCAAGCCGGTGGCCCTTTCGGCGCGTGAATTTGCCCTCCTCCAGGCGCTGCTTGAACGGCCGGGAACGCCACTGTCGCGGACGAAACTCGAAGAGCGCTTGTACGGCTGGGGCGAAGAAATCGAAAGCAACGCCGTCGAAGTCTACATCCACTCCCTGCGGCGCAAGCTCGGCACTGAACGGATCAAGAACATCCGCGGTGTCGGCTACCTGCTCCCCCCTGGCTGATGACCTCGATCCGCCGCCAGTTGTTGCTGGCGCTGCTGTCGGTGATTACGCTGACCACGCTGCTCGGTGCGCTGGCCACCTACCGGACGGCGCGCGACGAGGCTAACGCGATGTTCGACTACCAACTGCGCCAGCTGGCCCTGTCCTTCCGCGACCAGGTCTTCCGGAGCGGTGGACAGCACAACTTCGCG
This sequence comes from Candidatus Accumulibacter sp. ACC012, assembly GCF_907163155.1. Lineage (NCBI taxonomy): Bacteria > Pseudomonadati > Pseudomonadota > Betaproteobacteria > Candidatus Accumulibacter > Candidatus Accumulibacter sp. ACC012. The sequence continues at coordinate 36,595 of NZ_CAJQUC010000007.1, forward strand.
CTCGACGGTGACGCGCAGGACTTCTCGATCCAGGTCTGGCGTCCGGACGGCACACGGCTCTACCTTTCGCACCCGCGCGACGGGCTACCCGACAAGACGCCGCTCGGCTTCGCGACCATCGATACCGGCCGCGGCAAGTGGCGCGTGTTCGGCATGCAGCAGCGCGGCCAGACGATTCAGGTCGCGCAACCGTTGCATTCGCGCGACGAACTGGCGCTGGCCGCCGCCTTGCGAACCGTCGCCCCGTTTCTGCTCATGCTGCCGGTTCTCGGGGTGCTGATCTGGGTGGTTGTCGGCCGCGGACTACGCCCGCTCGACGCGGTCGCGCGAGCGGTCAGCACGCGCACCGCAGTCGCCCTCGACCCCCTCCCGGAGAACCGGGTGCCTAGCGAAGTGGTGCCGCTGGTGCGGGCGCTGAACGAGCTGCTCGACCGGCTCAAGCACGCATTGCAGGCGCAACGCGAGTTCACCGCCGACGCCGCGCACGAACTGCGCACCCCGCTGGCGGCACTGAGCCTGCAGGTGCAACTCGCTGAACGGGCACCGGATGCGGCTGCTCGTGCCGAAGCCTTCGGCGAATTGAAAGGCGGCTTGCGACGCGCGACGCATTCGGTGCAGCAGTTGCTGACCCTGGCCCGCCAGGAACCGGGCAGCGGCGGCCAGGCAGAGCATATACCAAGCCCGCTACGGCTTGGCGAGCTGGTGGCGGCGGTGATCGCCGCGCAGCTGCCGCTGGCGGAAGCAAAGGATATCGATCTCGGCGCCGCAGCAGGCAGCGGCGAGGACATGCTTGACGGCGACGAAGAGGCGCTGCACATCCTGATCACCAACCTGGTCGGCAACGCCATTCGCTATACCCCCGCTGGCGGCCGCGTCGATGTCGCCAGCGGTGCAGACGAGAGCGGCGTGTTCATCGAAGTCAGCGACTCGGGCCCGGGCATTCCCGCCGAAGACCGGCAGCGCGTCTTCGACCGCTTCTATCGCCGCGCACAGAGCGACGAAGCGGGTAGCGGCCTGGGGCTGGCCATCGTCAAGACCATCGCCGAACGCCACCGGGCGACGGTGCAGCTCGGCGAGGCCGCGCTTGGCGGCTTGCGCGTGCGCGTTCAATTCGAGCCCTGCGCAGCTTCCTCTGGCCCTCGCGCCTTCTCTCGCGCCGCTGCCTCCTTACCTCCTGGCCGACCGTCTTAAGTCAGCTTTAAGTCGTGACCCTCTATCGTACGTGCCACTGGAAGCGAATCGCTTCCCCTCTGGAACGGAACAGGAGATCACCATGCATGCACCGACCTTCAAACGCAGTCTACTGGCAGCGGCGCTGATCGCCGCGCTTGGCACCGGCTACGCCACCCTGGGTGGCGATATCATCCGCCCCGCCGACGCCGTCGCAGCTCTCGCGCCACCGGCCGCGGCGCCGCTGGCCGGCCCCGGCATCGGGCTACCCGACTTCCGGTCAATCGTCGAGCACAGTGGCCCGGCGGTGGTCAATATCAGCGCCAGCGGGTCGTCGAAAACAGCCTTTTCAGGCGGCGGCGACGATGATCCGCGCCTCCCCGAACTCTTCCGCCGCTTCGGCAGGCCAATGCCCGAGGGCGGAACGCCCGCGCAGGGCATGGGTTCAGGCTTCATTGTCAGTGCTGACGGGCTGATTCTGACCAACGCCCACGTCGTCAGCGGCGCCGACGAGGTCACCGTCAAACTGACCGACAAGCGCGAGTTCAAGGCCAAGGTTGTCGGCCTCGACAAACTGACCGACATCGCCGTGCTGCGCATCGCCGCCAAGGACCTGCCGGTCGTTCGCCTCGGCAGCCCGGGCAGTGCCCAGGTCGGCGAATGGGTGGTCGCCATCGGTTCGCCCTTTGGCTTCGAGAACAGCGTCACTGCCGGCATCGTCTCGGCGAAAGGCCGCTCGCTGGCCAGCGACAGCTACGTGCCGTTCATCCAGACCGACGTGGCGGTCAATCCGGGTAATTCGGGCGGACCACTGATCAACCTGAACGGCGAAGTGATCGGTATCAATTCGCAGATCTACAGCCGCAACGGCGGCTATCAGGGAGTGTCATTCGCCATTCCCATCGACGTGGCGATGAACATCCAGGAGCAATTGCTGAAAAACGGCAAGGTCAGTCACGGCCGCCTCGGAGTCACCATCCAGGAGGTATCGCAGTCGCTGGCCGAGTCCTTCGGCCTGAAAAATACCGCCGGCGCGCTGATCAGTTCGGTCGACAAGACAAGCCCGGCGGCAGCCGCCGGGCTCGAAGCGGGCGATATCATCCTGAAACTGGATGGCACGGAAATCGCGCGCTCGACCGAACTGCCGCCAATCGTCGCCGCGCTCAGGCCGGGAACGCAGATCAAGCTGCAAGTCTGGCGCAAGGGAAGTACCCGCGATATCGCCTTGGCGGTCGGCGAAATCCCGACGCCGGCACAAGCGGTGGCGAGCGGCGGCGAAGCCGACAACCCACGTCTTGGTCTGGCTCTGCGTCCCCTTAACCCACAGGAGCAGCAGCAAAGCGGCATAGCCAGCGGTCTGCTCGTCGAAAACGTCAGTGGTCCGGCGGCCAAGGCCGGCATCCGGCGTGGCGACATCGTCCTGTCGCTCAACGGCCAGGAGGTGCGCGACATCGAGCAGTTGCGTGGGCTGCTCGACAAGGCCGGCAAAACCGTTGCCCTGCTGATCGAACGCGACGACGCGAAGATCTTCGTGCCCGTCGACATCGGTTGAGCATGGCTCGGCGACGGCTGGCTACCAGTGATGCGGTCGCGCTAGCTGCAGCGCGCGCCATTTTTCGACCGCGAGGCGGCAAATGATTGACGCCCTCTTCGACCTTCTCGGCACCTTCTATCAAAGCGGCCAACTGGAGCAGGCCGAATGGATCGCGCGCAGCATCCTGGAAGCGATCCCCGACGATATCGTTTCGCTGCAGTTTCTCGGTCTGCTCTATTACCGGAGCGCGCGCCGCAGCGAGGCGATGCAGGCCTTCAACGCGGCACACATCGATGCGCCTGCGGCCGCTCCGGCAGCCGCTGCTGACCCGGATCTGCGGGCCTCGGCACAGTGCTTGCGCGCCGCGAGTGGCCACGGTTCGACACTGGCGGGGGCGTGGTACGACCTCGGCCTGGTGCTCTTCCGCCTGGGCCATTACGGGCAGGCGCTCGCCGCGTTGCAGGCGGCAATTGCCGCGCGTCCCGACTATCCGGCAGCCCAGACCGCGGTGCGCAGAATCTCCGGGTTTTCTGCGCACCGACGAGCGCACAGCAAACAGCAGCAAACAGCGCTGGCGGTCGCAAACACGCTCGACGGCCAGCCGAAAAGCTAGTGTAGTGTTGCGTTCTTGATGAGGCTTTCGGCAAGCATCTCCGACCCTCCGTCATGGCGAGGAGGCGAATCCGACGCGGCAATCCAGAGGTTTGGCTTTTCGCGTGCTCACGATGTCGATGTGGTGGGAAATAGTGAGAGGATGGAACTGGATTGCCGCGTCGGCTGCGCCTCCTCGCAATGACGTGGGGGCTGGTGTGGCGCCGCATTCGCCATTCACCATTCCTGACGTGGCCTTGAGCACCCATGACAGCGGCGGGAAACCCGCGGGGTAGCCGGAATTTATAGGTTCCATACTGCGTGCACCACTAACCAGCGCCGGCAAGGGCGCTTGCCCACAGCGGCGAAGAGTGGAATCATGCGCAGGTAAAGGTTCCGCCCCCCACCATGAGCAAGCCCCCCAGCAAGGAAATGATCGCCGCCGACTCGGCGCTGCTGCGCCCGAAAAACTCGGCCGACGTGATACTGTCGGCCGGGCTATCGACAGCCGTTGCCAGAAGTACCGACCAGATCGTCGCCATCGGCGCCTCGACTGGCGGCACGCAGGCGCTGGAGCTCGTTCTGCGTCGCCTGCCGGCGACTTGCCCGGGCATGGTCATCGTGCAGCACATGCCCGAGCGCTTCACGGCGATGCTCGCGCAGCGTCTCAACGCGATCTGTCAGATCGGAGTGCGTGAGGCGCGCAACGGCGATCGAGTCGGCGCGGGCCTGGCGCTGATTGCACCCGGCAACAAACACATGCTGCTCAGACGCAGCGGCACGCATTACCTAGTCGATATTGTCGACGGACCGCTGGTCAACCGCCACAAGCCTTCGGTCGACGTGCTTTTCCGCTCGGTCGCGAAGTTTGCCGGCGCCAACGCGCTGGGGATCATCATGACCGGCATGGGTGACGATGGCGCTCGCAGTCTCAAGGAAATGCGCGACGCGGGAGCCAGGACGATCGCCCAGGACGAAGCGAGTTGCGTCGTTTTCGGCATGCCCAAGGAAGCCATCAGGCGCGGTGGCGCCGAGCAGGTCATGGCTCTCGAACAGATCCCCGGCGCGTTGCTCGCCTTCGGCCGCAGCAGCGGAGTGCGCGGCATCTCCTGAAGCGAGGCTGGCCTTGTTCGGCAAAGGCAAAAGCACCGCCGCTGGCCTGTCGAGCGCGAGGTCTTGCGTGCTGCGTGCCGAGGGTTGGCAATGCAAACCAGCTTCACTAGCGCACCGGCATCGCGTATGCTCCGCGGATGGGTATTCTGGGAGTCATCGCGGCGTCGGAGCCGCATACCGCCGAAGCCGGCGCCTGTCTGCTGCGCCGCGGCGGTAACGCGGTCGATGCGATCGTCGCCGCCAAGCTCGCGGCAACGGTCACCGAACTGCCGCTGACTTCCCTGGGCGGCGGCGGTGTCTGCCTCTGGGGCGACGCTGACGCTGGCTACAAGGTCCTCGACTTTTTTGCGACCACACCCGGGCGCGGCCTCAGCAGCCCACCGCCCCTAGATTTTGCGCCGGTGACGGTCGATTTCGGACGCACCACGCAGATCTTCCATGTCGGTCGAGGGGCGGCCGCGGTTCCCGGAGAGCTGGTCGGCCTGCTCGAACTGCATCGTCGCGCCGGGCGCGTGCCGCTGCGCGAAGTCGTCGCTCCGGCGGCGGCCTGGGCCCGTGACGGTTTCACGGTCAGCCCGCAGATCGCGATGATCATCGCCCTCGTCGCGCCCATCGCCCGCCGCTCGCCAGCCGTGGCCAAGCTCTTCTTCCCGCGCGGAGTTCTGCCGCAAGCAGGTGATCGCTTGAGCAACCCCGAGCTCGGCGACTTCCTGCACGCGCTTGGTGAAGCTAACACCGACAGCCACGTCGCCCGCTACCGGGCGTCGCTGGTCGACAACTTCGGCCCGGCGCAAGGCGGACTGATCACCGCCCAGGACGTCGCGGCGTACGCACCGGTGATCCGCGAACCGCTGCGCGTCGGCTTTGGCCCCTACACGGTGCTTACCAACCCGCCGCCGGCCGCCGGCGGTGGGCTGATCGGTGCCGGCCTGCATATCGCCGAGCAACTCGGCCTCGGTGAAGAGCCCTTCCTGTCGAGCAAGCAGCAACTGGCGATGGCGGCGCTGCTGACCACCGTGTCGGAAATCCGCCAGGCCGGCTACGACCAACGCCTCTACACCGACCCCGGGGCTATCCTCGACCTGGCCGCTGGCAAGGGCATTCCTGTCTGGGCCGCGCGCGCGCAAAGCCTGTTTGCCGAGAACCAACTCGGCGCCACGACGCATATCTCGGTCATCGACGCCGACCGCATGGCCGCGGCAATGACCACCAGCAATGGCGAAGGTTGCGGTGAAGCCTTGCCGGGCCTGGGTATCCACGTCAACAATTTCCTCGGTGAAGACGACATCAACCCCGCTGGTTTCCACCAAGGGGCGCCGGGAACCTGGATGAGCACGATGATGTCGCCGACCATCGTCGTCGCTGGCGAGCGCCCGTGCTTCGCGCTCGGCAGCGGCGGCTCGAACCGCATTCGCAGCGCCATCCTGCAAACCCTGCTCAATCTGCTGGCCTATCGCCGGCCGCTAAAGGAAGCAGTGAACGCGCCTCGCCTGCATGTCGAAGGCACCCGGCTGTGGTTTGAAAGCCATGACCTCGGCGCCGGGGCCGCGGCAGCCCTGCAGGCAGCATGGCCCGCAGCGACCTGCTTCGACGAGGCAAGCCTGTTCTTCGGTGGAGTGAACTGCGTCGCCAATGGCCACGACCGTCTCTACGGCGCCGGTGACCGCCGGCGTGGCGGCGTTGTGGTCGTTGCCGAACAGTAGAGTGGTCGAATGGTGGAGAGGTCGGCTGGCGCAGGCACCCACACGCACCGTACGCCCGAATTCCCCTACCCTCTTCTCTACGGGAACGCTGCCCCTCAGAAGCTGTAGCGTACCTCCGAATAGACGCGGTCACTGTCGTCATAGCGCCCGAAGAATCCCTGTGGTGGTCCATTGAAGATATCGACGCCGACCGCCAGGTCCCAGTTCTTCTCGAAGTTCCAGCTTACGCGCGGGCGCAGCATCCAGTCGTTGCGGTTGAAGCTGGCGATATACAGCGCCTGCGCTTCGAACCGGTCGCCGAACTTGTGGTTCAAGAGCAGGCTGTAGCCGTTTTCGTTGCTCGACGGAATGATATTCGGGTCATGATCCAGGAAATGATTCTGGAATACCTGGACATTGATTCGGGTATCGGTGAACTGTGAGAAGTCGAGGCCGAGCACCCAGGTGAAGGTATTCTGCTCGACCAGGCCATCGGCGTCCGTCAGGTCGGTCACCTCATACTTCTGGCCGCCGGTGTAGACCGCTTCGCCCTTGAGCACCATCGAACCGAGGTCTTTGGCAAAGGTCGTTCCGTACTGATCGATGCGCTCGTGCTGAGCCTGATAGGTCACGCTTGGCTGGGCTCCAGCGATGATTTCCCGGTAGAAAGTCGGCGCGACGCTCATGCTGCTGTAGGCAAAAGCCGCCACATCCCAGCCGTTGTGGAGAACCGACAGGCGCATGCCATAGTTGGTGTTGGCAAGGTTGCGCGTCGGAATCTTCTCATTGCGAAAAGTCGCCTCGCCGTAGGGTACCAGCGTGTAGTCGTAGAACTGCGCGCCCGGCTTACCGATGTTGTCGTAGCTGGCCACCGGGATCCAGATCGCTTCGGCGTGGAAATCGCCCTTGAAGTACTCGGCACGTGCGGCCCACTGCGGAATGCGCAGGATATCGAACTCCGGCAGCACGAAATGCCGCATGTCTTTGGCGGAAACGACGTCACCGAAGAGCAGACCGACCATCTCGCCCCAGATGATCTGCTGCCGGCCAAAACGGAAATCCCAGTCGCCGACGCCGATATCGATGTAATTCTCGCGCAACAGCACATTCAGGGTTTGATTGTCATTCACCTGTTGGGGGTAGAAATCACTCATGGCATAAACGGCGTCGAAGTCCACGCGCACCCCCAGGTGCCATTTGACGCCGCTGCTGAAATCCCCCTGTGCGCTGAGATCGGCGCGCGTCATCGCCTCCGACCAGTGCGATGGCTCGGGCGTGGTATAAGCCATCACATTCTGGACAAAACCGCGGTAGCGCACCGGACGCGACGGCGACTTGGCAACGGTCTGCGCGGCCAGAGCTTTCGGCGAAGCATCGTCGCCGTCGCCAAACACGGCATCGCGGCGGACCGGTAGTTCACCAACTGGCGCAGGAGCGGCGGCTGGCTCGTCGCTACCGAACAAGGCATCGCGGCCGAGCGGCAGTTCGCCAGTTGGCGCAGTGGCGGCTGGCTCATCGGTGCCAAACAAGGCGTCGCGACTCAGGGGCGCAGCGCTTTCTGGAGCGGCAACTGGAGCAACGGCCGGCGCCGCAGCAGGCCCCGCGGCCGGCTCGTCGGTGCCGAACAGGTCATCCCTGCTCATCGGCAAATCGTCCGCCTTCGCAGCAAGCAGAAGCGCCGTCGGCATTGGCGAGACACGCACGGCGACGTCGCTGACAGCTCGATTGGCAGCATCCGCAGGCTGTGCCAGGAGCGGCAGCGGCAAGCTCGCGACAACCAGGGCGAGCGCGGTGAAAGGCGGCTTACTTCTGATCTGCATTGTGGTTTCCCGGGTCGTTATCTGGCGCCTCACTCGGCACGGCATTGTGCTTGTCCTTATCATTTATCGCTAGCGCCTCGGTCTCCGCGGCGCCGGCTGCGCTGTCGACAAGGGCTTCCGCCGAACGATGACGCGCAAGCGACCACCTGCGGTTCGCACGTACGCCGAGCAGGGCGATCTCGCCATCCTCGACGCGCACCAGCCGGTCAGCCTTGGCAATCACACGCTTGTCGTGGGTGGAGAAAATGAAAGTCGTTTTCAGTGCCCGGTTGATCTTCTTCATCAGCAGGAGGATTTCCTCGCCGGTCTTGTGGTCGAGGTTGGCAGTCGGTTCGTCGGCCAGCACAATGGCCGGCTTGATCACCAGGGCCCGGGCGATAGCCACGCGTTGGCGCTGGCCACCACTCAGCTGGTTCGGACGGTGGGTCGCAAACTTCGTAAGGCCAACAATGTCGAGAAAGTAGGCCACCCGCCGGCGGCGGTCCGCAGCCGACATATCCCTGCGCTGCAGCAGCGGGTATTCGACGTTTTCGGCGGCCGACAACACCGGCAACAAATTGAAGGTCTGAAAAATGAAACCGATGGTCCGGGCACGCAGATCGGCGAGTTGGTCCGCCGTCCGGCCGCTGACGTCCTGGTCGTTAATGTAAATTTTTCCGCTGGTCGGCGTGTCAATGCAGCCGATCAGGTTCAACAAGGTCGTCTTGCCACTGCCGGAAGGACCGGCAATCGCCAGAAAGACGCCGGCGTCGAAGGCCAGAGTAATATCCTTGAGGGCTTGGACTTTCTGCTCACCGAGCTGATAATCCTTGCAGACGTGTTCGATACGGACAACGCTCATACGGTGGCACTTCCTGCCAACCGGCAGAGCGGTCAGCACAATGAGGTGAAAACGATGGAAAGCATGACGATCCGCCATTCTGGTGTCAAGACGGCCTTGCTGCTTCTCTTGCTAACTTTCTCGGCCTGGACCGCAGCAGCGCCGCTGGCGATGGCCACGCAGGAAGAAGCCGGCAACCCGGCAGACAACCAGGCAGACAACGAAGCCTTGGCTCGGATGATCGTCAAAAATGCCGACGAGGTGCGTTTTCCCGCCGACGGCTTTCAGGTCGACGTAACAATCACCACGTCCGAGAAAGGCGGCCAGCCCGACGTGCATAAGTATCGAGTGCTATCGAAGGGCAACACCAACAGCGTGGTGATGGTCACCGAACCGGCATCCGAGCGTGGTCAGATCATGCTCATGAAAGATCGCAATCTGTGGATCTTCATGCCTGAAGTCTCACAGCCGATTCGGCTCGCTCTCTCGCAAAGGCTGACCGGTCAGGTTGCCAATGGCGATCTGGCGCGCGCCAACTTCGCCGACGACTACAATCCCAAGCTGCTGCGCACCGAGCAGATCGGCGATGACGACTTTTACGTGCTCGAACTGACCGGGGTCGACCGCGGAGTCACCTACCAACGGGTACTCTACTGGGTCCGGAAAAAGGACTCCTGGCCATACCGCGCGGAATTCTATTCGCTGTCCAGGCGCCTGTTGAAATCCTGCAAGTACGAGAATTTCCAGACCATGGAAGGCAGGAAGCGGCCGACGCGACTGGTCATGGAAGACGCGCTGCGCGGCGGCGAGCAGTCGGTCTTGGAGTACAACAGCATGAAGCTGCGCGATCTGCCGGACAAGATTTTCACCAAGGATTACCTCAAGAAACTCGACTAGAGCGACGCTCACCGGGGCTGCGGGCGCCACTTCGTAGTAGTATGTTTGGCTGCTGTCGACAACTCGCCGGGCAGCCAGAAAAGAGCAGAAAGGTAGCCCATGTTTCTTTCGAACTTGACAGAGCTGACCATGAGCCAGGGCTACCGGCGGTTCTTCAAGGTCGTCCCGGCACTGACCGACGAACTGCGTGCCGAAAACTACCGCATCCGCCACGAAGTGTATTGCCGGGAACTGGGTTATGAGCCACTGCGTCCTGAGGGCCTCGAAGCGGATGCCTACGATGAGCAGTCGCTGCATTGCCTGGTGCAGTCGGTTTCGACAGGCGACTTTGTCGGCTGTGCGCGCCTCGTGCTGATTGATCCCAAAATTGCGCAACAGGCCTGGCTACCGTTGGAGATCAGCTGCGCGGAAACGCTGGACCGCTCCCTTGTTGATCCGCGGACGCTGGACCGTGCGCGAATCGCGGAAATCTCCCGCCTGGCAGTGATTGGCAGCTACCGCCGCCGGCCGGGCGAGAAAGATAGACCGATCTCGATCTCGGAGGAGGACTTCGGCACAGCCAAGCAACCGCGCCAGCCCTACCTTGCTCTGGCGGTCTATCTTTGCCTGATCGCGCTGGCCCGCCACTACGGAATCACGACCCTCTTCGTGCTCACCGAACCGCGTCTGGCGTCAAACCTGACACGCATGGGCGTGAAGGTCACCCAGATAGGCGGCGCGATAGAACACCGCGGCACGCGTATTCCATCAATGCTGTCGGTCGAGGAAGTCATTGACGGCATGAACTTCGTTCTCCGCACGCTCTTCGAGGTCGTCGCGCGCGAGGTCCAGGAAGGTGTCACAGCCGCTGGCGAGAACGCGATACGCGCCGGCCACCACCCGACTACCTAGCCGACCACCAAAAAATGCACGCCTTTGCCCGCCAATCCGCTACGACGGGCATACCGTTTGGCATTTTGATCCGCCGCGATGTATAGCTTGCCGGAGCCCGTCCGCCACGCCATTGAGTCGGGACGCGCGCCATCACCGCCTCAGATATTGCTGCGCCTCCTGCAGATGGTCGACGACGACAGCACGACCATGGCCAAACTGGCCGGGCTCGTCGAGCAGGACCCGGGATTGTGCACCCGCGTGCTGACAGCGGCGAACTCACCCGCTATTCGCCGCGGCACGCAGCTGCAAAGCATCGAGAACTGTCTTATCGCACTCGGCACCCGCCTGGTACGCTCGATCGCCACCTGCCTGTCGGTCCAGAATCTCTTCGACGAGCGCGCAGCCAGCCGATCGGTCGATCTGTCCGCCTTCTGGACACACTCGCTGCTGGTCGCCGAACTGTCGCGCAGCCTGGCCGCCACCTACGGCTATCCACGACCGGACGAGGCCTACCTGGCCGGACTGCTGCACGACGTCGGCGAACTCATTCTGCTCTCGGCACTTGGCGAACCCTACCTGCAGCTTCTTGCCACCTGCCCCAGCGAAGCGGAGCTTTCCAACCGGGAAAGCGAACACTTCAGTGTGCACCATGGCGAAATCGGCACCTGGCTGGCCGACCAATGGCATCTCGATTCACCCTTCGCCGACGGCATTCTGTTCCACCATCTGCCCGCCGAGCAGATCACCACTGCCGCCCCTCTGCCGCAGTTGGTATGGCTCGCACACGCGCTGGTTTCTTGCGAAGAGATTCCCGAAGAACTGGCAGCCGTCGCCAATGAGATGTTTGCCAACGACGACAGCGACCGACTAAGACGCCTGCGCGACGAAGCCGAGCAGCGGATGTGCATCATTGCCAACGCCATCGGTATTGCCCCGCCGGAAGGAGCGGCTGCCGACCGCAGATCGGACGGAATGCCACGGGTACTCGGCGCTCGCCGCCGCCGCAGCGAACCCGACGCCAACGAACAGATCGCCACAATCCTTGGCGAGAAGGCTTTGCTGCAACCCTTGCAGCAGGATCTGTGCAGCCTCACCAGCGACGCCGAAGTGCTCCTCTCGCTGCGTGAATCGGCGCGTATACTCTTTGACCTCAATCACCTCGCCTTCCTGCTCTGCGAGCCGCAAAACGGCCCCCTCACCGGCAACGGCATCGCCGCGCAGCCGGCCATTTTTGGCCAGGTCAGGATCCTTGCCGCGGCGCACCGCAGCCTTGCCGCCGTGGCCATGATCAATGGCCAGATCTGCTCCTCCTATGACCGCCTACCGCTAGCCGCGAAGTCGCTGATTGACATCCAGTTTGCTCGGGCCCTGTCGAGCACGGGGCTGGTGTGCATCCCGATGCTCGGCCGCAGCCGTACGATCGGGGTGATCGTCGCCGGGCTGAGTGCTGGTCAGCACAACCGCTTGGCACACCGGCTACCTTGCCTGGCTAATTTCGGACGCCTTGCCGGCGTCACCCTGGAGAGCTGGCATGACGCGCAGGCGCTTCGCCAGGAGTCCGCCGATGCAGTAGCGGCGCGCTTCACTCGCCAGGCGCGACGCGTCGTTCACGAAGCGGGAAACCCGCTGACGATCATCAAGGGCTATCTGCACATCCTTGACGGCAAGCTGCCGCCAGGAGCCGGAGTACACCACGAACTCAAAGTCCTGAGCGACGAAATCGACCGTGTTGCCGGCATCGTGCGACGCATGAGCGAAGTCCCTGCCGACACCGACGATGAGCAGGCGGTCGATGTCGGTGAGCTGGTGCGTGAATTGCTTCTGCTCTACCGCGAAGCGCTGTTCGATACGCGCGGGATCGCCATCGAAACCGCTCTGCCGCTACGCCCGCTGCGCATAGCCGCTGACCGTGCCAGCATCAAGCAGATCCTGGTCAACCTCTGGAAGAACGCTTCCGAAGCGCTATCGCCCGGACAACGGCTCAAGCTTTCACTGACCGACGACATCCTCCACCAGGGACAAGCCGTCTGCGAATTGAGAATCGAGGATAACGGTCCGGGCATGAGCGAAGCGGCAGTGCGGGCGCTGCACCGCGCCGCCGACGGCCAGCTCGGAGCGACACGCGGTATGGGGCTGTCGATCGTCGGCGCACTCGCGCACCGCCTCGGGATTCCCGTCTCCTGCCGCAGCAAGGCCGGGCACGGGACCATGATTTCCCTGCTGTTGCCAACACCGGGCCACGTAGAGCACCGGGACGATAGCAAAGTCAAACCCCACTAACGATCATGTCAGTCGAGATACCCCGGATGATGAAAGTCATGACCGTCCCCCCTCTCACTTGCAGTGCGCATTCCGGCTTGCACGCCGGAATCGTTCGACGGGCGGGGCGCATGCGCCCAGAATTCCCCGTCTCACCCCCGGCCCTTCTCCCGCAGGGGGAGAAGGGAGGTTCGTGAGTCGCTTGCGCGACTTTCACATTAAACAGGCGTCGCCAAACACCCGTCAGGAGGAACGATGAAGGCCATAGCAAACGTCGATTTTTCGCCGCTGGTCCCCGACCTAGCGGAGACCAGCTGCATCCTGATCGTCGACGACGAGGAGCGAATCCGCGCGGCCTATCGACAACTGCTGGCAGCGCCAGGGCGCAGCATCGAGGAATGCAGCACCGGGGTGGAAGCCCTCAGCCGCCTCGACCGCCGGGACGTCGACATCCTGATCCTGGACCTCAATCTCCCCGACATCCACGGGCTGGAAGTCATGGAATGGATGCTGAGCAAGCATGTCCCAACGGCGGTGGTGGTCTTCAGCGGCGATGAATCGATCGACTCGGCAATCCGCGCGCTGCGCCACGGCGCCTTTGAATTCATCCGCAAACATGGCAGCCCGCAGGAACTGATCGACACTGTCGATCGCCTGCAGCGCCGCCGCCGCATCGAACGCGAACACGCGCTGATGACCGTGCGCCTCGAACAATCCGAGCGTCTGCACCGTTTCCTCGTCGAACAGTCGCCGGACATCATCTATACCCTCGACCGGGACGGTTGTTTCATTTTCGTCAACGGTCGCGTCGAAGCGCTGCTCGGCTACGCGCGCGATGAACTGCTCGGCAAGCACTACTCGCTGATCGTACATCCCGAGGATGTCGAACATGCGCGCTTCGCTTTCAATGAGCGCCGTATCGGTGATCGCGCCAGCACCAATGTCGAGATTCGCCTGCAAACCAAGACGCAGGGCGTCCGGCACTTCGAGAACCGGACGATCGTCACCATTCTCAGTTCGCAAGGGATCTACGCCGCCACCGAAGGGCCGGCCACGCAGCACTTCATGGGCACCTCGGGCGTCGCCCGCGACATCAGCGACCGCAAGAAGGCCGAGGAAACCATCGCCTTCCAGGCTTTTCACGATCTGCTCACCGGCCTGCCTAACCGAATCCTGTTCAAGGATCGTCTCGGAATCGCCCTGACGCAGGCAAAAAGGAAAGGCAAGCGGCTGGGCGTGATGTTCATCGACATCGATCGCTTCAAGCTGATCAACGACAGCTACGGCCATCACGAGGGCGATGAGCTGCTCAAGTGCTTTGCCGAACGGGCGCGCAACTGCCTGCGCTCGGGCGACACCCTGGCCCGCCAGGGCGGTGACGAGTTTACCGTCCTGCTGCCCGATCTGAGTAGCGCCGAGGACGCGGCCTTCATCGCCGAGAAGCTGCTGGCGGAGCTGAAACTTCCCTTCAAGATCGCCGGAATGGACTTCTTCACCACCGTCAGCGTCGGTATCGCGCTCTACCCGGACGACGGCGAAAACGCAGAACTCCTTATCCGCAACGCCGACATTGCGATGTACCAGATAAAGGGGCGCGGCAAGAACGGCTATCTCCAGTTCACACCGGAAATGATTAGTGGCCACAACATGCGCCTCTCGCTTGAGAACGACCTGCGCCTGGCACTGGAAAGCGGCGGCGATCAATTCGAACTCCATTATCAGCCGCAGGTCAGCCACCGCGACGCCCGAACCGTCGGCATGGAAGCACTCATCCGCTGGCACCACCCGCGACTCGGCCTGATGGCTCCGGACAGCTTCATCCCGCTGGCCGAAGAAACCGGCATGATCATAAATCTCGGTGACTGGGTCCTCGAACACGCGCTGAGCCAGTTCGCCGACTGGCGCGGCAAAGGCTTCACCGACCTACAACTGGCGATCAATCTGTCGCCGAAGGAGTTCGACCGTGCCGACCTGCCCGGACGACTGCTGCGACGCCTTGAAGCGCACGGCATCCCGCCAGAGGCGCTCGACGTCGAGATTACCGAGAATCTGTTGATGAAAGATGCCGAGAAGAACATCGACATGGTCAGGCAATTGCGCAACAACGGCCTGCGCATTTCGATCGACGACTTCGGCACCCGTTATTCATCACTCAACTACCTGCGTCGCTTCCCGATCAACAGTATCAAGATCGATCAGTCCTTCGTCCGTGACCTGAACGCCGGCAACAGCAGCTCGACATCGATCATCCACGCCATTTCGTGCATCGCCCGCAGCTTTGGCTTGCGCATCCTCGCCGAAGGCGTCGAAACCGAAGCCCAGCGGCAGTTGCTAAGCGGTCTGGCATGTGACGACATGCAAGGCTTCCTGTTCAGCCGGCCCCTTTCCGCTGCCGAGTTCGAGGCCTTCCTGAGCAGCAGTGCCTTCCCCTCGCGCGCGCCGACGTCTATCAACTAGCCCGCCAGGGAAGCAAGCGGCCCGATCTTAGCGACGGCTTCCGGATCGCCCACCGGCTCGGTACCCTACTCGTCGCCCCGCAGATGCGGGTCAGCTAGTACACGCACTCCCTGACGTCGACCAGCTCGCCGAGCGCGGTTTGCTGCACCGCAGCAAATCAGATAGAATCGCCCCACGGCCCGGGGGCGAAACGAGGCATCAGGGAATTTCGCCCCTTCTGGCCGTCCCCAGGGCGTCCGCGCTACACGCCGGCCGCCTTCAGCGCCTAGATCGCGCCTTCGCTTTACTCCCGATTCCCGGCAGTTGCCTGGCCCGGACCATCCGGGCTTTGTCCCGGAATTCCACGGCTCGCGAAGGCGCTCGCGCGTCCGCGCTAGCCAGCAAGAGCCAGCGCCGTGACTGGCACCAGCAAGGCAACAAAGGCAACAGGAAAACAATGAAATCCCCACATCAGGACTGACTTGCCAACGTCCGGAATGATCTGCTCGCCGGCCTGGCGGTCGCGCTGGCACTGATTCCCGAAGCGATTGCCTTCTCGATCATTGCCGGCGTAGACCCCAGGGTCGGGCTGTACGCCTCGTTCTGCATCGCCACGGTGATGGCCTTCGCCGGCGGTCGCCCAGGCATGATTTCTGCTCCTACGGGCGCCATGGCGCTGCTGATGGTGACGCTGGTCAAGGACTACGGCCTGCAATACCTGCTCGCCGCCACGATACTCACCGGCGCGCTGCAGATCGTCGCCGGCTGGCTCAGACTCGGCGCGTTGATGCGTTTTGTTTCGCGCTCGGTGATCACCGGCTTTGTCACCGCACTGGCAATCCTGATTTTCATGGCGCACCAGCCCGAACTGATCGGCGTCAGCTGGGTGGTCTATGCCATGGTCGCCGCGGGCCTGGCGATCATCTACCTGTTCCCCTACCTGAGCAAGGCGGTGCCATCGCCGCTGGTGGCGATCGTCGTGCTCACGGCGCTGGCGCTCTGGGCCTGGGCCTCGATATCCGCACGGTTGGCGAAATGGTCGCTGCCAGCCCACTTTTCCGTTATCTACCGGTGCACCTGCTGATGTCCGGCAAGGAAAGCAATGAGGCATGCAAGCAACTCGAATGGTCCGCCACCACCCTGACCGCAGCGGGCTTTTCAGCACCTGCCGCATCGATTCCCGGCGACGCGGAAAGCGTCATAGCCCAAACTGTTGGCGAGCAATCGATCGATTTGCTGATCATGGGGGCCTGTTCACATTCGCCGCTGCGCAGCTTGCTCTTTGGCAGCAAGACCGCTGATCTGCTGCGATCGGCCACTATCCCGACCCTGTTGTTGCGCTGACCACCACACGCACGCAGCGAAAAATCAGCGCCGCCCGTTGCGCAGGGCTTTTGAAGCCTTCGCCCAAGCAAATGCCAATCCAGCGCAGCTATGCTACGCTTCGACCTGACGCTTGACGTCACATCACCTCTGTTTAACCGATGTCATCGCAGGAAAGTGATTGAATTCATTGCATGTATGAGTACTGAAAAGTCAGCCATCTCAGGAATTTATTCCGCTTTTACAACACCCCTATCAGGCTTGCGTCGGCTGATGGAAAGTCTATCCGGACAGGTGACGCACCTGTCACGTGCGCAACTGATACGCTTGGTCACAGTGCTGCTTCTCGCCAGTGGTATGGCGCTGCCGCTGGCCGCCCAGGGTACGTCGGTAAACGGAGTTTGGCTCAAGGTGGATACGCAGGAGGCCACCCTGACAGTCATGAAGGGTGACCAAGCGCAGAAGGTTTTCAAGGATATTGCCATCGGCCGCTATGGAACAACCGACGTGAAGATGCAAGGCGACCACAGGACTCCGTTGGGGCGCTTCACCATCGGCTGGATACCCGAGAAATCCCGCTACCACCGTTTCCTGGGCCTGACCTATCCCGACATCGAGCGCGCCGACCGCGCCCTGGCGGAAGGGGAGATCACCGAAGCACAGTGGCACGCCATTCGTCGCGCCTCCGAAACGAAAGGGCGCCCGCCCCAAAACACCCCGCTCGGGGGCTTCATCGGCATCCATGGTACGGGTGCCGGGGATGCCAAGATACACCAGCAATACAACTGGACCAACGGCTGTATTGCTTTGACCAACGCGCAAATCGATCGCCTGATGACGTGGATCAAGGTCGGAACCCCTGTCGAAATTCACTAAGCGGTATTAGCTCAAGCGGCTTCCTGGCTACGTCCTGACTACCGACCCGCGAAGCAAGGGCCAACCGGCTGACGCCGACGGGAACTTGTGCTTTTTCTTGAATGTGTTTTCAGGTAGGCTATGCTAGCAGCGTTACATACCATCGCTGCCCACGCCGCTGTAGGTGCCGGAGTGGCAGCGTCAAAGGAAGTTGTCTGTCTTAACAAGCAGGTCATATCTTGACCACGGAGAAAATAATGAAGGAATCCCTAATGAATCGCTCACGCGTCTTGGCCCTTGTCGCCATAGCGGCTGTCTATGCCGGGCTTACCGGTTGCGCCACCAATGGCGACATCGAGGCGCTCAGAACCGAGATCAACCAGAACAAGCAAGCGACGGCATCGGCCGCCAAGGACGCCGCCGATGCCAAGGCCATGGCCCAGAATGCCGTGACTACGGCCAATGCGGCCAAAGCGACATCCGACGATACGGCGAGCAAGCTCGACCGCATGTTCAAGAAAGCGATGTACAAGTAACAGCCAAGCACCAGCTGCGCACGCCGGCCGGCGATTGACAGCTCGGCGTGCTGCAGCGACGCTTGTCTCTAGTAGCGCCAGGCCCCTGCGGGGGCTTCTCTGTTTCCGCCACCAGAAAGCGACGCCGAGACCATCACCGGGATGCCGCTTTGTTCTGCAAACGCGGCCCTGATAGCATTATCGTCGAGCACCACATCCTGCGAGGTTCCCGCCCCGGCGACGGCCTCCGCAATGCGCTCCAACGCGGCAATCATGACCTCCTGGTAGTTGTCCTTATCCTCATCCAACGGCGGGTGCACCTCGACATACAGGGCACCGTCCAGCCAGCCAACCTTGATGGGCTGGTTGACGAGTTGCACCTCTGTTCGCAGAGGAACCTGATCGAACAATTGTTCAATATTCTCCGGATACATGCGTATGCAGCCGTGCGTAACGCGCATGCCGACCCCGTAGGGCTTGTTGGTGCTGTGAATCAGATAGCCCGGCAATCCCAGCCGCATGGCGAAGCGCCCGAGAGGATTGTCAGGCCCGGCCGGCACGACGTCGGGCAGGATATCGCCCTCCTTGGCATGTTCCTCCTTCACTGACTCGGGAGGACGCCAGGAGGGATCTCGCTCCTTGGCAGTGATTTTCGTTTTTCCCAGCGGCGTTACCCAGTCCATGCGCCCGACACTGACCGGGTACGTGATCACCACCAGCGTCTGGTTGCGTAGCGGCTTCGGATAATAGTACAGACGCATTTCCGGCAAATTGAGCACCAGCCCGGTACGTTCGGCCCTCGGGAGGATATAACGCTTCGGGAGGGTAACCGCCGCCCCCTCTTTCGGCAGCCAGCGATCGACCTGCGGATTGGCCAGCACGATTTCATCCTGGCCGATATCGTAGCGGCGGGCAATATCCAGCAAGGTGTCCTTGCGGCTGGCGGTGACGGACTCGACTTGTCCGACCAGGTCGACACCGGGTGGCGGCAACGGAAAAGTGCTGGCTGCCGCGTTACCGGCAGTGAACACGGCGCACAGCAGCACCGGAAAATAGCGACGCATGATGAAAGTGATGTGTTTGATGGTTTTTCCCCAAGGCCCCGGAGCGGGATTGAATGCGGATGTTAAGGTAGCGCTGACGAATTGTCATTCTGTGCAGCGGTCTTCGGGGGTGCTATGGTCCCACTTCGGCCGGCATCAACGACAACAGGATCCTCGCAATGCACCAGAAGATTTCGCTCATCGTGCAACCCGGCGACAGCTTCTTTCCGATCGTGCGGGCGATCGACCGTGCCGATCGCGCGATCAACCTGACCGTCTTCCGCATGGACGATCCGATCATCCAGCGCGCACTCATCGAAGCCCGCCAGCGGGGTGTTCGTGTTCGCGTACTGGTCTCCAGCAGCGCCCGCGGCTGGGGCGAGCGGAACCACAAACTGCTCAAGGAAGCCAGCGAGGCAGGCATCGCGACCCGAGAGCCCGCTGGCGACAGCAAGCGGGCGCGTTACCACTACAAGATGATGACGGTGGATGACAAGGAAGCCTTCGTATTCACCTTCAACCCGACCCGCGAAAACCTCCACTACGCGCGTGACTTTGGCATTGAGGTGTTCAACCCCGCCGTCGCCGGCGAGATCAACCGTCTGTTCGCGGCCGACTGGCACGACCGGCCTTTCGCGGCCGACCATGAATCGCCCTTGTTGATCAGTCCATTCAACAGCCGGCAGAAGATGAGCAGCCTGCTTGCAAACGCCAGGAGCTCGATTCAGATCGCCGACGCAAAGCTGCAGGACCCGGCCATTGTCGCCCTGCTCGTGAAGAAGGCGCGCAGCGGTATCCCCGTTCGCGTCCTCGGCGACGAACAGTACGCTAGCACACTGCCGGCAGAGATCGCCTTCCGGGCCGTGGCACGCTACCGGCTGCACGCCAAGTGCACGATCATCGACGGCGCGACGGCAGTCATCGGCAGCATGAACCTGCGTACCGAGAGCCTCGACCGCCGCCGCGAGCTGTCGATCACGGTTGACGATAGCGCCATCCTGCGGCAACTGAACACCGTTTTCGAAAGCGACTGGGAACGCCGGGTGCCACGCTCCGACAACACGGCAACGCAGGTCATGCGGGCGTTTCCGCCATCGGACCCGGAGTCTGCCGAATCGCCCGCACCCAGCTTCGTCATGATCTCCCGCAATGACAAACTGCTGCGCCATGCCATCAACAACGGGATGACGACCATTGGTCGTGCAGAGGAAAACGATGTGGTCATCAGCGACCCGCTGGTGAGCAGATATCACGCCCGCCTGACGCTGGATACGGGCATCTGCACCCTGACCGACCTCGATAGCGGCAACGGCAGCTTCGTCAACGGTGAGCGGATCACAGGCGAAAAGTGGCTTCGTCCTGGCGATGTTCTGAGGTTTTCTGAAAGCGAGGAGTTCCGCCTTGTCGAGGTTTAGGCGCTTTGCAGGCGGCCGGCGAGTGCGGTCGGGGGCTGAAGGCGAGGCGGCACGCTCCGCTCGGCGCCAAGGGAGTAGCTGCGGCGCCCGACCAACCTGTAAAACCGTTGGAGAAATGATGGATGGCGGTCCAGGGGCGGATGCCCAGGACCGCCTTTCGGTCGACGATCTGGTCAAGGTTTACGCCATCGACGACCAGTTCTTGCAGCTGCGCATTGAGTCCGGCTCGCCCCTGCTCCCTCAGACACTCGGGCAGGCACTGCTGCAATGCCGCTTTGGGGTCATCGTTGTCGCCGTGAGCCGGCCATCGCGAGGCAATGCAGCGGTCAAGCCGGCGCTCGTCCAGACCAAGTACCGTGCCGGCGACACCCTTTAACGGTCATGACATGTCGAGACACCCCTGATGATGAAAGCCATGACCGTTTTCCCTCTTCCCCTGACCCTTCTCCTGCGAGGGGAGAAGGGAGTTTCGTGAGTCGCTTGCGCGACTTTCACATTAAACGGATGATCTCCGGCCTGGTGTCCAGCCTCGGCGAACTGGGGCCACTGGCGCTGCTGGCCGGCCTGTTCGTTCTGACTTCGCTTTTCAGTCAGTTCATTTCCAACACCGCGACGGCGGTCCTGGTGGCGCCCATTGCGATGGGCGCGGCAACAAGCATGCAGCTCTCCCCCTACCCTTTCCTGATGCCTGTTGCCCTCGCCGCCTCGACAGCGTTCTCGACGCCCATGCCTTCGCCGGTGAACACCCTGGTTCTCGGACCTGGCGGCTACCGCTTCAACGACTTCGTGAAAATGGGAGTACCCCTGCAACTACTGGCCATGGTGCTGACCCTGCTTGCCGTACCGCTATTATTTCCCCTGCATTGACCTCTTTCACGGCCAGCGTTCTCGGCCACCCTGACGCCGGTAGTCAACCATCCAAGCCATCCAAGCATTCGACGACTGCACAACTCGATCCCGCCAGCGACAGTTCGCCGCCCGGGAGCGGCTCCGCTTTCGCGCCAGGAGCCGGCTGTGCTATTACTTGCCAGCTTCGCACCTCCGATGAACATCGCCCCTGGGAGACTGACCATGGCCGAATACTGCGCACACCTTCTCTGGCTCCGTGGCGAGCAGGATTTCCTGGACAACCGCTATAGCCGCCGGCACCTGCTGCGCTTCGATGGCGGTCTGGAAATCCCCGCTTCGTCGTCGCCGCACGTCGTGCCGGTACCCATGTCCGACCCGGCAGCGGTGGATCCCGAAGAAGCTTTCGTCGCTTCGCTGGCGAGTTGCCACATGCTTTGGTTTCTTTCAATCGCCGCCCGGCGCGGCTTCTGCGTCGATCGCTACGCCGACAACCCGGTCGGCGTGATGGCAAAAAATGGCGACGGCAAGCTGGCAATCACCGTTGTCACCCTCAAGCCCGAGGTGGCATTCTCGGGTGATCGCCAGCCTGCGCGCAACGAGCTGGCGCAGATGCACCACCGGGCGCACGCGGAATGCTTCATCGCCAACTCGGTGAAATCCGAAGTGCGTTGCGAACCGGTGCTTGCCGCGCCAACAAACTGACGGTCGTGACTGTGGAAGTCCTGACCGTCTCCCTTCACTTGCCGTGCGCATTCCGGCTTGCACGCCGGAATCGTTCGCCGGGCAGGGAGCATGCTCCCTCAATTCCCCGCCTCGCCAGTGCAGCGCGCGCCGCTACCCGGGCAGGACGCCGGTCAGCGCTTCGAGCAGGAGCCCGTCCACCACTTTCGCCAGCGCAGCCCCCAGGCGTGCATGCTGGTCGGCGTCGAGATGCACCCCGTCGATCTGGCTGACTTCTGCCACTGTTCCAGCATCAAAAAAGTGACAACCAAGCGTGTCGGCCACCTCGCGGCAAGCAGCGGCGTGGCCAATACATTTGCGATCGCCACCCACGAACTTCGGCGCGATCGTCCCTCGCGGTTCCTGCTGCGGCGGCGGTGCGACGAGGAGAATCGGCGCCACCGGCATGTCCGGTTCGATCGGCGCCTGGCGAATGGCATTGACCAGGGCGCCGAGCCCCTGCGCCGAGTGCCAGGCGTTGTGTGGGTGCATCGACTGAAAATCGTTGCTGCCGAGCATCACGATCACCAGCGCTAGCGGCGAATGGCTCTCGATGCGCTGGGCGAGACCGTCGATGCCCTTGCGCCCGGGCTTGAAGGGATCGTCCCAGACGGTTCGGCGACCGTTGAGGCAGTCCTCGATGACACGCACCCGGCGGCCGGCGGTGTTGAGCGCGGTTTCCATCACCCCCGGCCAGCGCTCGTCGAAACTCAGGCGACGCCGTGTTTCCGGAATGAGCCCCCAGGACAGGGAATCGCCGTAGAGAAAAATCTGCTGCATCGGAAGCACTCCTCGAGTGTGTCATCGAGGAAGGAGCTTGCCATCTGCCGCCGCGATCGGCAAGCATCGGTGCGCGGCGACGGCGCTCAGGCGAGCCCGCCGCCGCACAGCGCATGCGCCCTTGCCTACTGCATCGAGTGCAAGCCGATGATGTTGCCTTCTGTGTCCTGAACCAGCGCGATATGGCCGTACTGACCGATTGCCATCTTCGGCTGGATGACCCGACCACCCGCTTCGACCGCGCGTTCGGCTTCGTTGGCGGCATCCTCGCAGTTGAAATAGACCATCGTGCCGCCCTTTCCCGGAGCGTTCATCGGGTGCCGCACCAGCGCCCCGGCAGCACCGCCGCCGCCCTCGACCCACGAAAACGCATACATTTCGCCCTCCTCGCCGATTTCCGGCAGCGCCGTCAGCTCACGACCGAAAACCGCCGTGTAGAAGTCGCGCGCGCGGGTCATGTCGGAAACGTAGATCTCGAACCATCCGACGGGATTCGCTACTTTGTCCATGCTGATACTCCTCGGTTTGTCATTCGAAAAGGATGGCGATGCGCTGCCGGTGGAAAGCCAGTACGCGCCTGCGAATACTGGCTCAGAAGCGATGCAGCAGGACTTCGGCGACAAAGCGGCTGCCCATATAGGCCAGCAGCAGCACCAAAAACCCGGCCAGCGTCCAGCGTAGCGCAATGCGGCCGCGCCAGCCGTAGATGCGACGGCCGACCAGCAGGGCGGCAAAGATCGCCCATGAGGCGAAGGCGAACAAGGTCTTGTGGTCGAGAACCATGGCCTTGCCGAAAATGGCTTCGGAGAACATGACGCCACTGAGCAGGGCCACGGTGAGCAGCAGAAAGGCGACCGTGATCATGCGAAAAAGCAGCGCTTCCATGGTCAGGATCGGCGGCAGGCTGGTCAGGCTCTTGGTAACCGCCCGCTGATGCAACTTGCGCTCGGCGAAGCCCATGAAGATGGCGTGCAATGCGGAGAGGGTGAACAGGCTGTAGGCCAGCATCGCGGTGAGAAAATGCAGCTGGAAACCCCAGGCGCCAGCGTGCGCAATGACGCGTAGTTGTGGAAACACTGCCGGCGCCAGCGCGCCGAGCGCGGCCAGTGGCAGGACCATCGGCTGCAACCCGTCCATGCGTGAGTGGAAGCTTTCCAACCAGTAGATGAGGACGGCCAGCCAGAGCATCAACGACATCGCGAAACTGAACGAGAAGCGCATGCCACCGGCAGCGAACAGCCCCTGGTAAAGCCCGAAACCCTGGACCACCAAGGCCCCGAAGAGGACTCCGCGTTCCCAGCCCTGCATCGGCAGGGTGACCAGTGGGCGGTCGCTTTCACGCCAGCGCGTATGCCAGAAATGCACGCCCATCGCCGCGTAAATCAGCGATGAAACGATGTGCGGGAGAAGCTGCAGTAGAATGTCTGGCATTTTTTGAGTTTACACCAAGCTGGAATCCAAATGCTCGACAACCTGACCCAACGTCTTGCCCGCGTCATGAAGACGCTGCGCGGTGAAGCGCGCCTGACCGAAGCCAATATTGGCGACGCGCTACGCGAAGTTCGCCTCGCTTTGCTCGAAGCCGACGTCGCTTTGCCTGCCATCAAGGAACTGATCGCTGCGGTGCGCGAAAAAGCGATCGGTGAAGAAGTGATCGGCTCGCTGAGCCCCGGACAGGCCCTGATCGGCGTCGTCCACCGCGAATTGACGAAACTGATGGGCGAGGAGCACGCGGGCCTGAATATGGCCACGCAGCCGCCGGCGGTGATGCTCATGGCCGGCCTGCAGGGTGCCGGCAAGACGACCACCGTCGGCAAGCTGGCCAAGATGTTGCGCGAGACGCAGAAGAAGAAAGTGCTGGTGGTTTCCTGCGACGTTTACCGTCCGGCCGCCATCGAACAGTTGAAGACCGTCGCCGCGCAGGCGGGCGTCGACTTCATGCCCTCGACGCCGAGCGAGAAGCCGGTCGATATCGCGCGCAACGCGCTCGACTGGGCGAAGCGGCACTTCCACGACGTACTGCTGGTCGACACCGCCGGCCGGCTGGCAATCGACGAGGCGATGATGCAGGAGATCGCCGAGCTGCACGCGGCGGTCAAGCCGATCGAGACGCTGTTCGTCGTCGATGCCATGCTCGGTCAGGACGCCATCAATACCGCCAAGGCCTTCAGCGAAGCGCTGCCGCTGACCGGCATCATCCTCACCAAGCTCGACGGTGACGCGCGCGGTGGCGCGGCGCTGTCGGTGCGGCACGTCACTGGCAAACCGATCAAATATGCGGGGGTCGGCGAGAAACTGACCGGGCTCGAAGCGTTTCACCCGGAGCGTATGGCGTCGCGAATCCTCGGCATGGGCGACGTACTGTCGCTGATCGAAGACGCCAGGAAGGGCATCGACGAGCAACAGGCGGTCGACTTCGCCAAGAAGCTGAAGTCAGGAAAGGGCTTCGACCTCAACGACTTCAAGGGCCAGATCAGTCAGATGCGCAAGATGGGCGGCCTGTCGTCGATGATGGAGAAGCTGCCGGCGCAGTTTTCGCAAGCGGCCGGACAGTTGCCGGCCGGCGGCGAGGAGAAGGCGGTGGCACGCATCGAAGGCATCATCAACTCGATGACGCCGAGCGAACGGATCAACCCGGAATTGCTCAAGGCCGCGCGCAAGCGGCGCATCGCGCTCGGTGCCGGGGTTCAGGTGCAGGAAGTCAATCGCCTGCTGAAGCAGTTCGAGCAGACGCAGAAAATGATGAAGCAGTTCTCCAAGGGCGGCATCGGCCAACTCATGCGCGGCCTGAAGGGGATGATGCCGGGGATGCGCTGAACGCCAACTCAGGCGATTTCTGTCAAATAACCGACCATCCTGCTTGTCTTTTCGCCCGTTTTCTGTGTTGCGACAACAGTTACATAGTTCGACTATGCGCCTGTTGTCGCGCCTTGAAGACGACCGAAAATCCGGCGCAATCTGGTACGTTCTTTTCCGGCAATCGCCTCAGCGTAGCGCCAGCGCGCTCCGGGTGTACTTCCACTGCTTGTCCCAGGCGGCACGCACCATGTTCGGATAGGCGGCCTGACCGAGACTGCCGTTGTAACGGCCGAGCGCGCGGTAGAGATCGCCGCGCTCGATGTCGAGGTAGTGGCGAAGGATGGTGCATCCGTAGCGCAGATTGGTGCGCAGATGGAACAGGTTGTCGTCGCTGCGTCCGACCAGTTTGACCCAGAAGGGCATCACCTGCATGAAGCCGCGCGCACCGGCGCTCGATACGGCGTACTTCTTGAAGCCGCTTTCGACCTGGATCAGACCAAGAACCAACTGCGGGTCAAGACCGGCGCGCGTTGCTTCGTAGTGCACCGAGCGCAGGAATTCGAGCCTGGCGACCGGGTCGGGAATGCGCTTGGCGAGGCGTCCCGACATCTCGGCGAGCCAGTCGGTGGCGACCGCAGAATCCTCGAAAGAGCTGTGCTGCGGCGCGCGGTCGGAAACCGAGCGTGACAGCGCGCCATGCACACTGGCTGAGAGCGGTTCGTACTTCTGCGCACCGGCGAGTGCCGCGAGTGGTGCAAACAGCAGGGCCACCAGCACTGCCAGCGGCAGCGCGGGCAGCAACGGAAAACGCGTCAGGGAGCGGCGCACAGCCTGGCTTTCAGGAAGGGGCCGATCTCGGCCAGCGGCAGCATCTGCGACTCGCTGTCGCCACGGCCCTTGTACTCGAGCTTGCCCTCGGCGAGGCCGCGGTCGCCAACGACCACCCGGTGCGGGATGCCGATCAGTTCCATTTCCGCAAACATCACACCCGGACGCTCGTTACGGTCGTCGAGCAGCACGTCGATACCGGCGCCGCCCAGTTCGGCGTAAAGAGCATCGGCCGCGGCCTTGACGGTTTCGCTCTTGGCATAGCCCATCGGCACGATACAGACTTCGAATGGGGCAATCGTCGCCGGGAAGCGGATACCACGTTGATCGTGCCCCTGCTCGATGGCCGCCCCAACGATGCGCGTGACGCCGATCCCGTAACACCCCATTTCCATGATCCTGCTCTGGCCGCTCTCGTCGAGAAAGCTGCATTTGAGCGCCTCGGCGTACTTGGTACGCAGCTGGAAGATATGCCCCACCTCGACGCCACGGCAGAGTTCCAGGCAGCCTTTGCCGTCAGGAGACGGGTCGCCGGCGACGACGTTCCTGAAATCGGCGACCAGCGTCGGCGCTGTGATGTCGCGGCCAAAATTCACGCCTGTCAGGTGGTAGCCGGCTTCGTTGGCGCCGCAAACGAAGTCGCCCATCACGGCAACGCTGCGATCAACGTAAATCGCGACCTCACCAACCGCGACCGGACCGAGATAGCCGGGCTGACAGCCCAGTGCGGCAATAATCTCGTCTTCCCGCGCAAAGCGAAACTCGCCGAGGTGCTTGGCCGCTTTCACTTCGTTGAGGTTGTGGTCGCCGCGCAGAAGAATCATGGCCAATTGCCCGGGACTTTCGGCCTCCGCGGCCTCCGGGTTGAGGACGATGGCGATCACCTTCACCGTTCGAATCAGCGGCAAGCCGAGAAACTCGGCGACGTCGGCACAGGTGATGCGGCCCGGCGTGGCGACCTTCAGCAAAGTCTCCGCCGCAGGCGGACGCGCAACCGCCGGGGCAAGGGCTTCCGCCAGTTCGACATTGGCCGCGAAATCCGAATCCGGACAATAGGCCAGCGCGTCCTCACCGGAATCGGCCAGGACGTGGAACTCGTGCGATCCCGTACCACCGATCGAGCCGGTATCCGCGGCAACAGCGCGGAATTTCAGTCCCAGGCGAGTGAAGATGCGCGTATAGGTTTCAAACATGTTGCGGTATTCGCGCTGCAGGTCTTCGAAACTGCTGTGGAAGGAATAACCGTCCTTCATCAGGAACTCGCGGCCACGCATGATCCCGAAGCGCGGCCGAATTTCGTCGCGGAACTTGACCTGCACCTGGTAAAAGTGAAGCGGTAGCTGGCGGTAGCTCTTGACGTCCTTGCGCACAACGTCGGTAATCACTTCTTCGTGCGTCGGGCCAATGACGAAGTCACGCTGGTGGCGATCCTTGCAGCGCAGCAACTCGGGACCGTACTTCTCCCAGCGACCGGATTCCTGCCACAGCTCGGCCGGTTGCACCGCCGGCATCGACAATTCGATCGCCCCGGCACGATCCATTTCCTCGCGCACGATCCTCTCCACCTTGCGCAGCACGCGCAAGCCCAGCGGCATCCAGGTGTAGATCCCGCCAGCGAGCCGCTTGATCATTCCGGCGCGCACCATCAACTGGTGGCTGATCACCTCGGCGTCGGAAGGCGCCTCTTTGAGCGTCGCCAGAAAAAAACGGGAAGTGCGCATGAGAATCCGCTGAAAAAGGAAGGAAACGGCGATTTTACTCGACAGATGGCCAATCGGCGACGCCAATTGCGCACGCAGGCACGGGCCACTACCGCCAGCGAGCAGGTGGCCAGCGCCCGCACGAGCGCTGAGTTCGGGTGGGCAGCGCGCCTGTCGCGGACAGACCTTTGATCTAATTACGCCGACGCCTGCCCGTGCTGCAGCTTGCTGGCGACGACGGGTCGGCAGGCGCTACCGTACTGAGAGCGCGGCGTAACGCACGGCACTTGGCGTATACGCTCCTTTTCAAGGGCTTGGAATTGTGGAAAAATGCAGGCAATCAATCGAATTGCAGGATCTATAAATGCTTGATCGTGAAGGCTATCGCCCGAACGTCGGCATCATTCTTTGTAATACCAAGAACGAGGTGTTCTGGGGCAAGCGAATCAAAGAGCATTCATGGCAGTTTCCGCAAGGCGGCATCAAGCGGGGCGAAACGCCGGAACAGGCGATGTACCGTGAGTTGCATGAAGAGGTAGGTTTGCTGCCGGAGCATGTGTTTATCCTTGGTCGCACCAAAGACTGGTTGCGTTACGACGTTCCGACGCACTGGGTACGACGCGAATGGCGTGGCAGTTACCGGGGCCAGAAGCAGATCTGGTTTCTGCTGCGCTTGGTCGGGCGCGACAACGACGTTTCCTTGCGCGCCTGCGACCATCCCGAGTTCGACGCCTGGCGCTGGAATCATTACTGGGTTTCACTTGACGCGGTCATCGAATTCAAGCGCCGGGTCTACGAGCAGGCATTGAATGAATTGGCCCGTTTCCTGAACGCCGACCACCGGCAGACGCGCCGCTCAGCCACGCCGAGCGCGCAGCGTTCAACTTTGGCGATTGAGGCGACAGACGAGAAATGAAAAACACCTTCCCGGAACTGACGCGAAGCACGCCACCCAGTCGTCCGCAATGGATCTCACGCCTCGCATGCTGGCTTTTTCCCCTCGCCGCGCTACTCCCGTCGCCGGCCTTGTCGGCCAGCGACGAGGGTGGCGATGGCGACTCCGCAAAGCAGCACGCAGAGACCAGCGAAGTCCAATTTCCCGCGTTTCCGCAAACCGAAAACCTGATCCCCTTCGTGGTCAGTGCGACCGCCGACAGCAAATTCATGATCGACAGCGAGTCACTATCGGTCACGCCCGATCGCGTCGTCTACTACACCCTGGTAATCGTAAGCTCTGCCGGCGCGCGCAACGTCAGTTACGAAGCGATCCGCTGCGCGACCGCCGAGCGCCGTGTCTACGGCTTTGGTCGCTCCGATGGCACCTGGTCCAAAGCCCGTGGCGATCAGTGGCTACGAATCGAGGAAAGAACGGTCAACCGGCAGCATGCGGCACTTTTTGGCGAGTATTTCTGCACCCTTGGCACCAGCCTGCGCGATGCCGACGACGCACGCCGAATTCTCCGTTCTGGCGGCAATCGGCCCTAGCGCTCACTGATTTCTTGAACTCGCAGCGCAACAACCGGAACAGCAAAGGCCGCGCATGATCACTGACCGCATCGTCATCGAGTTCGACAAGGCTCTGCGCACCCTTTTTGCGCCAGCGCCGACCACACGCAAGATACCCGGCTGCGAGCAAGCAGAAGCGATCCTGTCCGAAAAAGAGCGCGCGCACGCAGAAGCGCTGATGCGCATCAACCATGTCGGAGAGGTCTGTGCACAGGCGCTATACCAGGGCCAGGCGCTGAGCTGCAGCGATCCGGAAGTCAGGCAAGCGCTACAACAAGCCGCTTATGAAGAAACAGAACACCTAGCCTGGACCGAGCGCCGCCTCGCTGAATTACGCGGGCGTACGAGCCTGCTGAACCCGCTGTGGTACCTCGGCGCACTGTCGATCGGATTTGGCGCAGGCAAGCTGGGCGATACCTGGAGCCTCGGCTTTCTTGCCGAGACGGAGAGACAGGTCGAGGCACACCTCGACCATCATCTCAGCGATCTCCCGTGGCATGACCTCAAGTCACGCGCGATTGTCGAGCAAATGCGCCTCGACGAGATTTCACACGCCGCAACGGCCGTACGCCTCGGCGCTCGCGAACTACCAGCCGCCGCAAGGCTGGCCATGCAACTGGTATCGCGAACCATGACTCGCACGGCCTACTACGTTTAATGTGCAGGTCGCGCAAGCGACTCACGAAACTCCCTTGCCCTCTCGCGAGAAAAGGGTCGGGGGGTGAGGCGGGCGGGGAGAATGCTCCCCGCCCGGCGAACGATTCCGGCGTGCAAGCCGGAATGCGCACTGCAAATCGAAGAGGGCAGTCATGACTTTCATGATCCGGGGCCTCTCGACAGGCCATGACGGCTAGGCCGGATAGTGCCGCGCTCGACGGTTTTCGTAGGCTGGGGACCCCGTCCCTGGGCAGTCCAGAAGACCGGCCTCAATCTTCGATGATTTCGAAATCGTGCGTTATTTCGGCAGTCTTTCCGAGCATGCTGGTGGCCGAACAGTATTTGTCCTTCGACAACTCGATGGCGCGCGCCACCGCTTCGGACTTGAGCTGCTTCCCGGTCACGCGAAAGTGGAAATGAATGCGGGTAAACACCCGCGGCTCGACATCCGCACGCTCGGCCTGCAGGCTGACCTCGACGCCTTTGACCGCGTGTCGCCCTTTTTTGAGAATCAGGACCACGTCAAAGGCCGCACAACCACCGGCACCAGCAAGCATTAGCTCCAGCGGACGCGGCGCCAGATTGCGGCCACCCGCCTCAATCGCACCGTCCATAACGACCGTATGATTGGTTCCCGTTTCAGCTATGAACGACATTCCATCGCCGGTCCACTTCACTTTACAGTCCATGCACTACCCTCCCCTTGTTTCCCGACGGGCATGACGACGTGTCAGACCCCGACCGCCAAAACCTGCCCTGCGCCCACCACTATTGTAGCCGCAAGGCCCCTACTGCAGGCAGCTCATGAGAATGCTGCGTCGCAGCATCTTTACTGAGCAGCAACACCAAACAAGCGCGCCAGAATGATTGCATATTGTGTAACACATATACTATATACACAGCAAGCCGTTCGATTAATGTCACTTTCATTCGTCAAACGACCCCTTGTCGTGGACGCCGTGAAAAACATGGCGCAGCGCACAAATAATACTTGACCTTTACACTCGGGTGCGCCATAATCGTTTCATCGTAAGCAGTAAGCACCTTTGCTGATTCACCTTTTTGGCTTTTCCGGTTGTCTCCTCCACCCTCCTCCTTTGGTGTGGATTTAGCGCGGCTCCAACGAGCCGCGCTTTTTTTTGCTCTGCGAACAAGCCCCCATTGATGGCGGCGAGCAGTGCCAGAAACGCGCGCCAGCGACCAGGCGCCAAATTGTCGAATCTCCACTCTCGACTCCGAAAACGCAGCAGCGCTGCGTACGGCGCGCACCGGCCCTGAACAAATCTATCGTACGTAACGGCGAAACATCGATTGACACCAGCAGGACAGTTGCCATAACATGCTGGGCTTTCCGTGATCAGGCAAATAAGGACGGCGTTTTTGATGAAGACTTTCTCCGCCAAGTCGCATGAAGTGACCCGCGAGTGGCTTGTGGTTGACGCCACCGACAAGGTATTGGGTCGCCTTGCAACCGAAATTGCTCGTCGCTTGCGCGGCAAGCACAAGCCTGAGTTCACGCCGCACGTCGATACAGGTGACTACATTGTCGTCACCAACGTCGAGAAACTGCGCGTGACCGGCAACAAGGCTGAAGACAAAAAGTACTACCGCCACTCGGGCTACGCTGGTGGTCTCTACGAGACGAACTTCAATAAGATGCAGCAGCGCTTTCCAGGCCGCGTCCTTGAAAAAGCGGTCAAGGGTATGCTCCCAAAGGGGCCTCTTGGTTATGCCATGCTGAAAAAGATGAAGTGCTACGCGGGCACAACCCATCCGCACGCTGCCCAGCAGCCGAAGGTTCTGGAACTCTAAGGGGTCACAATGGCTGATAACTATTTCTACGGCACCGGCCGACGGAAAAGCGCCGTAGCGCGTGTATTCATGAAGCGCGGCAGCGGCAACTTCGTTGTCAACGGCAAGCCGGTTGATGAATTTTTCTCGCGCGTCACCGGGCGCATGATCGTCCGCCAGCCGCTGCAACTCATTGAGCAACTGTCAGGCTTCGACATTCTGGTCAACGTGCAGGGCGGCGGCGAATCGGGACAGGCTGGTGCGGTACGGCACGGAATCACCCGCGCCCTCATCGCCTACGATAGCGAGCTCAAACCAACGCTTTCCAAGGCCGGCTTCGTAACTCGCGACGCGCGTGAAGTCGAGCGCAAGAAAGTCGGTTTCCACAAGGCCCGTCGGCGCAAACAGTTCTCGAAACGATAAGTCTGCGTCGCGAAAAGCGGCTGCGAACTTGCTACGTACCCGCTACGTGTTTTTTCGTAGCCAAAAGCCGCCCCA
This sequence comes from Candidatus Accumulibacter sp. ACC012, assembly GCF_907163155.1. NCBI lineage: Bacteria > Pseudomonadati > Pseudomonadota > Betaproteobacteria > Candidatus Accumulibacter > Candidatus Accumulibacter sp. ACC012. Next base: position 69,069 of record NZ_CAJQUC010000007.1, read on the forward strand.
GGGCGGCTTTTGTGCTTTGCGGGGCTCAGGACTATGATTGCTGGCTATCCGGGAGTCTTTCATGATCAAGGTTGGAATCGTCGGCGGCACCGGCTACACCGGTGTCGAACTCTTGCGCTTGCTGGCACAACACCCGCAGGTGCAACTCATCGCCATCACCTCGCGTGCGGAAGCCGGCACGCCAGTCTCGAGCATGTTTCCCAGTCTGCGGCGAAGGCTGGATCTCAAGTTCGCCGACCCAGCCAACGCCGATCTGCAGAGTTGCGATGTCGTTTTCTTCGCAACGCCCAACGGCGTCGCGATGGCACAGGCGCCAGCGTTGCTTGACGCAGGAGTACGGGTCATTGACCTGGCGGCCGATTTTCGGATCAAGGACGTTGCCGAATGGGAGCGCTGGTACGGGATGTCGCATGCCAGCCCCGAGTGGGTAGCGAAGGCGGTATACGGACTCCCGGAGCACGACCGTGACGGCATCAGTAAGGCTCGTCTGGTGGCCAACCCGGGGTGTTATCCAACAGCCGTCCAACTGGGCTTCATGCCCTTGGTCGAAGCGGGATTGGTGGACCTCGACCAGCTGATTGCCGACGCCAAATCGGGCGTCTCGGGGGCCGGGCGCAAGGCCGAGGTAGGCGCGCTTTTTTCCGAAGCCGCCGACAATTTCAAGGCCTACGGCGTCCCTGGGCATCGTCATCTGCCCGAGATCCAGCAGGGCTTGTCGAGCATGGCCGCGCAACCAGTGGGCCTGACCTTCGTCCCGCACCTGACGCCGATGATCCGGGGTATTCATGCGACGCTCTACGCGCGCATCAAGAGCGAGGCCGACTTTCAACAGATCTTCGAAGAACGCTACAGCGGCGAGGCCTTCGTCGACGTCCTGCCGCCAGGATCGCACCCCGACACGCGCTCGGTTCGCGCCGCGAACGTCTGCCGCATTGCGCTGCATCGACCGCAGCAGGGCAAGGTCCTGGTCGTGCTGTCGGTCATCGACAACCTAGTCAAAGGGGCCGCGGGACAAGCGGTACAGAACATGAACATCATGTTCGGTCTACCGGAAACTGAAGGCCTATGGCAGTTGGCGGTGCTTCCCTAAAACTCAAACGCCTACGCCTACGCCAGCGCTTCGGCATCAACGCACCAAAGCTGGCGCACGCACGGCCACTTTTCAGGATATTGCTCGTCAAACTTGCCAACAGTGCCGGACAAGCCACCAAGGAGTTCAGGGGAGCGCTTGAGTTCCTGCTCACGGTACGCCAGGAAGGCAAAAATGTTATCATCAAGCGGCTGTCGAAGGCCGCGCAGGGATCAGCAAACTATCACCTCGAAATCAAGCACCATCAGCGTTTTGAAGAGCTTTTTTCGGTGCCGCTAAGCGCCGCGCTGAAAGATGTCGAAGCGCACGTATTGCAGGACGACAAGCTTCGCACGCCGCAGGCACTGGCGCTCCAGGAAGGAGCTTTCATGTTCGGACAACGCAAGCGCAGCACGCAGCAGAATGGCATCGACAGTCTGATTGGCGCTGGCACTCGCCTCGATGATGATCAGACTTTCAGCGGCGGCTTGCGTCTCGAGGGCAGCATCGAGGTCTCACGCGCGGTGATCAACGGCGCCTTCGTTGGCCCGATCGTGGCCCGCGACTCGCTGGAACTCCTCGCCAATGCGCGTGTCTCAGGTGACGTTGAATACCGTCAAATCGAAATTCAGCTGGGAGCGTTGTCGAGGGCCGTCTCGTGCACCAGGCAGACACCAAGACGCAGGAACTTAAACTGGCTTCAAGTAGCTGACTTCACCGTCAGCAGTCTCAGATATCCGCTTCAGGAGAACCACCCATGAATACAGCAACTGAAATGCCCATGCCTTTCGTGTTTACCGACAACGCGGCCGGCAAAGTAAAGGAATTGATCGAGGATGAAGGCAATCCGGAGCTGAAACTTCGGGTTTTCGTCACCGGCGGCGGATGCTCCGGCTTCCAGTATGGTTTCACCTTTGACGAAGTCGCCAACGACGACGATACGGCGCTGCAGAAGAACGGTGTCACGCTGCTGGTCGACCCGATGAGCTATCAGTATCTGGTGGGCGCCGAAATTGACTACACGGAAGGCCTCGAGGGTTCGCAATTCGTCATCAAGAACCCCAACGCGTCGACAACTTGCGGTTGCGGTTCGTCATTCTCGGTGTAGGAAAAGGCAGCAGGAAAGCCTTCGCAAGCATAGGTTTGCAGCGCTTTCCTGCCCGCTCCACATACGCTCCCGTCCGTCACGCTCTGAGTTTTCGCTGACGCCCGGTCGGTTGGCCCCATCAGAGTGTGCGCTACCCAGCGCCAACAAAAGCAGCCTGAAAACCAGCCCTAGCGGCTGCCAGGATCGCCTGCTGCCTTGCTTGCATTGAACCAGCGCCACAGCAAGCCCTGTGCATCCTGCCCTGTCAGCACATATTCGAGGGCATTGCGATTGTCGAGTGTCAGGTTCTGCGCCGCCTTGGCGGCCCGCGTACCGGCAAACAAAAGTTGGTCACCCGGTCGCAAAGCCGTTTCATCGCCCGGCAACTCCTGATCGCGTCCGTCGCGCACCAGCAGCAGCGGCAGCAGCGGCAAAAACTCCTGGCGCGCCGCCGGGTCGCGCCGCAAGATTCCCATACTGATCTTCACCTGCTCCATCATCAGCAGCTTGTGCGCCGCCGGCGCGTCGGCCGCGTTCAGTCGGACGCTCCAGACCAGGGGTACGCGGTGGATGCAGAGTTCCTCAAGCTGCTTGGCCACGGTTGCAGCACGTGCATCTGGCCAGGCGCGGATATGACGCAGAAAACGGGTCAGCAGCGGTGAGGTAATTAGCGCCATGCACTCACGCGCGACGATTCGTGACGGAACCATGGTGAAATCGGCGTCGTAAGCGTCGAACAAGACGCCGTTGGCCACCCGGTTCTGACGCACCACGACAAACAGCTCCGGGTTGATCTCCTTGGCAGTCATGGCGATCGAGAGGTTGTTGGTATCGTTGTCCCCACCGGCGACAATTCCGACAGCGGTCTCGATTCCCGCCTGCCGTAGCGGCTCCGCTTCCATGCCGTGGCCGACGATGTGGCGGACAGTGACCGGCAGATTCTGTTCCGGCGCGATGACCGTCAGGCTGACACCTTGTCGCTCGAGATTGCGGACCACCGCCTGACCGAACAGACCGTAGCCGCAAACCACCCAGTCGCCAACCGGCGGATCGTGCCGCTCAGGGACTTCCTGGCCGGGCAGCCCGGTGAGCAGGTCGACCAGACGGAACCAACTCGGTGAATGAATCGCCTGCGCCAGATAGTCGGCAAACTTCTCGAAGTGATTGACCACGTAGTGAGTCCCGAAGGACATCATGTTGCGCTCGACCGCCGGACTGGCGACGCGCGCCACGACCATCAAGCGTGGGTTGACCAGCCGGCTGGCAATCGCCACTGCGAGATTGGCGGCATCGTCGTCGGTGATCGCCAGCACGCCGCGACAGCTGCGATGCTTCAAGCCGGCGAGCAGCAGATTTTGCGGTTGCGCCGCATCAGCACAGAGGACCAGAATGTCCGCCGCGAAGTCTTCAAGCTCCACTTCCTGGATGCGCGCGTCGTTGCGCTCCAGCGCCACCACGCGGATGCCGCTCCGATCGAGCGCACGGGCGATCAGCAAACCCGTTTCGCCGCAACCGCAGACGATATAGAAAGGCTCGCCGAGATGCCGGACCCGGCGCGCGAACTGGCCGCTGCGCAGCACCTGCTGAAAGCCCTTGTCCTGAACCAGAGCCAGCAAGCTGATGATCGAGTACGACCAGCCGATCACCGAGAGGAAGATACACACCGTGCCCCACATCCGCTGGGCATCGGAAAAGGGAACCGGAATTTCGCCAAAGCCAATGGTACTGGCGGTGTAGCTGACAAAATAGAAGGCGTGAAAGAAACTCATCGGCGGTGCCGGGCGGCCTTGCTCATCGATGCCGGGAACCATCGTCAGACCAAGCGTGGACACCGCATAGAGGACGATCAGCACGATCAGCGGTACGCGCATCCGCCGCAAGGCCAGGAAGAAGATGCTGGTGTTCATTCCGGCGGCACCATCAACGGTCATGACCTGTCGAGATGCCCGAGATCATAAAAGTCATCACCGTTCCCCCCTCCCTTCCCTCTGCGCTCTTCCCTCTGCCCTTCGCCCATGGGGGGAGAAGGGAATTTCGTGAGTCGCTTCCGCGACTTTCACACTAACGTCGCAACATCACCGTTTCCGCAATCAGCAACACCAGCGAAACGAAGTTTGCCAGTAAGGCTCCGCCACTGAGCGAAACGACACTGGTGGTGACGTCGGGCGACATTCCCTCGCCTGAGACATGCACGGCGATGGCCCATACGCAGGCTGCGGCCACCAGTTGCAGGTCAGCGACCAGGCTGGTCGACAGGTGCACCGCGCCGATCTGCGTGCGGTCGCCGAACTTCAGGACAGTGGCGATCAGGTTGACGACGATCGCGGCAAACAGCTCATAGATGTGGTGGTGCCTCGGATTGTCGATGTCGCCAATGAAGAAGCCGAAGTTCAGCGTTGCCGCGAGAACAATAAAAAAGCCGAAAATCACCTTCTCGAGATTCATGAGCACCCTCTCCGCGGCAGACAAAGCCGGCGCACGACCGCCAAGCACTTAGCTTGACAGCATACTCGCCTGCGCTACGAAAGAAAACCGATGGCCAGCAGCGCCAGCACAAAGATCAGCGCCAGCGACGACGAGGAGAGCGTGAACTCGTGCGACCGATCCGCACAGTCGATTGCATAGCCCGCCGGCAGAACACGCCCGCCAGTGCTAAAGTTCGGCCTGGAGTTTGCCGTTGACCGATTGTCTGCTGATTGCCCGCAGACCGCTCGGATTCTTTGTCAAGCTGTTGCTTGTATCGACAAACCGCAAACTGAACGGCGATAGGAGAGAGCAGGACAATGAGAATTCCCGCTGAAGTGGTACCGCCCGTCGCCAACATCGGCCGAGAATCCGACGAAGTCAGCAAACCGGAACCTGTAACCGGCGCCAAAGGCATCAACAACGCCCTTTCGAGTGCGCTGCCAAAGCCGCCCTGGCCTGCCCCTGAGCGGCCGCGGCGCGAGCCGCACGAGGCTGCTCCTGAAAAGACGCCGACGCAGGCGGAGAATCCGCCAGCAGTGGTCGAGCGGCGGCAGAAGGAACGGCGCTCGGAAAAGCGCCCCGTCTTGCTCGACACCCGTTCAAAAAACGGGCGCCGAAAAGCAGGCGGCGACGTCAAGATCAACATCAAGGTCTGATCGCCAAGCACGCTCGGCCAGGAGGGCTCAGCTCATTGAGCAGTCAGCACCGAGCACTCATACTCATACTCACACTACGGTGGTCTGCGCTTCGCCCTCGCTGCGCGGCTTGATGCTACCGATGACCAGCGCTGCTTCGCCAGCATCGTTGAGGATCTTGACGGCCTGTGGTGCGTCCTCGCGGGCAACGACGACGACCATGCCGATCCCGCAGTTGAAGACGCGGTGCATTTCCTCATCGCTGACGCCGCCTTCCTGCTGCAGCCAGTCGAACAATTTTGGCCGCTGCCACGCCGCCTGAGCGATCTCGGCGCGAACATTGTCCGGCAGGATGCGCGGCACGTTACCGGTCAAACCACCCCCCGTAATGTGTGCCATGCCTTTGACCGGCAGCGCCTGCATCAACGCCAGGAGTGGCTTGACGTAGATTCGTGTCGGCGCCATTGCCGCGTCGGCCAGCGTCTGCTCGCCGTCGAAAAGCGCCGCTAAATCAGCCCCGGAACGGGCGATGATCTTGCGTACCAGCGAGTAGCCGTTGGAATGTGCGCCCGATGACCGGAGGCCGAGCAGCACGTCACCGGGAATGATGGTCGACCCATCGATGATTGCCGACTTTTCGACAACGCCGACCGCAAAACCGGCCAGATCGTATTCGCCTTCGGGATACATCCCCGGCATTTCGGCGGTCTCGCCACCGATCAAGGCACATCCGGCCCGCTCGCAGCCCTCGGCAATGCCCTTGATGACGCGCGCCGCAGTACCGACATCGAGCTTGCCGCAGGCCAGGTAATCGAGGAAGAAGAGCGGTTCGGCGCCTTGTACGAGAATGTCGTTCACACTCATCGCCACCAGGTCGATACCGATCGTGTCATGCCGCCGCAGCTGGAATGCCAGCTTGAGTTTGGTGCCGACACCATCGGTCCCGGAGACCAGAACCGGCTCGCGATAGCGCTTCGGGACCTCGAACAGGGCGCCGAAGCCGCCGATGCCGCCGAGCACCCCTTCGCGCAGAGTCTTTCTGGCAAAGGGCTTGATACGTTCGACAAGTTCATCGCCGGCGTCGATGTCAACACCTGCATCGCGATAGGAGAGAGATTCCAGAGTCATCTTGTAGCGCGTCCCGAGCAAGGCAGGCAGATGCCACGTAGTGGTAGAATGGGCCACTTCGATCTGCCCGATCCCGAATTTTATCCGAAATGGCCCTCCCGCGTGCTGATCGCACCGCAAACCCGCAAGCTTGAACTACTCCAGATGCGCCAGTTGATTCTCGACCTGCTGCCGGAAGAGCGACCCAGCTTCGAGAATTTCGTCGTTGGCAGCAACGGTGAAGCGCTGACCGGATTAGCCTCCTGGCTGGCGCCGGCCAACCGCGAGCCGCTGTTCTTTCTCTGCGGTGAAGCCGGCGCCGGTAAATCGCACCTCCTACAGGCCAGCGAAGCCGCGTACACGGATGCGCGAGTGGACCCCGATCTGTCGGCAATGTCGCCATGCGCGCCGAACGACAGCGCCTACGCCGTCGACAACGTCGAAGCACTTAGCGCCGGCGGACAGATCAGCCTTTTCAACCTGATCAATCGCCTAAGCGCCAGCGCCGGGCGCCTCCTCGCGACGGCCAGCGTGCCCCCGCGACAACTCGTCCTGCGCGAGGATCTGCGTACCCGGCTCGGTAGCAGCCTGGTCTACCGACTGCAACCCTTGAGCGACGCCGAGAAACTGGCTGCGCTCGGCGAGCAGGCCCGGGCACGCGGGCTGACCCTGCCAGCGGACGCTCTGGCCTACCTTTTCCTGCGCGCACCGCGCGACATGCGCAGCCTAAGCGCCTTGCTGATGGCCATCGACCGCTACTCGCTGGAACATAAACGCCCGGTCACCCTGAGCTTGCTGCGCGAAGTCCTGCAGGCGCCACTGCAGCTCTAAGCTGCCCGAAAGGCCTACCCATGGATCTTGTTCTTTTTGATCTTGACAATACCCTGATCGCTGGTGACAGCGACTTTGAATGGGCGCAGTTCCTGATCGCCAAAGGGGTGCTCGACCGCGCCTTGTACGAAGCGCGCAACCTCGCGTTTTACGAGCAGTACAAGGCCGGCACGCTCGATATCGAGCTCTTCCTCGATTTCCAGCTGCAGCCGCTGACGCGCTACCCACGCGAGGTACTCGACGCCTGGCTCGGCGAGTTCATGAGCCGACACATCCTGCCGATCGTCGGTGGCAAGGCACGCGCCCTGGTTCGCCAGCACCTCGACAGCGATGCACTGTGCGCCATCGTCACCGCTACCAACAGCTTCGTCACCGCGCCGCTGGCCCGCAATCTCGGTATCGCGCATCTGATTGCCACCATTCCTGCCCACGAGAACGGCCGCTTCACAGGCCAGCCACGGGGCACACCGTCGTTCCGCGAAGGCAAGATCATTCGTGTCGAGGCCTGGCTTGAAGCGATGGGCCTGTGGTGGGGAAGTTTCGAGCGCAGCTGGTTCTACAGCGACTCGCAGAATGACCTGCCCTTGCTGTCGAGGGTCAGCCATCCGGTGGCGGTAGACCCTGACCCGACGCTGCGCGCGCACGCCGAATCCGCCGGCTGGCCGGTCGTCAGCCTCCTGGGCTGACGGCAGCACCGATCGATCGCTGATGGCGCAAGCAATATCGGCTATGATGCCGCGCCTGGAGTACCACAACACAGGAACAAGAATCCATCGATGATCCGCAAGTTCATATCCCGCGTTCTCGGAAGAAAAAGCAGCGACAAACGCAACGAACCGGCACTGATCGCGGTTGACCAGCACGGCCTGCAGCGGGAGCAGATCAGCCGTGGCTGCCGGCAGACCGTCGAGGACTTGCAGCAGAATGGCTACCAGGCCTACATCGTCGGCGGTGCGGTTCGCGACCTGCTTGCCGGATTGACGCCGAAAGACTTCGACGTCGCCACCAACGCCACACCGGAGCAGGTCCGCCGCTGCTTCCGGCGCTCGCGGATCATTGGCCGCCGCTTTCAGATCGTGCACGTCGGCATGGGCGCGGAAACTATCGAAGTGACCACTTTCCGCGGCCATCATGGCGAAGAAGGTGCACATGGCGGCAACAAGGCACAGACCGACGCGCAGGGCCGCTTGCTGCGCGACAACGTTTTTGGCAGCCAGTCGGACGACGCCGCCCGCCGCGATTTTACGGTCAACGCCTTGTACTACGACCCCAGTTCCGAAACCATCATCGACTACCACCACGGCCTCGCCGACCTGCAGCAGAAAACCCTGCGCATGATTGGCGATCCCAAGACACGCTACCGGGAAGACCCGGTGCGCATGCTGCGGGCAGTGCGTCTGGCGGCCAAGATCGGGCTGGCCATCGACCCGGCGGCACGGCGGCCGATCCGTGAGATGGCCGATCTGCTCGACAACGTGCCGCCATCGCGCCTGTTTGACGAGATGCTCAAGCTGCTCACTTGCGGGCATGCGCTGCGCTGCGTCACGCGCCTGCGCGAAGAGGGACTGCACAAGGGCGTCCTGCCGCTGCTCGACGTGATCCTCGAACAGCCGCTCGGCGAACGCTTCGTGATGCTCGCCCTGGAGGCCACCGACCGGCGCGTCGAGGAAGGTAAACCGATCTCACCGGGCTTCCTTTTCGCCACCCTGCTCTGGCATCAAGTCCTGGCCACCTGGGAGCCGCTAAAGAACAGCGGAGAACCCGCGATCCTGTCACTTTTCGTGGCCATGGACAAAGTCCTGCACGTACAGGCCGAAAAGCTCGCCATCACCCGACGCATCGCCGGCGACATCAAGGACATCTGGGCCCTGCAGCCGCGCTTCGAACAGCGCTCCGGAAAGCGAGCCTACGGCGTCCTGCAGCAGCCACGTTTCAAAGCCGGCTACGACTTCCTGCTGCTGCGCGTCGAGTCCGGCGAAGTCGCGCAGGAGATCGGCGACTGGTGGACCGAGTTTCTGCACGCCAGCGATGAGGCCCGCGCGGCGATGCTCCTGCCGGCGGCACCGGGCACGGTCAAGAAACGCCGGCGCCGTCGCCGTCGCGCCAGCGAGGACACCGGGCAAAACCCTGACGCTGCGGAATGACTCGCGGTGACGCTGCGGTACTGGGCGACGAGGCCGCGCAGCCGGCAGAACGCGGGGCGGACGCCAAGAGACTGCCATCCCCGTCCACTTCTTGCACCGACACCAGCAGCGAGCACCTGGCCTACGTCGCCCTGGGCGCCAACCTGGCGGACCCTCTGGCACAGGTCCGTGCGGCTGGTCGCGCGCTGGCCGGCGTAGCCGAATGCCGACTCCTGCGCCTGTCGTCACTGTACCGCAGCGCGCCGGTGGGAAACCGCTCGATCCGCGGCCAGGCCGATTTCATCAACGCCGTCGCCGCCCTGCACACCCGCCTGACGCCGCCGCAACTGCTCGACGCCCTGTTCGCCATCGAACGTCTTTTTGGACGCCGCCGCGAGTATCACCACGCGCCACGCACCCTCGACCTCGACCTCTTGCTTTACGATGAGCAGACCGTCGATAGTCAGCGACTGCGCATACCGCACCCGCGCATGCACCTGCGCGCTTTCGTCATCGCACCGCTGCTCGAAATCGCACCGCAGACGCTGATCCCCGGCCGCGGCAGCGCTGCCGCCTGGCTACCGGCGGTCAGCATGCAAGGCATCGCGAAGTTGGCTGATTAGCACCATCGCCTGACTTTCCTCGTGCAGGACAGCGAAATCACTGCAGCCGCCCCGCACCAGCATCGTCGCCAGAGGAATTCCCGACAGCGCGTCAAACGGTACTGAAGCAGAGGTACTTGATCTCGAGATACTCATCAAGCCCGTGCTTCGAGCCTTCGCGGCCCAGCCCGGACTGCTTGACACCACCGAAAGGCGCGACCTCGTTCGAAATCAAGCCGGTATTGATGCCAATCATGCCGTATTCGAGCGCTTCGCCGACGCGCAGACAACGCGCCACGTCACGCGAGTAAAAGTAGGCGGCAAGGCCGAACTCGGTGTCGTTGGCCATGTGCACTGCCTCCGCCTCGTCGACAAACCTGAATACCGGGGCGACCGGGCCAAAGGTTTCTTCTTGCGCAACGCGCATATCGCTGCTCACGTCGGCGAGTACCGTCGGTTCAAAGAAAGTGCCGCCACGCTGATGACGACTGCCACCGGTCACCACCCGTGCGCCCTTGCGCAGCGCGTCTTCGATATGCGCCTGCACCTTGCTCAACGCAGCTTCGTCGATCAACGGCCCCTGCGTGACGCCTTCGTCGCTTCCCGGTCCAACGCGCAGCGACTGCACGCGCCTGGCCAGCTTGGCCACAAAAGCGTCATAGACGCCGTCCTGAACCAGAAAACGGTTGGCGCAGACGCAGGTCTGTCCGCTATTGCGGTACTTGGCGATCAGCGCGCCTTCGACCGCCGCATCGACGTCAGCATCATCGAAAACGATGAATGGCGCGTTGCCGCCCAACTCGAGCGACAGCTTCTTGATCGTCGGCGCGCTCTGCGCCATCAGCAGGCGACCGACCTCGGTCGAACCGGTAAACGACAGTTTGCGAATCACCGGGCTGGCGGTCAGCGTTGCCCCAATGGTCTTCGGGTCGCCGGTCAGCACGTTGAACACGCCGGCTGGCAGTTCGGCGTCGTGTGCCAGCCTGGCCAGCGCCAGCGCCGTTAGCGGCGTCTGCTCGGCCGGTTTGATGACCACCGTACAACCGGCGGCAAGCGCCGGCGCCACCTTGCGGGTGATCATCGCCAGAGGAAAGTTCCACGGCGTGATCGCCGCACAGACGCCGATCGGCTGGCGAATGGTCAACAAGCGCCGATCAGCGGCCGGGCTTGGAATGCTCTCGCCATAGGCACGCTTGCCCTCTTCGGCAAACCACTCGACAAACGACGCCCCGTAAGCCACCTCCCCACGCGCCTCGACAATCGGTTTGCCACATTCGGCAGTCATCAACTGCGCCAGGTCCTCGGTGTTTTCAAGGATCAGGTCAAACCAGCGACGTAATACCGCGGCGCGTTCCTTGGCCGTCTTTGCCCGCCACTCCGGCAGTGCGACGGCAGCCGCATCGATCGCTCGTACCGTCTCGACAGCGGTCATCAGCGGCACATCGGCAATGGCTGTACCACTTGCCGGGTCAATGACGGCCAGCGTTCGGCCATCGTCGGCGGCTTCCCAGCGACCATCGATGTAGCAGTCGGAGCGCAACAGGCGCGGATCGTTCAGATGCATGACAATCTCCGTATTTCTGAAAACCGCAGTTTATACTGTGCGTCATGCGTGTACTACAGATCCTCGTCGCCAGCGTCCTGTCATTGCTGCTTGTGGCCTGCGGCAGCACCCCCGCGCCACGAGCGAGCAGTTCGGCCGACAGACCGCTGGCCAGCGAAAAAGGCATGGACGTGGTGATCTTCGCGCTCGGGCTGGTCGATACCAACTACCGCTTCGGCGGCAAGAACCCCGAAGCCGGCTTCGACTGCAGCGGTATGGTCAGCTACATCTACCGACAGGCAGCCGACGTCAAGGTCGCTGGCAGCGCGGCCGACATCGCGCGTCACGGCCGCCCGGTGGACCGCGCGGAGCTGCGCCCTGGTGACCTGGTCTTCTTCAACACCCGCAACGCCCCTTATTCGCACGTCGGTATCTACATCGGCGATGATCGCTTCGTGCACGCGCCATCGACCCGCGGCCAGGTGCGCATCGACAAACTGGCCGCCAGCTACTACGCGCAGCGTTTCCAGACGGCACGCAACTACTTCGACTGAACGCCACCGAAATCCACTGAACTTGCAGCTAGTCGTTGCGTAGCTCGACGCGGCCCTCGACCACCCGCACCCGGTCGCCCTTGAGCACCGTCGGCTCGTCGCTCTGTTCGAGGAAAGCGAAACTGCCGTCCTCGTAGCGAACGGTGAGCACGTAGATCAGCACCGGCGCCGCCGCCTGGCGCGCATCCTTGACGATTGTGCCGGAAGCGAGAACCGGTGTCGTCACCATGTGCGCAGTGGGCGACGCGGGGTTCTGCCGGGCGGCGTTGGCCGGATCGCGGCGAGCCGACGCCTGGCGATTCTCCGAACGTAGCCCGACGACGACACCACAGCGCTCGCAAGGCCCGCCACGTTGCGCTTGCTTCAACTCGCGATAATCATCCACGCTACTCGGTAACTGTAGCTGCGAGTTACTTTGCGCCAGAGCCAAAGGCGACAAGGCAAGCGCCAGCGACAAGCCGGCGAGAATGTGTTCATGCTTCATGACCTGCCACTCCTTCTCAATGCAGTGAGTCTCGACGGCCCGCCCTGCCCGCAGGCGGCGAACCGGCCAAGCGAGTGATCTTAGCACCACCGGAGCGGGCGCCGGCAGGCCGAAAGCACGTTAGTATTGAGCTCTCGACCGACTTCGGCGAGTTCTCGGACAGCGCACCATGGACCCCAAGTCTTTCGTTGACTCCGCAGTGCTCTTGCTGGTCGTCGCCGCGATCGCCGTTACCGTGTTTCGGCATTTCGGCCTCGGTTCAGTGCTTGGCCTGCTGGTCACCGGAATCATCGTCGGGCCGCATACGGCGGGGCCTTTCGTTACCGCCAACGTCGACGACGTCCGCCAATTCACCGAACTCGGGGTGGTGCTGCTGCTGTTCCTGATCGGCCTGGAGATGAAACCACGCCATCTTTGGGATCTACGGCGCACGCTCTTCGGCCTCGGTTCGCTGCAGATCGTTCTGTCCGCTTTGCTGATCGCCGGCTACTTCTGGCTCTTCGAGCACCGCTGGAGCACGGCGCTGCTGATCGGCTTCAGTTTCGCCCTGTCCTCCACGGCCTTCGTGGTGCAAATGCTCAGAGATCAGGGCGAAATCGCCAGCCATCACGGTCAGACAGCGTTTGCCGTGCTGCTGATGCAGGATCTGGCGATCGTGCCACTGCTGGCGCTGGTGCCGGTTCTCGCCGACGTCGGGCCCCTGCCCAAGGACATGCCCCTGTGGGAGCAGCTCGGCCTGGCAGCGGCGATGGTCGCCCTGGTGGTCTGTGGCGGCCGCTATCTGGTGCCGCGGATCCTCGACCATCTGGCGCGCCGGAACAACCGCGAAGCCTTCCTGCTGGCGGCAATGGGCGCCGTGTTCATCGCCGCCTGGGCGATGCACCATGCCGGCATGTCCATGGCCCTGGGCGCCTTCCTGATGGGAATGATGCTCTCGACCTCACGCTACAGCCTGCAGATCGAGGCTGGCATGGAGCCGCACAAGGGGCTGCTGATGAGCCTCTTCTTCGTCGCCGTCGGCATGTCGCTGGACGTGGGAGTGCTGGTCCAGCACCCCTTCGAGTTCGGCCTGCACGTGCTGGCGATCATCGTCATCAAAGTCCTCGTGCTCTACCTGCTCTGTCTGAGCTTCGGAAGCGGGCGCCGCATCGCCTTGAAAGTGTCCTTTCTGCTGGCGCAGGGCGGCGAGTTCGGCTTCGTGCTCTTCGGCGCCGCGAAAGCGCTGGGGATCATCGACGATCTCGTCTTCGTCATGGCTGCGGCCGTCATTTCACTCACCATGTTGCTCACCCCGATGCTGGTAAAGCTCGGCAACTGGCTGGCGCAACGCGCCGCGTCGGCGCCCGTTGGCGTTGACCAGAGCTTCCGCTACTCCGGGCAGGGCAGCGAATCGGCAGTGCGCGTGGTGATCGGCGGCTATGGCCGCGTCGGCCACACCGTAGGAACCATCCTGGCCAGTACCGGCATCTCCTACGTCGCCTTCGATACCGACGCCGTATTGGTCGCCAAATGGAGCGCCGAAGGTCATCCGGTGTTCTACGGTGACCTCGGCGACCCGCAGTTACTGATCGCTGCGTCCTTGCAGAACGTCGACCTGGTGGTGCTGACCATCGACCAGCGGCACACCGCCGTTCGCGCCGCGTCGCTGATTCGCTCGCAACTGCCGCAGGTGAGCATCGTCGCCCGCGCGCGCGACCTGGCCAGCTGCGATGCCCTGCTGCGCGCCGGCGTCAGCAAAGCCTATCCCGAGACACTCGAAGCCAGCCTGCGCCTGGCGGCCGAAACCCTGGAATCGCTGGGCATCAGCAATGCCGAAACCGACATGCTGTTGCGCGAAGTGCGCAGCGCCGACTATGCACTGGTGCGCGCCGGCCCGGAAGGGCAAGCACCCTCGCGCCGCGCGCGCAAGAGCTAAGGCGACTTCTGTCAAATAACATTCCATCTTGCTTGTCTTTTCGCTCGTCTTCTGTGTTACGACAACAGTTACATAGTTCGACTATGCGCCCGTTGTCGCGCCTTGAAGCCAACCGAAAATCCGGCGCAATCTGGTACGTTCTTTTCCGGCAATCGCCCAAGACCGCCATCGCCGCCTGGCGACCATCACCAAGAGGAGGAAAGCAGGCTACTATGGGCTTGTTCACTCGCCGCTTGCCGCTCCCGCGCTCCCGAATACCATGCCATCCGTCCTCCCGATCCGTTACATCGAACCTGTTTACCGGCCGCCCAGCGAAGCCGCGTCGCTGATCCTGCCGATCACCGACGGCTGCTCGTGGAATCACTGCACGTTCTGCGAAATGTACACCGCGGCGCAGAAACGCTTTCGTGCCCGCGACGAGAGCGAGGTGCTGGAGAGCATACAGCGCAGCGGCGAACGCTTCGGCAGCGAGGTCCGGCGCGTCTTCCTGGCCGACGGCGACGCCCTGGTACTCCCGACGCGCCGCCTGCTCGCCGTCCTCGACGCCATCCGCAAGCACCTGCCGGCCGTGCGCCGCGTATCGAGCTACTGCCTGCCGCGCAATCTGCGCCGCAAATCGGTCGACGAACTGCGCGAACTGGCCGCCGCGGGCCTGTCGATCGCCTACGTCGGTGCCGAATCCGGCGACGATGAAGTCCTCGAACGGGTCACTAAGGGCGAGACTTTCGAATCGACGCGTGCCGCGCTCGACAAGCTCGGCGCCGCCGGCATCACACGCTCGGTGATGATTCTCAATGGCCTCGCCGGCCCGGCACTGTCCTTGCGCCACGCCGAGAACTCGGCGCGCCTGCTCAACGCCACGCAGCCCGAATATCTGGCAACGCTGGTGGTCAGTTTCCCACGCGGCGAGGAACGCTTCCGTGGCGGCTTCCCGGGCTGGCGGCCGCTGAGTCAGCACGAGCTGTTCGTCGAAATGGAAAGTTTTGTCGACCAACTGCAACTCAAACGCACGGTTTTCCGCAGCGACCACGCGTCGAACTGGCTGGTGCTCAAGGGCACACTGGGCACCGACAAGCAGCGCTTGCTGCAGCAGCTGCGGCAGGCAATCACCGATCCGCAAGGCGCGTCGCTGCGGCCATCCTGGGCACGCGGGCTGTAAGTGCCTACCGACTACCAGCATTGCGCGGAACTGATCGCCCAGGCCGACGGCCTGCTGATCACGGCCGGCGCCGGCATCGGTGTCGATTCAGGCCTGCCCGATTTTCGCGGCACGCAGGGTTTCTGGGGCGCCTACCCGGCGCTCGGTCGCGCGCGCATCGCCTTTGAGCAGATTGCCAATCCGGCCGCGTTCGAGCGCCAGCCCCGCCTCGCCTGGGGCTTCTACGGGCATCGCCTGCAGCTCTACCGGCAGACCATTCCCCACCCGGGCTTCGCCATCCTGCGCCGGATCGGCGAAAGGCTGGCACATGGCAGTTTCGTGTTCACCAGCAATGTCGACGGACAGTTCCAGAAAGCAGGCTTTCCCGACCATCGCCTCAGCGAATGCCACGGCTCCATCCATCACCTGCAGTGCAGCGCTGGCTGTAACGCTGACCGCGACAGCATCTGGCCCGCCGACGACTTCGAACCCGAGATCGACGAAGAACAGTGTCTGCTGACCGGCGACTTGCCGCTCTGCCCCCGCTGCCGGAAAATCGCCCGCCCGAACATCCTGATGTTCGGCGACTGGGGATGGCTGGGGCAGCGCAGCGACGCCCAGGATCGCCGCCTGCAAGCCTGGCTGCGACGCGTCGAGCGCCTGCTGATCATCGAAGTCGGCGCCGGCACCAACATCCCGACCGTGCGCCTGCTCGGCGAGCGCCTCAAGGGAGCTCTGATCCGTATCAACCCCAGCGAAGCGCAACTACCCGATGAAAAACGCGGCAAAGACGGAAAAGCTGGCCAAGGCCTCGCTATCGCTGCCAGCGGCCTGGAAGCGCTGCGCGCCATTGCCGTCAGTCTGGAATAGCGGGCAGCGCCGACTCCTGGCGATGCCGCTTGGCCACTTCAGGCGGCTGACGGCGACCACAGATCTCGCCGGAACGGCAAGTGCTCTGCCGCCTGCTCGCGGTAGTCGGCCAGCGCCTGCTCCTGCAGCGCCAGATGACGGGCAAGCAGGGCGCGCATTTCAGGATCGGCGATCCAGTGCGCAGAATGCACGGCGGTCGGCGTGAAGCCGCGTGACAGCTTGTGCTCGCCGCCGGCGCCGGGCTCGAAGCGTGCCAGGCCCTGCTGCAGGCAATAGGCAATGCCCTGGTAGAAGCAGAGTTCGAAGTGCAGGCTGTGGTAGTTGCCGCGGCAGCCCCAGTAGCGTCCATAGAGCGCTTCGTCGCTGCGAAAACAGATCGCCACGGCCACCGGCAAGCCGTGATCGCGAGCGATGAAAGCGACCATGCAGCGACCCAGCGCCGTCCCCAGAGCGGCGAAACAGGCCGCCGAGAAAACGGCGTGATTGTTGAACTTCTCGAAGGTATCGGCGTAGAGGGCGTGCAGCAGCGGCCATTCGGCGGGATCGATCTGATCGCCGTGCCTGATTTCGATCGCCAGGCCGCTTTCCTGCACCCGCCGTCTTTCAGCGCGCACCTTGCGGCGCTTGGCGGCGCTGAAGCTCGCCAGATAGCCGTCAAAATCGCCACAACCCGGGTTGATCCAGTGGAACTGCACGTCGTGGCTGATCAACAAGCCCTCGCTCTGCAACATCCTTGCTTCGGCGTCGGCCGGCAAGGCCACGTGCCATGACGACAAACCGGCGCTGCTCAGCAGCGCCCTGGCGCCATCGAGCAAGGCCTGGCGAGCGCCAGTCGCCTGCGGCCCGGCGGCAACCAGCAAGCGTGGTCCGGCCACCGGCGTGTGCGGCAGGCAGCT
This sequence comes from Candidatus Accumulibacter sp. ACC012, assembly GCF_907163155.1. Lineage (NCBI taxonomy): Bacteria > Pseudomonadati > Pseudomonadota > Betaproteobacteria > Candidatus Accumulibacter > Candidatus Accumulibacter sp. ACC012. The sequence goes on from NZ_CAJQUC010000007.1 coordinate 86,389, forward strand.
CATCAACTTCGGGTAGTACTGTCGACCAAGCTGCCGATAGGCGGCGGCCCACGACCAGTCGTAGATGAAATCGCCATGCGAATGGGTCTTCAGGTAGAGCGGCAGAAGGCCGACGACGGCACCGCTTGCGTCGCTGGCCACCAGATGGCGAGCAGCCCATCCCCATTCGCGCGCCGCCGCGCCATGCTCCTCGATGATGGTCAGGAAATCGGCGTTCAGGAAAGGATGACCGGCAGGGCAGAGGCGATCCCACGCCCGGCGCGGAATCGCGCTCGCCGAAGGGACGGTGCTGATTGAGATGCGAGACGGCAAGCGGGTCTCCCGGAGCATGGCGGCAAGTTGGCGGATGCAGCAGGCGATCAGGAACACCGCGCCCGTAGCGATGAAACAGGCGGCAAGGGCCGGCGCGGCGCCAGCCCTTGCCGCCGGCTTCCTGCCCTCAGCGACTGGCCGCAGCTTCGGCCATCAGTTCACCGAAGACATAGGGCAGGATGCCACCCGACCAGTAGTACTGAACCTCGATCGGTGTATCGATGCGGCACAGCAGTGGGCGCTCCAGGCGCTCACCGTCGGCGCGTACGATGGCCAGGGTAAGGTTCTGCATGGGCATCAGATCCGGGCCCAGACCCAGGATCTCGAAGCTCTCGTCACCGCGCAGCTGCAGCACCGTCGCCGAGTCATCGGCCATGAACTGCAGTGGCAGCACACCCATGCCGACCAGGTTGGCGCGGTGAATGCGTTCGAAGCTGCGCGCAATCACCGCACGCACGCCGAGTAGCCGCGTTCCCTTGGCCGCCCAGTCGCGCGAAGAGCCGGTGCCGTACTCTTCGCCGGCGACGACGATGCTCGGCGTAGCGCGCTCAAGGTAGGCCATCGCCGCCTCGTAGACCGTCGTCTGCTGACCATCGAGCAGGGTATGGCCGCCCTCTGGTCGGCGCCCGGCGGCGTCTGCCGGCAACATCAGGTTGCGAATGCGGACGTTGGCAAAAGTGCCGCGCATCATGACTTCATGGTGCCCACGGCGTGCGCCATAGGAATTGAAGTCGGCGCGCTCGACGCCCTGGGCCTTGAGCCAGCTGCCCGCCGGCGTCGCCTCGCCGAAAGCACCGGCCGGCGAAATATGGTCGGTAGTCACCGAGTCGCCGAGCAGCAGCAGCGCGCGCGCACCGGTGATATCGCCTGCCGGCAGGGCGGGCAGCTCGAAAAATGGCGGGCGCGCGATGTAACTCGATGGCGGCCAGTCGTAGACCGCGCCGCTACGCGCCTGAATGGCATTCCACAGATCCTGATCGGCGCCGACATCGGCATAGCGACGGCGGAAGGTTTCCGGATCGAGCGCCAGAGGCAGCACCGCGTCGACTTCTTCCGACGTCGGCCAGATGTCGCGCAGAAAAACCGGCTGGCCATCGGCGCCGATGCCCAGGGCTTCGCTGTCGAGATCGATGTTGACGCGCCCGGCGATGGCGAAAGCCACCACCAGCGGCGGCGAAGCCAGATAATTGGCGCGCAGATTGGGATGGATGCGCGCCTCGAAATTGCGGTTGCCGGAAAGCACCGCCGCAACGACCAGCTGGTTCTCGGTGATCGCCTTGTTGAAGGCCGGATCGAGGTCGCCGGCGTTGCCGATGCAGGTCGTGCAACCGTAGCCGGCCAGCGCGAAGCCAAGTTCGGCGAGCGGTGCCAGCAGTTCCGCCTTCTCCAGGTAGTCGGTGACCACGCGTGAGCCGGGCGCCAGCGAAGTCTTGATGTGCGCCTGCACCTGCAGGCCACGGGCCACCGCTTTCCTGGCCAGCAATCCGGCGGCGATCATCACCGCCGGATTGCTGGTATTGGTGCACGAGGTGATCGCCGCAATCAGCACATCACCATTGCCAAGATCAACGCCGGGCCGTTCGCACGGGTAGCGCTGGGTCAGCGTCTCGGGCGGCCGGGCGAAGCCGTCATCCGCTTCCGGCGCGCTGAACAAGGCATTGAATTTGCTCGCCATATCGGGCAGCGCGATGCGGTCCTGCGGGCGCTTCGGGCCGGCCAGGGAGGGAACGATGCTGGCGAGGTCGAGGCGTACGCTGCGCGAGTAGTCGATCTGGCCAGCACGGGGAATGCCGAACAGTCCCTGGGCACGAAAATAGGCTTCGAAGAGCTCACAGTCGGCTTCGCTATGGCCGGTGGTGCGCAGGTAGCTGACGGTCTTCTGGTCAACCGGGAAGAAACCCATCGTCGCACCGTACTCGGGCGCCATATTGGCCAATGTCGCGCGGTCGGTGACGGTCAGGGTACTGGCACCCTCACCGAAATACTCGACGAAGGTACCGACCACTTTCTGGCGGCGCAACAGCTCGGTCACGGTCAGCACCAGATCGGTCGCCGTGACCCCTTCCCGCAAGCGCCCGACCAATTCGACGCCGACCACATCCGGAGTCAGAAAATAGACCGGCTGCCCGAGCATCGCCGCTTCGGCCTCGATGCCACCGACGCCCCAGCCGACGACGCCGACGGCATTGATCATCGTCGTGTGCGAGTCGGTACCGACCAGTGTGTCCGGAAAACACAGGCTGCCGCCTGCAGTTTCCTGGCGGCGAACGCCGGCGAAGAGATGTTCGAGGTTGACCTGGTGCACAATGCCCACGCCGGGAGGTACGACACGGAAGGTGTTGAAAGCCTGCATGCCCCACTTCATGAACTGATAGCGCTCGTGATTGCGCTCGAACTCCCGGCGCATGTTCTGCTCCAGCGCCTGCGGGGTGCCGTAGTGGTCAACCTGCACCGAATGATCGACGACCAGATCGACCGGTACCAGGGGCTCGATGCAGCGCGCATCGTGGCCGCTGGCCTGTGCTGCGTGGCGCATCGCCGCCAGATCGCAGAGCAACGGCACGCCGGTGAAATCCTGCAGCACCACACGCGCGACGACAAAGGGAATCTCCTCGCTGCGTGGTGCGCTTGGCTGCCACTGCGCGAGCTCGCGGATATTCCTCTCCGTGACCCGATGGCCATCGCAGTGGCGCAGCAGCGATTCCAGCACGATGCGCAGGGACACCGGCAGGCGGGCAATGTTGCCGATCTCGGCCGCGGCCAGCGCCGGCAGCGAGTAGAACAGCGCCTCCGGCTGAGCAGGCGGAGAGAAGCGGGACAGCGTATTGAACGGCGAATGCGACATGGAAGACCTCCGCAGGGTTGTGCACGAGATACACGAAACAATCGGGCCAACGTCGGACCGACATCGGGCAGCAGGCAATTGCGCAATCGGGCTCGTTTCCACCGCTGGACAAGCTGCCAACTCGGCCGGCGTGGCTTGGTGGCCGGCGTGGCTGGCGTGGCCTCCGCAATGGCAGCTGCGGGCGCAGTTCAGGTTGGCGACAGCTTAATAATAACCGCTAATCCAACGCCCTTCCCTTTCCAGGGAAAAGGCACGCCGCCCGACACCGTCCCGGCAACTGCCGCCCGGCAGTGCCTGCGCATTCGACAGGCTTTGTATACAATCCTTGCGTATCAACTTCGTGACGCTTCTTTCGAGCGCTCGTTTCCCTCACCCCAAGGAGACCCAAATGGCCGCAAAAATGATTCTGATGATCACCGGTGACTTCACCGAGGACTACGAAACGATGGTTCCCTTCCAGGCCCTGCAGATGGTCGGCCATACCGTGCACGCCGTCTGCCCGGGCAAAATTGGCGGCGAACAGGTACGCACCGCAATCCACGATTTCGAAGGCGACCAGACCTACAGCGAAAAGCCGGGACACCGCTTCACGCTCAACGCCGAGTTCGCCACCGTGAACGCCGAAGACTACGACGCGCTGGTCATTCCCGGTGGCCGCGCGCCCGAATACCTGCGCCTCGACCCGGCAGTGATCGCCATGGTTCAGCATTTCGCCAGCGCCGGCAAACCGATCGCCGCCATCTGCCACGGTGCGCAACTGCTGGCTGCCGCCGGTGTGCTGGCGGGGCGCTCGTGCTCCGCCTATCCAGCCTGCGCGCCCGAAGTCCGCGCGGCCGGTGGCAGCTTCGCCGACATCCCGATCGATGAGGCGCTGGTCGATGGCAATCTGGTCAGCGCACCGGCCTGGCCCGCACACGCAGACTGGCTGGCCAAATTCCTGAAAGTCCTCGGAACGCGCATCGAGCCATGAGGCGCTGACGGTCATGACATGTCGAGACACCCCTGATGATGAAAGTCATGACCGTTTCCCTCTTCCCCTGCCCCTTCTCCCGCGAGGGGAGAAGGGAGTTTCGTGAGTCGCTTGCGCGACTTTCACATTAACCCCCGGCGGGTGAGCCGCGGCTCACCACAGCTTGCGCGTATCGAGCCAGCTCACCCGTCCGGTGCGACGCTTGACTTCGTGGTACATGTGCGCGGTTCCGCCCGGGCCGTCGCCGCCACCGCCATCCCACAGGCAGATGAAACGCACCTTGTCGACCCCCCAGGCTAGGGCGGTGTACAGTAGCCAGAGGTTACAGCGCTCGAAAGCATTCGCCGCTTCGCCGCGCTCGTCCCTTGGCGGCGTACCGAGTTCCGCCGGCATGATCCGCGGCTCCTCGGCAAGCATGCTGGTCAGCGTGAAGTAGCGCTGCCGCCAGTGCTCGCCGTTGCTCGCCGGCAGAACCGAGCGCTCGATGAACTCGGGCTCCTCGAAAGGGAGCATCGCTTGCAGGCGGACGCCGCGCGCCTGACACGCTTCCAGAAACAGCAGGTCGCCGCCACTGGCGGCCTGCGCTAGCGCCAGGTCCCCTGGCCCCGCGGCGAGCTGATCGAGCGCCTCGGCGATCTTCGCTGCCGCCAGCGCCTCCTTCTCGGCAGCAAAACGCGGCGGTTGGCGGCCGGCGGAATCGATCATGTGACCGCTGAAGAGCAGCACCTGGCGGGGCTCGAACGGCGGACTGCTGCGCTCGATCTCGCGTTCGACGATGGCCAGCGCCGCAGCCGTCTCGGCTGGCCGGAAGTCGATATCGCGCAGAAGCTGCAGCGTCTGGCGACTCGAATCGAGCGCGAACCAGTCGCCGTTGGCCGCCGCCACCATGTTCGCGTACTCCTTGCCGATACTCGCCGGCGGATTGACCAGCAAACAGAGTTCGGCGTAGCTGGCGCGCGCCCAGTAGTCCTTGCGATTGCGCTCCTGGGCAGTCAGGCTGGCCCAGAGGACACCACCGATGAGGTTGTCGATCACCGTCTGGCTGGTCTCGCCGCCACAATGCTGGCGCAGAAGTTGCAAGGTCAGCGCGTTGATCCCCGAGTAATGATGCGCCGGGTCGGCGATGAAGGCCTGGTAGTAGGGGTCAATGGCCTCGCCAAGCGCCGCATTCTCATGCTTGGCGGCAGCGTGCATCTCTGCCGGCGTCAGCCCTGGCCGGCGCCAGCGCGCCAGCCAGTTCTCCTTTTCGACGCGCCCGAGCAGTGCCCAGCATTCGGCATCGCGAGGATAGTCACGGGTCAGTTGCCGCACCCATTCGCGCGCCTCCTCGAAGCGGCCCAGGCGACCCAGGCAGACCGCCTTTTTCTCCCGGCTGGCCTTGTCATCAGCGTCGATGGCCAGCGCCAGATCGAACTGCTCGAGCGCCAGCTGATACTGCTTGAGCTTGAGCAAGGCGTTGCCGGCGGTATGCTTGGCTTCACGGTGCAGGGCGCGGATTGGCGTCTCGTCGGCGAGCAGCAGAATATCGCCGGGACGGTTTTTCTGCCGCGCGATCTCCATTCGCCGATCCCAGCTGGCATGGGCGTCGGAAAACTCGTTGTGCTGTTCGAGCAGCAGCTGCCGCCACTGCGGCTGTTCAAGATTGGGAATGCGCTTAAAAACCGGGCTCACCTTGCGCCGCGTCGAGCTGGCCATGCTGGCCAGCGCCATCGCCGTCAAGGCGGCACAGTCAGCCGCCAGAGTGGCCGGGTCAGGGGCACCGTCGCGCAGCGTGTAGCGCAGCTTGCGATCGGTATAGGTGTCGAAGGGCTGGCTGGCCCGTGGCCCCTGCACCAGCACCACGCCACGCGCGCGCAGCGCGTGCCGGACACCGAGCTCATACCAGACATTGGGATTGTCCAGCGTCAGATCGGCGACCACCAGATCGGCGAGCAGCAGTTCCTGGAACATGTCATCCAGGATATCGCCGGGACGCTCCTCTTCGTCGGCCTTGAAAACTGCCATCCCGGCCGCCTTCAGCGCTGGCCAGATGTACTCGGCGTAGACCCGATTGAAGTCGATCAGCTGCCCATCGGGCCCGCGCTTGCTGCCGAAGGGCATGACGACGAAAGCGTGTGCCTTCATGCCTGCCTAAGCGTCATGACCTGTGCCGACACGCCAGTCAGCGCGCCGGCACAAGCCGTGAGGAAGCTGACGAGGACAAGGGCTGAGAGGAAAGACCGGAACTTCTGCATCATGGCGATCCTTTCTCAAGGATGGTTGATGGAAAAATGGCTGTGCGCGTCCCCTACCACAAGCGGCGGAGGCGACAAACGCACCTAGCGTTTCCGCGTCGCGCGTTGACGCCCGGCACTGGCCGCTGCCTTCGACGGCAGCGCTTTCGCCAACGCCGCCGCAACCGGCGTCGCACCATGCGGGCGATCGCCGCGCTGGCATGCGCCGGGCCTGAGGCCTTCAGCAAGGGCGATCAGGCGGTCGGCCGCCAACTGCCAGCCGCCGCCCCCGTGACCATGATCGTGAGCGAGGGAGCGAGCGTCACAGAATCGCGACAACAGGCAAATCTGCGCAAGCACCGAGTCGAGTTGCTTCGGCTTGAGGCAAAGAGAGGACAGCGTCTCCTGGTAAGCACGCGTCACTTCGTCGAACGCCAGTTGGCCGACAGCTCCGGACTGCATGAGCCGAGCATCGAGCAGGTGCTCGACGAGCAGCGCCTCAGGCTCGCGCATCGCGTCCCAGAAATCGGCACTGCGGGCGTAAGCGTCGCGGGCCGCGGAACGGCAGTAACGCGCCAGGGCAATGGCCTCGATGTCGGTGTTGGCCGCGTTGCCCTCCCCCTCCCCTTGCCGCTCGCCATCTGCCGGCACCAACAAAGCCTCGATCGCCAGCCGGTTGAGCGCGTTGTAGGATCGGAAAGCCGCATCGCCCGGCCGTCCCTCGCCTTGCCGGTAAAAACCAGCGCTGTCGCGCAAAGCCTGGTCCATCTGCGCCAGCGCGCCCTCACTTCCCAGCTGCCCCCCTTTGCTGCCCGCTTCGCTCACGCTTCCCGTCGCGGCGTCGGCGGCGAGCGCCCGGCGTGCAAAAACATTGGCCTTGCGCTTGGCAGCACTGCCGCGCAGTGCGCAACGTTCGCTATTGACCTGACCGCTAGCCGCCTCACCCGCCGCATGCGAGACCAGAGCGTCGAGAGCGCGCAGACGTTCGAGCGCGCTCTCGATCAAGTTCAGTGCGCTGCCGTCCTTATCGTCACCTTCGTCACCTTCATCCTGCTCGCCCATGCGCGCCTCGATATTGGCCAACTGCTCGATGTCGCGTATCGGCACCCGACCGTCACCATCTTCGGACTGGATCGCGTCGAGGTAAGCCGCCCGCGCCTTGGCGAATTCACCGAGGTCCGCCCACACGCTCGCCAGCGCCGACTGCAGGACCGGTAGGCGTAACCAGCCTGCCGGACAACGCTCCCTGAGCAAAGCCTCGATGCTGCTCACCTGCGCGTCAAGCTCGCGCCGGGTCTGCCGCTCACTGGCACGCGCCAGCGCCGCACGGCGACTGGACAGTTCGTCGAGCAATTCGTCGGGCGAGACATAGGCGACCGCGGCAGCGGCTTTGCCCGACAGGCGCGGCTCGGCCAGCCAACCCGGTTCGCCATAGGCCTGGTAGGCGCCCCAGGTGATGTCTTCGCGATTGGCCTGCCACACCGCCCGCCTGGCTTCGAAAACCGCCTGCCCGAAGGGGCGGCCTTCGAGCAGCAGGCTCTCGTAGAAAGCTTTGCCGAAGATCATCGCACCCTTGTCGTCCACTGCCCAGCCGGCAACGACCACGCAACGCACACCGATATTGATCAACTCGCGCGCGACGCTGGCCGCCAACAGGTTGCCGTCTTGCAGCGTGCGCTCGCCGCTGTTGTCGTTTGCTCCCTTGGCGCTGCCCGTATCGACCTTGCCAAGGTGGCAGCAGCTCAGGAAAACGAGTTCGGGCACGCTTTCCATGGCGCGGATCTCGGCGGCAGTAATCAACAGACCATCGGAAAGAACGACGCCCGAACGGCGGCAGCCATCGACGTGCTGCTGGTCGAAAATACCGTGCGCCGAGATATGCAGCAGCCGATAGGGCTGCTGGTAGAGGCGTGTCAGCACGTCAGATGCGTTGCGGTCGCTGCCGATCTCGGCGACTACCTGGTAGGCAAGGCCCTGCAGGATGGCAGCCACCTGCGTAGCTTCCTCCTCTGCGCCCGGCAGCGGTGGCGGGTCGAGGGCATCTGGCTGCCGCCGATCCGGAAAAGCCGCAACAAAACCGTCAACGGATGGATTGCCAACGACAAAGGCCGTGCGCTCCAGCCCCTGCCGCACCTGGCGACGGAACTGCATGGCCGCAAGCTGCCGTACCACCGGGGTACGCAAGGCCAGTGGCAGCTTTTCCCCCGCACCCCGCTGATCATCGGCAAACATCAATTCCCACGGCAGGTTGGCAGTGTAGTCGTCGACCACCAGGACGATGCTTTCGAGCTGTCGTGCGGCATCCTTGAAGTCGTGCGGCACCATCAACTGGAAGAGCACGCGACCGAAGTCCTCGCGCCACACCGGCCTCTGGATCTGCTGGCGCACGAGTTTTTCGACCAGGCCCGGTTGCCGCTGGAGGACCACCGACTCGGCGCGCGCACGCTGGCCGACGTAGAGAAAGCGTAGCCGTTCGGCGATCGCCGTGCGCTGTCGCGGCGCACCTTGCGAGGCGCCCCCTTGGCCAGTGTCGCCGGCCTTGGCGCCGTCGCACGCCGGCAGGCGAACGGCCAGGCCCTGCTCGTGGCGATCGGCGTCGGTGACGATCAGCCGTGGCCAGTAACTCGGATTGCCGCTGTCGAACAGGCGCCGACGCAGGCCTTCGCCCTGTTCGAGCTCCGGCCAACAGACCAGCGCCACGTCATAGCGCCGGGTCAGTTCGGCGAGCCGGTCGGGCATTCGCCGCAGCGCGTAGACGGCGGTAATCGCCGTATCCTGATAGAGCTCGACGATGTCAAGGCGAGCCACGCGAATATCGAGTCGTGTCGTCTCGTAGAAACGTGCGTTGGCTTCCATGACGCCACGCAACAACGCCTCGACAGACGCCGCGACCGAGAGGTTCGCCGAAGAGTTGTAACCGAGCAACAGCGCCGCCAGCGGCAGTTCGCGTTCGTCCTTGCCCAGGACGTCGATGACCTGCAGCAGGTAGCGCAGGACACCGGCGCGCACCGCCTCGATCAGATCGCCGACACTGAGGTTGCCGTCGTAGGCGCCAAGACCGGTAACAATCGCCCCAGTGAGGCTGCCGCGGCGGCGCTCCTGCTCGTTGGGAACGCGCAGGACGACGCTCGCCGTGCCGCGCGGGCCGGCGTAAAGGCCGAGGTTGTAGCGCTGGGTGAGGTCACCATCGAGTAGTTCGCTGTCGATCAGCGCCTCGGCGCCAGCAATCGGATCCTGCTCGTAGTGACCGAGCAGAACGGGTTGGGCCAGGAAACGCAGGTCCATGGCCTTGACCTTGACCTCCAGGCGGCGCTTCGGCCGCGCCGCGACACGACTGCGCGGCGAACCGCCGAGCAGACCGCGTGCCACGGCCTCGCCGCCGTCGAGCGTCGGCGGCCCGGCATCGTAGGTCAGCGGTAGCGGCTGCTCTTCGCCGCGCACCGCCGGCGGGCTGCTCAGCAGGGCGCTGGTGACGCCGCTGCTCAGCAGTTCGCCAAGCGCCGGAAAGTACGCGCTGGTCGACGGCAGATCGCCATGCTTGGCGGGCAGATAGTAGTGACTGGCGACATTGCCGATGCGCCCGGAAGCCCAGGTGACAGTGCCGTCGCCCTGGCTGGTGCCGACCATTTTCAGGCGCCCTTTCACCTCGCGTATTCCGCACGGGGTATTGCGCGCCACCCCAAAGACATAGACGGCTTTGCTTGCATAGGCCTCGGGGAGCGCCGGCCTTGCCTCGCCGTCCTGTTGCCAAAGCCAGTTCGCCGCGTCGAGCTGTGGCTGGCTCGGTGTCGCCGAATTGCCGTTTCCGAACCAGAAATCGAAGACTTTCTCCTGGTAGTTGACCCAGGTCTTGGCCAGCCAGAAATCCTGCTTGTCGTCGCCACCGTCGGGCTGCCCCTGGAAGGTATCGACGAAGCCGCGCTTGGGCAGCAACTGCAGCGCACCGCGAAAACCGGAGACGATCTGCAGCACTTCCCGCATATCGTGGCGAACGTCGAGACGCACCAGCGAGCGCAGCGTATCACCCTTGCCGAGCAGGTTCTCGACCATCGAGTAGGCGCCCTGATTGGGCGTCCCGAGCATCACCAGGCGCGCACCGTCGCGCGCCATCAGCGCGTCGAGCACTGCACGGCGCTTGTGAATGCTGGCGCGCACCACCAGTCCGCCCATGCTGTGCGCGAGCAGGCGCACCGGCTGCGTGGTCTCGCGCAGCAAGCGATCGAGGAATTCGGCAAAGCGCTCGGCGAGCACATCCAGCGGTTGCCGCCAGTCGTAGGCGAAGGGCTCGACGCGGTGACTGGCCGACAGATACGTGCAGATATCGCCGTAGAACATCTCGAACAGCTTCTCGGCCTCGACGCCCGACTGCTCCCAGGCAATTTTGCTCAGGCCACCGCTGGCGATATCCAGCGGGTCGAACCACACCCGGTCCTGACCATTCACCGACAGGTGCGAACCCATCACCCCGGGCAGCACGACAAGCACCGGCAAATCGGCACGAGGCGTCTCCGGCGAGCGCGATATGGCACGCTCAGCACGCGCAGCACGCCTGCGGCCTGCGCCCGAGCCCTCCTCCACCGCGCTTGCCTCGCCATCCGAGAAGGGACCCGGCAAGGCCTGGAAAGCCGTCAGCGGCAGGACCTCGCCGGCCACCAACCAGTCGCGCAGGGCAAGGCGCGTGTCGATGTTGGTGAAGTAGCGGAAATGCGAGACCTCGGCACCGCGATCGAACAGCGCCCGTGCCCGCGCCTGCGGCGCAATGCCGGCAAACATCGAGTCGCTATCGACCACCAGGTCGTTGTCGACGTTGTCGAAAAGCAGATAGTCGGTGAGCAGGACACCGAGACGTTTGAGCAGGTTGCCGCCTTCGATGTCGCCAGCGATCACCGCCATCTCGATCCCGGCGCGCACCGGTGCGTCGCGCAAGAGGCGCGCCATTGGTGAATCCGGCAACATCGCTTCGATGCCGGGAACCAGATGCGCGTTGGTGCGCTTGTGGGCGATTTCCAGCACCACCCGTTTGAAAGCCGAATAGAAGGGGTTGCCGAAAAAGAACGGCACCTGCCCGATCAGGGTCAGCATCCCGGACAGGAAGAGGTCCAGGTTGCCACTGGCCAGCCGCGTTCCCTGCGCCGGACTGGCCACCCGCACGTAGCGCTGCACGACCAGCTTCCTGTCCGCCAGCACCCTGGCCAGCTGGCGCAGTTGCTCGCGCTGCCCGGCGTGCGCCGAGTCGACGTCGCGACGCACGTCTTGCGCGGCAGCCTCGCTCTCGTAGGCGTCACCAGTGCCCGGCAGATCGGCTTTGTAGAGCTCGATCAGCGGATCGAAATCCTGCAGGCAGAGCAGGTCGGCAACCAGGCCGCCGCGCGAGTGCGAGACCAGGTTGAGCTGCAGGCCGTCAGGCAACACCGCCAGCAGCTCCAGGGCGTTCTCGATCGGGCTCTCGGAGAGCGTGCGGTGCTCGTAGGCGTAGATACCGCCGCTGAAATGGCGCTGCAGGACGCTCCACAGATCGCGCTCGTCGAGCGGCAGGTCGCCAAAACTGCCCACGGTATTGGAACCAGTCCCATGCACGAAAACCAGCACCGGCAGCTTCTCGGCAGCGGCGCGCTGCAGCTCGCGCTGCGCGCGCGCCAGCGCCTTGCTGTCTTGCGCCTCAGTGGCACTGCGTCCGCCGTCCCAGCAGTAAACACCGGTCGGCCGACCCAGCCGCGCCTCGATCGCCCACATCAGCGCCCTGGTACCCAGCCCGCTGACCCCCAGCTCGGCGCCGTCACCGTCACCGCCACCCTTGCCCAGCTCGCCAAGCTTCTTCTTCGCCGCCTCGATGATTTCGTCGCTGGCAGTCCCTACCGCCAGCGCAAAGACCTTGCTGATCAGGCCGCCGACCGCGTCCCCGAGCAGCCCGCGCGTCGCAGCCCCGTCGCCGCTCAGCTGATCGAACAGAATCTCCCCGTCGCTGCCGATCAGCTCGGGTCGGCTGCGCTCCAGCGAAGCCTTGAGCTTGCCGGCCGAGGTGATGAGAACACCGCCGTCGGCGAGTTCGATGACCAGCACCTCATCGCCCTGCGCCGCATACTGCTGGGCACTGACGCTGGCCCCGGCAGCGCGCAGCGCAGCACCGACTTCAAAACTCGCCCGCGTCTTCAGGTAGCCGGCCGGCAGGAAAGGATCCTCCGGCTCACCCGCCGACCGTCGAACGTTCTGCAGCAGTGCCGGCAACTGCTTCTCGTCGCTTTGCCGCCCAGTGAAGTTGAGAGTAGTGGTATCAGCCATCATCGCCTCCATCGAGTTCTTGCCACGCCAGGTCCCGGAGCGCCCTGGGTCGGCTCAGGTCGGCCTGTCACGCCAGGACATCTGGACAGGCTACAGAACCGCCATCAAGTGAAAATCTGGCGCTTGCGCGCATCCTCGCTGCCAAAAATCTGCGGGCTTTGCGGATACGATGCCGACGGCAGGTAGGTCGGGTTGATCGCCGCATGCCACTGCGCGTAAGTAGCGTTGGCCGGCAACTGTTTGAGCGCCTTCAGCGCGTAATAGGTGAAGGCGCCACAGGGGCGGCCCGCGATGCGCGCGTCGTAGCTGAAATTGTTCGGCCCCTCCTTGCAGCCCGCCAGCAGCAGATCGCCCATCATTCGCGACAGCGCGCCGGCAAACGGCGAGCCTCCCGCGGTCACCGGCACCGCCGTCAGCGGCTGGCCGCTGATGCCGTGCGGCAACTTGTTGGCCGCCAGCCAGTTGCCCATCGGCATAAAACGAGGACGCAGCGAATCGTCGGCGTCCGGGTCGGCAGCCGCGGCACGGGTCACGGTACCCGAGTGGCAACTGTCGGAGATCAACAGCAAGCGCACACCGGCCTTGCGCGCCGAAAACAGGGTGTTGATCTCGTCATCGATCAGCGCTCCCCCACCGGTCTGAATGTCGTAGGGGCAAAGCGCCTCGTCGAGGCCGTCAATCTCGTCGCCGTTGGTGTCGGGCACATAGGTCCCGTGTCCGGAATAGGTAATCACCAGCACATCGCCACTGACCCCGCCGGTAATCAGCGACTGGATGGCGTTGAACATCGCCGCCTTGGTGGCCTGGCTGTCGATCAGCTTGCTGACCGCAAAGCCACGCCCGGCGAGCTCGGCAGCCCAATCGTTGGCGTCGTTGACACAACCACTGAGATCCATGTGCGTACCGGGGTAGTTGTTGATCCCCATACAAAGTGCGCGCTTGCTCATAACTGCCTCCTGTCGATTGATCGGTGATGGTTGCTCGTGGACTGCGGACTGCAAACTACGGTCCTCAGTCTAGCAAGCGCACAGGCAATAACAAACCTCGCCGTTGCTCGGTCGGCTTGCCTGGCGTCGATGGCCATTACCGGTGCTGCGTAAACTCGCACCCACGCAGGTTTGACCACACTTGCCGAGAATAAGGATACTCTCCCCACATGCCACGAGATTTCCTATCCTTCAGTGGGTAGCAGCACGCTGCCGGGCAGCACTGAATCAGGTCGGCAAACGCTGCCCGGAAGCCCATCGACCGGGGCTTGCCACAATCTGCAGGAGGACTCCGATGAACACTGACCAACAGCCGACTATCGGCCTGTCCTTGTCCGGCGGCGGATTCCGGGCGACGCTTTTCGGCCTGGGCACTCTCTGGCGGCTCAACGAGGGCGGGCTGCTGCGCCGCCTGACGCGGATCAGCAGCGTTTCCGGCGGCTCGATTGTGGCCGGCGTGCTGGCTCACCGCTGGCGGCAACTCAACTTCGTCGACGATCAGGCCAGCAACTTCGAAGAAGTGGTCGCGCAACCGGTACGCGAGTTCTGCAATCAGACCATCGACGTCAGCACCGCCCTCCGCGGCCACCTGACGCCGTTCCGGTCGTCCGGCGAGATTCTGGCCAGGCGCTACGCCAAAGACCTGTTCGGCGAAACGCTGCTGCGTCAGATCGCAACCCCCGCCGAAAACCACGCGCCACGCTTCATCTTCTACGCCACGAACATGCAGACCGGGCGCAGCTTCCTTTTTCGTCAGGACTACATCGCGGACTGCGTCCTGGGTATTTCGTACAAGACTGAAGTGCCTCTCGCCGCGGCCATCGCCGCATCCAGCGCTGTCCCGCCGATCTTCTCGCCGGTGGTGCTGAAGACGGAAACCGGCGCCTGGGAGGAGCCACAGGGCAAGCTGGCCAATCTCGACCAGTTGCGCCAACGCATCGTGCTTGCCGACGGCCGCATCTCCGACAACATGGGAGTCGAAGCACTGCTCGACAAGCTTGATTTCGTTCTCGTCAGCGACGCCGGAGCACCCTTCGAGATCGACGAGTCGCCCTTCGAGGACGATCTGTTGCAGCTCGGCCGGGTGCGCGACATCCTGATCGAACAGACACGGGCGCTGCGCAGGCGCTCGCTGATTGGCGATTTTGAGAGCGGGGTTCGGCGCGGAGCTTACTGGGGAATCGGCAGTGCGATCGACGCCTACGACGATCATGATGCGCTGGCCAGCGACAACGCCGTCACCGCCGCGCTGCAGAATATCCCGACCCGGCTCAAGGCGTTCACGGCGAAGGAGCAGGGGCAATTGATCAACTGGGGCTACGCCCTCACCGACACCGCACTGCGCACGCGCACGGAGCTAGCGCTCGACGCGCCGCAGGGCTGGCCGGTCGGGGCGTGGCCGCTGCACTGAGAGGCCGACCATGATCGATCGCCAATATCTCGCCACCTGGAGCCTCGCCGTCGACGACGCGGGCTTTGCGCAGGCGCTGGCCGCGCTGGGGACCTGGCTGGCGGCGTCGCCGCTGGTCGTCGGCAGCAGCGACGACTCGGCAGCCGACACGGCCGCGAGCATCGCCCGTCTTCTTGTCGAGGCCGGCCAGGAACAGGCGCGGCCACCGGATCAAGACCGGGAGGGGGAGCAGAAGCGCGGCCTGCTCGCCTGGCAGCCGCCGAGCGCCGACCTGGTCGATAGCTGGCCGGCGGCCAGTTTGCTCGCCGCCGCGTGGTCGGCATTTGTTGGTCAGACGCATGCCGGGCCGCGTCTCGCCGTACGCAGCCACGCGCAGAGCTGGAACACCCTGCTGCCGATGCTGCAAACGCTGCAGCACCCTGCGGTCGGCGCCGCGAGCGTCTTCGTCGCCGACGCTTTCGCTGCTGACGGACGCATCGATTGGCAGCTGCCTTTCCAGATCGCAGTGCTGCCTGACGATCGCCTCGCCAACGCATTTGCCAACACGCCTGTACCACGACCGCAACCCTGGCCCTATCGCTTCGGCGTCGCCGGCCGCGCCACGCCACGTCTTGAAGTGCTCGTCTTCAGTGGCTCACTGCGACAAACCGCAGCCCGCTTGCTGAGCCGGCGTTCGCCGAGCCGGGCGGCGCTGGTGCTGATCCTTGGTGGGCTGGACGCTAGCGACGACAGCAAGGCCCTGCTCCGCATTGTCGCCGGAGAGCTGGCGGCCGAGGGAGTGGTCTGCGTCGCGCCTTTCGCTACCGCCGGCGCGCTCGCCGACGCCAGCAGCGGCCCGGCCTTGCCAGCACTGCAACACTTTGCCGACGCCCTGAGCCACAACACAGCGCTGGACATCGCCCTGGCAGAGGCTTTCGGCCAGGGCATCACGGCCGTCCTCGGTGACGACCTGCTGCGCATCAGTACCCTGTCGCATTCTCTCGGCACGCTGACCGCGCGCCTGCGAGCCCTCCCCGCGGATGCCGAACTGGCGGTCAGCGAACACTCGTTGTGGCGCCTCGTCGGCGATCCCGATCGCGTCGCCGCAACGCTGACGCGCGGCACGCGCGGCACCGCGGGCGGGGTTGAAGGCGCTGACCGCGGCCAGCACTCCGGACGCGCGGGACATGCGCTGCCGTCTGCGCGCAGCGTCTCGCCGCATCTGCTGGCCCAAGGCATTGACGAGTCCAGCGCCCGCTACGGCTATGATCACGAGTCCGACGAAGCGGCTGCGCTGGCCGAAATCGCCGACGAGATGCGCGCCAGTGGGGCAGCGGCAGCCGTCGAGCAAGGCGAGCAGCGCTTCATCCAGCACAGCTTCTGGCGCAAGCACACGGAGCAACTGGTCGAAGAACGGCGGCGCCTGCAGGTCGGCGTACCGATCATGCTGCGCCTGCGCATCGGCCCGCCGGACGAACAATGGCACTCCGCCCCGGCAGCCTTTCCGGCACACGAACTTCCGCGCAGTCAGCGGCCGCATCGACTGCAGGTGGTCTTTCACGAGCCGACGCAACTCGACGCGCCGCTGCTCGGACAACTGCTCTTGCCGCGCGTCGGGCCGAGCAGCGTCGCCGAGTTCGTCTTTACGCCGCGCATCGTGGCCGCTTTCGAAGGCCGGGTCAGTGTTCTGCACCGCGGCCGCGTGCTGCAGACAGTGCTCATCCACAGCCGCGTGGCCGCCGCTGATGAAGCCCTTGACGCCAGCAGCGCCGGCGAAGTGATCAGCCAGCAGCTTGAAGCGCGCGTGCGTGAAAACTGGGGCGAACTCGGCTCGCGGCGGCGTTTCGACGCCTCTTTCATCCTCAACCACAGCAATCAGCAGCGGCCGCTACTCACCGGCATTGCCGGCAAGCGCGCCTGGGCCAAGGACCTGAGCGGTATCGACGAGCCGATCGCCAGCATCAACCAGCTCCTCTCCGAGGTCGCGCACAGCGTCGCCGACTACAGCGACGGGCTGACCAGCGGCGACAACCGCAAGCTGTTCATCAAACTGGCGCGTCTCGGCGCCGACCTCTACTCGAGCCTGGTGATCGACAACCTGCAGCCGCTGCAAAGCGAAGGCATGGACGTCGACGAGGCCACGCACATTCAGCTCGTCAGCACCCGCGCCGACGCCGTCGTTCCCTTCGAGTTCATCTACCAGTACCCGCCGCCCGACGACGATGCCGGAGTCGACTTCTGTCCGAACGCCCTGCAGGCACTTGCCGACGGCGCTTGTCCGCAAGCCTGCGCCGGCCAGAAAGAGCCGCGCCGACACGTCTGCCCGATGGGTTTCTGGGGTCTGCGCAAAGTCATCGAAAGGCACGTTTACAACCCCGCGATCGACGTCCCCAACCAGGCCGAGGTGATCGTCCAGGCCGAACCGGTGGGCACACGCGTTCGCCTGCAACTCGACCAGGGCGCGCTGGTCGCTTACAGCCAGGAGGTCAAGGCCGGCGAGGTGGCGCCGCTGCTCG
This sequence comes from Candidatus Accumulibacter sp. ACC012, assembly GCF_907163155.1. Lineage (NCBI taxonomy): Bacteria > Pseudomonadati > Pseudomonadota > Betaproteobacteria > Candidatus Accumulibacter > Candidatus Accumulibacter sp. ACC012. The sequence goes on from NZ_CAJQUC010000007.1 coordinate 103,900, forward strand.
CTGCCTTGCGCCAGCAGTTGCCGCAAGCGGTGCAGGTCGCCGGCAACTGGGATGAATGGAAACAGGCGATCAGCGGCAGCCACCCGAGCCTGCTCGTCGCCTTCCCGCACAATGCCGGCGAACGCCAGGACATCGCGCTGGAGATTGGTGGTATCGCCTTCAAGACCTTGCGCCTGCCGCGCGAATACGTGCATGTCGAGGGCGCCTACCCCTTGCTGCTGCTGCTCGGCTGCGATACCGCCAGCAGCGCGCAGCAGTACGCCAACCACATCCGCTATTTCCGCCAGGCAGGCGCAGCAGTGATCGTCTCGACCATCGCCACGGTCTTCGGCCCGCATGCGGTCAGGGTCGGCGAAAAGCTGCTCGAAGTGCTGCTCGCCATCCACCGGCAATCGACCGCCGACGAGCAGTCCGGCACAGCACGCCAGCCGGACGCCGTGCCTTGCCTCGGCGAAGCGCTGCGCGCAGCGAAACGGCAAGCGCTGCTCGACAGTCTGCCAATGGCCTTGTGCGTCGTCGCCTTCGGTGACGCCGACTGGCGGCTCTGACGGTCATGACCGTTCCCCCTCTCACTTGCAGTGCGCATTCCGGCTTGCATGCCGGAATCGTTCGCCGGGCAGGGAGCATGCTCCCTGAATTCCCCGCCTCACCCCTGGCCTTTCTCCCGCGAGGGGAGAAGGGAGTTTCGTGAGTCGCGTACGCGACTTTCACAGTAACTGGAGATCAATGATGAGCACGCCGAGCGACCTGGGTAAGGACAGCCGCTTTTTTCGCATCGAAATGCTGCCGGCACTGCACGGCGACTGCCTGTTCGTCGAATACGGCGACAGCTCACGCACGCGCCGGCTGCTCATCGACGGAGGCCCGATAGCCACCTACAAGCATCTCGAGGCACGCCTGGACGCACTGCCGGCCGGCGACCGGCGTTTCGAGCTGGTGGTCATGAGCCACGTTGATACCGATCATGTCGAAGGCATCGTGCGCCTGCTCGCCAATCAGCCGCTGCCGATCCGGGTCATCGACCTGTGGTTCAACGGCTGGAACCATCTGAGCAGCGGCGGACGCGTCCTGGGCGGCAAGCAGGGCGAGTTCCTCAGCGCCCTGATCGTTCGCCGTTTTGAAGACGAGCAATGGAACGGGGCGTTTTCCGGGCAGGCAGTGGTGGTCCCTGACGACGGCCCGCTGCCCGAACGCACGCTGGCCGGCGGCTTGAAGCTGACCCTGCTGTCGCCGACACCGGCGACGCTGGCGCAGATGCGCAAGGCCTGGGAAAAGGACCTTGGCCCGAGCGTCACCCCCGGCGATCTCGACGCCGCCTGGCAACGCCTGGCGCAGCTCAAGGCCTACCTGCCCGGGCAAGGCCTGCTCGGCACCACACCCGAACTCGACAGCCTGCTCGAACGCCAGCTGAAAGTCGACAAATCGGCCGCCAACGGCAGTTCGATCGCCTTCCTGGCCGAATTCGCCGGCAAGTCCTGCCTTTTCCTGGCCGACGCCTACCACGAGGTGATCACCGCCTCGCTAAAACGCCTGCTGCAACAACGCGGCCAGCCCATCCTCAGGGTCGACGCGGTGAAAGTCGCTCACCATGGCAGCGCCGGCAACGTCAGCGACGAGTTGCTGGCGCTGATCGACAGTCCGCGCTTTCTGGTCAGCACCAATGGCAGTCGCTTCCGACACCCCGATGCCGAAGCGATGCAGCGCATCATCGCCCGCTCGCTGCAGCAAGCACCGACGCTGTGCTTCAACTATGCCAGCAAGACGACGCTCGGCTGGGCTGCGCCGGCTCGGCAGGCTGAACTGCGCTATCGTGCCGAGTACAACCCGGTCGCCAATGCGCCGTATCGCATCGAGCTTTGAGACCTCGCGCTCCGGCACCCCGCCTGGCGCGGGGACGCGCCGAGCAAACCACGACTGCGCATACTGCCAGAACGGGTCGACAAGGGATGCAAGGGCCGTGGCGAATGGAGTAAAGTGCAAAACTGACGGGAAAATCACAAGCTGCCGGCGATGCTTCTGCTACTGCTCGGGCAGAGGGATTCCTCCCCCGACGCGGCGCATGCCTGCCGTAATGCCGAAACAACTGATGCGAGAAAATGAGCGAACAGACTTCGCCGCCGGCCCCACCGACGCTGCTCCTGGTAGATGACGAGCCGTCGATCCTTAGCGCCCTGCGCCGACTTTTCCGGCCCTGCGGCTATCGAATTCTGACCGCCGAAGGCGGTGCCGCCGGACTGGATCTGCTGGCCCGGGAAAACGTCGACCTGGTGATTTCCGACATGCGCATGCCGGAGATGGATGGCGCCCAGTTTCTCGAACGGGTGCGTGCCGAATGGCCGCGAGCGGTGCGCATACTGCTCACCGGCTATGCGGACATGACCGCGACCGTCAACGCCATCAACAAGGGCGAGATCTACCGTTACATCGCCAAGCCCTGGGACGACCACGATATCGTGCTGATTGTCCGCGACGCCCTGGAACGGCAACAGCTGCAGGGTGAAAACAGCCGCCTGCTGGCCTTGACCCAAAGCCAGAACGACGAGCTGAAAGCACTCAACAGCGACCTCGAGGCGCGGGTCAGGGCACGTACTGCCGAGATCGAGCAGGTCAATGGCTTCCTCAACATCGCCAACGACACGCTCAAACAGAGTTTTCTGGTCTCGATCAAGATCTTCTCGACTCTGCTGGAGTTACGCGATGGATCGGTCGGTGGGCACGCCCGTCGCGTCGCCGACCTGGCGCGCAAGCTGGCAATCAAGCTGAAGCTAGATGCCAAGACGCAACAGAATATCTTCATCGCCGGCCTGCTCCACGATATCGGCAAGATCGGCTTCCCCGATGCGATGTTTGCCAAGCCGGTGCCGAAGTTGAAAGGCGAGGAATTGGCACGTTACCGCAAGCACAGTCTCGTTGGCGCCAACGCACTGCTGCCGCTGCCCGATCTGAAGCCGGTCGCCGACCTCATCCGGGCGCATCACGAGCACTTCGATGGCCAGGGCTTTCCAGATGGCCTCGCCGGGCTCGCGATCCCGCTGGGCGCGCGCATTCTGGCGGTCGCCAACGACTATGACGGTCTGCAGATCGGCACCCTTTCCGAGAGGCGATTCAACGCCGACGAAGCCAAGAGCCTGCTCGTCAAATCGTGTGGCAAGCGTTACTGCCCGGTGGTCATCGACGCGCTGCTGGATCTCCACAACGCACCGATTGAAGATGGCGAGCACGAGTTGCAGGTGCCGGTAGACAGGCTCCAGGTCGGGATGGTACTGGCCCGCGATTTGATAGCGCGTGACGGCAGCTTGCTGCTCGCCGCCGACTACCTGCTGGACGCCAAGCTGGTACGCGAGATACAGGCCTACGCGAAGCGCGAAGCCTTGTCGCTGGTACTGCACATCCGCCGCGACAGCATGCCGCACTAGCTTCGAGGAGGAGCCCCGAAATGCCCCGTATCCTGATCGTCGATGACGAAGACAGCATTCTCAAATCCTTGCGCAGACTCCTGGCGATGACGCCCTGCGCAAGCGGCGGCAAAGTGTTTCCGCTCACCGTGGACAGCTGCAATGACCCCATGCAGGCCCTGGAGAATGCCTTCGAGACGCCTTACGATCTGGTGCTCTCCGACTACCGCATGCCGGGCATGGACGGCGTCGCCTTTCTCAAGCAGTTTCGTGAGCTGCAACCGAACGCCGCAAGACTGATTCTTTCCGGCTACACCGACCTGAATGGCTTGATCGCGGCGATCAACGAAGCGGGCATCATCCGCTTCATCGCCAAACCGTGGAATGATTACGAGCTCGTGGCGACCATCGGGCAAGCCCTGGCGTTTCAGGAACTGCAGAACGAAACCCAGAAGATCGCCGACCAGGCACGCCTCAAGCAAGGCCTGCTCACTGCCGAAGATTTCGAGCGCAAGCGACTGGAAGCGCTGGAACCTGGCATCACGCACGTACTATGGGGGCCGGACGGCTCGGTAATGCTCGACCCGGACGCGCTGAAGCGCGACTGAAACGCTCGCCTTGCAGCGCAGGCATGACTGGCACGGCAAGACCGGCGGCAAGACCGGCGGCAAGACCGGAGCCAAGACCTTCCCCCTGGCTTCATGAAAAGCTGCACACACCCGCACTTAGGGCGTATCGTTCGCCGACACGCTCGTACGCCAGCGTCGGGCGACGGCGCGTCTGCTCCACACAACACCGCGAGGGCGCTTTGTCCGCAGCAGCTCCTAACTTCGATCCACATTTGTCCCTGGCTGCCTTGCTGCGGCCGGCGGACATGGATCGCCTGTGCGCATCCTTGAGCCTGCTGCTCGATTCTCCAGTCGCCCTCCAGGACCTGGCTGGCACGGTGATTGGCGGCGCAGCAGCGCTGCCGGCGGACGCGCGGATCGAGATCCTGTGCGAACACGAAGCTGTCGCTTACCTGCAGGCGCCACAGGCTTTGCCCGCCGCGCGCCAGGCAGCGGCGAGGGTGATCGCTGAACTGCTGCTCGGCGCAGCGACCTGCCTGAGGAGCGAATCTGCCACACAGCGGGCCAAACAACAGGCCGAACAGCAGGCCGAACACCGGGCGCACGCCGCAGCACTGGCGCAACAAAGCGCCGCGCTGGCAGAATCGGAAGCCCGGCAGCAGGCCCTTGCGGAAGACTTTGCGGGCCGCGTCGCCGCGCAGGTGAACCTGCTCGACGAAAGCCAGCGCCAGGCCTACCAGGCTGAACGCCTCGCCTCGGTGGGCGCGCTGGCCGCAGGCGTTGCGCACGAGATCAACAATCCCATCGCTTTTGTGCGCAGCAACCTGCGCACGGCCGAAACCTATCTCGGCAAACTTGCCGACCTGGCCGCAGCGCTCAAGAGGCTGGCGGGTGGCAACGCGCTCATCGCCGCAGCCGATGTCGACTTTCTTCTCGAAGACTTTTCCGCGCTGCTGCACGACAGCATCGGCGGCGTCGACAGGGTGGCGCGAATCGTCAGCGACCTCAAGGGTTTTTCCAACATCGACAAACCGGAGGAAGATGTCGTCGACCTCAACCAACTCATCCGTTCCGCGTGCGCGATGGCGGAGAAAAGGCTTCTTCCTGGCGCGGCGCTGGTTTGCGAGCTGGGTGTCGTAAAGCCGCTCCTGTGTTTACCCGGCCATCTGGCGCAGGCCTTGCTGGCAATCCTCAACAACGCGGTTCAGGCTATCGAAGCTCGAGGAGCAACCGGCGAAGTGCGTGTGTGCAGCCGTTTCGACGGTCAACAGGCGCTGATCGAGGTCAGCGACAACGGCGCCGGTATCGAGCCAAGCGCCCTGCCGCGCGTCTTCGATCCCTTCTACACCACCAGGCCGGTCGGCAAGGGAACCGGCCTGGGGCTGACCATGGCGCGCGACATCGTACGCGCACATGGGGGTGAGATCAGCTTTGACAGCATTGTGGATGGCGGCACCACGGTTACCGTCAGCCTGCCGGATTGAAGACCATCCGCGCGACGCTTGAGCAGCAGAGGTACACCATGAGCAAAGACAAAAGCGACACAGCACCGCCCCCGGGGCAAGCGGCAGCAGCCGCGGCAACGGCCACTGAGCACCCAGGGCACGGCGAGCGCACGCACTTTCCGATCGTCGGCATCGGTGCCTCGGCCGGCGGGCTGGAGGCGTTCGAGGAATTCTTTCGCCACCTGCCAGACGACTGCGGCCTGGCTTTCGTGCTGGTGCCGCATCTCGATCCCGGTCATGCCAGCCTGCTCACCGAAATTCTGCAACGGTCGACGGCAATGCCGGTCGTCGAGGCCGAAAATGGCGTGGCGGTGGCCGCCAATCGCGTTTACATCATTCCACCCAACCGTGAGATGGCCATCGTGCACGGCCAGCTGTGGGTTGCCGTGCCGGAGTTGCCACGCGGCCAGCGCATGCCGATCGACGCTTTCCTGCGCTCGCTGGCCGATGACCAGGGTGACCAGGCGATCGGCGTCATTCTCTCGGGCACCGGCAGCGACGGCACCCTGGGGATGCGCGCCATCCACGGCGCCGGCGGCATCACGCTGGTCCAGGAGCCGAGCTCGGCGAAGTTCCCTGGCATGCCGGGAAGTGTCATTCACGCCGCTTATGCGACCCATGTCCTGCCGGCTGCCGACATGCCGACAGTGCTGCTGGCTACTGCGCGCCAGCTCAGCAACGACGTTCATCCGGCGCCGCAGGCGAATGAGGCGACTGCAGTCGATATCGACGCCGTGCTGACCCTGTTGCACGCCAGCACCGGCCACGATTTTTCACACTACAAGAAGGGCACCATCGGCCGGCGCATCGCGCGGCGAATGCTGCAGCACCGGCTGCGCAGCATCGACGACTACCGCGCCCATGTCGCGGCCCATCCGGAAGAAGGGCGAGCGCTGTTCAAGGACCTGCTCATCAATGTCACCCGTTTCTTCCGCGACCCCGAAGCCTTCAAGGTACTGAAACAGGAGATCCTGCCGCAGCTGTTCGCCGACAAACCCGCCGACTACGTGTTCCGCATCTGGGTAGCCGGCTGCGCCTCCGGAGAAGAGGCCTACTCGGTGGCCATCCTGGTGCGCGAATTCATGAGCGAAACGCAGAAAGCATTCAAGGTCCAGATTTACGGCACCGATCTCGACGAGGAGTCGATCGCCAGCGCCCGTGCCGGCTTCTATCCGCCCAACATCGCCGCCGATCTGACGCCGGCCCAGCTACACACTTTCTTCCTCCACGAGGATGCCGGCTACCGCGTCAGGAAGGAGATTCGCGAAATGCTGGTGTTCGCCGTCCAGAACGTCATCAAGGATCCGCCGTTCAGCCAGCTCGACCTGATCTGCTGCCGCAACGTGATGATCTACCTCGAGCCGGAGTTGCAGAACCAACTGATTCGCTCGCTGCACTACGCCTTGCGAACGAACGGGGTGCTCTTCCTGTCACCGGCCGAGAGTATCGGCATGCATGCCGAACTGTTTACGGCGGTCAACCGCAAATGGAAGTTCTACAGGGCAATTGGCGCCAGCAGGCCGAACAGCACCATGCTCCTCGGTGACCTCTCGTGGCAGACGGCAAACCCTGGCCGCGCCACACACCAGGTGGCCGGCAAGCTCGCGCCGGTAAATCTCGCTGAACTCACGCGGCGCGCGCTCCTGCAATTGTTCGCGCCGGCCTCGGTGGTCACCGACGCAGCGGGCAATATCGTCTTCGTGCACGGCGACACCGACAGGTTCCTGCGCCCGGCACCAGGCCAGGCGACACTCAGCGTCGTCGACATGGCGCTCGATAGTCTGCGCGCCGAACTGCGCTCCGCCCTGCACCGGGCGACCGAAGAACGCACGACGACCCGCGGACGCCAGGTTTCGGCGAAAATCGATGGTGAGATCCGGAACATCAGATTGAGCGTGCACACGCTGGCCGAGGCGGACGGCCATCAATTGCTGCTGGTGAGCTTTCAGGAGGAGACCCTGACAGCGACGCCGACAGGGCATGCGTCCACTGCCGCAGTCGATGCGAGCTCACCCGCGATGCGGCGCATCGAGGAACTCGAAAGCGAACTCGCGCATACCTGGCAAGCGCTGCAGTCGACCATCGAGAGGCAGCAAGTTGCCAACGAAGAGCTGATGTCAAGCAACGAGGAATTGCAATCGACCAATGAGGAACTGCAGTCCACCATCGAGGAACTGGAAACATCGAAGGAGGAACTGCAGTCGATCAACGAAGAACTGGTGACAGTGAATGGGGAGCTGCTAGCCAACAGCGATCATCTGACGAAGACACAGAACGACCTCAAGAATCTGCTCGACAACATCAGCGGCGGTATCATTTTCCTCGACCAGCAACTGTGCATCCGGCGCTTCACCAGCGAGGCAGTCGATCTCTATCGTCTACAGGCAGGCGACGTCGGCCGGCCGCTGGCCGATATCAAGTCCACTATCGAAGCGCATGAGTTGCTGATCGATGCCCAGGCGGTGCTCGACAGCAAGCGGCCGGGCGAGCAGGAAGTACGTACCATCGCCGGCAGGCACTATCAGGTACGCCTGAAGCCTTATCGCACACTCGACGACGACATCGACGGCGTGGTCATGACCTTCGCCGATATCACTGCCCGCGTCGACGCCAATGCGCGTGTCAGAACAGCGCAGCTGTTTTCCGAGAGCATCGTCGATACCGTGCGCGAACCCTTGCTGGTGCTTGACGCCGAGCTGCAGGTGATTGCCGCCAGCCGCGCCTTCTACCAGCGTTTCCAGGTCGCGAAGGAAGAAACCATCGGCCGGCAGTTAAGCGATCTTGCCAACCGGCAGTGGGACCTGCCGGCCTTTCGCGATCTACTGCTGAACATCCTGCCACGCGACGAGGCCGTCGAGGACTTCCCGGTCGAGGTCGACATCCACGGCAGCGGGCGAGTGCAAATGATGCTCAACGCCCGTCGCCTCGCCGGCACACAGCCACTGATCCTGCTTGCCATGGGAGAAGTCCATAGCCCCTGAAGCCATCGCGGCCGGTATTCGATCAGTCGCCGATCAGTTGCCGATCAGTTGCCGTTCCTGCCAAAGCGTTCCTTCCAGGTGCGAAAGGCGTCGCGGATCTCGCTCTTCAGGTGCTCGTCGTCCCAGGGCTTGCTGAGGTACTTGTGAATCGAGCCCTTGTTGATGGCGTCGGTGACCGCGCTAATTTCCGAGTAGCCGGAAAGGACCATGCGCACCGTTTGCGGATAGAGTGTCTTGACGCGCGCGAGAAGCTCGGTGCCGGTCATGACCGGCATGCGCTGGTCGGACAGGATCACCGCCACCGACTCGCGCGCCAGGACCGCGAAGGCGGCTTCGGCGCTGCCGGCGACGAGAACCCGATAACCCTCACGCCGGAGCAGGCGATTGAGTGCCGAAAGAATGCTCGGCTCATCGTCCACCAGCAGAACCGTCGGCGGCGCATCATCCGCATTGCTCCCGAAAGCGAGCCGCTTGCCGGAGCTGCGCAAGGCAGACATCTGCTCCGCGGGCAGGGGGCGCGAGAAGAAATAGCCCTGCATCTCGTCGCAGTCGCAGCGACGCAGATAGTGCATCTGCTCCTCGTTCTCGACGCCTTCGGCAAGAACAATCTTGCCGAGCTTGTGCGACATGGCGATGATCGCCTGCACGATCGCGGCGCTGGCTGGATTGCTGGTGATATCGCGAACAAATGACTGGTCGATCTTGACGACGTCGATCGGGAAACGCGAAAGGTAGGCGAGCGACGAATAGCCGGTACCGAAGTCGTCGAGCGAAAGCCGCACGCCGAGACCCTTGAGCCCTTCGCTGGTCCGCGTCGAGGTCGCCACATCGAGCATCATCGCCCCTTCGGTGATCTCCAGTTCGAGCGTCTGCGGATCGATCTGGTACCTGGCCAGGGCCTCGCCGACGCTCTGGCAGAGGTTGGCAACGTGGAAATGCCGCGCCGACAGATTGACCGCCACCTTGATCGGCGGCAATCCGGCGTCCAGCCATTCGCGCATCTGACGGCAGGCCTCGCCGAGAACCCATTCGCCGACGGCAATGATCAAGCCGCTTTCTTCGGCCCAGGGAATGAATCGACCTGGCGGGATCATCCCCTTCTCCGGATGCTGCCAGCGGAGCAGAGCCTCCGTGCCGATCAGCGCACCGGTCTGCAGATTCAACTGCGGCTGATAATGCAACAGCAGTTGCCGCTTCTCGATGACCTGGCGCAGGTCGACGAGCAGTTCGCGACGCTCGGAATCTTCCGTATTCAGCTGCCCGTTGAAACGGGCAGCACAGTTGCCGCCATCGCGCTTGGCAACTCGCGTCGCGCTTGCGGCACCCGCCAGCAGTTCGCTGGGCTCCTTGCCGTCGGCAGGGAAACAGGCGAAGCCGAGCGACGAGCTCACCTCGAGCGTTTGCTCGCCGATGACGAAGGCTGGCCGCAGCGCCGCCAGCAGAAGGCTCGACAGCTCCTCATAGCTGTCGCCCGGGCTCTCCTCCGGAACGCGAAGCAGCAAGCCGAACTCGTCGTTGCCGAGACGAGCGACAGCGTCCGCTTCGGGCACGCTGTCGGCGAGCCGCCTGCCGAACTCGACCAGCAGGCGATCGGCCGTTTCGTGCCCGAACTCGCGATTGATGCTCTCGAAATCATCGATATCGATATGGACCACGGCGATGCGCGTAGCGGCTGCGGTGGCGACGGCTGGGCATCGCGTCAGTCGTGCCAGTTCGTTGACAAAACCAACGCGGTTGTGCAGCCCGGTCAGCGCATCGCTGCGGGTCACCAGCGCCAGCCGAGTCTCCAGCTCGCGTTGTCGCGATGAATCCTCTCCGATCGCGAAGTAGAAGCGCAGCTGCCCATCGTGATCGTCAATCGGCGAAATGGAAAGTCGCTCGGTGAACACCTGGCCGTCCTTGCGCCGATTGATCAACTCACCGCTCCAGCTGACACCGCTGCCAAGAGCGGCCCACATCGCGTCATAGGTCTCGTCCGGGGTCAGCCCCGAGCGAAACATCTGAGGCTGGCGACCAATCACTTCCTCGGCGCTATAGCCGCTCATCGCCAGAGCCGCGGGATTGGCGAAGAGGATCTTCCGCCCAGCGTCGGTGATGAGGATCGAGAGCGGGCTGTTCTGCGCGATATCGCGAAACAGCAACGCCGATTCCAGGCTTTCGTGCATGCGCGTGACGTCGGTTCCGACCAGAAAGATCGGCGCCAGGAGGGTATCCGCGCCGGCACGCTGTTCGATCGACCACGAGATCCACAGCCGCCTCCCGTCACCGGCCGTCAGCGGCGTTTCCACCTGGCGAACCCCGCCGTGCGCGCCGATGTCGCGCAGCTCGGCGAGGAATTCGGGCGGGCGTTGTGCAGCCGCGCCGAGCAGCTCGGTCAATGGCCACCGGAAAACCTGCCCGAGCCGGCTGTGACCGAGCAGACGCAGGCCGAAGCTATTGACGTACCAGACCCTGAGTTGGGCATCGACGCGGATGACGATCAGCCCGAGTGCATCGTAGATCGACGCCTGGGGGGGGTCGGGAATCAAGCGCTCACCTCCTGCTCGGGCTGCGGACCGGCAAGCGGCAAGCGGATGCGGAAGCACGTCCCTCGCCCTGGTTCGCTGTTGACGCTGATCGTGCCCGCGTGGCGCTGGACGATTTCCCAGGAAATCGGCAAACCGAGACCGGTCCCCTTGCCAACCGGTTTGGTCGTGAAGAAGGGCTCGAATATCCGTTTCACGACTTCCGGCGGCATGCCGCCACCGCTGTCCTCGATTTCGACCCAGGCGTGCTCGGCTTCGAAGCCGCTACGCAGGCTGATCGTTCCAGCACTCTCGATCGCCTGCCCGGCATTGATCAGCAGATTCATGAAAACCTGGTTGAGCTGCGCAGGAATGCAGCGCACCAGCGGCAGCTCGCCGAGGTCACGGACGATCGTTACCTTGTACTTGAGTTCGTTCCAGACCACGTTCAAGGTGCTCTCCAGACCACGGTTGAGGTCGGCGTCCTGCCATTCGGCTTCCTGGACATGCGAAAAATCCTTCAGGTCGGCGACGATCCTGCGCACCCGTTCCAGCCCCTCGGCGGACTCGGCGAGCAGCGCCGGGATGTCCTCGCGCAGGAAGTCCACTTCCGCCGTCCGCCAGGCCTGTTCGACCGCCAATCGCGCCGGATGATCGGCAGCGAGCGCAGCAACTGCCGGCACGGCAAGGTCGACGACTGCGAACAGGCGCGCGACGTAGTTCTTCAGCGAACCGAGATTGGAACTGACGAAGCCGACCGGATTGTTGATCTCGTGCGCAACGCCGGCCGCAAGCTGGCCGACAGCGGCCATTTTCTCGGACTGCAGCAACTGAGCTTGCGTCCGCTCGATGGCTTCCATGGCCTTGAGCAGTTCGGCCTGCTCGCGCAGCAACTCGTCATTGCTGGTCGTCAGTGCGCAGGTTCGTTCCGCAATCTTTTTTTCGAGACTGGCGTTGACTCCGACCAGGGTGCTCCGCGCCGCCTGCAGTTCTTCGTTGACCTGAAGCAGCGAGCGGTTACGCGCTGAAACGACGCCGAAAAGGTCAATCAGCGCTTCGCTGAGCACCGCCTGCGCAGAATCTTCCTTTGCTTCCCCTGCCCGCGTCGCGGCTTCGCAAGGCGAAGAACCGCTGGCAATCAGCCGCAGTTGCGTGGCCATCAGTTGATCGTCGACCAGGATGTGAAAGATCAACCAATTGCCCAGAAAGCGCAGCAACAGGCCGCCATCGATTTGGCCATTGGCATCGACCGCGCGGCGCATGATACCGATTTCCTCGACGAAGCCGCGATGTGCTCTGGCCTGCCGGCCGATACTTGCGGCGTCCATACCCGCCGCCCCCATCAACTGCTCCTCATCGCGAAAATGCGTCACCGCGTACGCTGCGAGACGATCGAGCAGGATTTCGAGCTCATCGGCCAGGACCGGCTCCTGGCGCGCCAGCAACGGTGCGACAGCGTTGATCAGGTCGACCAGGCCATGATGCTGGCGATCAACGAGCTCGATGCCGGTGACGAAGTGCGGACTCCAGTTCACGAATGTCATTGATGCGCTACCTTCTCGATGATCGGCTCGCGGCGACGGGAAACTCCGGCCGGCGGGAAGCCACGCGGACTCAAGCGCCCGTTCCCACGCCGGCCTGGCTGGCGTCGATCGGCAGGGTGATGCGAAAAGTGGTACCACGACCAGGTTCCGAACGGAATTCGATACGACCATGGTGCTTGGCGACGATCCCGAATGCAAGCGAGAGGCCCAGCCCGGTCCCTTTGCCGACCGGCTTGGTGGTGTAGAAAGGCTCGAACACGCGTTTCTGGACCTCCGGCGACATGCCGCGCCCGCTGTCCTCGACTTCCACCCAGACCGAGCCGGCAGCAGCGGCGGCATCCGCCGAAGCGGCGTCTGTACCGGTGCGAATGACGATCTTGCCGCTCGTTTCGATGGCCTGTGCGGCGTTGACCAGCAGGTTCATGAATACCTGGTTGAGCTGCGAAGCCAGGCAGCGCACCGGCGGCAGCGAGGTGTACTGGCGCTCGACGTCGGCCTTGTACTTGAGTTCGTTCCAGACGATGTTGATCGTGCTCTCCAGGCCTTTCTCGAGATCGGTCCACTGCCAGTCGCTTTCGCCGACACGCGAGAAGTCGCGCAGATCGAGGACGATCTTGTGCACCCGTTCGAGGCCCTCCTTGCTCTCCTGGATTAGCTTCGGCAGATCTTCGACGAGATAGGGATGGTCGCTCGCTCCCTTCAGCCGGCGGACTTCGTCGAGGACGCCGGGACCTGCCAGTACGGGCAACTGTTCCTCGACACGGCCATAGGCAGCATCGATGGCCAGCAGATCTTTGACGTACTCGGCAAGAGTACCGAGATTGGAATAGACGAAGCCGATCGGGTTGTTGAGCTCGTGCGCAACACCCGCCGCGAGCTGGCCGATCGCCGACATCTTTTCCGACTGCAGGAGCTGCAGATGAGCGTCTTCGAGCTTGCCGTTGAGTTCGGTCACTTCGGCGAGGCGGCGGGCCAGCGCGGCCTCTGCCCGTGCCCGCTGGACGACGCTCCAGACTGCGTTGGCGACCATTTGCACCGTCTCGACATCCAGGTCGTCGTAGGCAGCAATCCTGTTGCCTACGCCAACGATCATGCGCACAGCGCCGTGCTCGATGACCGGCACCGCGATCAGCCGCTGCAGCGGCGTATGCCCGTCCGGCAAGCCGCGCTTGGCCGCGTACGCGGCGTAATCGTTGAAGCACAGCGCACGCTTCTCGCGGCAACAATCGGCCCAGATTCCGGCCTCGCTGATCGGGTAGTGGCTGGCAAACATTGCGCGGCAGCCCTTGAGCGCGCCGGCGGTCCACGTCGACAGCTCGATAGTCTCCTGATCGTCGTTTACGAAGTGCAGGAAGCCGATGTCGCTGGCGGTCAGTTTTTCGACGCTCTCGAGTCCGTAAGCGAGAAACTCCTTCTCCGGCAGCGTGCCGGCATGTTCGTTGATATCGAGCAGTGCCTGCGTCCGCTGTTCCAGGCGGCAGCGACGCGTCACATCGAGCGCAATGCCGCCAAGCAGCTCGGGGCCGTCGTCCTGCAGGATAGTGAACCTTGTCGTCTGATAGATCCGCCCAGCGTAAGCCAGCTCCGCAACTTCGGTCTCGCCGGAAGCCAGGACACGCTGATCGAGGCGGTCTATCGTCTCACCAAGTTCGCCGGAAAACAGCTCGCGGTTGCTGCGGCCGACGATCTCCTCGTCGTAGAGGTTCAGTGCCGCCTGAAGGCCGCGGTTGGCGAACAGGATACGTCGTTCCTGATCCTTGATGGCGGCCAGGCCGGGCAGGTGGTCGAGGAAACTCTTCAACATCCCACGCACGCTGCGAGAATCCTGCTCGGCATTCTTGCGCGCATCGATGTCTTCGATAATCGACACGAAGTGCCTTGGCGAACCGTCGTCATTGCTGACCAACGAAACGCTCAAATTGATCCAGATACAACGACCATCCTTGCGAAGGTAGCGCTTTTCCAGGGTATAGCTGTCGATTTCCCCGCGCAGCAGGCGCGCGAGCTGTTCCAGATCCAGTGCCAGGTCGTCCGGGTGGGTAATATCCTGGAAACACAGGGTGAGGAGCTCCGTCTGCGAGTAGCCGACCAGCTGACACAGGCGCTCATTGACCCGCAGCCAGCGACCGTCGGGCGCGACGAAGGCAATGCCGGCAGCGGCCTGGTCTACGGCAGCACTCAGCGCGGCTTCGCTGGCGCGCAGCTTTTCCTCAATGCGCTTGCGGGGGGTGATGTTCTGCACCAGGGCAACAAAGTGGTCGATCGAGTGATCGGACCGGCGAATGGCCCGCACCGCAATGTAGGCATCGACGATCTCACCGCTCTTGCGAATGAAGCGCTTGTCTAGGTCGTAGGCATCGATTTCGCCGGTCAGCACGCGGTTGAAGTACGCGACGTCAACTGCCAAGTCGTCCGGGTGCGTGAGCTCTGCCCAGGTCATGCGTTGCAGTTCGTCGTGCTCATAGCCAAGAATATCGCACAGCGTTTGATTGATCCCCAGCCAGCCTTTTTCCGGCGATGTGGTGGCCATGCCGATCATCGCGTTCTCGAAAACACCGCGGAACAGTTGTTCGCTGGTCGCCAGCGCCTCCTCGTCAAGCTTCTGGCTGGTGATGTCGAGAACCGCGCCGGTAACCGTCTGCCTGGCAGCATCCGGCGCACTGAGCAGATGGGCGACGCTTTTCACCCAGCGCACACTGCCGTCGGCAGGCCGGACGATCCGGTACTCGACAGCAGGAACCTCGCGCTCACCACGCATGATGCCGCGGAACGCGAAATCCAGTGCCTGGCGGTCATCCGGGTGGACCAGCGCCAGCCAGCCCGGCCAAGTGTGCGGATATTCGCTGTTGGTACCGGCGATACTGTACAGGGCATCGCTGACGGCAAAGCGCTGGCTGGAAAGATCGTAGGAAAAAAGCGCCAGGCCGCCGACCTGCTGCGCCTGGCGAACCCATTCATCGCGTTCGAGCAGACTCGCCGTCATCGCCGACTGCTGCTTCCAGCTGCGGCTGAGCAGCCCGCCGAGGAGCGTACTCAGCAAGGCGAACAGAGCCATGGCGACGGAGGCCACGACGACTTTCCGCCACCACTCTGCCAGCGGAACGGCGGCCGGCTGACAGACGACCGCGGTGAAGCCATAGATCACGCTGCGTGCGTAGGCGACAAGCTGCTCGCTACCGTCCTCACTCTTGACGAGGACAGTACCCGCCGGCGACAGCGCCAGGGCGTCACGCAATGCGCCACTGGTCAGCGGTGCTCCGAGCCGCGCCGCGGCCGGCAAGGCGGGGGCCGCCGCGACCCAGCGAAGTTCCGAGTCCAGGAGCCAGACGCTACTGTCCGGTTCGGGAAACAGGCCGAAAAGCGTACTGCTGAGGTAGTCGACGGGAACCAACGCCACGGCGACACCGCTGAAGGGCGCGTCCTTTGCGCCCAGTCGCCGCGCCATCGCCAGCACCGTCTCCCCGGAGATGCGACCCGTCAGCGGCGGCGAGATCTGCATGCCGAGCTGCGGATTGTCACGCAGGCGGATGAAATACTCGCGATCCGAGATGTTGACGCGGCCTGATGCACTGGCGTCAGGCGCGCGGATGATCTGGCCGTCGGCATCACTGATCGAGATGAAGCCTACCACCGGATGCCGGTCGCCAACACGCTCGAGCCAGCGGTCGAACTGCTGACGACCATGGGCCAGCTGCCGGGCAAACTCCTCGGCAACGACCCGCAGACTGAGATCGATTCCGCTGTACTGCCTCTCGACATCCTTGCTGATCAAGCGAACGACGGTCATCGCCTGGGACCGGAATTCCAGCTCCTCGCTGCGCCGCCAGTCTGCCAAGACATAGACCAGCGCGGCAGCCACCAGAACATTGATGCCCATGATGCCGACGACGAGGTAACGGATGAAACGCGGATCAGGCTGCCAGTCACGCCGCCACGCACCAGGAGCTGGGACGGGTTGGGAGGCCGCGGTGGGCGCGCTGCGTTGAGTCATCTTTCTGCCGTTATTTCCCGGTCTGGACTTGCGCCCGACGGAACCAGCCGCTGCCGGGGACGGCGACCGGAACGTCTCTCTCGAGGCGAGCTTGTTAGCTGTAGAGGGCTAGCATACGGCCAGCGAATGAAAAAGACCATCCCGGAGCACGGCGACGCTGTCCTGCCTTTAGCCACCGTCCTCCGCGCTGCCGCTGAGCGGTCGCGGCGCTGGCCGACGAACGCGGCGGTGACCAGCGCCACGCTCTCTGATAGAGTGCAGGACCAACACGGCGATGACCGAAAGAGCGCAGAAAGATGCTGAACACAGGTGCAATGGCGGGGCCGCGGATACGCGCCGGGATGGCCCCGAAAAGCGGGCGGCGAGCGCCGCTTCTGTGGCCGCGGCAAGCCAGGCCCTCCTCGTCGCCACAGCAATGAAGCTAAGTATCCGCCAGGGCCTGCTGCTGCTCATCGTGCTTGCCAGCCTGACGCTGGCCGCTGTCACCGGCGTCGGCATGTGGGGCACCTGGCGCGGTCAGGAAAGCTTGCGCCGCGTGCTGTTCGAAGAAGTCGAGCCGACGCAGCGCCTGATCGAGATCGACAAGCTGCTTAGCGGCCTGCCGGCGCGCTTTTATGGCGTACTCAACAACGATTTTGGCGTCCACGGGGTTCGCACCAGCCTGCTCGAGGCACAAAAGGAAGCTCCGCTGGCCTGGCAGCACTATCTTCAAACGATGGCCGCGGTGGCCAGCCTCGATGAGCAGAACCTGATCGATACCATCGACGGCGGCATGGCTGAACTGCCGGCAATGCTCGATCACTTCGAGCGTCTTCTCGCCGTCAACGACATGGCGGCAATCGTCCACCTCCTGAAAGAAGACTGGTGGGCCATACACCTGCAAGTCGTGACCCCGGTCCGGCAACTGATTGCACTGCAGCAAGAGCATGTCGCCGAGACCTACGCTTCCGCCCAGGACGTCAACCGGCAAACGCTGCTCGGCACCGCGCTGTTGGTGACGATCGGCCTGGCGCTGTTCCTGCTGTTCGCGCGCCAGCTCTTCCGTTACGTGAACCACAAGCTCGGCGTGATCGAAGAGGGGCTGAGGCGCATCGCCAAGGGCGATCTCGAAACACGGATCGGCGGCAGCCATCGCGGCGAGTTCGGGCGCATCGTGGTGGCGCTGGACCGCACCGCCGATACCTTGCGCGAGGATCGCGCGGCCATCGCAGTCCTGCAGCAGCGCCAGGCATCGATCCTGGAGTCGATGGCCGATGGGCTTTACGGTACCGACGCCAGCGGCCGCATCACCTACCTCAATGCCGCCGCCGAACGCCTGCTTGGCTGGAGCGCCGCCGAGGCCCTCGGCAAAGGATCGCACCACCTATTCCACCACTCGCGGTCCGACGGAACGCCATATCCGGGCGAACAATGCCCACTCTACGCGACGCTGATTCGCCAGGAAGTGTGCTCTTCGGCCGAGGAGACGTTCTGGCGCAAGGACGGCAGCAGCTTTCCGGTCGAGTTCGCTGGCTCACCAATCGTTGCCGACGGACAGACCGTCGGCACGGTGGTCATTTTTCGTGACATCGGCCAACGCCGTGCAGCTGAACTTGCCCGGCGGCAACTGATCGCAGAACAGCAACAGCGCAACCAGCAGCTGAACACCCTCAAGGACGAACTGGCGCGCAAAGAGGAGGAACTGCGGCTGGTCCTCGAAAACCTGCGCGACGGCGTCATCACCATCGACGCCAGCGGTGTGATTCGCTCCGCCAACCCGGCGATCGGCGCCATCTTCCAGCAGCCGGCAAGCGCGCTGCAAAATGAAGATCTGCGGCTGCTGATTCCGCCCGACTACCGCGCAGCGCATGCCCGCGGGCTGGCCCGCCATGTGGCGACCGGTGAAGCGCACCTGCTCGGCCGACCAGTCGAACTCGAAGGACTGCGCGGCGACGGTTCGCGCTTTCCGATCGAGCTGTCGATCAACGCCTACAGCGTGCGCGGCGAGCGCTTCTATAGTGGCATCGTGCGCGACATCAGCGAACGCAAGCAGGCGGAAACCGCCCTGCGCAACGCCCTCGAGCAGGCACAGGAATACCTCGACGTGGCCCTGGCGGTAATGGTCGTCATCGACAGCGACCTTTGCGTTCGCCTGATCAACCGCCAAGGCTGTGCGCTGCTCGGCCTGAGCGAAGCTGAAATCGTCGGCAGCAACTGGTTCGATCGTTTCATCCCCGCGCCGGATCGCGAGTCCTTGCGCGGCAGTTTCGCAAACTGGCTGGCTGGCACGCCAAGCGGCGTGATCGCCGCGTACAATCACAACGACATTCTCACTGTCGACGGGAGGATTCGGCGCGTGGCCTGGAGCAACGCGCTGCTGCGCGATGCTTCCGGCAGGGTGAGCGGCAACCTCAGTTCGGGCATCGACGTGACCGAGCAACACGCTGCCGAGTTGCAGCTGCATGCCACCATCGAGCGCCTGACCGAGCTCAACTG
This sequence comes from Candidatus Accumulibacter sp. ACC012, assembly GCF_907163155.1. NCBI lineage: Bacteria > Pseudomonadati > Pseudomonadota > Betaproteobacteria > Candidatus Accumulibacter > Candidatus Accumulibacter sp. ACC012. The sequence goes on from NZ_CAJQUC010000007.1 coordinate 122,864, forward strand.
CAAGCTCGAGGACGCGCAAAACCAGTTGCTGCAATCCGAAAAGATGGCCTCAATCGGTCAGCTGGCGGCGGGTGTGGCGCACGAGATCAACAACCCGGTAGGTTTCGTCAACTCCAACCTCGGCAGCCTCAAGAACGAAGTCCGTGACCTGCTGCGCGTGATCGACGCCTATGCGGCAGCGGACCCGATTCTCGCCGAGCATCCGGCGGTGATGGAGGCCATCAGCAAAGCCCGGGACGCGGCCGACCTCGACTACCTGCGCGACGATATCGGCACCCTGATCGACGAGTCGCTTGACGGCCTGCAGCGGGTGCGCAGGATCGTCCAGGATCTCAAGGACTTCTCACGCGTGGACAGCACGGAGTGGCAGTTCGCCGACCTCGAGGCCGGCCTGGAAAGCACCTTGAACATCGTCTGGAACGAGATCAAGTACAAGGCCGAGGTGCGCAAGGAATACGCCGGCCTTCCCGAAGTCGAGTGCATCGCGGCGCAGGTCAATCAGATCTTGCTGAACCTGCTGGTCAACGCGGCGCACGCCATCGAAGGACGAGGAACGATCACCCTGCGCAGCGGTAGTGACGCGCAGGCGGCATGGATCGAGGTCGAGGACAGCGGCGTGGGCATCGCACCGGAAAACCTCAAGCGCATCTTCGAGCCCTTCTTCACCACCAAGCCAGTCGGCCAGGGCACCGGACTCGGCCTCTCGCTGGCCTACAGCATCGCCCAACGCCACGGCGGGCGGCTCGAAGCCAGCAGCCAGCTCGGCGTCGGATCGAAATTTCGCCTGACGCTGCCGATACGGCGGGCGCCGACCGAGGCACCGGCAAGCGCCGACTCCAGCCAGACGGCCTAGTCGCAAGCGAAGGCAAACGGCCGGCCAGGAACAGGCCGGGAGCGAAGTGATCGCGGTCGCTGGCGGCCACCGTGATCAGGCGTGCTCGATCGGCGGCGCGACCTTGAAAACCTCGGCCAGGGTGCTTACGCCGGCAGCGACTTTCATCGCCCCCGCGATGCGCAAGGGCTTCATGCCTTCGCGGAAAGCGAGCTCGCGGATCTTGGCAATATCCTTGTTTTCACTGATGGCCAGCTTGACGTCCGGCGAGAGCGTGAGAATCTCGTACAGGCCGACACGCCCGAGGAAGCCGGTCATGCGGCATTCGAGGCAGCCCACCGAGCGGTGGAAACGCGCCGGACGATTGGCTTTCCACGGCGCGACCAGCTGATCCCACATCGTCTCCTCGAGCGCATTCGCCTCATGCTCCTGCTTGCAGTGTGGGCAGAGAATGCGCACCAGGCGCTGCGCCATCACGCCAAGCACGGTGGCGCTGAGCAGGTAGGACGGGATGCCGAGGTCGAGCATGCGGGTAAGCGCCGCCGGAGCGTCGTTGGTGTGCAGGGTGGACAGCACCAGGTGGCCGGTAAGCGCCGCCTGAATCGCCACTTCGGCGGTTTCGAGGTCGCGAATTTCGCCGATCATGATGATGTCCGGGTCCTGGCGCATCAGCGCCCGCACGCCCTGCGCAAAACCGAGGTCGATGACGGTCTGCACCTGCAGCTGGTTGAACGCCGGCTCGACCATCTCGATCGGGTCTTCAATGGTGCACACGTTGACCGCCGGCGTCGCCAGTTGCTTGAGCGTCGAGTAGAGCGTCGTCGTCTTTCCCGAACCGGTCGGCCCGGTGACCAGAATGATGCCGTTCGGCCGTTCCGACATCGTTTTCCAGCGCGCCTGGTCGTCGTCGGTGAAGCCGAGTTCGGTGAAGTCGCGGACCAGCACTTCCGGGTCGAAAATACGCATCACCAGCTTCTCGCCGAAAGCGGTCGGCAGGGTCGACAGACGCAGTTCGGCTTCCTGGCCTTCCGCGGTGCGCGTCTTGATGCGGCCATCCTGCGGCCGGCGCTTCTCGACGACGTCCATGCGCCCGAGAATCTTGACGCGATTGACCATCGCCGCCATGACGCTCATCGGGATCTGGTACACCTGATGCAGCATGCCGTCGATGCGGAAGCGGACGATACCGATTTCACGCCGCGGTTCGATGTGGATGTCGCTGGCGCGCTGTTCGAAAGCGTACTGCCAGAGCCAGTCGACAATATTGACGATGTGCTGGTCGTTGGCATCGAACTGGCGATTGGTGCGGCCGAGTTCGACGAGCTGCTCGAAGGACGACAGATTGCCGCTCGGACCACCCAGCTGTGCGGCCTTCTTGACCGAGCGTGCCAGATTGTAGAACTCGATCAGATAGCGTGCGACATCGACCGGATTGGCGAACACGCGACGGATGTCTTTCTTGACAATCGCGCGGATCTCCTTTTCCCAGTCGCGCAGAAAGGGCTGCGTCGTCGCCACCAGCACTTCGCGCGTCGTCACCTTCACCGGCAGGATGCCAAAACGCGTTGCGTAGGCACTCGACATGACTTCGGTAACCGCCGTGAAATCGACTTTCAGCGGATCGATATGGTGGTATTCGAGCCCGACTCTGGCGGCCAGCCAGCCACCCAGCACTTCGAGATTCAAGGGTCGCGGCGGCTCCTGCAGGGATTTCCATTTCTGGTCGGAAATGATCACCAGGGGATGCGCGGTGAGGCGATTGAGGCGACTGTCCCTGAGCAGCAGATCGGCGTCCGGCGGCTTGACCAGGCCGTCATCAACCAGCCAGCCGAGGAGCTCGGCGAGCGTCAGGCGATGATCGTAAACGGTACTGACGGTGGCTTCCGGCATGACGACTGTTCCTGGGCGATGATCGGCAACTATACCGGACAAGCTCGACGACAACCAATGGATGCCACAAGAGCGGGTAAGATACCAGCGCTGCCCTCGCGGGCCGCGGCGCCGCTGGCGAACGCCCCCTTTTCCAGTCTTCCCACCTGCCGGCGGAGCGAAAACTCCCACCGCCATTCCCCCAGGAGAACAACATGCAGAGGGCTTTACCGATCGTCACAACACTCGTCACCGCACTTGCCGCCAGCCTGTTCGCCATGCCGGCCATCGCCCAGGCGGGCTCCGGCAAGGACACGACGACGACCATGGATGGAACCAGCGCCGCCATGCAGGGTGCCGGCTATCGGCGGGGAATGCTTGGCACGCGCGGCCCATCCGACTGCAGCCTGACCAAGGATCCCGAACAGTGCGCCGCGCGCCGGGCCGCTCATCGCCAGGTTTACGAGGCCTGCCGCGACAAGGCGGGCAGCGAGCGCGAGCAGTGCCTGCACCGGCAGGCAGAGCAGATCGATTGCACGCAGGCGCGCATCCCGGCGCAATGCGCGCAACGCAAGATCGCCTACGCGCTGTGCAAGGGAAAAACCGGACCACAGTTCAGGAACTGCGTACTCCAGGAGACCCTGCCAGCAGACTGCAGCAGGGCCGGCGACGCCGCGGTTTGCCAGCGACAGGACAAGGCCCGCAAGCTGTGCGCTGCCAAAAGCGGTTCGCAACACAGACAGTGCGTACTCGACGTTCTCGGCGTGGGGCAATAGGGCCACGCCAGGCAGCGACCGGGCCGTCGAGCCGGCGCTACTGTAGCGCCGCGCGCCAGCGTTCGAGCTTGCTGGCGAAAGCCATGGTGTAGGCCGGGCTGCTCGACGGCAGCAGCCGCGTTGCGTAGCCACGCGCCTGAAACCAGGCGGCAAGCTTGCCGGCCGTCTGGCCATTGAAACAGACCCGCTGCAGCTTCGGCGCGTCGGTCAGCAGCCGTGAAAAATCGTTGATTGCGGGCGACTGAATCGCCGAGTCGAGCGCCCCCTGGCGCTGGCAGCGCTGATAGACGTCCCAGACGCCGAAGCCATGGCGCAACAGACATGACTGCCGCTCCGGGTAGTCGAGTTCGGCCAGGGGCTCGTCGAGAATGGAGGCGAGCAAACGCCAGAACTGGTTCTGGCGATGCCCGTAGTAACGCTGTGCGGCCAGCGATGCCGGCGACGGAAAACTGCCGAGGATCAGGGTCCTGACCCCGGCGTCGAGAATCGGTGGCAGGCCGTGCAGGATCGCTGCCGGCCTGCCGTCGGCGCTCACTTGCCGGCGCTACCCAGCGACAGGGCCAGCATCAGATCGTTGATGCGCTTGACGAAACCGGCCGGATCTTCGAGTGCGCCGCCTTCAGCCAGGATCGCCTGCTCGAGCAGCAGATTGGCCCAGTCGTCGAAACGCGTTTCCTCGTACTTGAGACGCTGCACCGCCGGGTGCTGCGGGTTGATTTCGAGGATCGGCTTGCTGGCTGGCGCCTGCTGGCCGGCGGCCTTGAGGATGCGCTGCAGGTTGCCGCCGAGGTCGTACTCGTCGGCGACCAGGCAGGACGGCGAATCGGTCAGCCGGTGCGTGACGCGAACATCCTTGACCTTCTCGCCGAGCGTCGTCTTGACCTTTTCGATCAAGTCCTTGTACTCGTCGGCCGCTTTCTCGGCTTCTTCCTTCTCGGCCGCGTCCTCGAGCGTGCCGAGGTCGAGCCCACCCTTGGCCACCGACTGCAATTGCTTGCCGTCGAATTCGGTGAGGTGACTGGTCACCCATTCGTCCACGCGGTCGGAGAGCAGCAACACTTCGATGCCCTTCTTGCGGAAGATCTCGAGATGCGGGCTGTTCTTGGCAGCGGTAAACGTCTCGGCGGTGACGTAGTAGATCTTCTCCTGGCCCTCTTTCATGCGCGACACGTAATCGGCCAGCGAGACGCTTTCCTCGGTAGTGTCGGCCTGTGTCGACGCAAAACGCAGCAGCTTGCCGATGCGCTCCTTGTTGGCGAAGTCCTCGCCGACGCCTTCCTTGAGCACGCGGCCGAATTCCTTCCAGAAGGTGGTGTACTTCGCCTTTTCGGCGTCCTCATCGCTATCGGCCAAGCCTTCGAGCAGACCGAGAATGCGCTTCACGCAACCGCCGCGGATGGCTTCGATATCGCGCGACTGCTGCAGGATCTCGCGCGAGACGTTGAGCGGCAGATCGTTTGAATCGACCACTCCGCGCACGAAGCGCAGGTAGAGCGGCATTAGCTGCTCGGCGTCGTCCATGATGAACACCCGGCGCACGTAGAGCTTGATGCCGTGACGGGCACCGCGGTCGAGCATGTCGAAAGGCGCTTTCGACGGGATGTAGAGCAGCTGCGTGTATTCCTGCTTGCCCTCGACGCGCGCATGCACATGCGCCAGCGGATCTTCGAAATCGTGCGCCACGTGCTTGTAGAACTCGTTGTACTGCTCGTCGGAGATTTCCGACTTCGGACGCGACCACAGCGCCGAGGCCTGGTTGACCGTCTCGTCTTCGTCGGTAACCACCTGCGCCTTCTTCTCCTCGTCCCAGCTCTCCTTCTTCATCAGGATCGGCAGGGTGATGTGGTCGGAGTACTTGCGAATCGTCTCGCGCACTTTCCAGCTCGAGAGGAACTCGTCCTCGCCTGCGCGCAGATGCAGGACCACTTCGGTGCCGCGCTGCTCGCGATCGACCATCTCGATCGTGAAGTCGCCCTCACCGGCGGATTCCCAACGCACGGCCTGGTTGGCTTCGAGACCGGCACGACGCGAGGTGACGGTGACCTTGTCGGCGACGATGTACGAGGAATAGAAACCAACACCGAACTGGCCAATGAGGTGCGCATCCTTGGCCTGATCACCGGTCAATGCCGAGAAGAATTCGCGGGTGCCGGACTTGGCGATTGTTCCCAGGTGTTCGACCGCCTCGTCCCGCGACAGGCCGATGCCGTTGTCGGCGATGGTGATGGTGCGTGCTTCCTTGTCGAAAGAGACCCGAATCCTGAGTTCGCTGTCGTCGCCGTAGAGGCCGGCATTGTTCAGCGCCTCGAAGCGCAGCCGGTCGCAGGCATCCGAGGCGTTGGAGATCAACTCGCGCAGGAAAATTTCCTTGTTGCTGTACAGCGAGTGGATCATCAAATTCAGCAGTTGTTTGACTTCTGCCTGAAAACCAAGTGTTTCCTTCTGTTCACCCATTGAAAACTCCGTGAAAAATGTGGATTGAAAGTGCCGCGGCGACCCAAGCAGAGCCGTGCCGGCGCGCAATGGACCATCACGTGGGGGCAGTCGCCGCGATTTCAAGCCCTGCCGGCGCTGCCTGCCTGCGCGGCCGCTGCAGCCGGTTTACTCTTCGATGGCCACGTAGGCCACCGCCAGCACCTCGACCTCGCGTATTCCGGCAGGACTCTGAAAGCGCACCGTGTCGCCCTCGCGCGCCTTGAGCAGCGCCCGCGCCAGCGGCGACACCCAGCTGATCCGCCCGCGTGCGAAGTCGGTTTCGTCGACGCCGACGATCTGATAGGTCTGCTCCTGCCCTTCCTCGTCGGCAATGCTCACCGTGGCCCCAAAGAAAACCTGCTCGGTGCCCTGCCGCCCGGCCGGATCGACGACTTCGGCCAGATCCAGGCGCTTGGTCAGGAAACGAATCCGCCGATCGATTTCGCGCAGCCGTCGCTTGCCGTAGATGTAGTCGGCGTTCTCCGAACGGTCGCCATTCGACGCCGCCCACTGCACGACGCCGACCAGCTGCGGCCGCTCGACGCGCAGCAAATGATCGACCTCGGCGAGAATGCGTGCGTGCCCACCCGGGGTGATGTAGTTGCGCGTTCCCGGCGGCAGCCGGAACGAGGGATCGAGGCCCTGTTCCTGCTCCGCTTCTTCGCCGTCTGCCTCTTTGGTGAATGCCTTGTTCATGCTTCGTTTGAATGGTCCCGGGGCTGAGAACTCGCTGCACCGGCCTGGCCGTACGCCAGACGGTGCGTAAAAAAGAAAACGGCGCAGGTCCGCAAACCTGCGCCGCAATGACTGACTGCCGAGCGCTCGAGCGCCGGCAGCCGAATCAGTAGCCGATATTGAACGCCACCACGTCGATGCGCACGGTGTCGCGCCCGAGGGCCAGGGCCGTGTAGCGTGCGAAGCGCGTCGCCCAGTCCTTGCGATCGATGAAGCGCTGCTCGCCGCCGTAACGAGCCACATTGAGAATCTTGTCGATGATCAAGACCTTGCCCATTGGGTTGCTGGGTTCGCATTCGAGATCCGCGAACTCCTTGTCAAACCAGCGGCGCGCTTCTTCGGGAGACCCTGTAGCGAGTTCGGTATGAGGGAACTTGAACTCGTATTCCCTCTCCCGCCCAAACGAAACGATTATGTGATAGACCATCTGCCTCCTCCCGGGGGTACACCAAGGTTACAATTTGACCCTCTATTCTATTCGCAAAAAGCGCCACATGCCGCAAGTCCCCAGCGCTCGCGCCGAGTTTATCGTCGGCATGCGCGCCTTCGCGCCGCTGAGCATGAGTATCATTCCCTTCGGTGTGGTTTGTGGCGCCGCCGCCAGTACGGCAGGCATGACGCCGCTACAGGCGTCGGCGATGAGCTGGGTGATCTTCGCCGGATCGGCCCAGATTGCCGCCACGCAACTGTTCGCCAGCGGCGCGCCACTGCTGGTCATTGTGGCGACGGCGACGATCGTCAACCTGCGCTTCCTGATGTACGCCACGTCGCTGGCGACGCTCTTCCGCAGTCAGAACCGGCGCTGGCAAGCGCTGATCGCCTATCTGCTGACCGACCAGGCCTTCGGGCTGACCATCGTGCACCACACCCGGCACCCCGACCGGCAAGCGGACCTGCGCTGGTTCTACCTCGGCGTCGCCGGCGCGACCTGGTTGTCGTGGCAGCTGGCAACGATTGCCGGCATCCTCCTCGGCAGCCTGGTACCGCCGAGCTGGTCGCTGGATTTCATCGTGCCGCTGACCTTCATCGCCATGGTCGTGCCGCTGCTCGGCGACCGCGCGATGCAGCTGGCCGCTGCCGCCGGCGCTCTGGCATCGGTGCTGCTGGTACTGCCACTGAAACTCAATCTGATCGGCGCCGCGCTGATCGGCGTCGCCGTCGGCGTCGCCGCCGAAAGACTATGGGTCAGGGCATGAGCAGCGTCAGCGGCGAACTCGCCGGCGAGCTGTTCGTGTGGTCGATGATCATCGGCATTGGCGTCGCCACCTTCCTGATCCGCTTCGCTCCCATCGCCCTCCTCGCCCGTCTCGAACTACCGGCTTGGCTGACCCGGGCCTTGCGCTACGTGCCGCCAGCGGTGATGGCGGCGATCATCGCTCCGCCGTTGTTTTTTGCCGATGGCGCGCCTACCATTGACGCCAACCTGCCGCGCGTCATCGCCGCCACCCTGGCAGCCGTGGTCGCCTGGCGAACGCACAGTACCTTGTGGACCATCGTTCTCGGCATGCTCGCCCTGTGGGGGCTGCAAGCCCTGCTCGGCTAAACAACCCGGACCCGCCTACCCTTACCCCTGACCCCTACCAGTAAAGAAAGCCCACCATGCTCAGCGAAGAACAGACGACAGAAGCACGCGCCACCCTCGAAGAACTGCACGTCGAGCATCGCGACCTCGACCTGGTGATTGATCACCTGCTGCTCAGCCCGCCTCCCGACGAGCTACTGGTGCGCCGCCTCAAAAAACGCAAGCTGCTGCTCAAGGATCGCATCAACCAGCTCGAAAGCGCGCTGGAGCCGGATGTTCAGGCCTGAGCAGGAAAACAGTTCAAAGTGCGAGGTGTAGAAACGTAGATACGTAGATACGTACCTACGTAGATACAGAAATGGCGGAGTAAGAGACAAAACATGCAATTGAACATCGCCGGGAAGCGCTGCCATGTTGGCACCGGGGGAAAACCCTTCGACCCTGCCGCCTCGCCATACCCACCGCTGCTGCTGATCCACGGCGCCGCCAACGACCGTGACTGCTGGCGTATCGTCGCCGGCGGGCTCAGCGCCGCCGGCTGCGCGCTACTGGTCCCTGACCTGCCGGGACATGGCCAGTCGGCTGGTCCGCCCCTGCGCAGTATCGAGGAACTCGCCGACTGGCTGCCAGCCCTGCTCGACGCCGCTGGCGTTGATCGCGCGCTGCTGGTCGGACACTCGATGGGCTCGCTCGTCACCCTCGAGTGCGCCGCGCGCCATCCGCAAAGCGTCAGCAGCCTGGCGCTGCTCGGCTCGTCGGCGCCGATGCCGGTCGCCGACGCCCTGCTCAAGCGCGCCGAAACGCATCCCGACAGCGTCCTTCGACTGATGACCGAATACTCGCACACCCTGCCGTTCCTGCTCACCGGCGGCGGCGGACACGGCATCTGGGGACCCGGCGCGACCCTGGCCATCATGCGCCGCAGCCCGCCGGGCGTCCTGGCCATCGATCTCGCCAACTGCAACAACTATCTGCACGGTCTGGAAGCCGCGGCGCAGGTCGCCTGCCCGACCCTGCTGCTGGTCGGCCGCCGCGACCGCATGACGCCGCGCCGCAATCTGCCGCCGCTGCAATCCGCACTGCGCCAGGTGGTTCGCACCGAAATCGAGAACTGTGGACACGCGATGATGAACGAGCAGCCGCAGGCGGTCATCGAAGCGCTGTTGAAGTTTGTCGGCAGCACAGCGACGAAGGCGACGGCAATCAGACCTTGCGACCGCGCATGACGCCAAGCCCCGCCAGACCGCCAGCCAGAAGCAGGAGCGTGGCCGGTTCTGGAACCGGGCTCAGATCCACGCGCAGCGCGGCACCACCACCGCCAAACGGACTTGCCGTGACAAGACCGTTGATCGAGTAGCTACCCGCTCCCAGAAGATACGATCCGCTGCTCCAGAGCGCATCAGCGAACGCCGCGTCGTAGTCGCTGAAGATGTCGTCGCCTACAGATCCCGGCGCCGAAGTCAGTCCGAGCGATAAAATGCCGTCAAAGATCTCGAAGCGATCGCCGGACAGAAAGGCATCGGTCACTTTCAGAACGCCTGCCGAGGCCAGCGCAAACGTGAAGGCTTGGTCGACAAAGCTCGACCCGACACCGCCGAAGGTGAATGGCACCCAGCCGCCATCGACGGTGACAGGTACCGCCTTTGCCGACGTGGCGGCGCTCAAGCCCGCAGCAAATGCGAGCGCACATAACAATTTTCCTGGATTTCTCGATTTCATGATTTTTCCTTCGAGTTAGGAGGCACGATTGAGAACTAGAAACTGTGACACTGTGTTGAGCTGGCTAACGGTCATGACAGTCGAGATACCCCGGCTGATGAAAGTCATGACCGTTAGTCCGACAGGCTGCTAGCTTCGCCCGTCGCCCGAACGCGCCAGCAGGATCACCGCGCCGAGAACGATCGCCCCGCCGACAATCTGCCACCGACCCAGCGCCTCGTCGAGAAACATCGCCGCCAGGACAATGCTCACCACCGGTTCGAGCGTCGACAGCGTCGCCGCGTCGGCGGCACCGAGGCGCGCCATGCCGGCAAAAAAAGTGATCACCGCCACCGCCGTCGACAGGGTCGCGATACTGACCACCGCTGCCCAGCCCAGCGCCGAGCCTGGCAAAGCCGGCCCACGCACGAGAACCACCAGCCCGCAGACCAGCGCCGCGGCGAGCATGATCACCGTCGCCGACGCCATCGCCCCGCTCACCGGCGTCACCCGCTCGCCGACCAGGATGTACACCGAGTAGATCAGCGCCGCGGTGGCACCGAGCAGAATGCCGAGCGTGCTGCCGGCGAGGCTGCCGCCGACCGCCAGCCCGGTGCCGAACAGCGTCGCCAGCACCGCCAGCATGCGCATCGCCGACAGCCGTCGCCGCGCCAACACGGCCGACAAGACGGTGACGATCGCCGGATAGAGGTAGAGCAGCAGCGCCGTCAGCCCGGCGCTGGCGTACTGCAGAGCGGCGAAATAGCAGAAGGACTGCCCGACATAGCCCAGCCCACCCATGGCCACCAGCAGCAGCAAATTACGCCCGCGCGGCCAGGCCATGCCACGCATCCGCATCACCACCACCATCAGCGCACCGGCCAGTCCGAAGCGCAGAAACAGCAGGCTCGGCACATCGACACCGTCGGCATAGGCCAGCTTGCCGAAAATCGGCATCGCCCCGAAAGCCGTCGCCGAAGCGACGATGCAGGCAACGCCTGCCAGGCGAACGGCTGGCGCGGGGGCAAGGATGGCAGCAGTCAAGATCGACGACTCGGAGAGGGCGTAGCGGTAGCGCCGGGAGGACAAGAAGCGCCGGACGGCCCTGGTCGGGCTCTCCGGCGCTGCGGAGTTTGCTACGCGGCGATTATAGGACGCTTCGCAGTGACGCCGTGATCGGCGCTATTCTTGCCATTTCCGCATCGATCCAGACCTCCCGGAATCACCGGCGAACGTGTGGTCGAATTTTGGACAGTAGGTCGGCGAAGGCCGTCTCATGGCGGAGACTGGCCGACCTCGATGCGCAGCCATTTTCCGCCGGGGATCCTGGCGCCAAGGCCAGTGAGCTTACGGCACAGCTGTTCTTGGGCATAACGGCGGGCGTGTTGCTGTAGCGGCTCCAGCAAGCCTGTGTAGGTTGGGCTGAGGAACGAAGCCCAACGAACCAAGCTACGACAGCTTGCGATGCGCGATGCGTGGTAGGCTCTTGGAGAAACAAGGCACGCCCGACCACGCAGCGAAACCCGCACGAGAATCCGACATGGCGGCTCTCAAACTTTTCATCAGCCACAGTTCCCGACTGCGCCCCGCCAGTGCGGATGACGCCGAGGCGCAGGCCAACTGGCAACTGCTGCAGGACACCTGCAAGGCGCTGAAGGCCGAGTACTCCGACAAGATCGAGATTCTGGTCGACTACGAGGGTCTGCATCCCGGCGACGACTGGGAGCGGCGGCTCAACGAATGGCTGGCCGAGTGTCACGCGGCGATCATCCTCTTCTCGCGACGAGCGATCGAGGAGTCGAACTGGGTCAAGAAGGAAGCGGCGATTCTTAGTTGGCGCGCCGAACTCGAACCCGAGTTCAAGCTCTTCCCTGTCCTGCTCGACCAGCAGGCCACGCCGGAAGATCTCGAAAAGGACTTCCTGGGCACGCTGCGCATCACCCGCACGCAGTGCGTTGCCCAGGTCAGCACCGCAGAGCAGATTCTCGGCGGCATCAGGCTGAAGATGGGCGATCATCCCGAGCTGCTGCGGGGGACCGTCACGACACCCTTCGAACGGCTTCTGGAAGCCGTCGAGAGCGTCCTTGTCGAGCAGGTGAAGTTGAGCAATCTGGAGCGGCTGTGGCAGAAACTCTTCCCTGACACGCCACGGCCATCGACGCGCGGCGCCTACGGCAGGGCGCTGGCGCGCCACCTGCTGAACGACGGCCAGAAGTCCCTCGAACGCTTCCAGGAGGTGCTCAACGACACGCTGCCACACCCGAGCCGAGAACGTGCGGAAGAGCTGTTGAAGTTCGTCCGCGCGCTGTGGGTGGGTGCCGGCGAGGCGGGTCAGATTCCGGCCGCCCGATCGCACGGAAAATGCCTGGCGCTCAACGGCCAGTGCCTGGAGCTCAGCCAGCCCGAACTCGGCACGCGGCATTTCACGCTCGATCGCTATCTCGAACGCGCCTGGCCTGGGACAGCCCAGATCCGGGTAATCCCCATATCGGACGTGAGCAGCCAGGACGCGATCCAGGGAGAAATCCGCAAGGTTTACGCGCGCGGCCTGGCGCATCTCACGAATGAACAAATCGACCAGCGTGTTCGCAATGACAAGTGGCATGTGGTGGTCTTCGTTCCAGCAACCAACTGGGCCGGAGAAGCCCCCGATGCGCGGCTGGTCGATGGTCTGCAGAAACTGCAGCAACTCTATCGCACCCCGGTCTTCGTCTTCGGTGTCGGCGCGCAACTGCGAGACGATCTGCCAGACGCGGTCGAATCCCTTCTCCCGGAACTGTCGCTGGAAACGGAGTCGGCACAACTGCTCGCAGAACTCGACGCACGCGAGCTGCTCAACAACATCTACGGATAGGGAAACCCGATGGCCAGGTACCGCCCCAGGAACTTCAAACTCGCCGACGACTACTCCTTTCCGGGGGATCCCGCCCTGGAAATCAAGCCCTACATCTTTCCCGAAACAGCGGTCATCGCCGTCGATGTGGCACTGGCCACCAGCCGGCCGCTGCTCATCGCCGGCCCGCCGGGCTGCGGCAAGAGCCGCCTCGCTGAAGCGATGGCGGCGGTGCTCGGCTGGAACTTCCTCAGCAAGACGATCACCTCGCGCACCCGGCTCGAAGAACTGACCGTCGAGGTCGATCACCTGCGCCGCCTGCACGACGCGCACCGCGCGGCACGACCGGACGCCGTAGACCTCAAGCCGGATCAGGCGTATCACAACCCGGGAGTCTTCTGGTGGGCTTTCGACCGGGAGTCGGCCGCACGCCGTGGACTCAGCGCTGCCGACGCCGCCGGATACGACGCCACCCTGCCCTTTCCCGGTAGCGAGGGAGCCTCCGCCGGTGGACACCACCACACCGTCCTGCTCATCGACGAAATCGACAAGGCAGAGCCAGACGTACCGAACGATCTGCTCGAACCGCTCGACCGGCGCAGTTTCTCTCTGCCCGACGGGGCGACGCAGCAGGCCGACCCGAAGCAGAAGCTACTCACGATCATCACCACCAATCGCGAGCGCGAGCTGCCACAAGCGTTTCTACGCCGCTGTGTGAGCCTGGTTCTCGGCGAACTGGACCGCGACACCCTGCTCGGCATCGCCCGCGCGCACTATCCGGCCGCCGACAGCCGGCGGACCGAAGCGATCGTCGACAAGCTGATCGGAATCCGTGCGGCCTCTACGACCAGCGGTCGCCGTCCGCCCGGCACCAGCGAATTCCTCGACGCCATCCAGGCCTGCGAGAAACTGGAGATAGATGTCGCCGACGACAACCCGCTCTGGAGCCAGATCGAGAGGGCAGTTCTGACCAAGCCTACGGAGTGAGCGGATGGCGACGTCCCGCAGGAAGAACGACACGATGCAACGCGGCGAGATTCATCTCGGCGACCTGATCCGCGCGCTCGGCACGCTGCACGGTCAGGAAGACGAGCACGCACAGGCGATTGCCGGTTGCCTCGGTTTCGGGCTGGCGGCGCCCGAGGTGCAGCCTGCCCGGCCGACGCCGACGGTCTATGACCGCAGCCGCCTGTCGCCCCAAGCGAAAAGCGAAGCTCCTGCCACGCCGCGTCAAGCGGGGCTCGCCGCACCGCCGACACGCGCGCCGCAAATCGATCTGCCCGCGCAGACGCTGAAATCGACGCTCAACGCCGTCGCAGCGCCGCCCGCGATCGATACCGCCGAAGCCCCGAGCTGGCTCACGGGCGACTACCAGGGTCTCGAACCCGCGCCGGGCGTTTCCCCGCCGCGTCGGACGCTGATTCCCGCCGAGACCGCCCGCGGCGTGTTCACCGCCGCCCTGGCGACGCTGCGCCAGGGTGACCGGCTCGACGTCGATCAACTCGTCCGCCGCGTCGTCGCGGGACGCCTGCCGCCGCGGCTGCCGCGCCAGCACTCGGCAACGCTCGCCCGCGGCTGCCAGCTCCTGCTCGACTTCAGCGACAGCATGCTGCCGTGGTGGGAAGATCTGCGCGACCTGGCCAGGCAGCTCGTCGGCGTGCTCGGCGAAGATCGCGTCGCGGTCTTCGACTTCGACTCGACTCCAGAGCAGGCTGGCCGCTGGCTGCCCGGCAAGGACGCAGAACAAGACTGGCAGCCCTGGCAACCGGAGCCCGGTCGACCGATCCTCGCCGCCACCGACTTCGGCATTCAGGGATTACCGCCGCGTAGCCGGCCCGACGCCGGCTGGCAAAAGCTGATCAAGGACTGCCGTGCGCCAGGCTGCCCGCTGATCGTCCTCGTCCCCTGGTCGCCGGAATACTGGCCGACCACTCTTGGTCCCGACGCCGAACTGGTGCACTGGCATCCGCGCACCAGCGCCGCGATGCTCAGCCGGCAGCTCGGCGGCAGGCAGCGACCGACACGATGAGCTGGCTGCAGCCGACACCCTTCGAGCAGGACCTGGTCAGCGACGTTCGCCGGCGCTGGCCGGAAATCGTCCCGCTGGCACGTCTGCTGTCGCTCGCCACGCGCATCGAGCCGCTGCTGCTGCGCAATGCGCGGCTGCAGTTCATCCCGGGCAGCGCCACGGAGATCGAGTCGCTGCTCTGGTTCAGCCCGCTGATCGGTGCGCGCAGCAGCGGCGAGGTGATCCTGCATGCGGGCGTAGCGCGCCTTCTCGCCAATGAACTGCGCGCCGCCGATCAGCCGCCGTTCGACCAGGTGAGCGACTTCACCCGGCGCCACAGCCGCCACTGGTCGCCCGAAGACCGGCTCGAACAGGATCTGCGCCTGGCCGCCCTGCTCGACGATCAGCCGGCCATCGAGCAGGGTCTGCAGGACATGCTCAAGCGCATCCACGACGAAGCCGACGAGGAACAACGCATCCGTCTCGCGCGCTGGAGCCGGCGCAGCCTGGCGACCATCGCCGGCGCCGGGAGCACGCTGGCGGAAGCCAGACTGCTCACGCAGTACGCGAGTTGCAGCCTCGGTGCGAGCAGCAGCCTGGCCGCCGGCAACGCAGCAGCACCGGCAACGCTGCCTGGCTGGCTCAACGGCAAGCTGCCCGAGCCTTTCCGGCCGGCACGGCTGGCGGTGAGCCTGCACTGGGACGCCGACAGCCGGCGGCTGGTTCTGCACTGCCGGGCCGCCAGCGCAGGCGAGCCGGCCATCGAGCTACCGACACCGCTGCCGGTGAACCTGCACGTGCAGTGCGAGGGCGCGCCGAGCGGCACCTGGCAGGTCGTCGGCGCCGATACACGCGTCGCACTGCCGCTGATCGCCGAGCGCATTCTGCTGACGACCAGCGACGGCCGCCGCTACGAACTGCTCGCCGAATTGCCCACCGAGGTCGCTCCCGGCGCCCCGCCATCGACAACGACAGCGCTGTACCTCAGCCATCTACCTGCCGACCGCGAACAGGCCAGCCGTATCGCCGACTGGCTGGCGACGCAAGGGATAGCGCTGCAACTGATCGAAGAGGAGTCGCTCAGCACCGCCGCTGCCACTGAGGGAGACCAGGACGGGCCAATTCGCTTGCTGCGCCTGTGGACCCGCGCGGCGCAGGCTTACTGGGCCGAAAAGACCGGCAGCGACGCCCTGCCCGGCCCACGCGCGGCCCTGCTGCGCACGGAAGCGCTCGCTGCGCCGCCGCCCGGCCAGGGCGCCGAGCGACTGCTCGACCTCCTCGACTGGCAGCAGCCGGAGAAGTCGGAAGAGGCCAGGAACTTCCTCGGACAGCTGCGCGCCTGGCTGGCCGACGAGCAGCCGCCGCCAGCACCAGACGTAGACAAGCTCGGCGAACGCAGCGAAGGCGGCGAAGGCGGCGAAGGCGGCGGCGAGGCCGAGGCCCTGCTCGCCGAACTCGCCGACCCGAAGACGCCGCCGCCGCGCCGCCTCGAAATCGGCGACCGCCTGGACGAAATCGGCGACCCGCGGCGGGGCGTCGGCGTACGTGAATTCGTGCTGGCCGATGCGGCGCCGCGCCCAGCAGAGCCGGCGGCAGAAACGCTGCCGCCCGAAGTCCACCAACTCCTCGACGAACTCGAACGAATCGAGACCATCCCGCCACGGCGTCTGGCGATTGGCGATCGCCTGGCCGAAATCGGCGACCCGAGGGCAGGCGTCGGCCTCGACGAGCGCGGCCTGCCGGCGCTCGACTGGGTCGACATCCCTGGCGGGGAGTTCATCTATCAGAACGGAGAGAAGCGCAGGCTGCCGACCTTCCGCATGGCGCGATACCCGATTACCAATGTGCAGTACCAGGCCTTCATCGACGCTGGCGGCTACAACGGCAAGGGCGCAAGCGCCTGGTGGCGGGACCTCAAGCAAGCAAAGGCGGAGCAGTCGTCATGGTCGCAGGCCAACCGGCCGCGCAGCGATGTCAACTGGTACGAGGCAGTGGCTTTCAGCCGCTGGCTCAGCGCGCAGCTCGGTTACGAAGTCCGCTTGCCGAGCGAGGAAGAATGGGAGCGTGCGACGCGCGGACGCGATGGTCGCGAGTATCCCTGGGGCAAGGACTACCGGACCGGCTACAGCAATATCAACGAGAAAGAACTCAAAGCCGGCGAATGGTCCCTGCAGCAGACGACAGCGGTCGGCGTCTATCCGCACGCTGCGTCGGCTGAAGGGGTTCTCGATCTGGCCGGCAACGTCTGGGAATGGTGCCTTGACAAGTATGATCGCCCCGGACAGATCGAAGCCGATACCAGCGGCGAAAGGCGCGTGGCGCGTGGTGGTGCGTGGGACTGCGACCCGGGCGACGCGCGCGGCTCGCGACGCGACGGGGACGGCCCTGTCTACCGCGATAGCAGCTGGGGGTTTCGGTTGATTTCCTCTGCCCCCATTGCGTGACCGCTGTTCGCTGCCGACCGCAGTGGCCTCAATCCCTATCTGCATGATGTTGGGCTTCGTTCCTCAGCCCAACCTACCGCCTACTACCCCTTGCAGGGGCCTCCCCGCGCCAGGAGCGGCAAGATGGTTCAGGCCGCGCGCCCACTCGGCGAGCGTTATCGGGAGAGGCAACAGGGGTGGATCAAGCACGTAAGTTACGCTGACTCTTGGCGACTGAACCAGCACGCGCTGCCACGTTACGGGTTCTTGAATTCGCAACTGCGGTCAAGCAACTGGGACCGACGAAACCAGCCGAAACCCGTAATCAAAGTAACGGTCGCTAGGGGCAAAGGTGAAGCGCTGTGAGCCGCGCGCGTAGCTAGGCGGGTTGAGCCATGATCCGCCACGTAGTACACGCCAGTCGCCACTGGTATCGGCTGCGAGCTCATCGGGGCGATCATATTTGTTGAGACACCATTCCCAGACGTTGCCGGAGAGATCGAGAACCCCTTCAGCTGAAGACGCGTGCCCATAGACACCGACCGCTGTCGTCTGCCCCAGGTACCACTCGCCGGCTTTGGTGCCCTTTTTGTCGATATTGGCGTAACCCGTCTGGTACCGCGCGCCCCAGGGATACTCGCGCCCATCCTGTCCGCGTGCCGCACGCTCCCATTCTTCCTCGGTCGGCAGCCGGACTTCGTAGCCCAGCTGCTCGCTCAACCAGCGGCTGAACGCCACTGCCTCGTACCAGTCGACGTTCGTTCGCGGCCGGTTGGCCTGGGGAAAGCGCGATTCTTCCGGCTCAGGTCGCACCAGATCCCGCCACCAGCGCTCATCCCCATACCCACCGGCATCGATGAAGGTCCGGTACTGCGCATTGGTGACCGGATAGCGCGCCATGTAGAAAGTCGGCAGCGAGCGCCGCTCGCCTTCCTGAAAGACGAAATCGCCGCCGGGGATTTCGACCCAGTCGATGTCCGGCAGGAGGATCGTCCGCTGCGCCTGCACCGCATCGATCCCCAGGTCCGCCGCGGCAACGCGTTTCACAGTTCCCGCTCGACAATCAGCGGCGCATGATCCGCGCCGCGCGTCAACGCCAGACGGTCGGGAAGGGACATGGCGAGGACCTCAAAGCCAAGCCCATCGCTACAGAGCCACTTACGCATGATCACCTTCCTTCGCCAGCAGGCAGTCGGCATCGACTTCCGCCTGCGAGTGGTTGGCATAGGTCGGCCAGTCGGGGGAATACTCGTCGGCCTGGTTTCCCCAGCTGGTCCAGCCGTCGCGTGAGCCGCGGGCGAACATTTCCAGATAGGGGCCGGGCGAGCAGGATTCGATCAGCTCGTAAGCTTCGTCGGGCTTGCGCGAATGCTCGCGCTTGCGGCTCTTGATGATATTGACCTGGCGGCGACCAGGAGCCAGCGTGCGGGCATTCTTCCCGCGGACGCCGAAAAGGATCAGTTCGGTGGTGTTGCGAAAGTAAAAGCCGACGCCGCGCCCATCCGGGCCACCGTCCTTGCGGATCTTGTGCCACACGATGTTGCTCTTGTACTGGAAACCCCAGGCGGCCAGGACCCGAAGGCCCTCGGGAAGGAGCGCATTCGGCACCCACAGGTAGAGGTGGGCCGTGTCGCCGACGATGCTGGCCACCGGCAGGGCAAGAATGTCGTCCAGGTTCATCGTCGCGTAGCGGTTCAGCCGCTTGTGTTCCGGCGCCATCTTGCCGGTGCGGTTCTGGAACTGCCACGGCGGATCGGCGAGCACGGTGTGAAAGCGGCGATCGCCGACGCAGTGGAGCAGCTCGCCAGCTGCCTCGGGGAAATGTTTCGTCATCTCGCTCAATCGGTCAGGAGCCCGGTCGTCAGCATACCCTGTTGGCCAACACCGGGGGCGGCATCAGCCTTTGTCCACCGGGGGACGAACCACAACAGCGCTGGTGTTTCCACCAAGGCACTCGCCCGCCTGCACGTCATTGCGAGGAGGCGCAGCCGACGCGGCAATCCAGAGGTTTGGCCCTGTGCGTTGTCGGCGCGGCGGAGAAGCAGTGAGAGGATGGAACTGGATTGCCGCGTCGGCTGCGCCTCCTCGCAATGACGGGGGGTCGGTTGCCTGCTGTAGTTTCCACGCGCGCATGGCGACCCCTCCATTTTTCTGACTGGTCAGACCCTATTCCAGCCTGGCCGGGGAAGCAAGTAGCGCCGCGATCCCCTCAATCCCCCTGATCCCCTCCTCCACCCAGCCAAACCCGATCCTCTCCTGCTCCAGCCGCAGATTCTTGCCCAGCCGGTTATCGCGCAGGTCATCGTAAAGCGCACGCTCTTCCTCATTCAGCCGTGGCAGCTCGCGCAGCGTCTGCTTGTCCTCCTCGCCCCACTGCGTTGCAAAAGCCTGCAGCGTCGCGCGGTCCATGAGGAAGGAATCAACGTGCGCAAAGTGCGCGCGCAGCTGGTCGAGGATGGCGAAGCCGTGGGTGTCGATGTCGCCCCAGTAGTGGATGCGACAGCGCGAGAGCCATTGCGCCTGTGCCAGCATCTCGAAGCCGTAGCCGGCACCGAAGAGGATCAGGCTGTCGCTCACGGCCGGGAAAGCGAGGAAGTTGATTTCGTTCTCGGTGATGAAGACGCGGGCGACGCCGGGGGCTAGGCGGGCGAAACTGGCGGCGTCGAGAGTGATGTCGTCGCCGAAGGCGACGGGCAGGCGCGAGTGCGCCGGGTCGAGAATTCTGAAACGGATGCGTACCGGCTTGTCACGGAAACCGTAACGGCGGGCGAAGCCGCTCACACCCGTGGCCGAGGCTTCTATCGCCGCCGCAGGCAGAACGAGATCCAGCCACTCGGCGAGCAGGCCGCGATGCGCTTCGATGAACTTGCTATGCACGCCGGGAATGTCCACCTGGCGCAGATAGACGCCCGGCCTGGGCGCCTGCTGCGCACGCTCCGCCACCCAGGCGACGATGGCCAGCAGGCGGCTCCATTCGCCGGCCAGTTCGAGCGCGCGCAGCGGGCGCTTTGCCAACCAGGCCAGCAGTTGCGGCTGGCGCTGGCGGGTCAGCTCCACCAGCGCATTGAAACGCGCGACGTCGCGGCGCTTGCCGATCAACGCCAGTGCGTCGTCGAGACTGTCCACCCACGCCTCGTTCGGCACGGCGTTGGCGCCGAAGACGCGATGGCGGAATTCGCGCATCTCGATGCGGCAGTGGGGCATGACGCGCAGTTCGGCGACCCAGGCGCGCACGGCGTCGAAGCGCTCGGCCATTTCCCCCGAGGTCGGTCCCTTGAGGAGCAGCCGGCGCGGAAACAGCGGCTCGCCGCTGACCAGACTGGCGAGCACGTCGCCGCGGTCCCAGAGTTTCTGCACCTGCGCCCGCAGCCCGGCCGGCCGCGTCCAGCTCACGCGGTCGCCCTCGCCTTCTCTGCGCGGTATTCCTCGATCGACAGGTTGCGCAGTTTCGAGGTGCGTCCTTCTTCGTTATGCACGAAGCCGACGCTGGCGACGAAGGGTTCGATGATGTGGATTTTCTGCAGCGGGGTGACGATCAGCAGTTGCAGGTTGAGCTGCGCGAAGAGGCGCAGGCCGTATTGGGCGGATTCGTCGGAGCCGCGCCCGAAAGCTTCGTCGATGACCACGAAGCGGAAAGTGCGCGAGCGTACGGCGCCCCATTCGAGGCCGAACTGGTAGGCCAGGCTGGCAGCGAGGATGGTATAGGCCAGCTTCTCTTTCTGGCCGCCCGACTTGCCGCCGGAATCCGAGTAGTGCTCGTGCTCGCTGTCGTCCTCGCGCCAGCGCTCGCTGGCGGCGAAGACGAACCAGTAGCGGACGTCGGTGACCTTGGCCGTCCAGCGGCGGTCCTGCTCGGAGAGTCCCTCGCGACCGCGCAGACGCTCGATGATGTGCTTGACCTGCAGGAACTTGGCTTCCGAATACTGGGCGTCGTCCGAGCCGGTGATGCTGCCTTCGGTGCAGGCGCGCAGCTCGCTCTGGAAATCGCGGATGTCGGCGTCGGGCGTGGCCTGCGCTTCGAGGGCGATGTAGCGGCCGGTGTTGTAGTCGATCTGCGTCAGCGAGCCGTTGATGCGCGTGATGCGCTCCCTGATCGTCTCGCGCCACATCGCCAGCTGGGCGTTGAAGTTGGCCACTTCGCGGATGGTGTTCTCGTTGAGCAGTTCCTTGAAGCGCAGCTCGAAGCGCGGCAGGTCGTCGGCCTGCAGCTTGTCGAGCATCAGGCGGTATTCGCCGACGGCCTCGATGGCGACATCGACTTCCTGGGTATCGAGCGGAAATGCGCTGCAGTAGGCACGCATGGCGTCGATGATCTTGTCGCGCAGCCGCTTCAGCTTGCCGTCCTCGTTTTCGATGCGGCCCTGCAGCCATTGGCGCACATCGTGTTCGCGATTCTCGCAGGACTCGACGCTCAGCTGGTGTTCGCCGAGCGCTTCGCTGCGTATCGCATCGAGACGCTCGAAGTAGGTACTTGGCGGCGGCTGCGCCGCCGTGTCCTTGGCGATCACCGCCAGGGTGTCGCTACGCAAGGCCTCGGCGGCTTCGCGCTTGGCCTGCGTGGCGCCCAGCTCGCGCGTCCTGGCGGCCAGGGCGGCCTCGCTGTCGGCAAGCACGCCCTGCAGTTGCTGCAGGCGTGCGGTCAGGTTCTGCAGGACGTCCGAGGTCGTTTCCAGCAAGCGCTTCTCGTCCTGCAGGCGTGCCACTTCGGTGGCCGATGATTGCCAGTCGAGTTCGCTGAATTCGCTGAAGTCGCCGTACTCGCCGAGTTTCGAGAGCGCCGTCAGGCGCTCCTTGAGCGCCTTCTGCTCGCCCATGATCCTGCCGATGCGGCTGCCGAGTTCGCCGAGCCGCGTTTCGAGTTGCCGGGCGTTGGCTTCCAGGGCGCTGATCTTGGCGGCGTTGCTCCAGCCGAGGACGTAGCGACTGCGGTCGTCGAGGCGATGGCGGTCGTCTTTCTCGTGGCGCTCGCCGGGCGCCTTGATCTGGCCGGCACGGGTGATCGCTTTCGTCTCGCGGCGAAACTGCTCGTGGGTGGCGCAGCAGGCAACGTCGAAACGCTGCGCCAGCTCGCGTTCCAACCAGTCGTAGTACGGCGAGTCGGGCTTGACCGCCAGCTTGCGCACCAGCGAGTCGCGATGCAGGCTGGGCAGGTCGCCGGGCGCAGTCTTGTTCCTGGTCTTGCGCACGCGGAAATAGACCAGCCGCCCGCGCAGATGGGTGCGATCGACCCACTCGGCGACTGGCGTGTAATCCTCGTCGGGAATCAGCAGCGACAGGCCGAAGTTGTGCAGCAGGCGTTCGCCGGCCCCTTCCCAGTCGCGCTCGTCGTCGCGCACCTGCAGCAGCTCCCCGGCAAAAGGCATCGTCTCTTCGGCGAAGCCAAGCGCCTGGCACAGCGCGCTGCGCATCGCCACCTGCGCGGCCGGGACGTTGCTGCGCCGGGCCTTGAGGCTGTTGATCTCGGCCATCAGCTCATCGTGCTCCTGCTTGCCCTGGCGCAAGCTGACACTCAACTCGGTGAGCTCGTTCTGCAAGCTTGCATCGCGCTCGCGCGCGGCTTCGGCCAGCACGGCGAAGCGCTGGCACTGGTCGAGAAAACTGGCTTCGTCAGACGCGGCCTGCTCGCCAATGGCGCCGAGCAGCTCGCCGTAGCGCTGTGCCTTGCGCGCTCGCGCCTGGCGCTCCAGTTCGAGGCGATGAATGTCGGCCGCCAGGCGCTCGAGCCGATCGCCGCCGTTCTCGGCGATGCTGCGCTTGAGCTCGCCCTCCTCGGCGCGCTGCGCCAGGCGTTGCTCGTCGATGCGCCTGAGCTGCGCGTCCTGCCGCCGCCAGTCTTCAGCCAGGCCGGCCAGCCGCTTGTCGAGCAGGCCGAGCTTGAGGCCGGCGAAATAGGCTTTGAGCGCTTCGCGACAGGCGCGCATGTCCTCGATCTGCGCCGCCAGCAGCGCATGCCGCCCGCCGTCGGCCACCAGCGGCGCGAGCAGCGCCACCTGCCGCTTCGCCTTGAGGACGGCTTCATGGGCGCGGTTGAGGTCGTCGAAGTGGCCGATCAAGGCCGTGATTCGTGGCCCGACATCGAAAGGCTCGAGCATGTGGCTGCGCACGAAGTCGGTCAGGTTGCCGACCGATTTCATCGACACCGTCTGGTGGAAGAGGTCCAGCGCCTGCTCGTTGTCGATCCCGAAACGGCGCCGGAACCAGGCGCCGTAGGGCGGAAAGCTGTCGAAGACTTCGGCCAGCGGCTTCCGCAGCCGCTTGCGCAGCGCGGCGATGTCCGCGCCGAAGTTCGCAAAATCGCCGGCAATCGACAGCTCGCGTTCGGCGGCGACGAAGAAGCGTGCCGGCTGCCCCTGCGCATCCTTGATCCAGAACACCTGCGCCAGCGTCACCGTCTGGTCGTAGCCGGCGTTATGAAACACGCCGAGGATCACCGAATAGTTGTTGTGGTCGCGCAGCGCCACCGGTCGCGCCGTGCCGCTGACTTCGTTGCGCTCGGACTTGTAGTGGCCGAGGACGTAGGAGCGCAAGGTCCGCTCGCGACTGTCGGCACCAGCGGCCTTGTTGTAGGCGATGCGCTGCGCCGGCACCAGCAGGGTGGTCACCGCATCGACCAGCGTCGACTTTCCCGACCCGATGTCGCCGGTGAGCAGCGAGTTCTGACCGCCCGGGTTGAGCGTCCACACGCGCGCGTCGAAAGTGCCCCAGTTGAAGACTTCCAGGCGCTGCAGGCGAAAACCGGAAAGCGTGTCGTCGGCGACGAAATCCAGCCCGAGGCTCTGCGGCTCATTCATCGGTGGCCGCCTTGGTCTTTGTACTCTTCGTACTATTCTTCGTGCCCTTTCCCGCGCCGCCACTCTCCCCCGCCAATAGCGAGCGGTAGCTGCCGAGACGCTGATCGAATTCGGCCAGCCACTGCGCGTCGACGAAGGACTTGAGAATTCGCCGCACCTCGAAAGTCGCGGCCTGGCCCGTCTGCACTTTCAGGCGGCGCACGAAGCCGAGCTCGACGACCTTGCCGAGATAGAAGTCGATCTGGTCGATCAGGCGCGCTTCGTTACTGCCTTCGTGCAGGAAAACGCGCAGCAGCTCGACGACCTCGTCGCGCGAGAACACCAGCCGCGTGTCGCCGCCGCCAGCATCGAACTCGGCCAGCTTCTTGCGCAGCAGCGCCAGCAGCAGGCTGACCGGAAACGACAGCGGACGCCGCGCAACCAACCGCGGCAGCCGGACCCCCTCGCCATCCTCGGGCTGCGGACGCGAGCGCAGGAAGGCATAGCCCTCGGCCTCGTCGAGCACCAGTTCGAGGTCGAGCACGGCCACGTAATCACGCACCCGCGGCTGCAGATTGAGCAGCGCATTCCACAAGGCCGCGTCCGCCTCCTGATAGAGCACGCCCTTGAGCAGGGGAATGACCAGAGCGGAGAGGTCGGGGCTCTCCGGGGTGGACGTCGCTGCGACCGAGCCATCTAGGTCGAGTTGTGCTTCCAGGTCGTCTTCCGCTGCTGCCACCATGCTTCCCTCACCAACATCACCGGCGACAGCCGCGCCTACTTCTCGTTTACTTCTCGTGCACTTTTTGATTGCCTCGCGACACCATCACTGGCGACTTGCAGGCTTGCCACCCGCTCCACCTGCTCATCAAGGTAAACCGGCAAGCGGACAACCGCATCGGAAGCGTAGAACTTGCCACGCACGCCCTTGCTGAAATCGTAATGATCTTTCATCCGGCCAGCTCCGCTAAAACCCCTTTGGCAGGGCTGAGGATACCACGCGCCAGCACGCTCCCGTCGCCCGGCGGCAAGGCGTTAATGTGAAAGTCGCGCAAGCGACTCACGAAACTCCCGTCTCCCCTTGCGGGAGAAGGGTCAGGGGAAGAGGGTAACGGTCATGACTTTCATGATTTGGGGTGTCTCCACGTGTCATGACCGTTAATGTGAAAGTCGCGCAAGCGACTCACGAAACTCCCTTCTCCCCTTGCGGGAGAAGGGGCAGGGGAAGAGGGTAACGGTCATGACTTTCATGATCGGGTGTATCTCGACAAGTCATGACCGTTAGCCGCTGACAAAGATCACCCGCGCCAGCCGCGCCTGCTTCGAGAACTCCTTGCCGTCGGGCCCCGCACCACGCCAGACGATCAGCTCGCTGACGTCTTCGTCGATCACGCTCTTGAAGCTGTCACCGGCGAGTTGCAGGTAGGCGACCAGCTCGGCAAGGCCGTGTTCGAGCGGACGCGTTGCGCAGAGCTCGCGCAGGGTCACCTGCGAGCGGCCCTGCAAAGCCTGGCGAATGTGCCGGGCGAGCTGCGCGCGGTCGACGACCACTTGCGAGAACAGCACTGCGGCGTCGACGTCTTCATCGCCGGCCTCGATCGCCAGGTCGGCGATCGACGGCTTGATCGGTGGCGTGTACAGCGGTCGCTCCATGGGCAGCTCGATGGCCGCAGCGGTGTCGGCGATGCTCATCACGTCGTTTGCCGGCGGCGGTGTCTCGCGCACGGCGAGAGCCTTGGCTTCGATGCCGTGCAGGATGTCCATGATGCGGCGGTTTTCCAGCCAGGCCTGGTCGTCGAGGAAACGGCGCAACTGCTGTGACAGCTGGGCGACGGTGCGCTGCGTGTGCTCGCCGGCTTCGAGCCAGTCGTAGTGCACTCGGCGCGTGCGTGCGTCGGGCCGCAGTTCAGCCACTGCGGGCAGGGTCAGCACCCGTTCGAGCAAGGCCGAGAGTTCCTCCTGGCGGCTGCTCGACATCAGGAAATCCCAGAAGGCGCGGAAGCTGCGACCCTGGTCGGAGTCGGAAATGGCGTCGCGCTCGCCCATGATCTCTTCGAGCAGGGCGCCCTTGGCGCCTTCCCAGAGCGCGATGCGCTCGCGCACGCGGCGGTCGAGGCCGCGGAAATTGTGCTCGACTTCGCGAAAGTCGGTGAGCAGCTCGCGCGCCATGGCGACGAACTGCTGGAAGCGGTCGCGCAGGGCGCTGTCGTCGAGCATCGGCATGTCGCCCGACAGCACGCGCGCGATCTCGGCGTCGATGTCGTCGCGGCGGCGCTGCAACTCGGCGATGCGCGTCTGCGGGTCGGTCTCGCTGCCTTCGCTCATCTGCTTGAGCAACTCGAAGAGGGTCAGCAGGCGCGACTCGGTACCAACGAAACTGCGCGCGGCGAGCGTGTCGAGCCAGGCGATGGCCTTCTCGGTGGCCGGCGTGAGGTCGAAGTGCGGTTCGTCCGAGCCCTGCGCGTAGAACTTGCGCAACCAGCCCTTGTCGTTGGCCGCCCAGTCGTTGAGGTAGTCGAGCGCCGCTTTCGGGAACAGCTCGGCGCCGCAGCGATCGCGTAGCGCGAACAGCTCGTCCTCCAGGGCTTCGGCCAGATCCGCCTGCGCCATTACCCGCACATTCGGCACGACGAACACGCGCTGCAGAAAACTCGCCACCAGCGGGGCATGATCCGAGCGCAGCAGCCGCCAGGCCGGATGATTCTGGCGCAGCAGATCGAGGGTGGCGTAGTCGAGGCTCATCTCTTCGCTCGGGTCATCGGTAAAGGCAGAAGGGGCATTGTCCGCAGGTCCGTGACCGACGGCAAGCGCCTGAATGTGAAAGTCGCGCCAAGCGACTCGCGAGGCTCCCTTCTCCCCCTGCGGGAGAAGGGCCTGGGGAAGAGGGAAACGGTCATGACTGGCATGATCAGGGGAGTCTCGACATGTCATGACCGTCGCGAGGAAGGTGTCCACCAGGCAGCGGCGATCACGGTCCGGCCACGCGCGGCGGCGACTATCATCGACATTTCCTCTCGCTGGCACTGGTAAAATTCGCCGCTCGATCATCCATGACACGATTCCGCCGCATGCACAAGCTCCAATCAATCATCGAATCCGGAACCTTCCAGAACTTCATCATCACGGTGATCGTGATCAACGCGATCACCATTGGTCTGGAAACCTGGCCCTCGGCAATAAACATCGCTGGCGGCCTGCTGTTCGTTGTCGACCGCGCGGCGCTGGCCATCTTCGTTGCCGAAATCCTTGCCAAGCTGGTGGTTTATCGCCTGCGTTTTTTCCGTGCAGGCTGGAACGTTTTTGACTTCCTGATCGTCGGCATCACCATCGCCCCCTTCGGCGAGGGGGCTTCGGTCTTGCGTGCGCTACGAATTCTGCGCGCCTTGCGGCTGGTGTCGGTGGTGCCGTCGATGCGCAAGGTAGTAGACGCCCTGCTCAAGGCAGTTCCGGGGATGGTCTCGGTATTGGCGCTGCTGCTGCTGGTCTTCTACGTCGCCGCCGTGATGAGCACCAAGCTGTTCGGCGACGCCTTCCCGGACTGGTTCGGCAGTATCGGCGCATCCTTCTACACCCTGTTCCAGGTGATGACCCTGGAATCGTGGTCGATGGGAATCGTGCGCCCGGTGATGGAGGTCTATCCGCAGGCCTGGCTGTTCTTCATCGTTTTCATCCTGCTCACCACTTTCGCCGTGCTCAACCTGTTCATCGCCATTGTCGTCGATGCGATGAGCGTCACCGGACACGCCGAGCAGGAAGAAACCCGCGAGCTGGTGGACAACGAGCACCACGAGGTGATGACCGAGATCCGCCGCCTTAACGATGAAGTGGTCGCGCTGCGCAGATCCCTGGAAAAGCGCTGCTGAAGCAGCCTCCGCTTCGGGGCCGAAGCAAATCTGGACCTCTCTACTTGCCGTCACGCTGAAAATGCCTGCCCGCACAACTAGCCATCCTGGCGCGTCTGATCGACCCAGATCAACTGCTCGACGTCGAGCCCCAGCCCCCTTGCCTGGCTGAGCAGGCGATCACGAACTTCCGTAGACAGGCGCTTGTCCCGAGCCAGTATCCAGAGATAGTCACGGCTCGGCCCGACGACCATCGCCCAGCGGTAGTGCTGCTGGTCCAGAGCGACGACATGGTAGCCACCGTAGAAGGGCCCGAAGAACGACACCTTGAGCGAGCCACGATTCGGATCACCCGTGAACAGGGCTCGCCCAACTGCCTGCTGCCAGTCCTTGCGCGCGCTATCGTAGCCGCGGTTGATCACTTCGACACTGCCATCCGGCTGCGCGCGATAGGTGGCACTGACATCGCTCAGCCCACGTTCAAACGAATGGTCAAGCCGCGCCAGCTCGAACCACTTCCCTTCGTAGCGCGTCAGATCGAAGGGCGTCACTGGGGTCATGCCGGCGGGTGGTGCTGTTGAACAGGCACCCAATCCAAACAGCAAAAGTAGCAACAGACCCGCCCGGCAATGGCGAGCGGCGGTTGGAAGCGGCAAGTAGCTCATCTCTAGAACCTCACTCTTAAATCGTTATTGTCCTGGACAATAATACACAAGAAGTGGCAACAAGGCGCTATATCGGCTACTATCTGGCTAGATATACATGCCACGTCCTAGGCACAATAAATTTCCTGTCAATCTACTGACTCCCGGGAACGCCCGGCGATGCGGTGATTGGCGCCTTCCACCGGGACATGCGCAGCATCGAGTAGGCCGCCTGATTGCCGCGGTTTTATCCTTCCCACCATCGGAGCCACCCAAATGCCGTATCGCCCCACCACCTCAGTCGTTGGCCTGACCGCGCTGATCGCAGTTGCACTCCTTGC
This sequence comes from Candidatus Accumulibacter sp. ACC012, assembly GCF_907163155.1. Classification (NCBI taxonomy): domain Bacteria; kingdom Pseudomonadati; phylum Pseudomonadota; class Betaproteobacteria; genus Candidatus Accumulibacter; species Candidatus Accumulibacter sp. ACC012. The sequence goes on from NZ_CAJQUC010000007.1 coordinate 151,632, forward strand.
CACCCCGGTTTTCGCGCAGGGCCTGCAGCCTGGCGAGGTGAGGGCTTCGGGATCGATCACCGGCATCAATCAATTCGACACCGACCTCGATCACAGTGGCAGTTTTGACTGGGCCGGGGTGCAAATCGGCGGCAACGTCACCCGTCAGTTCACGCCGCAGGTCGCTGCCGGCTTCAGCCTGCGCTACGACTATCAGGACTGGAACTGGGACAAGCCAGCGGCCTTCGGCGGCCAGGCGCCGTGGTCGCGACTGAACGCGCCGCTGGTCGGCCTGAATCTCTCCTACGCCATCGCTCCCGACTGGCGACTGGGCTTCAACCCAAGTGTCGAGTGGAGCGGCGAATCCGGCGCCAAAGCCAGCGACTCGCTGAACTACGGCGCGCTGCTCACCGCCACCCGGACTTTCTCTCCGGATCTCGTGCTCGGCTTCGGCCTGGGCGTCTTTCGCCAGATCGACGAAAACAAGGTTTTTCCCTTCGTGCTCGTCAACTGGAAGATCAGCGACCGTCTGCGTCTGGGCAACCCGCTACAGGCAGGACCGGCAGGCGGCGCTGGACTGGAGCTCGCCTACGCGCTTTCCGAGCGCTGGGAAATCGGCGGTGGCGGCTCCTACCGCTCGTACCGCTTTCGTCTGAAAGAAGACGGTGCGGTGCCCGGCGGGATTGGCGAAAACCGCTTCATTCCACTCTTCGCGCGGCTCTCGTACAGCTTCGACAAAGCGACCCGCGCCGACTTCTATGCGGCGGGATTCGTCAACGGCAAGCTGACGGTCAGTAACTCCGGCGGCCACGACGTCTATAGCGACGAGTACAACAGCGCACCGGCGATCGGGCTTACCGTCTCCCACCGCTTCTGAGCGGTTTGGCAGAACCTCGCTGGTGGGCAGAATGGAATCGGTTGCGACTCCCTATGCCCTAAGCGCAGGCGCTTCAGCCGAACGGTCGCACGCCAAACAGCCAGGCGTGCGCCCAAAATGCAAACACTGCCCAGGCCACTGCCCCCACCGCCACCGTGACCACCGTGCCGGCCTGGGTGCCGGCCGGATAGACGGTGCCGGCAGCGCGATCGCGCTGCCTTGACGAGCGGAAATCGAGCACCGACCAGAGCAGCAAGCTGCCAAAGAGAAGCAGGTCAGCCAGCGTGTGGTTGGCCAGCAGGTGCGCCAGCGCCCAGACCTTGACGGCCAGCACCATGGGGTGGTGCACCCGTGCCTTGATGCCGTTTTGCGGCACGTAGGCAGCGACCAGCAGGATGAACGACGGCAGCATCAGGAGTGCCGCGAAGTGGCGCGTCCCGATCATCGGCGTCCACAGCAGCACGGGATCGAGCCGCGCCTGGCCATAACCCCAGACCAGCAGCCCGAAGCCGAACAGAGAGAGCAGCGAGTAGCCGCCTTTCCAGGCGTTCGCGCCGATGCGCGCACGCACCCCGCTGCGCCAGTCGTCGGCGAAGATGCGCACCGAATGCACACCGAGAAAGATCACCAGCCCTAGAATCAGTGCAGTCATGATGGTCCCATCGCCCCTTTTTCGGTCATCAGCAGAGGAAAGTATACCTTCGCCGCCGGCGACAAGGTGCTGTTGCCTTTGCTGATCACGGCGATATTGCCTCTGATCACCGGCCTCACCAGCGGGACGCGGCAAAGCCCGGGATGTGCGCCTTCGTCGCGGCCTTTGAATTCGTGCTCGAACGGGAGCAAGTGACCATCCTCAGCGAGAACCAAGGCGACTTCTGTCCAAGGACTTACTCGCTGGCTGTCCGCGAGAAGGGCAGCCAAACGCGGAAGCAGCTCCCCGCTCCAGGCTCGCTGCGCACCTCGATGCGGCCGCCGTGCCGACTGACGATTCCCCACGCCGACGACAGTCCGAGTCCGGTGCCGGCACCGATCGCTCGGGTGCTGTAGAAGGGGTCGAAAATGCGCTGTAGGTTCGCCGCCGCGATGCCCTGCCCGTTATCCTCGATTTCGATCCAGGCTTGATCGCCGAGTTGACCGCTGCGCAGGCAGATCTGCCCCGGTCTGGACAGGTCCAGCCACTGGATGGCATTGACCAGCAGGTTCATGAACGCCTGGCTGAGCTGACTCGGGCAGCAGTAGAGGGTGGGCAGCACACCATACTGACGAACGACCGCCACCTGCCGCAAGGCATGGCTGGCGACATTGAGCGCGCTTTCCAGGCAGGCGTGCAGGTCGGCGAGCTGCCATTCGGACTCGTCGATGCGCGAAAAATCCTTGAGGTCACTGACGATGCGCGCGACGCGCGCGACACCGGCGACCGACTCGGCGACCAGCACGGCCGCGTCAGCGCGGACGAAATCCAGATCGCAACGCAGGCACAAGGCCTGGACGCTCGCCAGCAGCGCGGCGTCGCGGGCAAGCAGCGCTTCGCCGGCCGCATAGGCATCGACGATAGCCAGCAGATCATCGACATAGCTGCCGAGCGTCGCCAGGTTGGCGCGCACGAAACCAATGGGGTTGTTGATCTCGTGCGCAACGCCGGCCGCCAGCTGGCCGACGGAGGCCAGCTGCGCGGACTGCACCAGATGCGCCTGCGCAGCCGCCAGCTCGTGCAGCAGGCGCTGCTGCTCGGCCTTTTCGGCGGCCAGCTGGCGATTCGCCCGCGCCAGCACGCGCTGCTGCTCGGCAAGCTCGTCGTTGAGGCTCAACACCGCCGCCAGCAGGCGTCGATTCTCGCCGACGTCGTGCTCGGCGAGCAGCGCCAGATGATCACCCTGGCGAAAGACCCTGGCCGGCAAAGAGTGCGGCTCGCCGCTTTGGTCAAGAAAAGTGAGCAGTCCCTGGTGCACGACTTCGCCGGGCGCTGCGCGCTGCACGCTGGCAACAAGTTCGGCGAAGGGCGGATTGCTGAAGTACTGGCCGACATCGTCCACGCCCGCGACGCTGCCGGACGAATGTTGCAGCAGAACGTAAAAGCCGTCGTTTGCCGAAATCACTCGTCCAGAGACGCTGATTTCGGCAAAGGCAACGGATTGCAGCGTCTGGAACAAAGCCTTGTGCACGTGCCGACGCTAAGCGCTCGGCAGCGCACTAGCCGCTGCTGCCGCGCCTAGCGCATCTTCGCCGAGCAACTCGGCACCGACGCTCTGCGCGAGTAGAGGAAACTGGTTGAAGACCAGGCCGCCGACCACCAGGCGCGGACCACCGGCGGCAAAACTCGTGCGTAGAGCGGCAAGTGCTTCACGCAGGCCGCGCAGCTGCTGTGGCAGTGACGCCGACAGGCCGACCAGATCGGGCTGCAGCTGCTTGATCTGGTCGATCAAGGCCGGCAGCGGTACGTTGGCGCCGAGGTAATGCACCGTCCAGCCCGACATTTCGAAAGCGTCGGCGACCATCCGCAGACCGACACTGTGCCGATTCCCCGCCGGGCACGCGAAGAGCGCCTTGCGGCCATTGTCGGCGGCCGGTTCGACGCGTGCGAAGCCCTGCGCCATCAAGCTTTGGGCCATCGCCGTGGCGAGATGCTCCTGGGCCACGGACACGCGGTTCTGCTGCCACCCGCGACCAACTTCGTAGAGCGCCGGCTGGATGACATGAATTTCAGCTGCCGGCAGCGAGCCCTGGCGGTCGAGGGCACGGTTGAACAGGGCCGACGCTTCGCGCCGCTGGCCGGCGAGCACGGCCTTGCGAAAGGGATCGGCTTCTTCCCAGGAGTCGGGACAAGGGCGGTCGTAGGACGGTGCCGGAAGGCCACCATCCAGCGCCGTCCGAGCGGCGGTCAGCGCGGCGACCACCGGCGCAGCCGCGCCGGCCAATCGCCCGGCGAAGAACGCCGCCAGGTCGTCGAGCGAGCGCGGCAGCGAATCGCCGGCAATGCCGCGCGACGAAAGAACTTGCGCCAACCAGCCGAGATAAGCGGTGAACGACGACAAATCACCAGTCTCCAGCGCCGGCCGCAGGAAGTCGAGGTGAAAAGCGATGTCCTCAGGGTGGATTTGTCCTCTCAGGCAACGCACGGGCAATCAAGCAGTTAGTTCGTCCCCCTGGACATCCGCGCAGAAAGCCCGTATAAATGGCACATGGAAGGCGTTGTGTGTGCATTGCGTGTTCGCTTGGTGAGGAAGAGCGAAGAGGCTCGCTATCGAGAATTGATGGCAGAGCATCACTACTTGGGCGATCTGGCGAAGATCGGGCACACGCTCTGGTACGTGGCTACGCACGGCGAAGAGTGGGCGGCCTTGCTGAGTTTCTCCGCGGCGGCCTGGAAATGCGGCGTTCGTGACCGCTGGATTGGCTGGGACTATCGGCATCAGTACGATCGCCTGGGCCTGGTCGCCAACAACAGTCGCTTTCTGATCCTTCCCGACTGGCATTACGCCAATCTTGGCTCCAAGGTGCTCTCGCTCTGTGAGCGACGGCTCGCAGAGGACTGGCAGGCCCATTTCGGGAAACCGCTGTTACTGCTGGAGACCTTTGTGGATCCGTCGCGCTTCCAGGGGACCGTCTATCGGGCCGCGAACTGGGCGCCTCTGGGGCTGACCCAAGGCTTTCGCCGGACCCGAGAAGGCTACAGCGCCCACCCTGCGTCGCCCAAAGTCGTCTTCGTTCGCCCATTGCAGGCCGATGCTCGCGCCCAACTTTCCCGTTCGATACTCAACCCCCGCTATCGTATAGGAGCGCCAAGGATGATGCTCACCGCCGAACAGATGCGCACTCTCCCCGATTTCTTCGCTGACATCGCCGATCCGCGTCGCGCGCAAGGCAGGCGCCACCCCCTTCCTGCCGTTCTGGCCATCGCCACCGCGGCGGTGTTGTGCGGAATGCGTGGCTACAAGGCCATCGCCGGTTGGGCACAAGACCTCAAACCCAAAGCGCGCGAACGCTTCCGCTGTCGCCGCGAGCAGGGAATTTACCGCGTACCGAGTGAGTTCATCATCCGTGACGTCCTGATCCGCGTCGATCCCACGGCACTCGACCAAGCGTATCAGCAGTGGAACAAGGCCTACGCTCAAGAGGATCCCAGCCTTGCCGTCGACGGCAAGACCATGCGCAATGCCCATGACGAGAACGGGCAGCAAACGCACATCATGAGCGTGGTCGGGCATCAGACCGGCGTGTGCCACACCCAAAAAAAGTCGGAACTTTGCCCGTAAATGGCGGGGAAGAGCTCAAGCAAACCAATGAAATCGGGATGTTCATGCCCCTGCTCGATGCGATCGAAATTCAGGGCAAGGACATCACCGCCGACGCGCTGCTGACACAGCGCAAGCTGGCAACCTACTTGGTGGAGCGCAAGGCGCACTACCATTTCACGGCCAAAGGCAATCAGCCAACACTGGAAGCCGACATCGCAGTCCTGTTCCAGAATCGCAAGGCGCCAGACTACGTGGCAATTTCGCCACCTGACCATGGTCGGATCGAAACCCGGCGCATTTGGTGTAGCGACGCCCTCAACGCGTATCTCGATTTCCCGCATGTGGGCCAGGTGTTCTTGATCGAGCGCGAGGTGGTGCACAAGAAGAGTGGCAAGCGTACGCTCGAAACCGCTCTCGGTGTCACCAGTCGCCCTCCAGAACAGGCCAGCCCGCAGCGCCTCCTCGCCATCAATCGCGGCCATTGGTCGATTGAAAACCGTTGTCACTACGTCATTGACTGGAATTACGACGAAGACCGCAGCCGGATTCGCACCGGTCACGGTCCCGAGAATATGTCACGCCTGCGCCGCTTCGCCGTCGGCATCCTCCACCACTTCGCCGATGGCAAAACCAGCCTTGCCGAGAAAATGCGCCGCCTCAACCGTAACATCCGCTTGGTCTTCGACTATCTGCGCATGACCAAGAACTCTACCGGCCACGTCTCGCCTTGAGTTCAGTGCGAGAACAAATTTACCGTGGCGATGTCCTCGGCGCAAGCTTCATGCGCCCGCGGACCGCGTCTGGTGAAGAAGTCTGGCCAGGCGGCCAGGCTTGCGGCCGTGGCATGGGCAATTGCTTCGTCGCGCAGGGCGAGGAAGCGTTCGAGAGTTTCGCCATCGCAGTGGTAACAACTACTAGTTGTCATCCCGCTGTCCTGGTTTGGTGGCAACGGCGGCCGATCATTCGGCGATCCGCTGGCGGCGACGGATCTCGGTGCGACCGGGAATCAGCTTCAATCCCTTGGGCATGCCGCCATGCGAATCATGGTAGGCATGGCTGTGATGCCAGGCGTCGAAAGCACCCTCGCCCAGCCACCAGGTCATCAGCCAGAACTCTTCGGGATGGCCTTGCGGGAGTAACACTTCCATGCGCACGAAACCGGCCACCGCATCGACCCGGTGCGGACGCGCGACAAAAGCTGCGCGCACCGCCTCCTCCATCGCGTTGGCAACGGCAAAACGGCTCAGGGCGACAAACATCGCCTTCTCCTCGTGCGTGGTTAATACTCGATCAGGACTTGTCTTCGGCAAAGCGTTCCTTCCAGGCGCGCAATTCGCCAGCCATAGCGCGTTTGTGTTCGTCACCCCATCCATCAAGCAACGGGATAATCGGGCGGCGTCAGCCAGCTTACACCCAAAGCAATTGCACGCCGTAACGGTGGCGAACGGAGCTATGCACAGCATAGGCTTTCAGATTAATGCACGGTGCACACACCATGCACGGCTCGAACGAGCGCACGACATGCTGCACGGCGAGCAGTGCACTTTCACACTCAGCCACCGGCAGCCCGACCAGCGCCTGTTCGAGCGCCCCGGGAACACTCGTAGGCGCCAGTAAACGCGCCACGCTTGTAGCCGAAAAGTTCGGCTACAAGCAACTGGTCGGGAAGCGCGCCGCAGTTCTCGGCGACGAAAGCCTGGTCGGCCCGCCGGCTGCAGTAGTGGATGGCGCGGGCCAGCATTTCCTTGCCGGTGCCCGATTCACCGCTGATCAGCACCGAGAGGTCGAAAGGGACGATTTTTTTTCGATCAGCGCGCAGACACCATTGAGCGGGCTGTCCGGGCTGCGGATCAGTTCGTCGAGACCGAACTCGCGTTTGACGCGCTGGCTTTTCGCCTCGACGCGACGACCAGTACCGTCGGCAGCTTCGGCTGCGGAGTGGTGCTCACCACGGCACGCGCCAGCCGAGATCGCGATGAATCGCCAGATGGCGTGGCGTCCACGAGGCCGGCGTCTTGTGCACGAAATGGTAGCGGGCAACGTGGTAACTGGGATCGAAGCCGTAGAAATTGCGTTGCAGCTGGGCGAGTTCCGCGGCGCGATAGCTGGCCAGCGGCTGCAGCGCCTCATCGGCGTGACGTTGCGCGCGCTTGGCCTGCAGGCGCGCGGCCAGCGCGGGAGCCGCAGCCAGTTCGGCCGCACGCCGCGCGACGTCAACGCGAAACGCTTCCGCATCGCCCGCCAGGCAGGCATCCACGAAACCGGCGGCGACGCCGGCAGTGGCGCTCATCGGCAGGCGATTGTGCATGATCGCCTGCGCAGCTTCGATGCCCACCCGTGCCGGCAGCAGGTAGGTCCAGTACTCCGAGCCGTAGAGGTTGCCCATGTTGCGGTAGTGCGGATTGAGCAACACGCCGGCACGTGCCCAGACGAGATCGGCGGCGCGCGCCAGGAAGCAGCCACCGGCGCCGCAATTGCCTTGCAGCGCGGCGATGGTCAGCTGCTTCTCGTTCGCAATGATCGCTTCGGCGAGGTCGTCGATGGCGTTGATGTTGGCCCACGATTCGTCGGCCGGCGATGCGGCGGCTTCGATGCTGTGCAAATGGATGCCATTCGACCAGTAGTCGCGGCCGCCCATCAGGACGATGACGCTGACCGGCCGCCGCTGCGCCCACTGCCAGGCAGAAAGCAGGCGCCGGCATTGGCGGCTGCTCATGGCGCCATTGTAGAAGTCGAAATGCAGGAAGCCGACCGACCCGGCCTCTTCGTAGCGGATGTCCTGCCAGGTTCTGCCGGCCGCCGCGAAGTTGCTGCTTGTGCCGGCCAGCGGGGCTTCCGGGATAGCCGCCAGTTGCGCGGCGAAAACCTGCGTGGCAGGCAGTTTGAAAGGCTTGGCGTCAGCTTTGGCGCTGCCCTCCTCCTCGCGGCGCACATGCCCGATCCACAGCGCGCCGTCCACCGTCGCGCGCAGGATCGCCGTTTCCCGCCAGGCGATCACTTCACCCGGTGCACCGCCACGCAGCCTGTCTTCGGGCCAGGCGTCGAACAGCCGGCACGGCTCGCCGAAAAGCTGATCGGCGACGCCGGGAAAACCATCGGCGGCGTTGAGCCGAGCCAGGATAGTCTCACTGTCGTCGCGCTGCCAGTCGATGGCGCGATCGCCCTGGCGCAACAGGGGGCGCGCCCGGCCGCGCACGCCCGCAGCAGCAGGATCGAGCGGCGTGGGCACGAAATTTCCGGCAGCAAAACGCTCGACCGCGCGCAGCACGGCGCAGCTCGCGGCCTCGGTCACCTCGTGGCGGTAGAGGCTGGACTTCCTGGCGACGCGCATCGGGAAGTATTCGCTGGCCCAGATCGGGCCAGCGTCGAGTTCGCCAGTCGCCTGCAGGACGGTCACCCCCCAGGCCGGCTCGCCGTCCTGGATCGCCCAGTCGAGCGCTGATGGACCACGATCACCGATGATGCCAGGATGCACGATCAGGCAGCAGTGCTGCTCCCAGATCGACGCCGGGATCGGCCGGCGCAGGTAGGGGGCGACGATCAGCTCGGGGCGAAACAGCGCCACAGCTTCTTCGGCGACCGAGTCGGCGATGTCGAACTCGACCGACAAGCGATGACCACGCGCCGCCAGTTCGCTGTACAGGCGCTGGCTGAGACTGTTGAAGGCATGGCAAAGGATCAGGATGCGCATCCGTGCCCCGCTCAGCAGATGCGCGGCAACTGCTCGCCGGTCAGCCAGTCGACGATGCGCCGACCGCCGAAAGCGGTGGTCATCTGCACGAAATGCTGCGCGTCGGCATGCACCCTGCCGATCAGCGCCGCGCGCTGGCCGAGGGGATGGGCACGCATCGCCGCCAGCAGCCGGTCGGTGTCTTCCGGCGCGACGATCGCCAGCAGCTTGCCTTCATTGGCCACGTAGAGCGGATCGAGACCGAGAAACTCGCAGGCCGCGGCAACTTCGGCCTGCACCGGCAGCGCACTTTCCTGGAGCATCATGCCGACGCCGGATTGGCGGGCGATCTCGTTGAGCGTCGTCGCCACGCCGCCGCGCGTCGGGTCGCGCAGCGTGCGGATCGCCGCGCCACTGGCGCGCATGGCGGCGATCAGGCCATGCAGCGCGGCGGTGTCGGAAACGATGGATGCGGCGAAGCCGAGGCCCTCGCGCTGCGCCATGATCGCCATGCCGTGCTCGCCAATGCTGCCGGAAACGATGATCTGGTCGCCGGCGCGCGCGCGGTCGCCCGAGAAATCCTCGCCGTCGGCCACGACGCCGACGCCCGTGGTGGTGATGTACACGCCGTCACCGGCCCCTTTCTGAACCACTTTGGTGTCGCCGGTGACCACCGGCACCCCGGCCTCGCTGGCGGCGCGCGCCATCGACTCGACGATGCGCACCAGGTCGGCGAGCGGCAAGCCCTCTTCGAGGATGAAGCCGGCGGCGAGATAAAGCGGCGTCGCACCGAGGACGGCGACGTCGTTGATCGTGCCATTGATCGACAGGCAACCAATATCGCCGCCGGGGAAGAAGAGCGGCGAAACGACGTGCCCGTCGGTGGACATCACCAGCCGGCCCGGCGGTATGGGCATCACCGCGCCGTCGTTGCGCTGGCCGAGAAAGTCGTTGCCGAGATGTTTGGCGAACAGCTCCTCGATCAGCTGTGCCATCGCCCGGCCACCGCTGCCGTGCGTCATGTCGACCGCCCCGTGGCGCAGGTCGAGCGGCCGCACGTAGCCCTTGCGCACGCCGTTCATGGGGCCACCACGAAGCCAGGAGTTTCAGAAACCGCGGCGACATCAACAAAGCGGCCAAAGGAATAGTGCGCGGCGCAGGCGCCTTCGGATGACACCATGCACGCGCCGACCGGGTTTTCCGGGGTACACACGCTGCCGAAGATGCGGCAGTCCTGAGGCCGCTTGACGCCGCGCAAAACGGCGCCGCACTCGCACGCCGGATGGTCTTCGACCGCCTGATAGGCCACCGCGAAGCGGCGCTCGGCGTCGAATTCCGCGAACTCCTGGCGAATGCGCAGCGCGCTATAGGGCAGCTCGCCGAGGCCGCGCCAGGCAAACGAGCGCCGCAATTCAAAGACTTCGCAGACCAGTTGCTGCGCCTTGCGGTTGCCGTCGCGGCTGACGGCGCGCGAGAACTCGTTCTCGACCAGCGCCTGGCCGGCGTTGACCTGCTTGATAAGCATCAGGATCGCCTGCATCACGTCGAGGGGCTCGAAGCCGGCGATGACCACCGGCTTGCGGTACTCCTCGGCAAAGAATTCGTAGGGGCGGGTGCCGATGATCGTCGACACGTGTGCCGGCCCGATGAAGCCGTCGAGAGGCAGCGTGCCCCAACGGCGGACTTCCGGCGCTTCGAGAATGCTGGCGATCGCCGACGGCGTCAGCACGTGGCAGCAGAGAACCGAGAAATTGCGCAGGCCGAGCGCCTGCGCCTGCTTGATGAGCAGCGCGGTCGGCGGTGTCGTGGTTTCGAAGCCGATGGCGAAAAAGACCACCTGCCGCTCGGGATGCCGCTGCGCCAGTGCCAGGGCGTCGGCGGGCGAATAGATCATGCGAATCCCGCCGCCCGCAGCCGTGCTCCCCGCAGTCTCCACACTCCCCACTCCCCGGCCCAGCTTGGCTTTCGCCTTGATCAGCGACAGGCTAGCGGAGGCCGGCACACGCATCGGGTCGCCGTAGCTGCAGAGGGTGACACCGGCCTCGAGGGCAAGGCGAATCGCCATGTCGATGCGCCCGATCGGCAGCACGCAGACCGGACAGCCGGGGCCATGAATCAGACGCACCGAGGGCGGCAGCAGATCAGAGAGCCCATAGCGGGCGATGGCGTGCGTGTGCCCGCCGCAGAACTCCATGAACGAGTAGCCGCGATCTGCGCGCGCCGCCTGCCTGATCGCCGCGGCCAGACCGCGGCCCAGCTCACCGTCTCGAAATTCGTCAATGAACCTCATCGGCCGGCGCTTTTGCTGGCCGAGCGCCCTTCATGCGACCCCTTCATGCGCACCCCCTCCGCTTTTACCCTCGCTTCTTTCGGCCCTCAGACGACCGTTCGTGTTGCCTCCCGACGGTCATGACATGCCGAGATACGCCAAAATGATGAAAGTCATGACCGCCCCCCTCTTTCCCGGCCCTTCTCCCGCGGGGGGAGAAGGGAGGTTCGTCAGTCGCTTGCGCGACTTTCACGGTAACGCGCAGCTTCACCCAACTCGGCAAACAAGGCCAGGGTCTTTTCGGCTTCTTCGGGATCGAGCCGGGTCAGCGCGTAGCCGACGTGCACGATGACGTAGTCGCCGACGGCCACGTCTTCGACCAGCGCCAGCGAGATCTCCTTGCCAACCCCGGCAACGTCGATCAGCGCCTGCTCACCGGCACGCAGCTCGACGATCCGACAAGGCAAGGCCAAACACATCGGCGGCGCCCCCCCTAGCGACCGGCCAGGTGCTGCAAGGCAACCCACGCCTGACCGACGCTCAAGCCGCCGTCGTTGGGCGGCACCTGGCGCGCTTCGACGAGGCGCATCCCCTGCGCACTCAAGCGCGTGCGCAGACCGCTAACCAGCACCTGGTTGAGGAAACAGCCGCCACTGCCGACCACCGCTTCTTCACCCGGAACCAGCACGCGCAGCCAATCGCCGAGCGCGGCAATCAGCGTTGCGTGAAAGAGTGCAGCACCGCGCTCGGGGTTCTTTTCATCGGCCAGCGCGGCCAGCAAGGGCAGCAGATCGAGCCGCCCCTGGAAAACCTTCCAGCCCAAATCCAGGGGCAGGACCTCACCGTAGCGCTGCGCCAGGCCCTCGAGCAACATCGCCGCCTGGCCTTCGTAAGCCATCACCGCCTTGATCCCGAGCAGACCGGCAGCAGCATCGAAGATCCGCCCCATGCTCGATGTCGGCGGACAGTTGACATTGGCGGCCAGCATCTGTGCCACAGCCGGCGCCGCTTGCTGCCCGGGAAAGCGCTCGGCGATCTCGTTCGCCCGGCCGAGTCGATGCAGTACTGCGGCGGCCATTCGCCAGGGCTCGCTGGCGGCGCGGTCACCGCCCGGGAGCGCCAGCGGTGCCAAAGAACCCAGGCGCTCGAACTTGTCGCCATCGACGCGCAATAATTCGCCACCCCAGGCCGCACCATCCGTACCGACACCGACGCCGTCCAGCGACAAGGCCAGCGCTTTGCCCTGCATGCCGTGTTCAGCGAGAACGGCCGCGGCATGCGCATGATGGTGTTGTACACCGAGCAGCGGCAGGCAACGTTGTTCGGCGAAGGCAGCGGCGAAGCGGGTCGAGTGAAAATCCGGATGCAGATCGTGTGCGACGATCGCCGGTTCGACACCCAGCAGTTTCACCATCTGCGCGACGTTCTCCTCGAGAAAATCGCAGACCGCGGCGTTGTCGAGATCGCCAATATGTTGCGAAACGAAAGCCTCATTGCCACGCGTGACACAGATGGTGTTCTTGAACCAGCCGCCAACGGCCAGCACCGACGGACCGGAAATAGGCAATTTGATCGCCCGCGGCGTGTAACCACGTGCCCGCCGGATGAACTGCAGGCCACCACTAGTAATGCGCGCGACGCTGTCGTCGCAACGGCTGACGATGTCGCGATCATGCATCAGGAAAGCGTCGGCAATGCCGTAGAGGCGCAACAGGGCTTCATTGTTGCCGACCACCAGCGGCTCGCCGCCAGGGTTGGCGCTGGTCATCACCAGGGCCAGATCCTGCGCCCTGTCGAGCCATCCCAGGCCCGGCGGACGATTTGCCGCTTCGTGAAAGAGCAGGAATTGCAGCGGCGTGTAAGGCAGCATCACCCCCAGCCAGCTCAGCCCTGGCGCCACCCCGGGCAAGGCCGCGTCGCAGTTGCCGCGCTTCTTGATCAGGATCGCCGGACGCGTCGGCAGGGTCAGCAATCCCGGCTCGCCGATTCCCATTTGCACGAACCTGGCGGCCGAAGCGGCGTTGGCGAGCATGACCACGAAGGGCTTCTCGTCACGCTGCTTGCGCTCGCGCAGGAGCGCTACGGCAACGGCATTGCGGGCATCGCAAGCCAGATGAAAGCCGCCCAGACCCTTGATGGCGACAATCTTCCCAGCACGTAGAAGGGCCAGCGTCGCGGCCAGCGGGTCGCCCGGCAGCGGCTGCGCCTCGGCATCGACCAGGCGCAGCTGCGGACCACACTTTGGACAGCAATTGGCCTCGGCGTGAAAACGCCGATCCTCGGGCTTGCGGTATTCGTGCTGGCACTTCGGGCACATGACAAAAGGCTTGAGGCTGGTACGTACCCGGTCGTAGGGCAGGCCGCGGCTGATGGTGTAGCGCGGCCCACAATTGGTGCAGTTGGAAAAAGCGTAGCGCCAGCGCCGGTTGCTGGGTTCGAAGGTCTCGGCCAGGCAATCACGGCAGACCGCCGTATCGTGCCCGATCATCGTCCCCACCCGGCCACTGCGGCTGTCAATGATCACGAAGTTCCGGCCATCGTGTGCTGCCGGCGCCGCATCACGGGCGACCACGGCACTGATTCGGGCCAGTGGCGGCGCTTCGCGCTCCAGTCGGGTGATGAGACTTTGCACCTGCTCAGCCGCACCGCAGACCTCGATTTCGACCCCGCGCGAGTCGTTGCGAACCCAGCCGCCAAGGCCAAGCTCGCGAGCCAGACGCCAGACGAAGGGGCGAAAACCGACGCCCTGAACAACGCCGCTGACGCGGATGTTCTGGCAAACCATGTTCTCGGTCATGTCAGCCTCCGGCAGCAGCAGCGGCTTGCACTTCAAGCTCGACAATGCGGCGCCGCAGCGCGGCCATCGTCCCCTGTTTCTTCTCCTGCCGCGCCGTGCAGCCAGCAATCAGCCAGGCCAGCCACTGCTCCAGCCCCTCCCCGGTGGTCGCCGAAACCTCGATCACCTGCAACTGCGGATTGATCTGCCTGGCGTAAGCGATGGCTCGCTCGACGCTGAAAGAGACGTGCGGCAGGAGATCGATCTTGTTGAGCAACATCAGCGAGGCGGCGGCGAACATGCCGGAATATTTCAGCGGCTTGTCTTCGCCCTCGGTCACTGAAAGGATGACCACCTTGTGTGCCTCGCCAAGATCAAAGGCCGCCGGGCAAACGAGGTTGCCGACATTTTCGATAAGCAGCAGCGAATCATCGGCCGGTGCCAACTCGTCCACCGCGTGGCCAACCATGTGCGCGTCCAGATGACAGCCCTTGCCGGTGTTGATCTGCACCGCCGGCGCGCCGCTGGCGCGGATCCGTTCGGCATCGTGGCTGCTCTGCTGGTCGCCCTCGATCACCGCAATCGGCAGTTTCGACCGTTTTGCGTGCAGCGCCGCAATCGTCCGGCATAGCAGGCTGGTCTTTCCCGAACCCGGACTGGACACCAGATTCAGAGCGAAGATGCCCTGGTCGTCGAAACGCCGCCGATTCTGCGCCGCGTAGGCGTTGTTCTTGGCCAGGATGTCGCGCTCGATCTGTACCATCCGCGAGGCTGTCCTTGCCTCTGCTGCCACCTCTTCGTCGGCGCGGAGGCGGCCATGCGGGTGCGCGTGGTGGTGCGCGTGGCCAGTGCTGCCATGCGCCGGTGCGCGGTGCTCGCCGTCAGCGGCCAGCGCAACATAGCTCATACGACGCTGAGCGCCGCCACCGCCCAGCGCCGTTGACCGCGGCGGCGCGTGTCCGCGTGCTGCCTGCTGAACCTCTTCCTGCCCGGGCACTACCCTACCGGCAACGCGAGTCTCCCCGGTACCGCAACCGCAAGTGGTACACATCTGCTGTCTCCTCATTATTATTCGACCTCCAGCTCCTTGACCCGCATCTCGGTCCCGCCGGTTGCTTGAACCGGGTAACCGCCGCAGGCTGGGCAGGGGTCGTAACGGGCCGCAAGGGGCACCGTCTGATGGCAATTAAAACATAAACCTTCACCAGCCACTTCCACCACCTTCAGAACAGCTCCCTCGGCCAGCGTGCCGCGAATCACGGCCTCGAAACAGAAACGCATCGCTTCCGGTTCAACGGCCGCGAGTTCGCCGATTTCAAGGAACACGGTTTTCACGCGCTGGAAGTGCTGTTCAAACGCGGCCTCTTCGACAATCTGCAGAACGCCCATGGCCAGCGACATCTCATGCATCCTTGACCGTCACCGCGAAGGGCACACAGGGTTCGAGCGCCAAGGCCTGCCGGGCGAGCACACCGGTTTCGGCCGCCTCACCGGAGAATGTGGTTTGTTCGGCAAAACCGTCATCGCCGAAGTACGACCCGCAGTCGGCGGCCGACAAGCACAGACGCGCCGCGACATCCTGCGCAAAGCGGCAAAGACTGAACAAGCAGGGAATGAATTCGAGAACGCGAGAACGCGCGCAAACGAAAAGCCGCGCAGTGCACGCGCTGCCATTGGCCGCGTAGAAGCGACCCCGGCAGCAAGAATTTGTCTGCCATTCCACGTCAGAGCCAGCTGCAGAACACCCTGTTCCACCGTCACCCTCCCGGAAAGTCCCATCCGACAATAGCAAAAGCCTTTGAATCGATTTTGATTTCGGTCAATCCGCGGCTAAACTGCCGCCTTCACAATACGGCCTCGCCGGCCCTCGCCTTTTTCCAGGATTTCCCTCTGCATGCTTGAAGCTTCGAATCTGGAATGCGTACGCGGTGAGCGCAGCCTCTTCGCCGGCGTCGGCTTTCGGCTTGATGGCGGCGAGATGCTCTACGTGCAGGGAAAAAACGGCTCCGGCAAGACCAGCCTGCTGCGCATGCTCTGCGCCCTGACGCCGGCGGCCAGCGGCGAGATCCGCTGGCGTGGCGGCCCGATCGGCAAGCTCGGCGAGGAGTTTCGCAGCGAACTGTGCTACCTCGGCCACCAGAATGCGATCAAGGAAGAACTGACGCCGCTGGAGAACCTGCTGTCGTCGGCCAGGCTGGCGCAGGAAGCGCTTGACGAGGACGCAGCGCTCGACGCACTGGCCCTGGTCGGTCTGCGCGGCCGCGAGGATCTGGCCTGCCGCTATCTTTCGCAAGGCCAGAAACGGCGCGCTGCGCTGGCCCGCCTGGTCAACGAAAAGCGTGCACTATGGGTCCTCGACGAACCCTACGTGGCGCTCGACCCGGTCGCCGTCGAACTCGTCGCCGGACTGATCGGCGCCCATTTACAGGCCGGTGGGCTGGCAGTGCTGACCACTCACCAGGCAGTCACCGTGCCGGCAGGCGCGGTACGTGAACTCTGGCTTGGCGATAGCGATGCCACGCAGCGCTCGCAGTAGTTAAGAAAATGCTAATATTGCTCCGCGCCGTAATCGGCCGCGACCTGCGCCTGGCCATGCGCCGCCAGGCCGACATCGTCGCGGCGATGTTCTTTTTCATCATTGTGGTCAGCCTTTTTCCGCTCGGCGTCGGACCCGAACCGGACCAGTTGCGGCGCATGGCGCCCGGGGTGCTGTGGGTTGCCGCACTGCTGGCGACGATGCTTTCGCTGCCGCGGCTGTTTGCCGACGATCACCGCGACGGCACGCTCGAACAGCTGGCACTGGCCCCGCAGCCGCTGGGCGTGATCGTGCTCGGCAAGGTGATCGCCCACTGGCTGGTCGCCGGACTGCCGCTGGTCGTCCTGGCCCCGGTGCTGGGCATCCAGTTCGACCTGAGCAGGGACGCGCTGCTGGTGCTGACCGTTTCGCTGCTCGTCGGCACGCCGGCGCTGTCCGGAATCGGCGCCATCGGCGCCGCGCTGACCTTGGGCGTACGCGGTGGCGGCGTGCTACTGTCGCTGCTGGTCTTGCCGCTGTACATTCCGGTGCTGATCTTCGGTGCTGGCGCGGTCGATGCGACGCTCAGCGGGCTGGGACCGCAAGCCCATTTGTCGCTGCTTGGCGCCCTCGCGCTGGGCGGCATGTTTTTTGCGCCGTGGCCCACTGCCGCGGCTCTCAGAGTTGCCCTGGAATAAATGACTGACAGAGTAATCAACTGGTACAAATACGCCAGTCCGCAGACTTTCTACCCACTCGCCGGCAAGTTGATCCCCTGGTTCTGGGCGCTCGCTGCGCTGTTCGGCATTGCCGGACTGGCGATCGGCTTCCTCATCGCGCCAACCGACGCGCAGCAGGGCGAAGGCTATCGGATCATCTTCCTGCACGTGCCCGCGTCCTGGTTGTCGATGTTCATCTATCTGGTCATGGCTTTCTGGGCCGGTATCGGGCTGGCATTCAATATCCGCCTCTCGGGAATGATGGCCTCGGCGCTGGCGCCGACCGGCGCCCTCTTCGCCTTCCTGTCGCTATGGACCGGCGCCCTGTGGGGCAAGCCGATGTGGGGCACCTGGTGGGTGTGGGACGCGCGCCTGACATCGGAGCTGATCCTCCTTTTCCTGTACATCGGCTTCATCGCCCTGCAGGCAGCCATCGACGACCCGCGCCGGGCCGACAAGGCCGGCGCCATCCTGGCACTGGTCGGGGTAGTGAACATTCCGATCATCTATTTCTCTGTCAAGTGGTGGAACACCCTGCATCAGGGCGCTTCGGTGAGCCTGACCAAGGCCCCCAGCATGGCCGCCATGATGCTCTGGGGCATGCTGCTCTGCGCGCTGGCCTGCTGGATGTACAGCATCGCCATCGCCCTGATGCGCGTACGCACGATCATGCTCGAACGCGAACGACACACCGACTGGGTGCGCGAGCTGCTCAGCGGCAACGGTCACGACATGTCGAGACACTCCTGACCATGAAAGTCGCGACCGTTCCCCTCTTCCCCAACCCTTCTCCCGCACGGGGGAGAAGGGAGCTTCGTGAGCCGCGTACGCGACTTTCACGGTAAGGAGTAAGCACATGCACTGGAACAGCTTTGCCGACTTCCTGGCAATGGGCAACCACGGTCTCTACGTGTGGGGCTCGGTGGTGGTGATGGCCCTGCTGATGCTTGCGGAACCGATGCTGCTGGTACGCGGTCGGAAGACACTGGTCGCGCGCCTCAAACGCCAGTTCCGTGCCGAGCGCGCGGAAGCGGAGAACCGCGCCTCGACGCAAACGTCGCAGCGCGTCGCAACACCCCACAGGAGTAAAGCTTGAAACCTCGTCACAAGCGCATCGCCTTGATCGTCGGCGGCCTGGCCATTCTCGGCATTGCCGCCATGCTGGTCCTCAATGCCTTCCAGAGCAATCTGGTGTTCTTCTTTTCACCGACTCAGGTCGCCGCTGGCGAAGCCCCGACCGGTAAGAGCTTCCGCATCGGTGGCATGGTCAAGGAAGGCTCGCTGGAGCGTCAGCCCGATGGCATCACCCTGCGTTTCGTGGTCACCGACACGGACAAGGAAATGACGGTCGCCTATCAGGGAATCCTCCCCGATCTCTTCCGCGAAGGCAAGGGCGTCGTCGCGCAGGGCAAGCTCGGCGACGGCGGTCTGTTCACCGCCTCGGAAGTGCTCGCCAAGCACGACGAGAACTACATGCCGCCCGAAGCGGCGAAGGCAGTCGGCGACGCCCACGAACGGGCAGCGGCCAACAAGGCGGCAGTAGAAGCCGCCAGCCAGACCACCATCAAGCAATAGTGCGCACATTCGGACAATAGACTGATGATCCCTGAACTCGGCAACTTCGCACTGATCCTCGCGCTTTGCGTGGCCCTGGCGCAAGGCACCCTGCCACTGATCGGCGCGCACACTGGCCGGCAGCAATGGATCGCCCTGGCGCGGCCGGCGGCGGTCGCGCAGGCGCTACTGCTGGCCGTTGCTTTTGGCTGCCTGACCACGGCCTTCGTGCAAAACGACTTCTCGGTACTCTATGTCGTACAGCATTCGAACACCCTGCTGCCCATGCAGTACCGCGTTGCCGCAGTCTGGGGCGGACACGAAGGCTCGCTGCTGCTGTGGGTGATGATGCTGGTGCTCTGGGCGCTGGCCGTCGCCGTGCGCTCGCAGCAGCTTCCCGAGCACATGGTCGCGCGCGTGCTCGGCGTTCTCGGTCTGGTGACCGCCGGCTTCCTGCTCTTCATCCTGCTCACCTCGAATCCCTTCGACCGCCTGCTGCCCGGCGCAGAGGAAGGGCGAGACCTGAATCCGCTGTTGCAGGACCCCGGCCTGATCATTCATCCGCCGATGCTGTACATGGGCTACGTGGGCTTCTCGGTGGCCTTCGCCTTCGCCATCGCCGCGCTGCTTTCGGGCCAGCTCGACGCCGCCTGGGCACGCTGGTCACGGCCATGGACCACCGCGGCATGGATTTTCCTGACCCTGGGCATTGCGCTCGGCTCATGGTGGGCCTACTACGAACTCGGCTGGGGCGGCTGGTGGTTCTGGGATCCGGTCGAGAACGCCTCCTTCATGCCCTGGCTGGTCGGCACGGCGCTGCTGCACTCGCTGGCGGTCACCGAAAAACGCGGCAGTTTCAAGAACTGGACGGTACTGCTGGCGATCTCGGCGTTTTCGCTGTCGCTGCTCGGCACTTTCCTGGTCCGCTCCGGAGTCCTGACTTCGGTACACGCCTTCGCTACCGACCCGGGCCGCGGCGTCTTCATTCTCGCTTTCCTGGTGGTGGTCATCGGCGGCTCGCTGGCGCTGTTTGCCTGGCGGGCGCCCAAGGTCGGTCTCGGCGGCCGTTTCGGCCTGCTCTCGCGGGAATCGCTGCTGCTCACCAACAATGTGCTGCTGGTCGTGGCCTGCGCTTCGGTGCTTCTGGGCACGCTTTATCCGCTGCTCATCGACGCCCTCGGCGCCGGCAAGCTGTCGGTCGGCCCCCCCTACTTCGACGCCGTCTTCGTGCCGCTGATGTTGCCGGCCGCCTTCCTGATGGGCGTCGCGCCGTTCGCGCGCTGGAAACACGCCAGCGTCGGCGAACTCGCGCGCACCCTGCGCTGGGCTTTTCTGGCCGCGGCGCTGGTCGGTATCGCGGCGCCTTTCCTGCACGGCGAGTGGAAGCCGCTGGTCGCGCTCAGCCTCCTGCTGGCCAGCTGGATCGTTTTCAGTTCCCTGCTGAGCATTGTCGAACGCGTCCAGTCGACCCGCGCCGGGAGCTCCTTCCTGAGCACCGCAAGCCGGCAACCGCGCAGCTTCTTCGGGATGCACCTGGCGCACATCGGGATCTCGGTCTTCATCGTCGGGGTGACCATGGTCAGCGCCTATGAGCAAGAGAAGGACGTCAAGATGGAACTCGGCGACACGATCAGCGTCGGCGGTTACAGCTTCGTGTTCAACGGTGTGCGCGAAAAGCAGGGGCCCAACTATCGGGCCCTGGTCGGCGACATCGATCTGCGCAAGGACGAACGGGTGATTCGCAAGATCTTCCCGGAGAAACGCTTCTATGTCGCCTCATCAATGCCGATGACCGAAGCGGCAATCGATAGCGGCATCCTGCGCGACGTCTACGTCTCGCTCGGCGAACCGATCGACAAGGCCAAACCCGAAGCAGCGTGGGCCGTACGCGTCTATTACAAGCCTTTTGTCGACTGGATCTGGGGCGGCTGCGTGCTGATGGCTCTCGGTGGGCTATTGGCGATGAGCGACCGCCGTTATCGAATCAAGGCGCGCGCTGCGGCAGCCAGCTCGGCGACTGGCGCCACGGCGCTGGTTCAAAACGCGCAAAACGCCTGAGGACAGGCCATGAACCGGTTTCTCTGGCCGCTGATCGGCTTCATCGTTCTCGTCGTCCTGCTCGGCGTCGGGCTCACCCTCAACCCCCGCGACGTGCCTTCGCCGCTGGTCGGCAAGCCGGCACCGGCCTTCTCGCTACCGCGGCTGCAGGCGCCGGAAGAGCAGTTCTCGCCCCGCGACATGCTCGGCAAGGTCTGGCTGCTGAACGTCTGGGCTTCGTGGTGCGTCTCCTGCCGACAGGAACATCCGCTACTGGTCGAACTGGCGAAACGGCATAGCGCACCGCTGGTCGGCTTGAACTACAAGGAAGTCCGCGGCGACGGCGCGATCGACATGGACAAAGTGCCCGCGGACCAGGAAGAAGGCATGGCCATCGAGCGCGCCAACGCCTGGCTCCGCCAACACGGCGACCCCTACACGCTCTCCGCGCTGGACATCGACGGCCGCGTCGGCATCGACTACGGCGTCTATGGGGTGCCCGAAACCTACGTCATCGACAAGGCGGGAATCATCCGCATGAAGCACACCGGCCCAATCACTCCCGAGTCCCTGTCGAGCAAGATTCTGCCGCTGATTGCGGAGCTCTCGAAATGAGACAACTGCTGATCGCGCTGCTCTTCGCGTTGCTCGGCGGCAGCGCTGGCGCCGTATACGCGGGCGAAGCGCAGCCGCTCGCCGAGAACCCCGTCACCGAGAAACGCCTGCTCGAGATTTCCACGGAGCTGCGCTGCCTGGTCTGCCAAAACGAATCGCTGGCCGGCTCACACGCGGAATTGGCCAACGACCTGCGCCGCGAGATCCGCACGCTGATCGACGCCGGCAAGAGCGACGACGAAATCATGGAGTTCATGGTCAGCCGCTATGGTGACTTCGTGCGCTACCGGCCGCCACTCAAGGGGACGACGCTATTGCTGTGGTTTGGGCCGGGCGTGCTCTTCGTCCTTGCCTTTGCGGCGCTGCTGCGTTACCTGCGCCGCCGTGACCGGGCCATCACAGATTCGCCACTAAGCGCCGCAGAGCACCACCAGGCCGAGGCGCTGCTACACGACAACGACTCCCGTCAAGGACGTTCATGACCAGTTTCATTCTTTTCGCGGCGCTGCTTATCGTCGCCGTTATTGCCATTCTGTTGCCGCCGCTGCTGCGCGCGCCGAAACCGTCCACAGGGGCTGACCACCGCGAAGCGAATCTGGCCATTTTTCGCGACCAGCTCGCCGAACTCGAGCGCGAGCGGGAGAACGGCTCGCTTGCTTTAGCCGATTTCGAGCAGGCACAGAACGAGTTGCAGCGTCGCCTGCTCGACGAAGTTCAGCCAGCGGCAAGCGCACCGAGCGAGACCCGCCCGGGCCGCAAGACGGCCCTGGCCTTGCTCGTCGTCCTGCCGCTGGCTGCGGCAGGCGGCTATGCTTTACTGGGTAATCAACAAGCGCTCGATCCGCTGCAGCGACAGGCGCGGATCACACCGCAACAGATCGAGGGCATGGTTGCGGGGCTGGTCGAGAAGCTCAAGGAGAACCCCGACGACAGCAAGGGCTGGCTGATGCTGGCGCGGTCCTACAAGGTCCTGGAGCGTTTTCCGCAGGCAGCCGAAGCCTATGGCCGGGCTGGTGCGCTGGTCGACCAGAATCCGGAACTGCTCGCCGATTATGCCGAGGTCCTCAGCCGCAGCCAGGGTGGGGACCTGCAGGGCAAACCGACCGAACTGGTCGAACGCGCGCTGAAGATCGACCCCAACGAACCGCAGGCCTTGCTGCTGGCCGGCGCCGCCGCCAGCGACCGACAGCAGTTCGCCCTTGCCGCCGACTACTGGGCACGCTTGTTGGCACAAATCGAACCCGGCTCGGAAGAGGCCAAGGCACTCGCAGCAGCCGTCGAACGGGCGCGCGCGATCGCCGCGCAGGGTGCGGCGGCTGCGCCCGCCGGCCAGACAGCCGTTGCCAACGGCAGCGCAGTCAGCGGCGAAGTGACGCTGAGCGGCGAAGTCGCTGGCCAGGCCAGTCCGGACGACGTGCTGTTCGTCTTTGCGCGCCCCGACGAAGGTCCGCGTATGCCGCTCGCCGCGACCCGCGCAAGGGTTGGCGACCTGCCGCTGCGCTTCCGCTTCGACGACTCGATGGCCCTTGCCGGCGGCAAGAAGCTCTCCGATTTCAAGACTGTCAGCATCGAGGCACGGGTCGCCAAGGCCGGCAAGGCGCAGAGTTCGAGCGGTGACCTGTTCGGCACGCTCAGCGGCGTCAAACCCGGCAGCCAGGGCCTGCGCCTGCTGATTGACCAGGTGCAACCCTGAGCCCTCCTCAGGTCGCCAAGGCCAGTAAAGAGCGCCTGGTGGCGCGATTTCCCGGTTTGTTAACCTAGATCAAACCGCCGGCGCGCCCTCCTCCGCTAGACTCTCGGCAGCCTTGGCGCTGGCCAAAAGGCGTTTCGCGGAAAAGCATAAGGGGAGGGAAGTATCGTGTCAGATAACAGCTCAGGATTCTGGGCAACACTCAAACGTCCAAGCATCAAGTACTCGCTACTGACGCTGCTTACGGCCGGCTTCGTCTCCGGCGTGTTCTTCTGGGGTGGTTTCAACACCGCCATGGAAGCCACCAACACCCTCGAGTTCTGCATCGGCTGTCACGAGATGAAGGACAACGTCTATCAGGAATACAAGAAGACCATCCACTACAGCAACCGTACCGGTGTGCGCGCTTACTGTTCCGACTGCCACGTTCCCAAGGACTGGACGCACAAGATGATTCGCAAAGTCCAGGCCAGCCGCGAACTCTATGGTAAGGTCATGGGAACGATCGACACTCCGGAGAAGTTCGAAGCCAAGCGTCTCCAACTGGCGACCAACGAGTGGGCGCGCATGAAAGCCAGCGACTCGCGCGAGTGCCGTAACTGCCACTCGTTCACGGCGATGGACATCGAAAAGCAGAAAGCACGCGCGTCCAAGATGCACAAAATCGGCCAGGACGACAAGCAAACCTGCATCGACTGCCACAAGGGCATCGCGCACAGCAAGCCGAAGAACATGCCGGAAGAGGAAGAAGAGGAAGGGGACGCCACCTTCTAGTCGCCGCAGCCGAAGCAAGCTACAGTCGACCTTATCTGCGACGGGGCAGGCAGCAATACTCTGCCAGCCTTGCGCAGTGATAACCGTATCAATCCTGAATGGAGTGTGAAATGAAAAAAACGACCGTTTCCCTGGCCCTGTTCGGTGCCTTGCTGGCCTTCGGTTCGCAGTTGGCACAGGCGGCTGCCCCTGACTGGAGCAAGGTTCCCAAGCGCACCGTTCAGGTTTTCCACGCTGGCGTAACGCCAGTCGAATGGGTGATGAAGAAGTCGGACCACAGCGGGCGTACCGGCATCAACAAAGGTGAAAGCTGCGTCGGTTGCCACGAAGAAAAAGGCGGCCTCAACTTCGACATGAAGCGTCTGGCGAGCAAGGAACTCGAGCCCAAGGGTGCACCGAAAACGATGAGTTTCCCGGTCACCATCCAGTCGGCGTATGACAAGGAAAACGCCTATGTACGGGTAAGCTTCAAGGCACCGGCCGGCGCTTTCGACCCCGCCGACAAGGAAAATGAAGTCAAGGTGGCGGTCATGTTCGCCAACGCCGAGGTTCCCAAGGGTGACCAGGTCGGCTGCTGGGCAACCTGTCACGGTGACGCACGCACGATGCCAGAAGGCGACGACAAGAAGACCAAGTACACGCGGACTGGTGCCTACGAGTTGATGCAGTGGAAAAGTGCCGCGGGCGCCAAAGCCGTCGATGGCTCGGTGAGCGACAGCCGCAAAATGGAAGGCGGTACCGCCAATGTGCAGGTTGAAGGCGGCAAGTCCGGCGATACCTACACGGTGACTTTCACCCGCAAGCTGTCGGGTGCTCTGGCCGAAGGCAAGGCCGTACCCTTCGGCGTCGCCGTCCACGCCGACCATGCCACCGGTCGTTTCCATCACGTCTCGATGGGCTACACCATGGGCTTCGGTGTCGATGCCGACGTGAAGTCCGCCAAGCAGTAAACGATCCACCGCGCGTACGAAAAGCAGGGCTACGGCCCTGCTTTTTTTTCGCCTCGCTTTTTTCCAGCGCGGCTGGTCGGCCGTGCGGCGCCCTTGGCAGCTGCGCGGTCGATCAGAGGAGTTGGTTCACCAGGTGATCGGTACGCGTACGAGCCAGGCGCTTGAGCAGGCGCTGGACCGGCGCCGGGTAGCTATCGACAGCGTCGAGGGCGCGGTGGTGAGCCAGTCGCTGTGCGTGCGCCAGGATGCGCGCGAGTTCCGCTTCGTGCTGCTCGCGCAGACAGTGCTGCGGGTCGTGAATCAGCAGCCCGTTCTCGAGGTCAAGGCGCCACGCCCGCGGGTTGATGTTGCTGCCCGTGAGCAGCGCGTAATCGTCATCGACCAGCAGACCCTTTAGGTGAAAGCTGTGCCCGTCATGACGCCAGAGGTACAGGTCGAGAATGCCCTGATCGACTGCCTTCTGGTGCGCCTTGCAGAAGCGACGCAGATTGGCCTCATAGAGGTAGGGCAGCGCACCGATCGTCGAGAAGGGCTCGTCAACGGGGATGTAGTAGTCGTTGGCCGTCTTGTCCCCAACGACGATGGTCACCTGGCAGCGCTGCCGAATTTTCTCGTCGATCGCCCGTCGTACCGGGCGCGGGAGATTGAAATAAGGCGTAAACAGCACCAGGCGTCGCTCGGCGCGCTCGATCAACTGCAGCACCACTGCATTCAGCGCGTTGCCCCGCGTGCCCAGGCCAAGCAAGGGCGTGATGCCGACCTGGCCAGCGCCGATCGGCGCGAAAACAGGCTCGCAAGTGGGCGCCGAAGCAGGGACAGAAGCGGCAGCGGTGAGGTAGCTGCTGTGCGCAAGAGTTCGCCGCAAATCGCCAATCGCGTGGTGCAGCGACGAGGTCTTTGGCCTGTGCGCGGCATCCAGCGCGCACACGGCCGGATCCGGCCGCAGCACTTCAATCATCAGTCCGGCGAGACTGTCCGCGACTTGGCGACTATCGATCAGATGATAGCGATCCAGCCGATAACGCTGATGGCGATGCAAGTAGATGTCGTTGATACTGGCACCGCTGTAAAGAACAGTGTCGTCGATGACGAAACCCTTCAGGTGCATCACCCCCATGAGCTCGCGCTTTTGCACCGGTACGCCGTAGATCGGCACGCCCGGCCCGAGGCGGCCAGCCATCTCCGAATAAAGAGCAGCATTGCCGGCACTCCGTGCCTTGCCGATCAGACCGCGCTGGGCGCGGTGCCAATCGACAAAGATCGCGATCTGCAGCACCGGCCATGTGGCCTTGGCGGCATAGAGGGCCGAAAGCACTTCCCGGCCCGCGTCATCATCCTGGAGATACAGCGTGCTGATCAGAATTCGCTCACGAGCAGCAGCAATCAGGGCCAGTAGCTTCTCGCGAAACTCTTCCGGGCCAGGCAGGGTGAGCACGCGCTGCGCCACGACCGGAATGCAGGGCAAGGCTTCCAGCGCGGTCGTGCGCTTGCCTCGGCTGCGCCAGCGGCCAAACAGCGCGGCGATCACCGAGCGGCCCGCCTAATCACCTTTTCTCCGCTGCTCGGTGCCGGGCGCCAGAAACATTCCAACGCCCAGGATGATCAGCAGCAAAGGCCACCAGGTACGCAGCAATTGCCCCAGATCGGCGTCAAACAGGCCCAGGTTGCTGGCCAGAGCCAGCCCCCCCATCACGACCAGCGCGATGGCGGCGAAATTTCCTCTCATCTTCATTCCTCCCGACTGCGCGGCGGCCCGCTTCCCCGAAGCAGCGCACGCACGCACCGCCACGACGACAGGACTACAGGACTACAGGACTACAGCACATAGTGATCGACGTAATCGTTCACCGCCAGCGTCCCCAGCCCGCGTACGTCGAGCGACGACTCGAGGATGACAGCCTGCTGCTCGGGGCTGAATCGGCGTGCCAGATGCTTCCTGAACTTATCGAGCAGCACCGGAATACCCTCCGCACGCCGACGACGGTGGCCCAGAGGATATTCGCAGAGCAGTTCGTCTGTCTGACTGCCATCGCTAAAGAAGATCTGTAACGCGTTGGCAATCGAACGCTTCTCGGGATTCAGATAGTCCGCCGAGAAGCGTGCGTCTTCGACGACCTCGATTTTGGCGCGCAAGGCGTCAATGCGCGGGTCTGCCGCGGCTTCGTCCTCGTACGCGTCAGCGCTGAGTTCGCCGTTGATGAGCGCATAGGCAACCATGTACTGCAGGCAATGATCACGATCCGCGGGATTATGCAGCGGCCCTTTCTTGTCGATGATGCGCAGCGCCGATTCGTGCGTGCGAATGACGACCTTGTCGATGCCGGCGAGCGCTTCCAGCACCTGCGGGTGCAAGTCCACCGCACATTCGACCGCCGTCTGGGCGTGAAACTCGGCGGGAAAACTGATCTTGAAGAGGACGTTCTCGATCACGTAGCTGCCGTACGGTCGTGGCACACGCAAGGCTTGCCCCTTGAACAGCGCCTCCTGGAAACCCCAGGTCCTGGCCGTCAGCGCACTCGGATAACCCATTTCACCCTTCACCGAAAACAAGGCCAGCATGACGCCACGCGCGGTCGCATCGCCGGCAGCCCAGGACTTGCGCGAACCGGTGTTCGGTGCGTGCCGATAGGTGCGCAGCGGCTGTCCATCGACGAAAGCCTGCGAGACGGCGTTGATGATCTGCGCCCGCCCGCCACCCAGCAGCCAGGTGCATACGGCCGCGGTGGCCACCTTGACCAGCAGCACGTGATCCAGACCGACGCGATTGAAGCTGTTCTCCAGCGCCAGCACACCCTGAATCTCGTAAGCCTTGATCATGGCTTCGAGCACCTGGCGCATCTGCAGCGGCGCCTGGCCGTTGGCAAGACGAGTCCGCGACAACCAGTCGGCAGTCGCCAGAATGCCGCCGAGGTTATCCGAGGGATGGCCCCATTCGGCCGCCAGCCAGGTATCGTTAAAGTCCAGCCAGCGAATCATCGTGCCGATGTTGAAGGCCGCCTGGATCGGGTCAAGCTGGAACGAGGTACCCGGGACGCGTGCGCCATGCGGGACCATCGTGCCTGGGACGACCGCTCCGAGCAGCTTGCTGCAGGCCGGGTAGGCGAGCGCTTCGAGTCCGCAGCCGAGGGCATCGACCAGGCAATAGCGGGCGGTATTGAAGGCGCTACTGGACTCGATCTTGTAGTCCAGGACGTAGTCGGCGATAGCGACCAGTAGCGCGTCTGGATCGGGGCGGGTATCTGGAATTCGTGACGACATCTTGCTTCTCCTGGTGCCGTGCCGGACTATCCCGACGAACGACGAAACAGCGACTGCGGGAGCCTTTTCGGCCGCCTGGCAGATGCGCGCGACAGGGCTCTATTTCCGTTGCGCCAGGGGAACAAATTCCTGCACCTCCGGCCCGACGTACTCGGCCGACGGACGAATCAGCTTGCCGTCTATGCGTTGCTCGATGATGTGTGCTGCCCAGCCACTGATCCGCGCCATCACGAACAGCGGCGTGAACATCGGCGTCGGCACCGCCAACATGTGGTAAACGACACCCGAGAACCAATCGACATTGGGGAACATCCGTTTCTGCTCCCACATCACCTGCTCGATGCCACTGGCGATGTCGAACAGCGCCTGATTGTCGCCATCGCTGCACAGTTGCTGCGCGACGGCACGGATCACCTTGTGACGCGGGTCGGCGATGGTGTACAAGGGGTGACCGAAGCCAATGATGATTTCCCGCCTGGCCAGCCGGCTGCAGATGTCACTCTCGGCGTGCTGCGGATCGTTATAGCGGCTCTGAATCTCGAACGCGGCTTCGTTGGCGCCGCCATGTCGAGGCCCGCTGAGCGCCCCGATGGCGCCGCTGACCGCGGCGTAGAGGTCGGCGCCGGTGCCGGCGATGGTTCTCGCGGTGAAGGTCGAGGCGTTGAACTCGTGCTCGGCATAGAGCACCAGCGACTTGTCGAGGCTACTGGCGTGCAGCGCCGAAGGCGCCTTGCCGCAGAGGAGGTGCAGAAAGTGCGCCGCGATCGAGTCGTCGTCGGTCTCCGTTTCGATGCGCCGGCCATTGTGCGACCAGTGATACCAGTACAGCAGCATCGACCCGAAGCTGGCAATCAGACGGTCGGCGATCTCGCGCGCGCCACCGGGGTTGTGATCCTGCGCCTCGGGCAGAATGGTACCCAGCGCCGAGCAGCCGCTGCGCAGCACATCAGTCGGATGCGCCGACGCCGGCAGGTTTTCGAGCACCGGTCGCAGGCGCACCGGCAGCCCGCGCAAGGTCTTCAGTTTCTTGCGGTACTGGTTGAGCTGGTTCAGACTCGGCAAGCGCCCGTAGAGCAGCAGATAGGCCACTTCTTCGAAAGTGGCGTGCTCGGCCAGGGCGATGACATCGTAGCCGCGGTAGTGGAGATCGTTGCCGAGGCGGCCGACCGAACAGATCGCCGTGTTGCCGGCCACCACGCCCGACAGCGCGACCGACTTTTTACCTTTGGGCACTTCGCTCTCGGGCACTTGGTTCTTGAGCACCTCGTTCATCCCCCCTCCTCTGGTCAGCAAGCCGGCACGCTGCCGACGAGTATTCCCGAGCTTGGCACTCGCGGTCAAGCGCCGCTACGCGCTATCGACTCGATCGCTTGACGGTGGCCGGCATGCGCCCGCCCACTCGCGGATCTCAGTCCCCGAAGTTGTCCGACTCCTGGCCCCCGGCAAGCCGGGCGTCAGCAGCACTGTCCGACCGCAGACCTTCTGCGGCGGGCAGGCGTGGCGGTGGCAGGAAGGCCAGGGTACAAGCGCGTTCGTGCCCCAGCAAGGGTTTTGGCAGCGGAACGATTTCCACATCGGTGACCCCCACTTCGACCATTCCCAGGAACTCGGCCGCGGCCCGCGACAGGTCGATGACACGGCCGCGATGGCCCATGCGATCGTTGATCCTGACCACCACGCAGGAGGCGGAAAAAGGGCGGCGAACGGCAACCAGCGTACCGAGCGGGAAGCGATTACTGGCCGCCGACAGGTTCTCGTGATGAAAGGCCTTGCCAGAGGCGGTCTTGCGGCCGGTAAATCGTTTCCCGTAGAAACTCGCGCGACCGACCAGGATTGACGGCTTTTCCGGCCACTCACCACTCATCTTGAGGACCGTCGATGATTCTCCCAGGGCCAGTCCCGAAAACGCGGCGAAGGTCAAGGCCAGGGCGAGCAGCCCGAACAGCCGCTTCACCGAACGCTGACCCTGGCCAGCATCGCCGGCTGCAGCCTGCCAGCTAGCAGCCAACGGCGGCCGGCGCCAAAGCCTGCGCATTGCTCGGCAGAGCGTTTACAATCCCAACTTTGTGCAAAACGGCGCATGAAAACTCCCTCCGCGGCGGCACCCGCTGACCAGTAATGGTGCGACCGCGTAAGGATAGCCTGCTCGCGGGCGCCCGCACAAGCCGCAAATCGATCGCCGCGGCCGCCGGCTTGCCGCCAGCCGGCAAGCCACTGAAACGCGGCACTACCCTGAAATGCGCAAATGAAAACTCATCTGCTTCCCAACCGCCTGCGCACGCTGCTGATGCGCAGCGTCGGCTATCGCCACTATTCGCTGGTCGTTGCGACCATCGCTTTTGTGACCACGATCACCTTCAGCTTCCCCTTCGTCGCCGTACTGATCCCGGCCGTGCTCCTGGCACCCCGGCGCTGGCGGACACTCGGCCTGCTCTGCGGCCTGGCCAGCGGCTGCGGAGCCGCCGTGCTGGTCGAGATCTTCCAGTACCTGGGCGGGGAATTCATCGCTGCCCGCTACCCTGAACTGGTGAGCATGGAGGTCTGGCAGCGGGCCAGCGAATGGCTGCAAGACTGGGGCCTGCTGGCAGTCCTGATCATCGCCGGCTCACCGATGCCACAAACCCCGGCGCTGCTCTTCTGCGCGCTGGCCGACGTCTCGTCGCTGGGGATTCTCGCCGCGGTGGCCATCGGCAAGACCGCCAAGTATCTGTTCATGGCCTGGGCCACGGCCCACTACCCGACGCGCTTCATGCGCTACAACTGAGCGCTGCGGATCAGGCAAGCGACCCAGCCAAGCAATGGTTCAACCGCCTGAGCGCACGGACCCGCGCTCAGGCGACGCCAGCGCTTTCCGCCTGCACGTCCGCCCAGTAGCTCGAACGCACCATCGGCCCGCAGGCAGCACCGGTAAAGCCCATCCCTAGAGCCTGCTGCTCGTACATCTTGAAGACATCCGGATGGACATAGCGAGCGACCGGCAGGTGATGGCTGGATGGTGCCAGGTATTGACCGATGGTGAGCATTTCGACATCGTTGGCACGCAGGTCGCGCAGCACGTCGAGAATCTCATCGTCGGTTTCGCCGAGGCCGACCATCAGTCCCGATTTGGTCGGAATCTGCGGGTAGCGCGCCTTGAAGCCTTTCATGAAGGCGAGCGAGTGCGCGTAGTCGGCGCCCGGGCGCGCCTGCCGGTAGAGCCGCGGCACGGTTTCCATGTTGTGGTTGAGGACGTCAGGCAAGGACTTGCCGAGCACCTCGAGCGCGATCTCCATGCGCCCGCGGAAATCGGGAACCAGGGTTTCGATGGTCGTCGTCGGCGAGCTGCGACGCACGGCGCTGATCACGTCGACGAAGTGCTGCGCGCCGCCGTCGCGCAGGTCGTCGCGATCGACGCTGGTGATCACCACGTAGCGCAACTGCAAGTGGGCAACGCTATCCGCCAGATGCGCCGGCTCGTCGACGTCCGGTGGCAGCGGCTTGCCATGGCCGACGTCGCAGAACGGACAGCGGCGCGTACAAACATCGCCAAGAATCATGAAGGTCGCCGTGCCGCGGCCGAAGCATTCGCCGATATTCGGGCAAGCAGCCTCTTCGCAAACGGTGTGCAACTTCTGCTCGCGCAGCATTTTCTTGATCTCGCCAAAGCGACCCGTTGAATTCCCGGCCTTGACACGAATCCAGTCCGGCTTGCGCTGCGGCGCCTGCGCAACGATCTTGATCGGAATGCGCGCCGTCTTCAACTCGCCCCGCTCCTTGACTCCGGCGACCCGGGCGGCCGGCTTGCTTGCGCTGCGAGTCTGCTCCTGATCGTGATCGTAATCCTGATTGCTCATTGTTGCCTGCACTCCAGTTGTACTGCCAGATGTTCAGCCAGGGCCATCGCCGCTTGCGACGGGGTCAGAAAAATGCCCAGGTCCCTGGTCTGCGTGACCGGCAGACCGGGAAAGCCGCATGGATTGATCGCTGCAAAAGGCGACAGCTCCATGTCCACGTTCAGACTGACGCCGTGATAGCTATAGCTCCTGCGCACGCGCAAACCAAGCGCCGCAACTTTGGCCGCGCCCACATAGACTCCCGGCGCGCCAGCATGCCTTTCGGCCAGCACCCCGTGCGCGGCGAGAAGCTCAATCACCGCCTGCTCAATGGCGCTGACCAACGCGCGAACTTTCAGCCGCCGCCGACTCAGGTCGAGGAGCACGTAAATCACCACCTGGCCAGGACCGTGATAGGTAATCTGGCCGCCGCGATCGCTCTTCACCAGCGGGATGCCGAGATCGCTCAGCAAGTGCTCGGCTCGACCGGCCTGACCGAGGGTGAATACCGGCGGGTGCTCGCAGCACCACAGTTCGTCGGCGGTCGAGTCGCTGCGCGCGGCGGTGAAGTCGATCATCGCCTGCCAGGTCTGCTGGTAGTCGACGCGCCCGAGATCACGAACCAACAACGAGGGCTGCACAGCGCTGCCCAGCGGCGTGTCGCGCTCACCCGCGCACCGACAACACTCTCCCTCGCTCTCCTCGGTCGCTGCCCGCGACGCAAGGCGCCGCACATCGTCGCTCATAGGACGATCTTGACTAGCGGATGGCTGCTTAGTTCCCGGTACAGGGTGTCGAGCTGGGCGCGACTGGTGGCATTGATGGTGCAGGTCAGGCTGACGTACTTGCCGCCACTCGAAGCGCGCATGCACATCGTCGCGCCGTCGAAATCCGGCGCGTGCCGCAGCACGACAGCGAGTACTTCCTGGGCCAGGGCGCTGTCGGCCAGACCCATGATCTTGAGCGGAAAAGCGCAGGGGAAGTCGAACAGGCTGTCGCGTTCTTCAGACATCGCCGCGACCACCGCCCTCACCTTCGCGCGCAACCCGCTGGCGGTAGGCGCTGTACCAGGCCTGCATCTTGCGTACGGCCGGGCCGGGCTTGCCGGTGCCCACCGGGTGACCGTCGAGACGGGTGATCGGCAGGACTTCGCGGGTCGAGGAGCTCAACCACAACTCATCGGCGACGCGCAATTCGGCGTCGGTAATATCACGAAGCTGGCATGGCATACCATGCGCTGCCGCCAGTTCGAGAACCAGATCGTAGGTAATACCGGCCAGCATGCGGTGGTCCCTCTGCGGCGCCAGCAGCACGCCGTCCTTGACCACGAAAATATTCGACGTTGCCCCCTCGCTGAGGATGCCGTCGCGTAGCAGGATCGTTTCGGCGGCACCGACGTCGATCGCCTGCTGACGCAGGAGCACATTGGGGAGCAATGAGACGGTTTTCAGGTGGCAGCGCAGCCAGCGGTTGTCGACCGCACTGAGAACGGCAATGCCGTTCTCGCGTTGCGCAGTTAACACCGGCAAGACCGTCGAGAAGATGAAGACCGTCGGCGGCAGGTCTTTCGGAAAGCTCTGCTCACGCTTGTTGTCGGCACCACGCGTCACCTGCAGGTACACGGACTGATCGTCGAATTCGCTGGCGCTGATCACCCGCTGCAGGCGTTCCTGCCACTCACCGGCGCTATGCGGATTGGCCAGCGCAATACCGTCGAGAGTGCGCTGCAGCCGCGCCAGGTGTTGCTCGAGCCGGAACGCCCGCCGGGCATAGACCGGGATCACTTCGTAGGCGCCGTCGCCGAACAGGAAGCCGCGATCAAGCGGCGAAATCCTGGCCTCATCAAGTGGCAGGAATTGCCCGTTGAGATACGCTGTCATCGGCCGCTTCCCTTCATCACTTCAAGCGCGCTGCCTAGTTGAACCACATGCGTACGGTGTCCACCACCCGGCCAATGATTCCCGCGACGGGCACCGCTTCGAGGGCGACAACCGGGTAGTCGCCGTAAGGCTTGCCATCAACGCTGACTTTCAGCGTCGCCAGCGTCTGCCCGACACTCACCGGCGCCAGCAAAGGCTGTTGGGAAACCAACTCGGTCTGGATCTTCGGCCCAAAGCCCTTCGGCACAACAATCACCAGATCGTCGGCAAAGCCGATATTGACCGTGGCCTCCTTGCCCTTCCAGACTTTCAGATTGGAAACCGGAGCGTTCTTGGCATACAACTGCACGCCGTCGTAGAACTGGAAGCCGTAATTGAGCAGCTTGAGCGACTCCTGGATGCGTACGCTCGGAGACGATGCGCCGAGGACCACCGACACCAGGCGACGCGGACCGCGTTTCGCCGACGACACCAGACAGTAGCCAGCGGCGACGGTGTATCCGGTCTTGAGACCGTCGACCGTCGGGTCGATCCACAGCAAACGGTTGCGATTCGGCTGCGTGATGTTGTTATAGGTATATTCCTTCAGGGAGTAGTACTTGGCGTACTCCTCGGGGAAATCGCGAATCAAGGCGGCGGCCAAAGTTGCCAGGTCGCGAGCCGTGGTGTAGTGATCCGGGTCGGGCAAGCCGTTCGAGTTGCGGAAATGAGAACCCTTCATGCCCAGTCGCTGCGCTTCGCGATTCATCATCTGTGCGAAGTTTTCTTCGTCACCGGCAATGGCCTCCGACAAGGCGACGCAGGCGTCATTTCCTGACTGAACGATCATGCCCTTGATCAGATCCTCGACTTTGACCTCGCTACCGACCTGGATGAACATCCTGGAACCGCCTGTCTTCCACGCCTTGCGCGAAATCAGCACCTCCTGGTCGAGCTTGAGCGTTCCCTGCTTGAGTGCCGAGAAAGTGAGATAAGCGGTCATCAATTTGGTCAGAGACGCCGGTTCGAGGCGCTCATCGGGCGCCTGGGCGGCCAGTTCCTGGCCTGACGTCACTTCGACCAACAGCCATGACTTGGCGGCCAAGGCTGGCGGCGTCGGCAGCGCTTGCGCAAAGGCCAGGACGGGGAGACAAAGCAGAGCAGAAAACAGCGATCGTAGCTTGAGCATGGCGAGACTCACGGCAAAAGGGCGGATTATAGCAAGCCCTCCTCCGCCGCCCTGCATGCATTTTTTGAGCAGTGCGCAGCGGAAGGTGCCATCTTCCGTGATTTAACGCACACGCGCGCCCGCTTCCCGGCAAGTACGATGATGGTTGTTTCCTGGCACCCCTGCCAACTCGAAAGTGGCTTTCTCCGGACCACATGTTGCCACCATCCCGACCTCTCGCAAGCTCTCTCGACCTGCAAGGCGCCTTCGCGCAGCTGTCGCGAGGCAACTTTTCCAGCGCCAACCTGGACGACTGCTTGCGGCAACTCACTGTGGCGACGGGACGCATACTCAACATCGAGCGCGTCAGCCTGTGGGGACTGACCAGCCAACGGGAAAGTCTGGAGTGCATTGATCTCTATGAGCTTTCGCACAACCGCCATAGTGTTGGGGTAACCCTGCAGGCGCTTCGCTACCCCGAGTACTTCCGGGCGCTGGAGCGGGGCGAGCCAATCGTTGCCGATGATGCGATGAAGCATCCCAGCACGCAGAGATTCGCCGAGGACTACCTGCTGATGAACGGGATCAGCGCGCTGATCAACACGCCAATTCACGTCAACGGAGAACTGCAGGGCGTACTGAGTATCGAGCGCGTCGGACCACACTCGGCATGGACTTCGGTACAGCGCCTGTTCGCGCACGCGGTGGCCAACCTGGTCAGCCTGGCGCTGGTGCAGCACCAGGTGCTGCAAATGGAGGAGGATTTGCGCGATGCGAACAGCCTGCGACTGGCGCTGTTTGCCGGCGCTCGCGACGCGATTCTGATTTCCGATGCCAGCACCGGGCATATTCTCGACGCCAACCCGCAGGCCGAGAAATTGTTCGGACGACAGCTGCAACAACTGCTCGGCCTTCTGCAAAGCGAGTTGCATGCCGCCAGCGACGGCCTGGACCCGCGCCAGTTGCTCACGCCGACTCAGGCCAGCGGCGCCGCAGTGGTACGCAGCACGGTCGTCAACCGCGACGGCAAGATCATCCCGGTGGAGATCATCGGACACGAAATACAGCTCGAAAAGGGCCGCAAGATCGTGCAGGGCGTTTTCCGTCCCCTGGCGGCGCTCGACGACCCGACCGAGTGCTGATCAGCGCGTGACCAAGGTCGGCCTGTAACCCAGCGCCAGACGAATGCGTTCGGCGACCTTCTCGGCGTCGGCTCGACTTTGATACGGCCCCATGCGCACGCGGTGCATGCCCCCACCGGCGTTGATCTGGATTCCCTCGTTGAGCCAGTCCAGCTCGCGCAGCAAATGCACGCGCAGACTCTCGGCGTTTTCAGCACTGGCGAAAGCACCCAGCTGCAGGAAGACGCCGGACAGCGCCACTGGCATGGCCGGCAGCGCTGCGGCCGGGAACGAGAGCGGCACCGGCCGCTCTGCTACAGGCACCGGTAAGGGTATTGCTGCCTCTGCCGGCGGCGCCACCACCACGGCCTCCGCGCCCATGTTGGCCGCCAGCCGTTCAATCTCGTCGCGCTCACCGGCGAGCTGCGCTTGCCGCGGCCGCGGCGCCGGCATCACCTGCGCATAAGTCATGCTTGTCGCGCCATCCGGCACGATCGAATCGACCTGCACCAGAGTGCTGCCGTTGTCCACATAACCCAGGCGGTAAGCGGCGGCGTACGAAAGATCGATGACTCGGTCGGCGTGGAAGGGACCGCGATCAATGACCCGCACGACCACCGATTTGCCGTTGCTGACGTTGGTCACGCGGACATAGGAGGGAATCGCCAGGGTCGGATGCGCCGCCGTCATCGCGAACATGTCGTAGCGTTCGCCGGTCGACGTCTTCTGGCCATGAAACTTCTTGCCGTACCAGCTGGCAATACCGCGTTGCTGGTGTGCTTCGAGGCTGGTTTTCGGCTGGTAGGCCTTGCCGAGAACGACGTACGGCCGGTTGGCAAAACGATGCAGCGGCTCGAGCATGGGTTGCGCGTCCGGGATGTCGTCGAGATTGTCGGGGATTTCGTCGCCGGGACCATCGTCCTTGTAGTAGCCGCCGCCCCGCTTCTGCACTACGCCCGACTTGCGGGCCATCTTGCTGCGCTCGGCCGTGGCATCGGATGAACGCGAAGGCGAACCGCCGCAAGCGGTGAGCAGCAGCGGCAGGGCCAACAGCGCGAGCACTGCGCAGCTCCCAGCCAACAAGCCCGTCCTTCCTCGCCTCATGGCCTGACCAGCATCCTGTGCGTGTTGATGCTCATCAGCATACCAATACCGAGCGACAGCGTCACCAGTGCGGTGCCCCCGTAACTCATGAACGGCAGGGGAACGCCGACCACCGGCAAGATGCCGCTGACCATGCCCATATTGACGAAGACATAGGTGAAGAAGCTCAGGGTCACCGAACCAGCCAGCACTCTCCCGAACAGAGTCGATGCTTTGCCGGCAATCATCAGCCCGCGGCCAATCAGCAACAGGTAGAGCAGCAGCAGGATGCTGTTGCCGAGCAGGCCGCGCTCCTCGGAGAAGACGGCCAGAATGAAGTCCGTGTGGCGCTCGGGAATGAACTCCAGGTGGGTCTGCGTGCCCTCCAGCCACCCCTTGCCGAGCTTGCCACCCGAACCGATGGCGATGGTGGACTGGATGATGTGGTAGCCCGAGCCGAGCGGATCCGTCGTCGGGTCGATCAGGGTCAGAATGCGTTTTCGTTGATAGTCATGCAGCATGGTCCACGCAAAAGGTGCGGCAGCACCGGCGACCGCCAGCAGGCCGACAATCACCCGCCATGGCAAACCAGCGAAGAAGATCACGTAGAAGCCGGCTGCGCCGACGAGAATCGCGGTTCCCAGATCGGGCTGCTTGGCGATCAGCGCGAAAGGCACCAGCAGGAGCAGGCTGGCGACGATGTAGTGGCGGAACTTGAGCACCGCTTCGTGCTTGTGGAAGTACCAGGCGAGCATCAGGGGCACCGCGATCTTCAGCAGTTCCGCCGGCTGGATGCGGGTGAAACCCAGGGACAGCCAGCGCCGGGCGCCATTGACCTTGATCCCGAAAAAGAACACCAGAATCAGAAGAACGACGCCGACAAGGTACAGCGGCACACCGAAACGCATCAGCTTCTGTGGCGGCAGCTGCGCCACCGCCCACATTGCGCACAACCCGATAGCCATGTTCACCAACTGCGGCAGGAGGTGACTATTGGCGTCATAGGTCGCGCTATAGACGGTGGTCAGCCCGGCGGCCATCAGCATCAGGGTAATCAGCAGCAGAGGCGTGTCGATGTGCACGACCAGGCCGCGCCAGACGCGCGCCAGGAATTCCTGCATCAGCTAGTCCTCCTTGACATCATCTTCCTCCGCCGCACCCTTGGGGAGCTTGCCCAATAGATAGTAATCGATCACCATGCGCGCGATCGGCGCCGCCGACTGAGCACCAAAGCCGCCATTTTCGACGATCACGGCCAAGGCGATCTGCGGCTCCTCGGCGGGTGCAAAGGCGATGAACAGGGCGTGGTCACGGAGCTCCTTCTTCACCGCCGACTCCTTGTAGGTACTACCTTTCAGACTGTACACCTGGGCCGTACCGGTCTTGCCTCCCGAGGTGTAGCCGGCGCCGGCAAAGGCGCGGGCACCGGTTCCCTGGGTGTTGACGCCAATCATCGCGTTCTTGATGGTCTCGACATGCTTCGGCTTCCACGGCAGGCGGCGCAGCGGCTCCGGCTCGATCATCGTTTTTTCGCCGCTGCGGCTGTCGGTGATGTATTTGACGAGATGGGGACGGTACATGACGCCCTTGTTGGCGACGGTCGCTGTCGCTTGCGCCAGCTGAATCGGCGTGTAGGAATTGTAACCCTGACCGATGCCGATCGAGACGGTCTCGCCGGCGTACCATTTCTGCTGCTCCGGCCGCCGGAAGCGGCGCTTCTTCCACTCCGGTGACGGCAACACGCCTTCCGATTCGCCGTCGATGTCCACGCCGGTGCGCTGGCCGAACCCGAGCTGGCCCATGAAGCCGGCAATGGCGTCGATCCCCATGTCGGTAGCCAGCTGGTAGTAGTAGGTGTCGCAGGATTGAACGATCGACTTGTACATGTCCACTGTGCCGTGCCCGCCAATCTTGTCGTCCCGGAAATGGTGGCCACCGAAGTTGAAATATCCCGGATCCGAAATGGTCTGGCCGGCAGTGCGCCTGCCCGTTTCGAGTGCCGCCAGGGCCATGAACGGCTTGTAGGTCGAACCCGGCGGATAGGTGCCGTTCAGGGCACGGTTGAGCATCGGCCTGTCGCGCGATTTGTTGAGCACATCCCAGTCCTCGGTACGGATACCGTCGATAAACAGATTCGGGTCGAAAGTGGGGCTGGAGACCAGTGCCAGGATGCCGCCAGTCGACGGCTCGATGGCCACCAGCGCGCCGCGGCGATCGCCAAATGCTTTTTCGGCGATTTCCTGCAATTTGACGTCCAGGGTCAGGGTCAGGTGGTTGCCCTGCACCGGCGGCGTACGCGACAGGCTGCGAATGGCTCGGCCGCCGGCGTCGATTTCGACCTGCTCGTAGCCGGTCTCGCCGTGCAAGGCGAACTCGTAATGGTGTTCGAGGCCGGTCTTGCCGATATGATCGGTACCCTTGTAGTTTGCTGCCTGCTCGCTCTCGGCGATCTTTTCGAGATCGCGCTTGTTGATGCGATTGATGTAGCCGATGGCGTGCGAGGCCACCGATCCCAGGGGGTACTGACGAAACAGGCGCGCCTTGACTTCGACCCCCGGGAAGAGATAGCGATTGGCGGCAAAGCGCGCAACTTCCTCCTCGGTCAGGCGCGTACGAATGGGCAGGCTTTCGAAGCTCTTGCCCTCCTCCAGCAGCTTGCGAAAGCGCCGCTTATCCTTGAATTCGATGTCAATCACTTTACTCAGGCCATCGATCGTCGCTTCCAGATCCTCGACATTCGACGGCGTGATTTCCAGCGTGAAGGCCGAGTAATTGCGTGCCAGGACGATGCCGGCGCGATCGACGATGACCCCCCGGTTGGGGACGATCGGTACCACCGAAATGCGGTTGTCCTCGGCGCGGGTGCTGTAGTAATCGTGCTGGACCACCTGCAGATAGTAAAAACGGGCGCCCAACAGGGACAAGGCCAGCAGCACCGCGACCGCCGCCAGCACGACGCGAAAATGGAAGCGGGAGAGCTCCCGGTCAGAGGCATGCAGTGACGATTGACTAGCGAGCACGGCAAACTCTCCTTACCGTGAAAGTCGCGTACGCGACTCACGAACCTCCCTTCTCCCGTTGCGGGAGAAGGGCCAGGAGAAGAGGGAAACGGGCATGACTTTCATGATTTGGGGTGTCTCCACGTGTCATGACCGTTAGCGGCCGCAGCCCTTCACAGCGGTCGATTGTCATCACGGTCAACCGGCTGGTGCTGCGGCAGCAGCAGGAGCAGCGTCAGCAGCGGCCACAGAAAAGTGGCCAGAAAAGGCCCGAGAAAGTACGCCATCCCCGGCAGATCGGCGCCGACCATCGCCCACACCGCGAACTGCACCAACTGTGCCAGCAGGAGCAGCGGAAAAACCTGCAGTGCCTGCTGCCCGAGCGGAAACCAGAGAATTCGTCTCGACAGCGCCGAGCCGCCGTAGGCAGCGAGCACATAGGCCAGTGCATGCTGTCCGAGCAAGCTGGCATCGGCAACGTCCATCGCCAGGCCGAGCAGAAAGGCCAGCCCCATTCCGACCAGGCGGGGCTCGCGAACGCTCCAGAAAACGATGACCAGCGCCAGCCAATCCGGCACCCCCGGCCAAACCGAGGTCGGCAGAAAGTTGAGCAGCAGCGCCAGCGACAGGCTGAGGCCAATGAACCACGGCCGCACGGGGAGCAGAATACGTGACGAAGAGTAGCTGGTCTGCATCGCGTTCAGTCCTTTTTCGGGCGTTTCTTTTTTGCCCGAGCGCTTCTCGTCGAAGCTTTAACATCCTTGCTGGCGACTTCCTCGGCCAGTTCCGCCGGCAAGGCCACCGGCGGACGCGGATCGAGCACGATCACTTCGCTGAAATGCTCGACAGCGGCCACGGGTGCGCAGCGGATCTGGGCAAAGGTGTAGGTGGTATCACTTTCGATGTGCACCACCTTGGCCACCGGAAAACCCGG
This sequence comes from Candidatus Accumulibacter sp. ACC012, assembly GCF_907163155.1. Taxonomy (NCBI): domain Bacteria; kingdom Pseudomonadati; phylum Pseudomonadota; class Betaproteobacteria; genus Candidatus Accumulibacter; species Candidatus Accumulibacter sp. ACC012. Next base: position 192,526 of record NZ_CAJQUC010000007.1, read on the forward strand.
CGGAAAGATCCCGTCCAGCCCCGAGGTCACCAGCAGATCGCCGTTCTGAATGTCGGCATTGAGCGGCATGAAACGCATTTCGAGCTCGCCGTTGCCGAGCCCGAAAGCCACCGAGCGCATGCCGGTACGCACGACCTGCACCGGCACCGCCTGCTCCTTGTCGGTAATCAGTGTGACCTCGGCGACGAAGGGAAACACCCGCGTCACCTGCCCGACAATGCCAATATCGTCAATCACCGGCTGCCCGGCGATCACCCTGTCCTGCTGGCCCTTATCGACGATCACCCGACGCGCGTAAGGATCGCGTGCCGAATAGAGGATCTGCGCGACCTGACCACTGACCTGCTGCCGTTCCTTGACCCCCAGCAATTTTCGCAAACGCTCGTTCTCGGCCTCGACGTGCAGACTGCGCTGCAGCGTCGCCGCCTGTTCCAGGCGAGCGCGCTGCAACTGTGCGCCCTCACTCTGCAGACTCGCGGCACCGGCAAAATAGCTGCTCGCATGGTCTAGAAATTGCGCTGGCAGATGCGCCAGATTCTGCACCGGGTGAGTGAACATGGACAGCGCCTGGCGCACTATCTCGAGCGTCTGCAAGCGAGCATCGACGACCAGCAGCGCCATCGACAACAAGACGTAGAAGGAGAGCAGCGCGACCGGGGCCGGCCCGCGTTTGAAAAAAGGCGGTGGCTGTTGGTCCATCAATCGATCATCGCGGCCGGCAAGCAACGGCGCTCAGGCCGCCGCACCTCAATCGGAAGCGAAAATGCTGCCGAGATTATCCATCTTCTCGAGCGCCATACCGCAGCCCCTGGCCACGCAGGTCAGCGGTTCCTCGGCAACAATCACCGGCAGGCCCGTCTCCTCCATCAGCAAGCGATCGAGGTCGCGCAGCAAGGCACCGCCTCCGGTGAGCACCATGCCTTTGTCGGCAATGTCGGCGCCGAGTTCGGGCGGCGTCTTCTCCAGCGCTGACTTGACCGCCGAGACGACGCTGTTCAGCGGTTCGGTAAGCGCCTCGAGGATTTCATTCGAGGAAATGGTGAACTTGCGCGGAATACCTTCCGCCTTGTTGATTCCGGAGACCTCCATCTCGCGCACTTCGGCACCAGGAAAAGCCGAACCAATTCGCTTTTTGATGTTTTCCGCAGTGTTTTCGCCGATCAGCATGCCGTAGTTGCGGCTGATGTAGTTCATGATTGCTTCGTCGAGCTTGTCACCGCCGACACGAACCGAACCGGCGTACACCATGCCGCCGAGCGAGATGACACCCACTTCGGTGGTTCCACCGCCGATATCGACGACCATCGAACCGGTCGGCTCGGAAACCGGCAAGCCGGCGCCGATCGCTGCCGCCATCGGTTCCTCAATCAGAAAGACCTGACTGGCACCGGCACCGATGGCCGACTCGCGAATGGCGCGGCGCTCGACCTGCGTCGAACCCGACGGCACGCAAATGATGATCCGCGGCGAGGGCGAGAGCAGTCGCGAATCATGAACTTTCTTGATGAACTGCTTGAGCATCTGCTCGGTCACCGTGAAGTCCGCGATCACCCCATCCTTCATCGGACGGATGACGGTAATCGCGCCAGGCGCCTTGCCGAGCATTTCCTTGGCCGCCTTGCCGACGGCCTGAATGGTTTTTTTCGAGCTTGGGCCGCCTTCGGTCCTGATGGCGACCACCGACGGCTCGTCAAGAACGATCCCTTTCGAGCGAACATAGATCAGGGTGTTGGCCGTGCCTAGGTCGATGGCGAGATCGTTGGAAAAATAACTGCGCAGGAAACTGAACATGCTGGCGAAATCCGTGATGGCCCCGCAGGGGCTGCGGTGGGAAAAACTTTTATGATACCTTATAAGGCCACCTCGTTTGACACCTTAGTGATTTCCAAACCATGTCGCTCACCTTAGAACAGGTCCGCCGCGTTGCCCACCTAGCCCGCATTGAAATCAGCGACGGCGAGGCGCAGAGCACGCTCGGCCAGCTCAACGAAATTTTTTCCCTGATCGAAGAGATGCAGGCAGTCGACACGCAAGGCGTCGAGCCAATGGCGCACGCTCAGGATGTCGCACAGCGCCTGCGTGCAGACCGCGTCACCGAGTCGGGCCAGAGCGCTCAACGCAGCGCATTCCAGGAGGTCGCGCCGGAAACCGAGGCTGGCCTGTACCTGGTGCCGAAAGTCATCGAATGATCACCGACAGCCTGCAGGCGCTCGCCAGGGCGCTGGCCACGAAAGAAGTTTCCAGCGTCGAGCTGACTCGCCACTACCTTGATCGCATCGCGCGCCACAACCCGCAGCTCAACGCTTTCATCAGCGTCGATGAAGCCACCAGCCTGGCCCAGGCAGGCGCTGCCGACGAGCTTCTGGCGAAGGGCGAAGGTGGCCCACTGACCGGCATCCCGATCGCCCACAAGGACATCTTCTGTGCCCAGGGCTGGTTGACGACCTGCGGGTCGAAGATGCTGAACAACTTTGTCAGCCCCTACGACGCGGCGGTCATCGCGCGCTTCAAAGCAGCCGGCGCGGTGCTGCTCGGCAAGACCAACATGGACGAGTTCGCCATGGGATCGTCCAACGAGACCTCGTTCTACGGACCGGTGAAGAACCCCTGGGATACCACTCGCGTTCCCGGCGGCTCTTCCGGAGGCTCGGCCGCCGCCGTCGCCGCGGGCCTTGCAGCGGCGGCCACCGGCACCGACACCGGCGGCTCGATCCGCCAGCCGGCGGCGCTGTGCAACTTGACCGGGATGAAGCCGACCTATGGCGTCGTCTCGCGCTACGGCATGATCGCCTTCGCCTCATCGCTCGACCAGGCCGGTCCGCTGGCTCGTTCGGCCGCCGACTGCGCCCTGCTGCTCAACGCCATGGCCGGCTTCGACGAACGCGATTCGACCAGCGTCGAACGTCCGCGCGAAGACTACGGCCGCGAGCTCGCTACCGCCGCTGACGAGCGACCGCTGGCCGGTTTGAAGATCGGCCTGCCAGCAGAATTTTTTGACGATGGCTGTAGCCCGGAAGTCATGCAACTGGTCGAAGCGGCGATTGCCGAGTATCGCCAGCTCGGCGCCGAAACGGTCTCTGTCAGTCTGCCCAGCATGCAGCTCTCGGTGGCCGCGTATTACGTGATCGCACCGGCCGAAGCCAGCTCGAATCTGGCGCGCTTCGACGGCGTGCGCTACGGCTACCGAGCGCCCGAGTATCAGGACCTCAACGAGATGTACAGCAAGAGCCGCGCGCAAGGCTTCGGCGCCGAGGTCAAACGGCGCATCCTGATCGGCACCTACGTTCTCTCGCACGGCTACTACGACGCCTACTATCTACAGGCCCAGCGCATTCGCCGCCTGATCGCCAAGGACTTCGCCAAAGCCTTCCAGCAATGCGACGTCATCCTCGGGCCGACCAGCCCGAGCACCGCTTTCAAGCTCGGCGAGAAAGCGGCTGACCCGGTGCAGATGTATCTCTCCGACATCTACACCATTGCCGTCAACCTGGCCGGCCTGCCGGCCCTTTCCATCCCCTGCGGCTTCGCCAGCGGCCTGCCCGCGGGCTTGCAGCTGATCGGTGACTATTTCACCGAAAGCCGGCTGCTCAATGTCGCCCACCGCTATCAGCAGGTAAGCAACTGGCATCTGCAGCGGCCGGCCGGCTTTGACTGAAGCGCGAGTGAGAGTGGGTGCGCCCAGGCGGCGCCAGCTCTCCCCTTTCGCCCACCGGCCGCTGGCCACGGGCGCCGTTATTGAAGAGTGAGTAAGCAGTGATGAAAGCATGGGAAGTGGTCATCGGCATCGAGACGCACGCGCAGTTGTCGACGCAAGCGAAGATTTTCTCGGGCAGCTCGACGGCCTTTGGCGCCGAGCCCAATGTCCAGGCCAATGCCGTCGATATCGCCCTGCCTGGCGTGCTGCCGGTGCTCAATAAGGGCGCCGTCGAATGCGCAATCCGCTTCGGCCTGGCGGTCGGCGCAAAGATCGCCCCACGATCGGTTTTCGCGCGCAAGAACTACTTCTACCCGGACCTTCCCAAGGGTTACCAGATCAGCCAGTACGAACTGCCGGTGGTCGTTGGCGGCCAGCTGGCGATCACGCTGGGTGAGCACGAGCGAGTGGTGAAGCTGACCCGCGCCCACCTCGAAGAAGACGCCGGCAAGTCCTTGCATGAATGCCCTGGGGCGAACTTCCACGGCCGTACGGGAATCGATCTCAACCGTGCCGGGACACCACTGCTGGAGATCGTCACCGAGCCTGACATGCGTTCATCGAGCGAAGCCGTCGCCTACGCCCGCGCGCTGCACGCGCTGGTACGCTGGATCGGTATCTGCGACGGCAACATGCAGGAGGGCTCGTTCCGCTGCGACGCCAACGTTTCCGTTCGCCCGGTCGGCCAGGCCGAGTTCGGTACCCGACGCGAAATCAAGAATCTGAACTCTTTTCGCTTCATGCAGCAGGCCATCGACTACGAAGTGCAATGGCAGATCGCCACTCTCGAAGACGGTGGTGCAATCGAGCAGGCAACCGTCCTCTTCGACCCGCAGAGCGGCGAAACACGCGCCATGCGCTCCAAGGAAGACGCCCACGATTACCGCTACTTCCCGGACCCCGATCTGCTGCCGCTCGTCATCGATCGCCAGTGGGTCGACGAGATCGCTCGGCAACTCCCCGAACTGCCGGCCGCGCGACGCGATCGCCTGGCCGCCGAGTACGGACTCTCAACCTACGATGCCAAACTCCTGACCAGTTCGCTCGAACTCGCCACGTACTACGAAACAGCCGTTGCCGCGGCCGGCAGCGCAGGCGCCAAGGCTTGCGCCAACTGGGTGATGGTCGACCTGACCGCTCGCCTGAACAAGGACGAACGGGATATCAGCCAGTCACCGGTCTCGCCCGAGCAACTCGGCGGCATGGTCGCGCGCATCGTCGATGGCACGATCTCCACCAATATCGCCCGCAAAGTGTTCGACGCTCTCTGCAACGGCGAAGGCAATTCTGCCGACCAGATCATTGCCAACCAGGGCCTGCAGCAGATCACCGACAGTGCTGCGCTGGAAACGCTGATTGACGAACTACTGGCAGCCAATGCGACCATGGTCGGCGAATTCAGGGCCGGCAAGGAAAAAGCCTTCAATGCGTTGGTCGGCCAGGCAATGAAGGCGACACGCGGCAAGGCCAACCCACAACAGGTCAACGCACTGCTACGCAAGAAGCTCGGCTGACCCTGGAGTAGCCCCCTGTCGCGCTGCGCCGCAGGGCCAGCAGCGTACCCGAGCGCTCAGCGCCGTTGTCCGGCCGCCGCCCGCGTCAGAATATCGCGAAAGCGGCGCAAGTCCTCGTCGTACTTGAGGCGAACGGCTTGCTGGTCTTTTCTCTTGGAGTCGATCACCGACTCCTGTGCCCGGATCTCGTAATCCGCATCGCGCAAGCCCTTGGCGATCTCCGCCGGAAGACGCCGATTCTTGTAGAACTCGGCCTCGTTCTCGAACTTCTCGCGACGCTTGCGGATCTCGACGATTCGCTCCTCGGCTGCCTTGATGGCTGTGTCGAGGTCACCCAGAGTGCGGCTACGCATGACCTCGATATCTTTTTCGCTACCGTAGGTATTGAGCAGGGCCTGATCTCTGCGTCTCTGCTCATTCTCGACGCGCTCCCGCTCCTGCCGCAACTTGGCTTCGGCCGCTTTTGCCGCGCGCTCCTCGGCGGTCAGCGGCGCATCGACGACTTTCGCCGTCCTGCCGGATTGTCCGAGTTCGCGATAGGCGCGCCCATAACAGGCCGCTGGCAGGATGTCACCGCAGACCTGCTTGCCCGACTCGTCGTGGCAACAGAAGATCTGCGCGGCGGCGAAACTGGCGCCAGTACCCGCCACCACCAGCGCCATCAGCAAGCCAAAGCTAGCTGCCGCGCGCAACGCCATATTCCTGCCGATAGCGTTCGACCGCCGTCTCGTACTGCGTAAAATCCGGACGGTCATGAAGGAAGGCCAGCAAGTCGTCCAAACTGGCAACGGCGATCACCGGGATATCGTAGTCGCGCCTGACTTCCTGCACCGCCGACAAGGCGCCACGACCACGCTCCATGCGATCGAGGGCGATCACCACGCCACAGGGCGTCGCACCCGCGGCACGGATCAACTCGACCGATTCGCGCACCGAGGTGCCAGCCGAAATGACGTCGTCAACGATCAGAACCTGCCCCGCCAACGGCGCGCCGACAATACTGCCACCTTCGCCGTGATCCTTGGCTTCCTTGCGATTGAACGCGAAAGGCAGGTTGCGGCCGGCACGCGCCAAAGCGACGGCAATCACCGCCACCAAAGGAATGCCTTTGTAGGCCGGCCCAAACAAACAATCGCAGCGGATACCACTGACGTTGATCGCTGTGGCGTAGAATTCCGCCAGCCGCTGCAGCGCCGCGCCGTCATTGAACAGTCCGGCGTTGAAGAAATACGGAGAAAGCCGCCCGGCCTTGGTCGTGAACTCACCAAAGCGCAGCACGTCTTTTCCGACAGCAAAGTCGATGAATTCCTGACGAAAGTCCATACCGCCTTTTCTATGAAACAGGGCCGCTCCCGGCCGGGTGCCCTATGTTACGCATCATTACTCTGAATCTCAACGGCATTCGTTCGGCCTGGCGCAAGGGCGTTCTTCCCTGGGCCGCCGCGCAAAACGCCGACATCATTTGCCTGCAGGAACTCAAGGCGCAGGACGCAGACCTCAGCGAAGAAATGCAGGCCCCTGACGGTTTCCATGCCTACTACCGCTGCGCCGACACGAAGGGCTACAGCGGCGTTGGGCTGTGGTGCCGGAAGAAACCCGAAGGCATCAGCGAGGTTCTCGGCAGCGCCGAGTTCGACGCCGAGGGGCGCTATCTGCGCGCCGATTTTGCCGGCCTGTCAGTAATTTCGCTGTATCAACCGTCCGGATCCAGTTCCGACTTACGGCAAGAAGCGAAATACCGCTTCATGAACTTCATCTACCCGCATCTGCAGGCGCTCGCGTCGAGCGGACGCGAAGTCATTGTTTGCGCTGACTGGAACATCGCCCACCAGGAAATCGACCTGAAGAACTGGCGCGGCAACCGCAAGAACTCGGGATTTCTGCCTGAAGAACGAGCCTGGGTCGGTAGATTGCTGGACGATGAAGGCTGGTGTGACGTCTACCGGCAATTGCACCCGAGCGTTGGCGAAGAAAGCTACACCTGGTGGTCGAACCGTGGCCAGGCCTGGGCCAAAAACGTCGGTTGGCGGCTCGACTATCAGCTCGCCACCCCGGCCATTGCAGCGACTGCCAGAAGCGCAGCCGTCTATAAGGAGCAGCGTTTCAGCGATCACGCACCGCTGACCATCGACTACGATTTCGACCTCGATCGGCCGCGCCCCTGAAGTCCGCCGCGACGGCCATGCCCTACCCTCGCGCCGCAGGACAAAGCTTGCCTGCCGGGCAGCGTGCATTGATCTTGGCCGCCTAGTTCTATAATCTGACGGGTTCATGAGTGCTCGCTTCCTGTCCCACGATCGCTCTTCGCTCTTCGCTCTTCGCTCTTTGCACTTCGGTCTCTCCTCTTCCTGCCCCCCACCGAAGCATTCCCTTTTCGCCATCACTTCCTACTGCGAGGTCCACCATGCCCGACGTCAACAGCGAACTTTCCACCGACAGCAAACAGAAACTCGTCTCCGACATGAAAGTCGTGGTTTCTCACGCCGAGGAGCTCCTGCGCGCCACCGCTGGCGTTGCCGACGAGAAGATGAACGACCTGCGCGAGCGCATTGGCCAGAGCCTGCGCGACGCCAAGCTGCGCCTGGCCGATGCTGAAGGGGCACTGGTCGACAAGACCAAGGCCGCCGCACGGGCCACCGACGACTTCGTGCACGAGAACCCGTGGCGCGCCGTCGGCGTCGCGGCCGTCGTCGGCCTGCTGCTCGGTGCCATCATCAGTCGCCGCTAGGGTTTGCCCCGCGCCATGAGCGACACGACTGTCAGCGCGGGAAGGACTGGCAGGGGCCTGTTCACCGGCGCCCGAGACGGTGCGCTCACGCTACTCGGCAGCGGGCGGACGCGGCTGGAACTCCTGGGCAATGAACTCAAGGAGGAAAAGCTGCGCGCCGTCCGCCTGTTGCTCTGGTCGCAGATCATGGTGTTCTGCCTGGCGCTTGGCACGATACTGCTGGTGGCTTTGCTGCTCGCCGTGTACTGGGAGTACCGAGTCGTCCTCCTGGCCTCGAGCGGGGTGCTGTTCATTGCCTGCAGCGGTCTGGCCTACGTCGCTCTACAGCGGAGCATGCGTCGACCCGAGCACCTCTTCGCCGCCAGCCTCGCCCAGCTTGAAGAGGACCTTCGCCAACTGAAACAGGCAGCCGGCGATGAATCAAGAACTGATTGAGCTGGCCATCGAGCGCGGCCGACTGATCGAACGTATCAGCAATCAGCGTCAACTGCTGGCCCGGGAACTGCAGCCGCTAGGCGATGCTCTGCAAACCGCCGATCGCGCCACTGCCACCGTGCGCACTGGCACCACTTACGTCAAGCAACACCCGGAAATCGTCGCCCTTGGTATCGCTGTGCTGATCGTCGTCAAACCGGCCCGCGTCTGGCGCTGGAGCAAACGCGGCTACTTCGCCTGGCGTGCCTTCGGCACGCTGCGCAGACAGTTGACCGATCTCGGCTTGCTCGCTGGCCAACGACCCTAGCCTGCCGTTCCACCGTCACTGCCAGACACCAAGGCCCAGCAGCTGCTTGCTGGCGACTTCCGCCCAGCCGCGGTTGGCCGCCGGACTGGCCGGACTCGGATGCAGTACGCGGCCGATCCTGACGCCGCTCCCGGCCAGAGCCGCGCTCGCCCGCGCCTCGGCGAAGGCGCCCACACCGATAACCCATTGCGGCTGCAAAGCGACGACCAGTGCCTGCAGATGCTCGTCGCAAGCCGAACGCACGGCCGTCGCCTCGTCGGCGGGCAGCTTGTCCGGGGTGAGATTGCGGCCGCGCTCAAAGAAAGCCAGCGGGCAATAGTTGGCGACGAAGTGTTCGGCGAAAAAGCGCTCGGCGCTACCGAAGCGCTCGCGGAACAGTCCCCACAGGCGTCGCCCGCTGACCTCGGAACGTGTGCAGGCGAAGCCTTCGATCGGCCGCCAGGGATTCTCCAGCGCCGGTGCTTGCACTTCGGCGACAATCCCCAGCCAGTCGCGCACCGCCGCAATCTCGCCGAAAGGCACGCCACACTGCACCATCCCGAAAGGTCCGGGATTCATGCCCAGGAACACTACCCGCCGGTGGCCAGCCGCGTAGCGACGCAGGTACATCTCGTGCGCTGCCCAGGCATAGGTCAGCGGATCATAGGTGTGACTGACCGGCGGCGCGAAGCGCAGCACGGCCAGTCTTGCCGACAACTGCCGGGCAGCAGCAATCAGGGTCTCGGCGACGCTGGTGTCTCGTTCCATGGGGCGACCTTCAACAACAGCAGCATGCCCGGCAAGGCCAGCCCGAAGCACAGAAAGAAAAAACTGACCCAGCCCAGCGACTCGACCAGCGCACCCGCGGTGGCGTTGATGAAGGTCCGCGGAACGGCCGCCAGGCTGGTAAACAAGGCAAACTGGGTGGCTGTGAACGCCGGATTGGTGGCGCGCGCGATGAACGCCGTGAACGCCGCCGTGCCCAGACCGACGCCCAGATACTCGGCAGCAATGACGCTCGCCAGAGCCAGCCGATCGATGCCTTCTATGCTCGGCTGCGCGCCGCGCCATGCCAACCAGGCGAAACCGAGAATGGTCGCCATCTGCACCACGCCGAACAACCACAGGGCGCGATTGATGCCCAGGCGGACCATCCACAGACCGCCGAGCAGACCGCCGAATACCGCCGGCCAGAGGCCAGCATGTTTGGCGATCACGCCGATGTCGGTCATGCTGTAGCCGAGGTCGAGGTAGAACGGCGTCGACAGGCTGGTGGCCAGCGAATCGCCAAGCTTGTAGAGAAAAATGAAACCGAGGACCAGCATCGCCCCCTGCCAGCCCTTGCGGCCAATGAACTCGTGAAAAGGCTCGACGACCGCCGCGCGCAGGGTCTTTGGCGCCGCTACCGCCAGCGGTTCGGCGACCAGCAGCACCATCACCATCCCCGGCACCATGAAAGCGGCGGTGATCCAGAACACCTGCGCCCAGGGAATCAGGTCGGCAAGAATCAGCGACAGCGATCCCGGCACCAGTCCGGCGATCCGGTAGGCATTGACATGCACGGCATTGCCCAAGCCGAGTTCGTCGTCGCGGAGAATCTCGCGGCGAAAGGCATCCAGGGCGACATCCTGTGTCGCCGAAAGAAAGGCCAAGGCCACCGACAGCCAGATCACGGGTGTCAGATCGATCGCCGGGGAAAAGCCGCCGAGCAGACCGATCGCCAGCAGCAGACCGATCTGCGAGAGCAGCGTCCAGCCGCGCCGGCGGCCGAGTGGCAGGCGATAGCGATCGAGCAACGGTGCCCAGAGAAATTTCCAGGTGTAGGGAAACTGGATCAGCGCGAAGAAACCGATGACCTTGAGGTCGACACCGTCGCTGCGCAGCCAGGCCGGCAGCAGATTCAGCAGGAGGTAGAGCGGCAGGCCCGAACTGAAACCGGTGAACACACAGATCAGCATCCGCCGCGTCAGCAGCAGGCGCAGCCAGTCAGGCGTCAAGATCTGCGTCCGAGCCGATAGAAAGCCAGGCTGCCATTGAGGTTCGAGTCGTCGGCCACCTCCCGGCCAGCCTCGTCGAAAGCCAGACGCTCGCGAATCTCGATGCCGAGCCGGCCACACAGGTCTTCGAAATCGACGATCGTGAAAAAGCGCACGTTCGGTGTATCGAACCAGTCGTAGGGCAGATCCTCGGACACCGGCATGTGCCCGGCGGCAATTGCCGCGCGGTTGCTGCGATAGGCGAAGTTGGGGAAACTGACCACCGCTTCGGCGGCGACGCGCAGCATCTCGGTGAGAATGCGCTCGGTGGTGTGCATCGTCTGCAAGGCCTGTGAAATGATGGCCCGATCGAAGGAATGATCTTCGAAACCGAGCAGCCCCGATTCGATATTCATCTGGATCACATCGACGCCGTTGCGAATGCAGGCGAGAACGCTTTCCGGGTCGATTTCGACGCCATAGCCGGTCACATCACGAGTCTCGTCGAGATAACGCAGCAGCCTGCCGTCGCCGCAACCGAGGTCGAGAACGTGCTCGCCGGGTTGCAACCAGCTGGCGATCACCGCGAAGTCGAAGCGCTCGCGTTGCTCGGCCTTGACTCTCCTCTCGTGCTCGGTCATACGGCGATGTTTCCCAAATAGGCGCGCAGCAGGGCATGGTAGTGCTGATCGTCGAGCAGGAAGGAATCGTGACCGGCGTCGCAGTCGATCTCCGCGTACACGACGCGCAGGCGATTATCCAGCAGCGCAAAAACGATTTCCCGCGAACGCGCCGGCGCAAAACGCCAGTCGGTCGAAAAACTGGCGACGAAGAACCTCGCCTTGGCGCGTGCCAGAGCACTCGGCAGATGGCCGGCATAGGCGTAAGCGGGGTCGAAGTAGTCGAGCGCCTTGGTCATCATCAGATAGGTGTTGGCGTCGAAGAAAGCGGCGAATTTATTGCCCTGGTAGCGCAGGTAGGACTCGATTTCGAAGTCCACGTCGTAGCTGAACTTGTGCTCGCCATGACGCAATTGCCGGCCGAATTTCTCGGCCATCTGGCTATCCGAAAGATAGGTGATATGGCCGACCATGCGCGCCAGCCGCAAGCCGCGCGTCGGCAGGACGCCGTGCTCGGCGTAGTAGCCGCCATGAAAGTCCGGATCGGAAATGATGGCCTGCCGTGCCACCTCGTTGAAGGCGATATTCTGTGCCGACAGCTTGGGCGCCGAAGCAATGACCATCGCGTGGCGAATGCGATCGGGGAACTGCAAAGACCATTCGAGCGCCTGCATGCCACCGAGGCTGCCGCCGAGCACTGCCGCCCACGTGTCGATGCCGAGATGGTCGGCCAGTCTGGCCTGCGCTGCCACCCAGTCCTCGACGGTGATCAGGGGGAAATCAGCGCCGTAGCGCTTGCCGGTCTCGGGCCTGATCGACAGCGGGCCGGTCGAACCGTAGCAACCGCCCAGGTTGTTGACCCCGATGACGAAGAACTTGTGGGTATCAAGCGGCTTGCCGGGCCCGACCAGGTTGTCCCACCAACCGATGTTCTCGGGATCGTCAGCATAGAAGCCGGCGACGTGATGGCTGCCAGCCAGCGCATGGCAGACCAGCACGGCGTTGGAATGTTCGGCGTTGAGCGTGCCATAGGTCTCGTAGGCCAGCTCGAAACCGGGTAGCACGGCGCCGCTCTTCAGTGTCAGCGGGGTATCGAAGCGCACGCGCTGCGGCGTAACGAGTCCGACAGAGTTCTCTGGTGACATCGCGATCGTAGGTGTACCCGAGGCAGGAGAAAAAAAACCCAGTCAGCTAGCAAGGCGGACTGGGCGTGCCGCGCTTTAGCCGTATTTATAAGGCGCCCGCAAGCTGATCGTTCAAATCGGCGCCAAGGCCGCGAAAGTTACCTGCAGCCTGGGAAAAAGTCAATTCAGGCGTTGAGTTTCTCCAGTTGCTCGCGAATTTTCCCGGGCTCCTCGTGGCGCAACAGGCGGCGAACGATGGGCGCCAGCTCCGCACAGTTGCTCTGCATGATGCATTGCTTGACCGACAGGATCTGCGCTGGATGCATCGAGAACTGGCGCAGTCCCATGCCCAGCAGCAGGCGCGTCAGCAGGGGGTCGCCGGCCAGCTCGCCACAGATCGAAACCGGGATATGCACCTTTTCGGCACTGGCGATGGTGTGCGCCAGGAGCATCAGGACGGCCGGATGCAGTGGATCGTAAAGGTGTGCCACCTGCTCGTCGCTGCGATCGATGGCCAAGGTGTACTGGATCAGGTCATTGGTCCCGATCGACAGGAAATGCAGGCGGCGCAGAAAGAGTCCGACGGCCAGCGCCGCCGCCGGGATCTCGATCATCGCCCCGACTTCGATCTCCTCGTTGAAGGGGCAGTTCTCGCTGCGCAGGGTCGCCTTCGCGCGCTCGATCGCCGCCAGTGTCTGGTCGATTTCGTGCGCTTGCGAAAGCATCGGAATCAGCAACTTGATCTTGCCGAACTGCGATGCGCGCAGGATGGCGCGCAACTGCGTCTGGAACATTTTCGATTCGGCCAGCGACAAGCGGATCGCGCGCAAGCCAAGCGCCGGATTGCTTTGCATGCGATCGCCGACCACTTTCCCCGGATGCAGGTCCTTGTCGTAACCGAGATCGAAAGTACGGATGGTGACCGGACGCCCGCCCATTCCCTTGACCACCGTTCGGTACGCTTCGAACTGCTCGTCTTCGGTCGGCATGTCGCCGCGATCGAGAAAAAGGAATTCGGTGCGAAACAGACCAATGCCTTCGGCGCCGCCGTCGAGCGCGTTGGCGACGTCGCCCGGCAGTTCGATATTGGCGTGCAGCGCAATATCGACGCCATCGAGCGTCGACGACTTGGCCGTCTTGAGACGCCTGAGCTTGGTGCGTTCGAGCTCGATCTGACTTTTTCGCAGGCGATACTCGTCGAGGATGCGCGCATCGGGGTTGACGATCAGCACGCCGCGCGTACCGTCGACAATCAGGTTTTCCTTGTCGTGAATCAGTTGCCGGGCATTGTGCAGGCCAAGCACCGCCGGAATGCGCAGGCTGCGCGCGAGAATCGCGGTATGCGAGGTCGAGCCGCCGACGTCGGTGACGAAGGCGGCGACATGATGATCCTTGTAGGCGATGACGTCAGCCGGCGAGAGATCGTGAGCAACGATTATCAGATCTTCTTCCTTGACCCCCTTGCTGGTCCGTAGCGCCACCCGGCCCGGCTGGCCGACGAGTTCCTTGATCACCCGTTCGACGACCTGGCGCACGTCGTAGCTGCGCTCGCGCAGATACTGATCTTCAAAGCTCTCGAACTGACCGACCAGCACTTCCATCTGCTGCACCAGCGCCCATTCAGCATTGCAGCGGCGCTCGCGAATCAACTGCTTGGGAGTGTCGGCGAGTTCCGGGTCGGCGAGGATCATCGTATGCAGGTCGATGAAGGCGCCGAATTCGCCCGGCGAATTGTGCATGCGCTCCTTCAGGCTGGCGAACTCCTCGTGAACCCTGAGCAGTGCCTCCTCGAAGCGCGCCACCTCTTTTTCTACCAGACGAGGCGCGATAACCAGGTGCGACACCTCGAGTGTCGCGTGCGACATCAGATGCGCCCGCCCAATCGCGATGCCGCCGGAAACCGGCAGCCCGTGCAAGGTAAAACTCATAAGGGGTGTACTCGATTCACTCCGCTTCACTCCGTTTCACCAAACCGGTCGGCGACCAGCGCGAGAATGGCATCGCTGGCCGCCTGTTCGTCACTGCCCGTGGTTTCGACGAGCACTGTCGAACCTTTGCCTGCAGCCAGCATCATCACCCCCATGATGCTCTTGGCGTTGATGCGGCGCGCCCCCTTTTCCATCCACACTTCGCTGTCGAAACTGCTGGCGAGCTGCGTCAACTTGGCCGAGGCACGCGCGTGCAGGCCCAGTTTGTTAAGAATTTCCGTTTCAGCACGTACCATCCAGGCCTCCGATCATCGTCAGCGACTAGGGCGTCGGCAGCTTCATCACACCATCGTGAGCACCGCTGACGGCTTTCTGAAGAAGAGTGTCCATGTCCTTGTCGCGATAGGTCAATGGCGCTCAGGGGCAGCAGGCATCGTATCGGGTCAGTTGAGGCCGAACCCCGCTTCGACGACGTGGCGCGGACTGGCGCAATTTAAGGCGCCAGTTGGCCGGCGTCGCGCCGCAAAAATGTCGTCATTAGCACGACCACCCGGCCACATCAATCTCCCGCTGGCCTCCGTCGAGACTTCGCTTGTAGCAGGCAAGCGTGCGACCCTAAAGATGCGCCGGATATCGATGGCGATCATTCCTGCGGGTGTGGCGACCCCATCCGGGGATTGTGTGCGATTCCGTGGGCTGGACGCTTGTTGAGGGGGGCGAGTCGTCGAGCTTGACAGACATTCTGAATCAGATGCTTTCCGCCAAAGCACCGTGCGTTATCAGAAGACTGTTCCGATGTCATTCGCCCGCCATCATCAAGAACATGGCTGGGCATCTAAGCGATTCCTCGCCGCCGGGCACTGCCCACATGTCTCTCACGGAGTCGTCTCCGGGAAGGACTTCGAGCGACGCGGCTGGCCGCCAAGGTAGTCAAGCCGATGCGGTGCAGCGGCGAGCGGGGACTGACTTCTGAACCTGCCCCTTGCCCCAAATACGAGCCCTGATTACCTCTCCGCAGCTGTCTAGCTGACGCGCCAGGCGCGCCATCTGGACAACAGGTCAATGAATAAAGCAAGGGCTTGGAGGCACGTACAGAGAGCGTGTCCTGGTCTCGGCTATCGGGGCGTGCGCCGATCAGCACGCGCAGCGCCTCGTGTGCTGTCACGCGGGCTGAGGCGCTACGGCGGGTCGAGGCAGGTTTGTGCTGTAGCGGCCGGCCCTGTCGATTCCTCGAAATAGCGCTGGTAATGCGCCAACAAGAAGTGCCATTCGCCCTCGCCATCGTCGATGTTCGACCGTCGCCACGCGGACACCGGCTGGTCGCGGTGGCTGGTACCTCATCATCTCCGCGCTCCGAAAAAGCCCCCACCCCGCCGCGCGCTCCGCCCTCTTCCTGGCCGATGTCGGTCGGGGCAGCACATTGCCTGCCAATATTGGATCAATGTCTTTTGCTACGAATACGCCCTGCGCCTTGAGGCGTTTGTCTCGCTGCGTGGCGGTCTCCAGCTCCACGCCCTTGAGTAGCCACGAATCCATCGCCAGGTCTCGGGTGTTGGCGGCTATCTGACCATTGGAGCTCGGTTGATGGGGGGAGTTGGGCATGTGCTGCGACAAACCGCCGCTGGCAGCCGCTCGCAGGCCGTCCAGGCGTTATGCGGCGTCCGGCAAGCCTCCGGTCAAATCGTCGGACTGAAACCCCACGAGCCGCGATCAACGGCTGGCGATCGCCGGGGTCGAAAAGTCCCTTCGTCTGAGGTCAGCGAGAAACGCTGCGCGTGGAGCCTAGTCGGCCGGCGCATTTCGCGGCGTCAACGACGCGCGTCGCGGGTCGGCGGCCAGGGTCCATGCATTGTGCAGGCCGCTCAGCTTTCGGAAGGTCTGGCAGGCGTGATAGGGCGACAGGGCAGACGGTCGTAACTCGGCGCAGCACGGCTGCGGCGCCGGCGGACGTGCCGTTCGCCACACTCGGGAACGACTTCGGCATGCAAATCTCGACACGGGTACGGTCAGGGAAAATCGAAAGCCTGCTGCTGGTGGCACGGCGCCGGCTTGCGACAGGCAGGCAGAGGCAAGCCAGCGCGAAAAGGAGTAAGTGGGGGGGGGGGGGGGGGCTAGGCGGCAGCTTCGCACATCACGTTCCACTTCCGCATCCAACAAATTCGGCCGCGTCAAGGCCCGGTCTGGCCTCGCGATTTCGCGATTCACTTCGGGCTGGTGATGTTGATCTCATCTGGTCAGCCAGTCGCCGATGACGTGCGAGATCGCGGGGTACGAAAAACAACCGGTCGCGCTCGCCAGCACTGGCGCCAGCGTGGTCAGGCTGATTTCGCGGTCTGCGCGCACTCATTTCGCGCGACAGCATCGCCATGCGGCCCGCCGACGGCAGATGGCCGCGCGTCTCGCCGGGCTTGGTATGGCGGTCGGCCAGGCAATAGGTAACGACTTCCGGGCCACCAGATACGATCAGGATGCGCCTAGTCACCTGTCTGTCTGATCTCCGGAATATAGCGCGTGCGCCCATGATCTACGGGCAGCACGCATGGTGGGTCAGGGTCTCGATGATCACGTTGCGATTCGGGTCGCCTCGTGACGTGGCTATCACGAAAAACTCGTCGCTGCCAGCCCATGGGGCCATCGAGGTCGTTTGATGATCGTATCCCGCATCGGTCGACAAACGCCTGGATCAGGCGCCGGCAGACGCGCCACCCACGCCGGGGACCGCAACAGTGCGAAACTCGCATGCGCGAGCAACGTTTCTCTGCGAATGATCGCGCTCGTCGCGGCAAGCGGCATTGAACGCGCGCTCACTCGGCCATGCGGCGGGCTCCTTCAGGCAGCAACCATGTACGGTCATTCGTAACATGGGCTGTCGAAGGGGCGGATCCCTTACTGCGGCAATTCCGTCACGGCGGCGCAATCGTCGCAAGACGCAACGACATGGCAGATCAACCTCACGTAACCTGTCATCGTCGGTCAGGGAGTCGATTTGCATTTCTCAGATGCATCTCCGCCTCGCAGAATCACACCGCGTGGCAGGCGCTCGACCAGTGGATCGCTGACTGGCTGTACTGGGCCGGCACACACCGAATTACCGCGTTCCGGCGGGCCTGCGTCGGGCGCGCCATCAAAGTGCTATGCTGGTGTCTTTGTACGCTTCAGCGAGGGCAAGGGATCGACGACGAATGCTAAACGCATGCGAGTTGCTCGGCTCCATGGGGTGCCGTTTGTTCTGAAAGTCTCGAACATCCGCGGGCTAGTTTTGCTCAGCCGGCGACGACCGGCGCGTCGGCGTGACACGATTCGGCTCGCCTGGGCCGGCAAGCAACGTGGAGGCTTGCGATCCGCGATGCTTACACGGCAGCCACTGCAGGGGAAGGTACGGAAGAGCTCGGGAAGGGTCGGCGATCTGTTCGAGGCTGCGCTGGGGTAAACAGAAATCGACCTACGTCGCAGCGAAGCCGATGTCGCCCAATTCGACGGCTGTTCGAAGGGGGCTCGCCGCAAAAAAAGCAGCGCCACCACTGTCGACGCCCGGATTACGTGGGAAAATCGCCAGTAAGCCGAGCCATCGTAGTGGCTTGGTCAGCGATGCAGCGAAGAACGGCTGGCGACGACGCGTCATGTGTTTGTTTTTTACATAGTACCGCGTTCCTCTCTGGCGGCAGGCTGATGATAGCCACGCCGCTCCACTGCCACTCAGTTGGACTCAATCGAAGGACCTGATTCGGCGCCGCGATCAGACAAGCTCGGGCTTGTGCGCGCAGCAGCCCGCGGGCGGCGGCGTCGATCCGGGTGGCACCATCAGGCACCGCCGGTGCGTCCAGTGCGGTCACGCGTCGGCCGAGGCAGACAAAGCTGGGCGGTTAGCGCGTAGGCCGCGCATTGGGCGTACAGATCGCGTCGGCAGCAGACACCTGCACGCAACGCTTGACGAAGGCGATGCGCTGCAGTTGGGTTCAAAGCGTAGTCACTCTGCTGCTTAAACAGCAGAAGTGCCCTGCTCGCTTTCGAACGAAGTGGGGAGGCTCGCTCCCACTGGAGTCCTTCTTCGCCAGGCGCGGCCAGTCCGATCTGTCGACAGAGCACACTTCGCTGCGCGGCTAGCGCGTACTGCGCGAAAAATGGTCGGGGCGTTGCAAAACCGCCAGGATCGCGCATCTGGGTGTGACCTCGTCAAAAGGGGGCGCGATGTCGCCTCATGTCGTACTAAAACAAAAAAAAAAAGAAGATCGGTGATCGTTCTCGGGGCCGCATGCAGCAAGCGATTGAGTGCTGGCACCGGTCGCCGAAGTCGCCTTGAGCAGGATCACTTGGCGTGATGAATACCAGTTCACGGCCGGTGCCCGGTCGTCCAGATGTCCGCAGGCTACTTCTCGATGAAGAACACGATAAAATATTGGGCGGGTCGCAGCAGCCACGAGGCACGCTATGTCTGTTCCAAAAAAGCGCGCGTCTCGGCAGGCAACCTGTCCTGATATGCGCACGAGTATGGTGGGTTGCCGATGATGGTGCGAAAGCCTCGTTTTCTGCCGGTCAGCGCAAAGAAGGTCCATTAGCCCGTCGCCCGCGGGGGGCGCATGGCCGTGGCATGCGATCTCGATGCCCAGCGGCAAAGGAAAATGCTGTGCAGGGAAAGCAACGGGGGGGGGGTCGCCACAGGGCCGATCGCGTTTTGCACCCGTCCGCGGTTGCGGACCAGCGCCAGCATCGGCCTCGGACTATCGCCGGCGGGTGAAGGCACCTGCCCCAGATGCCCGCTGTACATCGTAGTCGGGCTGGCGCATATGGTGGGGTGGACATCACTGTCCACCGAGCCACCCCGGTCGGCCAGCACGACGCTCTGCATCAACGTTCGGCTCCGCAGGGGGCAATTACGCGGTAAGCGGTCGAAATGCTTGTTCGCACCGGCGCGCCGTCTATGCAATCGATTGCGAGCTGATCGCCAGGTACCAGGGCGGGTATTGTTGGCCGCGTCCACATTCTATTGACCGCGTTTCCTTGAACATGAAAAAAAATTCCGGGTAGTTGCTTCGGAGAACACCCCTGCTGTTTCAGGCAGTTTGGGCCGCAGCGCGTGATCGGGCTCGGTCAATGGGCGGCAGGCGAGCGAAAACTGGCGACGGATCCTGCGCCAGTACAAAGTCTGCCGCTACAGCTTCACGCCGTTTCGCCTGACTGATCGTGGGCAGGTCACTCCCGGGCACCGTGCCGTTCGTAATAAGCTATCACATCAAATCTTGTGATTGGCGCCGATAGCTTCCACTCGTTGTCACGCCAAGCAGCTCTTCAGGGCAAGGCTACTCAAGTGCTACTCGACAAGGCCATACGCCAAGCAACAGGCATCGCCCTGGTCAAGACTGCTGTTCGGCTTCATACATGTCTGCTGTCGCGTTGGTCCTCAATCACGTTTCGCGATAGGGCCTCCAGCGTTCACGTTAGTGATCTGCCTCACCGGCGAACGCACTGGCGGGCGGGCGCTGGCCTGATGTGTTCGAATTCTCGTAAAGCAGCGTCTTTGGCCGGCTGCTTGCGCGCGTCGATTCCGCGATCGTCACCCTAACGTCTCGGTTCTAGGGTGAGCACCACCGCGCGCCGGGTCGATTGCGTCGCGTGGCAGGCGTCGATGATCTGGACGGCCCTTGCGCTGCCAGGCGGCTTCATCTGTTCGAGCGGGAGAAATCAGCCAGGCGGCCGTCTTCCGAATAGTGCCGCCAATGATCCTGGCTCTCTGCTCCAGGTTCATGCGGCGGGCAGATCGCGCCTCCGTCTTCGACGGGGCTGAGGAAAGCCTTGGCCTCTTCTGCGCGAGACGAGGGCAGATCGTCCATACTTGGGCTAGATGAGCCTGCCCCGAAGTCTTGTCCCCCGCGCGATCAGGGCAATTGCTCGTCGGGGCCGGCCTAGTGCATCACACTGCGCAAATCCTGCCGTCTCCCCAGCTGCGACGAAGGACGACAGGGGCGCCCGCCATGCACGTGCGCATCGGCAGGCTGGCCATGACTGGCGAACAGTGGTAGGCGCGGCCTCTGTATAAAGAGAGTAGGATGGGTCAGCGCAGCGAGTCGACGAACGACCTCCTAGGCCGAACCGGCAGGCGGGTGCGCCGTCCTTGAACAGCACCGCCCGTAGAGGCGCAGGCTGTGCCCTGGCAACCCGTGCCCAGTACCTTTCTCGGAAATGATCACGTCCCGGCCTCGTGCGGTCGGACGGCCGGCCGCTTCCCGCGCGCGAAAGCGTGGACAGCGTCGGTTTCGATGATCGTCCGCGCCGCGTCCGCCGTGCTTTTGGCTCAGCATCGCCTTGATTTCCGACTCCCGGATCAGCGGCTAGCCGGCGCCAAGCAGCGTGGTCACTTCCGAGCAGCTTCAGCAAGCCCTCGCTTTCACCCGGTCGCAGCTTGGCCAGCTTGCCTGCTGCGATGCGGATTCCCTCGAGTCGCGTCAACTGGTCGCAGGCGGTATTTGCGAGGATATCCTCGGCCTGCGCGATCTGGGGGGGGGGGGGGGGGGCGGCCGAGAGGATGAAGCGCGCGATCTAGCGCTGTCCTTGGGTGCGTCGGATTCGCGGATGATTCGGGATCAGCTTCGCGATGTTCAAGGAAGACGTATGGCCGGTCCTTCCCCGAGAATATGGATATCGGTCTGTCGGCTTTATGCACAGCGAATCTCGGTGCGTCTGTCGGTAGACCGTCCGCATGAACGGAAAGTATCAACACTCATCCATCATGGTCGAGCGCATCAGCGATATTCTGGGCACGGGCCCGGCGGCGATCCGATGCCGATTCCTCGCCTACCTGTTGTGGGCGCCGGAGGTTTCGTAGGGCTGTATTGCGCGAGGGCAGCATGGCTGCACCCGAAGTCCTGGCGGTCGGATGCGCGAACTGTGCTCGAGTTCGAAACCAGCCGGATGTCGTCATCCTTGCCCGACTCGTCGCGTTGCGGCTGTCGAGCTGGCGAGGTTGTCCATCAGTGGGGCGTGCTTGTGCAGCTGGGCCCACCGACTGTCGACGGCGCTTTCTATTCCGCGGCGCGGCTGCGGGTCTGGGCAGAGGCGCGTCGATTATTGGCGGAGTAGCATTGCTCCTTGGCCGATGAGGACGGAGCCCGGTGGCAGGCCGGTGAACACCAGTGGGCCAGGCGGCGCTCGGCGCGGCGCTCATTTCTTCGGATCATCTGTAAGCGCGCTCGCCACTCCACGCGCAGGGCTGCCGCGGGCCCTGGATATAGCTAGCGGCATCTATGCGGGGGGCGGAGAAATGATTCTGGCGGGCGCCACCTGCGGGATAATTCGGTCGCAGGGGCGACGCCGTTCGAGAGTTCGTCGACGGCCAGCCGCCAGGCGACCGGATGCTCCGATCTTAGTAGAATGGCTCGCCGCGGCGACGAGCTCGCGTCAGGTTGTGCGCCGGCATTTCCGGTGGCCATGAGCCGACGGGATTCCGGCCGACGGATCTAGCGTTGAGGCAAACAGGAAAGGCAGGGCATGCGCGGCAGTAAGGCGGCGGTTCTTGACGAAAGAGCCTTGTAGTTGGGCAGGAATTCGACCGTGGGCCTTCGCCCAGAATTCGCCAGCAGCAGCTCGGGTGGGGGGGGGGGGGGAAGGGGGGGGGGGATTCGGTTCCGTCCGGCGCGCTTCGGTGTTAGCGCATCGCTGGCCTAGGCGGTTGTCGTCCAGTCGCGCGAACAGGGTCGATTGCCCTGCCCGTCGACCTAGCGGATAGGGCGTGTCAGGCATGAAGGCCGGCTGCGCCGACGCGCACGCATCGCGTCGGGGGGGGGGTAGCGCCGAGGTATCACCATGCGTGTGGTACTTGCCGTATGACGTTCGCCAACTGAGCACGTCGGTCTCGACTTGACCAGCTTTGGGCGGTCGCTGGGCCGACAGCGTCGATTCTTGTCGCATACGCACCACAGACCCGGCGCTGGGGCTACAAAAAAAAAAAAAAAAAAAAAAAAAAGAAGTCGGCTTCAGCCGCGCGTCCTTGACGTCGCGGCGATGCGCAGCTGCCGCTTGACAACGGCAATCGCGACTCGAGTAGTCGCGTCGCACGCCGAGTCGTGGGCTAGCAGGATGCTGTCGTCACCATCGGCCGCATCAGGCCATCACTGCCGGCGCTGGCTGGGTGTCGCCATTCACCTGGCGGCAACGGCGGCGACGCTTTGGCGTCGGCGGTGTTTCGGCAAACAGGTCTGGGCTCGAGTGTCCCTTGATCACGTTCGGCTTTACCCTCATCAATGTGCGGCACTCGATCAGCGCGCCAATTGTCTGCGGGCAGTCCAGCTGCCGGCGCCGACGCCGCGGACTCGTCTCTTGCCCATCAACATGTGCGATCACCGCGGGCTTGCGCCTCGGCGCGCTGCCCGGCTATGCGGATGCGCGCACAGGCTGCCGCGTGTGGGGACACTGTGGTCTCCCAGAGTTGTCTCGACTTGCATTTCGCCCAGGCCCTATGAGCGCGAGATACGCAACGCGCATCCGGCTTGATGCGCTCGGAGTGCGCAGCCGATCGAGGGTCGCCGCGCGTTCGTCGCTATCGAGGGTGCTTACAAACTTGCGTGGCGGCATTCTTGCTCCTGGCCGGGAACTGTCGAGAGGCGAAACAGCGGCGGTTGCGGCAAGTGCAAATGCCGCTGGCAATTCAGCTTTCGGGAAATGACGGTAGAAAAGGGGCGTGGGGGCACGAGCATGAACGCGATTGCGAGCCATCGACGTCGGCACTCGTCATGATCAGACACGGCACCACCATTGGGCCGTAACGCAGGCAGATTGTTCAATACGCGTTGGGGGGGGGGGGGGGGGGGGCGTCGTGTCGGCGCTCACTGCCGATTGCGGATCGATGCCGCAGGGACAACGCAATGTCAATGCACCTCGCGGTTGGCGAATGGCAAGGCTGCTCGCATCGCCCCACTCCTCAGGTATTCAGGAGTGCACCTTGCTCGCGCAGTCGGGCAGGATGTCAGCCCCTGGCAGCCCTCATTCGGCGCACCGATTCGCCGAACTCGCCGGCGGAATCGGTCCTGTCGATGCGAGATAAGAGTCAGTTCTTTGCGGGGTTGCGCGTGTCCTTCGGCTCTGGCAATGGAAGCTTGCGCTTCGGCAGAATGGCCACGCCGCGACTGCTGCGTTCTCGACATTTTTGCTGGTCGCGGTCTCGACGAACGCGCTCGTGTCCGCGGCACGGATGGCCATGATCGGGTGATCTTTCTGGCCAGATCCGAGATGTTCGTTGGATGCCACAATTTCCAGGGGGTCACAGCAGCATGGCCGGCGCCTAACCAAGCGGCCACCGCGTCGCGCGAATTCAGTGCGGCACACCCTTGTTACTGTGCCTCTGAAAGCGAGGGATCGAGTGGGTTCATTCGCAGCTGCGCGAGCACTAAGCTGGCGGCGTGAAAAGACGCTTCGAGCGTCGCGGGCCAGTTGTGACGGCCCTTGGGCATTCTAGGGGCGGCATGGTGATCGCAAAACTGCTGTTCATAACCGCGTCCAGCTTCGCCTGCCGAAAAGAAAAAAAAAAAGGGAAGAAAAAAAAAAAAAAAAAAAAAGAAAAAAAAAAAAAAAAAAAAAAACATAGGACCGGCCTTCGTGCGTACTCGTCCGAGGGTGTCGGATATCAGGTTGACGTCGGATTCGGCGGCCGCCTAGGTTCTGCGTGCGGCTGTCCAGCCAATCGCCATAGCTCTGCGCCGCGAACGCGACGCGGAAAGTTCTCTCGTCGCCCTTGGCGCATACTTCCGCCGCTGAAAACCGGGGCGTCGAGCCATTTACGGTCGCCGATCGATCTGCTCGCTGCAGGTCTGCAGCTATGGCCATCGCGAAACAGCCATTCATTCATAATACTCCGCTGCACGCTGCCGCCCTCGACGCTCAGTGCAATCCCTGCAGACTGCTCGATGCAGCAGCACGTTCCTTGCTGCGCAGCATGGCGTTCGAGCTGGGGGCGTTCAGGCGGATGCATGCGGCGTAAGGTCGCAGAAACTCGGCGTCGGCGTGCGGCATGCGCGCAGCCGGGTACTGCGCGTGCCGGGGCTGGTTTCTTTTGTGGGCGCATCGCCGACCCGCTGCATCGTGCTCGATCACGTTACCGGGTGGGGCCCGCGAAAGCCATGTCGAGGCGCGCCGCCGTCGGCGGGCTACGCAGCCTCGACTTCGAGCCAGCGTCGAACAGCTGGCGTTGGTCACCGGGACGAAACGCCCTTCCCGTGCAGAGCCAGCCCGAGAATTCGATACGCCGATTCGTCGCTCATTAAAATCCCTTGTTGAACTTGCCGCCCGCGTGGCGGAACCGGTGAACAACCACCGTCGACCGTCGGCACCTGTTCGAGGCGATGAATCTCGACACGGAATACCGGCGTCCCTCAGTCGTCTCTCGACACTGACCGGATTGGTCGCTGTGGGCCGGGTCCCCGTGATGCGTTTGCAGAAGCCGCCCAGACGCCTGCGTCGGCGGCATTGTCGGATCGGCTTCCTGGATGATAGTGCAGGGGGCTAATCGATGCGCGTTATTAACATCCCGTAGCGATGGCGCACCGCTCCAGCCGGTCGCTTGATGAACGGCGATCGATTCCCCCCTGCGGTGTAGCTTCATTACAGTGATTTCTCCCGAGCATAGCCGCCCGGCGTCGTGGGGCGCGGGCGGTCAGGGAGCTTTGTTCGGGTGGCGCAAGCCTGCGTCGCAGCAGGTTCTGTGGCCGGCCCTGGCGGCAGCCTGCCAGCTGCCGCTCTGCGGCCGGGGGCAAAAAAGCAGCCGGAAGAGAAGCCTGCCGCCCATGGGCGTATTCGAGCTGCGGAGTGTACTACCAATCCCGGGGCGAAGGCAATCGATCTGCGCTCGGGGAGCGCCTTTTCTCATCAATGGCCGCTCTGTGTCTGGCGCTGCCGCCTTACGCCGGCTCCGCTCCGCCAGGCCAGGGCATCGTCGCGGCAGATCGCATCGCCCGGTAAAATCTGCGAAGCGCATGATGGATGGCGTCGGATTCATCAGATCCCGCCGACGATCCGCCTTGCGGCCAGCCGGTAGTTCATCACCGGACGGTCGGAGGAAGCTGGTTCAGATTCATGGCTAGGGCGCTCGGAACGAGGCGCTGGCCTTGCGGGCTCCGCCTTCCGGCAAGCGTATGGCAGGACTGTGCCCACACGGGTGAAGAAGAAATCCGATGCTACGCTTGAAGGCGGTCTCCACGCTCGAACCAGCCTCACTAAATGGCTCTGCGGCAGATTTTGGGGGTTGTTGCTCGGATGTGTCCAACCACGGTGAGCTGGC
>NZ_CAJQUC010000008.1:0-249996 GCF_907163155.1 Candidatus Accumulibacter sp. ACC012
CCTGGTCGTTGCAGAAAAATATATAGCAAACTGCTCTCCTCTGCCCGAACCGACCAGCAAGCATCCGTCGCTCGGAATCGATGCGCCATGCGGATTGCAGAACGCGGACCAGTTGCCCGGAGTACGAATCGAGGCGCCAGCTGCGCCTGCGCCCACTGATCGAGCGCCCGATAAAGTACCCGCGGCAACGCGCAGACGACGAACGGGAAGCTCGCATGCCAGTCGCCAACCAACAGCCAATGCTCGGCCGACTCGCCATAGAGCGCCGCAAAGCGGGCTGCCGCCGTGGCGCGCAATTCGCGCAGCCCTTGCGCGCCACGTGGCGGCGTGACGACGAAACTCCTGACCAGGCCGTCATCGAGCGTAACGCTCAAAGATGGGGACTGCGCGTCGGAGTGCGTGCCAGCCTGCGCCTGGTCAGCGGCTGCCAGCGGCGCAGGCTGCAGCGCTGCCAGGGCCGCACCCAGGGCTGCCGTGGCGGCACTGGCTGTTGCCGCGGCGGGGGCGGCGACAGCCAGTGCCGCCAGAAGCTGCGGGGTGTCCGTAGTTGCTTCCGGCTCGGCCAGGAGGACGAGGTCGCTTGCGCTGCAGCCGAGCAGCAGTCGTCTAGCACGAAAGCGTGACACGGCGCAGTTCCTCGAGGGTGGTCTCGCCGCTGGCGACCAGACGCAGCGCGGCTTCGGTCAGGCTGCGCGTACCGTTGCGGTAGGCAACTTCCTTGAGCTGCCTGAGCGGACGTTTTTCGATGATCAACTCGCGCAACTCATCGTTCAGATTCAGAATCTCGGCGATCGCCTTGCGCCCACGATAACCGCTACCTCGACAATCGCCACAGCCGCTGCCGCGGCGGAAGTCGAAATCCGCCAGCGCATCGGCGGGTGATGACGAAGCGTTCGAGCTCCGCTTCGCCGGGCGTATAGGCTTCGCTGCAGCGTGCACAGTTAACGCGCAGCAGACGTTGCGCCCAGATACCGTTCAGCGCGGAGGCAAAAGCGTAGGGATCGATGCCCATGTGCGTAAAACGACCGAAAACATCGAAGACGTTGTTGGCATGCACGGTGGTCAACACCAGATGCCCGGTCAACGCCGACTGCACGGCGATCTCGGCCGTTTCGCGGTCACGGATTTCGCCGATCATGATCTTGTCGGGATCGTGGCGCAGAATCGAGCGCAGGCCGCGCGCAAAGGTCAGGCCTTTCTTGTCATTGACCGGAATCTGCAGGACGCCGGGCAGCTGGTACTCGACCGGGTCTTCGATGGTGATGATCTTGTCGCGACCGCTATTGATCTCGGAAATGGCGCCGTACAGGGTGGTGGTCTTGCCCGAGCCGGTCGGGCCGGTCACCAGCAACATCCCGTAGGGTTCTTCGACCAGGCGCCGCAGGGCTTTCAGCGAGAGAGCGTCGAAGCCCAGCAGGTCCAGCGTCAGCGAGCCGTGCGCCTCGATGACGCCACGCTTGTCGAGAATGCGCACGACCGCATCCTCGCCATGAATGCTGGGCATGATCGATACCCGCAGGTCAATGTCGCGACCGGCCACCTGGACCCGAAAGCTGCCGTCCTGCGGCGTTCGCCGCTCGCCAATATCGAGTTCGGCGAGCACTTTCAGCCGCGACACCACCTGCTCGGCGAGGGCCACGCCACTGATCTGCGCGACCGTGTCGAGTACCCCGTCGAGGCGATACTTGATGGTAATGCCAGTCGGCGTGCTCTCGAGATGCACATCACTCGCCGCCGCCCGTACGGCGTCATAGACGGTGGAATTAACCAGTTTGACAGCCGGGCTCGAGGCTTCACTGAGCGACGCAAAACTGAGGACTTCTGCGCTCCGCGAGGGATCGACGGCGCTGCTGCTATCGTGCACCAGGGACTGCACGGCATGCACCGATTCTTCATGTTTCGACAGATAGGCCTGGATGTCAGCCGTCAGAGCCAGGCAATAGTGCAGCGGTGCAGCGGCCAGGCTGCTCAGCCAGACCATGCAGTCGCTGTCAAAGGGATCGCCGATGACGGCAATGAGCCGCGTTTCATCCCCCTCGCCGCCTCCGCCACTGGGCAGCGAGCGCAGCAGCACACAGCCACGCTGCTGCGCCTTGAGCAGCGGCAGCAGGTCGAAGGCCGCACCACAAGCCAGCATCTCGGTGGTATCCATGACCAGCAGCTGAAAGCGCCGCGCCAGAGCGTCGACCAGCTGGCGCGGTTCATTGGCGGTCAGCGCTTCGAGTTCGCTGACCAGCGAGCGCCCGGAGCCGCGCGCCAGATTCCTGGCTTTCTGCAGCAGGGCATCGTCAATGCTTTCGCTGCTCGGCTCGCCGGCAGCGTTCATTGCAGCGCACCCGCGAGGTCGAAAATTGGCATGTACAACAGAACCACGATCAGCCCCACCAGGAGGCCGATGGCAGTCATCAGCAGCGGCTCGAAGACTTTTGCGAAGCGCTCTATCCAGCGCGCACTCTCACCTTCGTAGAACAAGGCCGAGCGCGTCAGCATGGCGCCCATCTGCCCGGACTTTTCGCCGACGCGCAGCAGGCGCAGGGCAACCGGCGTCGCCAGCCCGCTGCGCTCGAAAGCCTCCGACAAGGCGCCGCCGTCGGAGATGAAGCTGCGCGCAGTACGCAGTGCGTCGCGCGTTTTCGGAGAAACGGCGTCGCCGACGATATCAAGCGCCGTCAGGATCGGTATCCCCCCTTCGAGCAGCATGCCGGTGGTCAGGTACAGGCGCGACAACTCGATCACCCGGATGCGCTCGCCGACACCCGGCAGGCGGGTCAGGAAAACGATCCAGCGACCGCTGCGCATGAAGTGCCGCAGCGAGAAGATAGCCGCCGTGGTCAGCACCAGCAGCCCCCAAAAAACGGCGTCGGCATGCTCGCTGAGCAATTGTCCCCAGTCGAGCAGGCGCTGTGACAACCAGGGCAGCGAACGACCGCTCCCCTGGTACACGGCAGAAAAACGCGGCACGACGTAAGCCATCAGGAAAACAGTCACCGCAGCGCCGACGGCGAGCAGGATGGCCGGGTAAATGGCCGCACTGAGCAACTTGCTGCGCACGGCGTCGAGCCGCGTCTGATAGTCGATATAGCGCGCCAGGGCGTGCGGCAGGTCGCCGGTCCCTTCGGCAGCCTTGACGATGCCGACGTAAAGGGGTGGGAAGACCCCGGGTTGCAAGGCCAGGGCGGCCGAAAAACGCAGGCCTTCGCGCAGGTGAGTGGTCAGTCGTTCGAGCACTGCCCGCGAGGTCGGAGAGCTTTCTTTCTCGAGCAATGCGTCGAAGGTCTCGACCAGGCTCAAGCCGGCTTCCAGCAAGGCCAACAATTCGGCGCTGAACAAGAGCAGTGAAAACGCTCGGCTGCCGCGCCCCGGCAAGCGCGCCGCCGCGTCACCGACACCACCTGCCGCCTTGATCGACAGCGGCTGCAGCCGCCGTTGTTGCAGCAACCTGCCTACCTCCCCGGCATCCGCGGCATCAATGCTGTGCGTCTCGATCAGGTTGTCGGAAGATAGGGCACGAACCTCAAAGCGCATCCTCGCTCCGCCAGATTCTCATTGATAGGTGACGTCGGCGGCATCGCCGGTCCCTCCGGGCTGGCCGTCCTTGCCATACGAGGTGATCTCGAAGTCGCCAGTGCTCCCTGGCGACCGGTAGAGGTAGGCGTGACCCCAGGGATCGTCGGGCACCGCCTTCTGCAGATAAGGGCCGTTCCAGCGGGCGGCGTTGGCCGGCTTGCTGAGCAAGGCCTCGAGCCCTTCTTCGCTGCTCGGATAGCGGCCGACTTCCAGCCGATAGGTGTCGAGTGCGCGTGCGAAGGCCTCCACCTGCGCCTTGGCCACCCCCTGCTCGGACCTGCCCAACTGCGAGAAGTACTTCGGGCCAACATAGGCCGCCAACAGGCCGATGATGGTCACCACCACGAGCAGTTCGAGCAGGGTGAAGCCGGCGGCGGTGCGCGCCTGGAAAGTACGGTGCAGGGTCCCGCTCACAGCCCTCCCCCCCTTGCCGCTGCCGCCAGCACCGCCGGTACATAAAGCATCGTTTCGCGATAGGGCGGAATGCGGCCGCCGTTCCTGGCCACCGCCCCCTGGCCGGCGTTGTAGGCCGCCAGGGCCAGGGCGACGTTGCCACCATGCAGGCGGAGCAGGTCCTTGAGATGGCGCACGCCGGCGTCGATGTTCTGCGCCGGATTGGCGGCGTTGGTCACGCCGTAGCGTGCCGCGGTCGCTGGCATCAGCTGCATCGCACCCACTGCCCCTGCCGGCGAAACAGCGGCGGTGTTGAAGCCGGATTCGACGGCAACTACTGCCGCGACCAATTCCGGCTCCACCTGATGGAGGTGAGCGAAATGCGCGATCAACGGCGTCAACTGCCGCCGACCCTGTTCCTGGCTGACGTGGCTACGTGTGCTTGGCGCCTTGCCGCTCTTCGTGCGCACCGTCTCACCGCGAATGAACACGCGGTAACTGGCGTCGAGACGCTGGCTGGCGTAACGGGGGCTGCCATCGACCGCGTAAGAAACGAAGACGCGGCCGACGGTCGCTGCGGTTGCCACAGGCGGCAGCAGGCTACCAGCGCACAACGCAGTTGCCACGGCAAGCCGCATGCAGATCATCCGATAACGAGGAGAAGTCACTTTCGCCACGATTCTCCCATCAGAACACCCCTCTCCCAGCTGGAGCAGACCACCGCTCGCCAGATGGCCTGCTGCACCTCGCGGACCCACAGCTTAACGGCAGATGGTGCCTTTGACCGGGGCACCAGCAAACTCGTAGCCAACGATCTCCATTGAAACACTGGCGTTGGAGAATTTCTTGGTACCGCCAACACCAATCAGTTGCTCAATAGCCAATGGCCCCCGCTGATCAGTGGCGGGAAGTAAGACGCCGGTATCACGCAGGAATATCTGGCCCAATTCCTTATCTTTTCTGGGCTCACCGGTGGCAGTAACCGTCACCACCGTTGCCGCGGTAAGCATCTGCGGGCAGGGAACAGAGCCGCAACTTGTGGCCCCCGCAAGAGGGAAGCTATTGACTGTCAGCGCCGACACAGACGTCGCCTCAACCGCACGCCCTCCCAGCGTGGCGCCACTGATTTCCCCCGAGAAGCACATCTGTAGCGGCAGCGGAGCAGCCAACGGGTATCCTGGTGGCAATTGTTGGTAGTGGAAAACAGCGCCCTCAAAAAAGCGCTCTTTGCCCTTTATCGCGTCGAAGCCCTGGCAATCCCCCAGCGTCGGCGACGGATTGAAGGCCAACTTCAGCGTTCCTTGAAACGGTTCACAACGAGAACCCGCCGTCGCCACACCGACACCAGCGCCCAGCAACAAACCACCCACCACCATAGCTGCAAGTTTTTTCATGGTTTTCTTCCCTCTTGATGTTGAGAAACAGGAAACGCCAGCACAGGCCGGCTCGCCGACCAGTAAAACCCTAAAAAAAAACGTCTTAGAGAATCGCATCAATTGAACTGGAAAGACAAGAGTATCCGCCGTCGACCTGTTCGCCGTTTGAGGCATCAGCTAGCCTGACCGGCGACCGGCCGCGCCGGGTCACTACACCATTCGCTCCACGAACCGGCATACAGACGTGCGTCATGCAGACCGGCGATTTCCATGGCCAGGAGATTGTGACAGGCGGTGACGCCCGAGCCACAGCTCATTACTGCCTGCTTCGGATCGATCCCGGCGAGCAGCGCCAGCAGCTCCCGGCGCAGTTCGGCGGCGGGGCGAAAACAACCTTCGCTATCGAGATTGTCGCGGAAGAAGCGGTTGCGCGCGCCCGGAATGTGACCACCGACCGGGTCGAGCGTTTCGTTCTCGCCACGGAAGCGATCCGGGCTGCGGGCGTCAATCAGGCAGAACTGGCCGTTGCTAACATCGGCCAGAACCTCCTGGGTCGTGGCTACCCAGTCACGTGGCGACCCCTCGAAACGCGCTACGGCAACTTCTGGTGACGCCGTCGACAGCGGCCTGCCCTCGGCGACCCAGCGCTCGATGCCGCCGTCGAGAACAGCGACGCGATCGTGGCCCAGCCAACGCAGCAACCACCATAGTCGACTGGCCATCATCCCGCCTGCGTCGTCGTAGGCGACCACCTGCGTTTCGCCTGAAACGCCGGCCGCGCCCAGCGTGGCGGCGAGAAGCTGTGGGTCGGGCAAGGGATGACGACCGTTGCTGCCATTCATCGGCCCCGACAGGTCGCGATCCAGATGCAGGAAACTCGCCCCCGGCAGATGCCCGGCGGCGTAGGCGTGGGCACCGGCTTCGGGATCGCTCAGTTGATGGCGACAATCAAAAATTCGCCAGTCGGGATCGTCGAGATGATGGGCCAGACGAGCGGCACTGACGACCGTCGAGTAGCTCACGCCAGCCCCTCCCCGTCCCCTTCGGCCAGCCACGCGCGGGCTTCGACTTCTTCGTCGAAAACGCGCATCTCGGCTTCGACGAAAATCTGAGACAACCAGGCGCTCCACGCCACCCACTGACTTTCGGTGAGCACCGCAATGCGGCTGAAATCCTTGGCATGGGCACGCGAAAAGACGATATCTTCCCAGGCCACGTCGAGAGTGAAATCGGCCATCTCGCGCAAGTCGAAAAACAGGTCAACCTGCCCCTCGAACTGGATGACGTAATTGACGGCGTTTTCGAACTCCTGATAATCGGCGAGCGTGAATTCCGCATAAACCGTGACCTCGACCCGCCTGGGCCGGTTTTCGATGACTATCATGGCATCCTCCCTTTTTTGGTTGCGCAAGTGTAGCACCAGTCCCATCGCCAGCGATTGTGCCACGCTCTGGCCAGAAGCGGGGGCGCGAGAATGCTTTCCATTTGTTGACCGCGGGGCCACTAATACGCTATTTTCGGCGGTTTGATTCGAGCCTCTCCGATGCCACGACCAAACTCCGAGAAAGCCGTCGACGGCGCCGCACGCGCTTCGGACGCGGTGACCATTGGCAAACTGAAATTCGAGGCGGCTCTTGCCGAACTTGAACAGCTAGTCCAGGACATGGAGGGAGGCCGCCTGCCACTCGAGGAGTCACTGGCGGCGTATCGCCGTGGCAGCGAACTATTGACGCACTGCCAACAGCAGCTCAGCAACGCCGAAGCGCAAATCCAGGTGCTTGAAAACGGCGCGCTGCGCGCTTTCGAGCCCACTGGCGGTGAGGCCAGATGAGCGTGCCGACAGCACTTGCCCCTGCACCAGCGCCAGGGACCCTAGCCTTCCCGGACTGGATGCGTCGCGTCCAGGTACAGGTCGAAGCGGCCATCGCCGGCAACTTGCCGCCTGCTGAAGCGATTCCGGCTCGCCTGCACCGGGCGATGCGCTATGCCAGCCTGAATGGTGGCAAACGGATAAGACCGCTGCTCGTTTACGCGGCCGGCGAACTGACCGCGGCCCCGGCGGAACGGCTGCAAGTGGTGGCCAGCGCAGTCGAGCTGATCCACAGCTATTCACTGGTCCACGACGACCTGCCGTCAATGGATAACGACGTGCTGCGACGGGGCCGGCCGACCTGCCACGTGGAGTTCGATGAAGCGACGGCCTTGCTGGTTGGTGACAGCCTGCAGGCGCTGGCCTTCGAACTGCTGGCGCGCAAGGATTTCGGCGAGCCGGGCCGGCAACTGGAAATGCTGCGCCTGCTGGCCCGCGCCAGCGGCTCGTGTGGCATGGCGGGCGGCCAGTCGATCGACCTCGAAGCGGTCGGCAAGAGCCTCAACCAGCCTGAGCTTGAACTGATGCACGCGCTCAAGACCGGTGCCTTGATCCGCGCGGCAGTGCTGCTCGGCGCCCTTTGCGGTGCCGCCTTGAGCGTCGACGAAAGCACGTCGCTCGACCGCTTCGCCAAACGTGCCGGCCTGCTTTTTCAGGTCGTCGACGACATCCTCGATTGCACGGCCAGTACCGCGACCCTCGGCAAGACAGCCGGCAAGGATGCGGCCGCCGAAAAGCCGACCTACGTCAGCCTGATGGGCCTCGAACGCGCCCGCGAGTTTGCCGACGATCTGAGAAAACAGGCGCTCGAAGCGCTCACACCTTTCGGCGCACGCCGCCAGCGCCTGCTCGAACTCACCGACTTCATTACCCAGCGCAAATTCTAGGCGCCGCTTCCGCTCACCGCCACCAGCGAGCGCTTCTGCAGGACCCAAACGAGACTATGACCCTTTACCCTCTGCTCGACACCATCAGCGATCCGGCGCAAGTGCGCAAGCTCGACCGCCGCCAGTTACCACAACTGGCTGACGAGTTGCGTGCCTTTCTGGTCGACTCGGTTTCCCGGACCGGTGGTCACCTCTCGTCGAACCTCGGCACGGTTGAGCTAACGGTCGCCCTGCATTATGTCTTCGATACGCCGCACGACCGCCTGGTGTGGGACGTCGGCCACCAGACCTATGCGCACAAGACGCTCAGCGGCCGCCGCGAGGGCATGGCCAAGCTGCGCATGCACGGCGGCATCTCGGGCTTTCCGAAACGCGGCGAAAGCCCGTACGACACTTTCGGCGTCGGTCACTCGTCGACATCGATCTCGGCGGCCCTGGGTATGGCGCTGGCCGCCAAGATCAAGCACGAAACCCGCAAAGTGGTGGCCATCATCGGCGATGGCGCGATGTCGGCTGGGCAGGCCTTTGAAGCCCTCAACAATGCCGGCGTCGCCGACGCCGACATGCTCGTCGTTCTCAACGATAACGACATGTCGATCTCACCGCCGGTGGGAGC
Source organism: Candidatus Accumulibacter sp. ACC012 (assembly GCF_907163155.1). NCBI lineage: Bacteria > Pseudomonadati > Pseudomonadota > Betaproteobacteria > Candidatus Accumulibacter > Candidatus Accumulibacter sp. ACC012. The sequence continues at coordinate 8,710 of NZ_CAJQUC010000008.1, forward strand.
GCTCAACCGCTACCTGGCACGACTCTTTTCCGGTAACACCTTCAACGCCGCGCGCAAGGCAGGCGAGAAGATTCTCGACTTTTCGCCGTCCTTGCTCGAATTCGCCAAGCGCGCCGAGGAGCACGTCAAGGGCATGCTGACCCCGGGGACACTGTTCGAGGAACTCGGCCTCAACTACATTGGCCCGATCGACGGCCACGATCTCGAATCGCTGGTACCGACGCTGCTCAACCTGAAGAACCTCAAGGGTCCGCAGTTCCTGCACGTGATCACCAAGAAGGGCCAGGGTTACAAACTGGCCGAGGTCGATCCGATCCTCTACCACGGGGTCTCGAAATTCAAGCCGGAAGTCGGTATCGCCGGCGGCAAACCGGGCGCAAAACCGAGCTACACGCAGGTTTTTGGCGACTGGCTGTGCGACATGGCGGCCGCGGATCCGAGACTGGTCGGAATCACGCCGGCGATGCGCGAAGGCTCCGGCCTGCTGCGCTTCAGCGAATGTTACCCGGATCGCTATTACGATGTCGGCATCGCCGAGCAGCACGCCGTCACCTTTGCCGCCGGCCTGGCCTGCGAAGGCATGCGGCCGGTGCTGGCGATCTACTCTACCTTCCTGCAGCGTGGCTACGATCAGCTGATACACGACGTGGCTTTGCAAAACCTGCCGGTAGTCTTCGCGCTCGACCGTGGCGGCCTGGTTGGTGCCGACGGCCCGACACACCACGGTGCCTTCGATATTTCCTTCCTGACCTGCATCCCGAACATGGTGCTGATGACGCCGACCGACGAAGACGAGTGCCGCAAGATGCTGACCACCGCCTATCAGCTGGACGGACCGAGCGCCGTGCGCTACCCGCGGGGCAGCGGCACCGGCGCGCCGATCGACAAGACGCTGCTCGGTTTGCCGCTCGGCAAAGGTGAAATTCGCCGCCGGGGGGCCGAGGTCGCGCTGCTCGCTTTCGGCAGCATGCTGACGCCGGCGCTCGAAGCGGCTGAAGAACTCAACGCCACGGTAGCCAATATGCGCTTCGTCAAACCGATCGACCGCGAGTTGGTCCTCGCCCTGGCAGCAGAACATTCCCTGCTGGTCAGTGTCGAAGAGAATGCCTTGATCGGTGGTGCCGGTTCCGAGGTCGCGCGCGTCCTCGAGGAAGTTGCCGGCACCACGCGATTCTTGCGCCTGGGAATTCCCGACCGCTTCATCGATCATGGCGACCAGGCGCTACTGCTGGCCGAGATCGGCCTCGACCGCGACGGAATCGTCGCCGCAGTGCGCGCCCGGCAAGGCTGCAGCGCGGGCGAGCCCGAGGAAATCGTTGCGGGCAGCATATAGAACACCCATCAGGAGCAGTAATGAACGCACCAGAAAACCCGCAACCGACCACGATGGTGGACGTCCAGGGCTCAGCCGATACCCGCCGCATCGCCATCAACAAGGTCGGCATCAAGGCGATACGACACCCGGTCAAGGTGCTCGACAAATCCGGCGGCGTACAGCACACGATCGCCGTGTTCAACATGTACGTCAGCCTGCCGCACAACTTCAAAGGCACGCACATGTCGCGCTTCGTGGAAATCCTCAACAGCCACGAACGCGAGATTTCCGTCGAGAACTTTCCCGCCATGCTGCGGGACATGGTGGACCGGCTTGAAGCCGAGACCGGGCACATCGAAATGAGCTTTCCGTATTTCATCAACAAGACCGCACCGGTGTCGGGGGTGCAGAGCCTGATGGATTACGACGTCACCCTGATTGGCGAGATCGGCCGTGGCGGTATCGCGTCGACGATCAAGGTCGCCGTTCCGGTCACCAGCCTGTGCCCGTGTTCCAAGGAGATTTCCGAGCGCGGCGCGCACAATCAGCGCTCGCACGTGACCGTCACCGTCAGAATCAACGATCACCTGTGGATCGAAGAACTGGTGCAATTCGTCGAAGGGCAGGCGTCCTGCGAACTCTACGGCCTGCTCAAGCGCCCTGACGAGAAATACGTCACCGAACGTGCCTACGACAATCCGAAGTTCGTCGAAGACATGGTGCGCGATGTGGCTGCGCGCCTCAACACCGAGCAGCGCATCGATGCCTATGTGGTCGAATCCGAGAACTTCGAGTCGATCCACAATCATTCGGCGTACGCGCTGATCGAGAAGGACAAGCAGGCTGCCGCTTCCTGAGCCGCTCGCCCGCGACCGGGCGACCCGGAAAGCAAAAGTGGCGAAGTCTCCCGACTTCGCCACTTTTTCGTTTACCGCGCCAGCGCCGCGGTTCAGCGTTGCTTGCGGACCAGCTTTTCCTTGATCCGCGCCGACTTGCCCGAACGCTGGCGCAGGTAGTACAGCTTGGCACGACGGACGTCGCCACGACGCTTGACCTCGATCGCCGCGACCAGCGGCGAATAGGTCTGGAAGGTACGCTCGACGCCCTCGCCCGACGAAACCTTGCGCACGATGAAGCTGGAGTTGAGACCGCGATTGCGCTTGGCAATCACGACGCCTTCATAGGCCTGCAAACGCTCGCGCGTTCCTTCCCGCACCTTGACCTGGACAACGACGGTGTCGCCCGGGGCGAAGACGGGAATGACCTTGCCCAGACGGGCAATTTCTTCTTGTTCAAGCTGCTCGATCAGATTCATATTCTTGACTCCATGTATGCGAACTACGCATTCTTGTCCTGACCGCATTGCTCCTGAAACTGCACCAGGAGTTGCGTTTCCGTTTTCGACAATGAACGCCCCGCCAACAACTCGGGACGCCGCTGCCACGTTCGACCCAGCGCCTGCTGCAAACGCCAGCGTCGTATTTCCTCGTGATGACCGGACAAAAGAACATCCGGCACCCGCCGCCCGTTGTACTCCTCGGGCCGCGTATAGTGCGGGCAATCCAGCAAGCCCGCGACAAACGAATCCTGTTGTGCCGATTCGGCGTCATTCAGCACGCCCGGCAACTGCCTGACGACGGCATCGATCAGCGCCATCGCCGGAATTTCGCCACCCGAAAGGACGAAATCGCCAATAGAAATCTCTTCGTCGACGCCGGCATCGATCAGCCGCTCGTCGATCCCTTCGTAACGCCCGCACACTAGAACCAGCGCTTCCTTGCCCTGTGCCAGCTCGATCACCCGCTGGTGCGTCAGCAACGAGCCCTGCGGCGAGAGACAGATGACGCGGCTGGCCGCCAAGCCAGCGGCCAGCTGTCGTGCCTTGGCCGCAGTGATCGCCGCCGCCAGCGGCGGCGCCATCATCACCATTCCCGGGCCACCGCCGTAGGGCCGGTCATCGACGGTGCGATGCCGGTCGACGGTGAAATCACGCGGATTCCACAGCTGCAGAGTCCAGCGCCCGTCTTCCAGCGCCCGACGGGTCACCCCCGAATGGCTCACTGCGGCAAACATTTCGGGAAACAAGCTCAGCACATCAACGACAAACGCGTTCTCGCGCACGGGCACGCCTTCTGGCGAAGTCACCAAGTCACCAGTCGAGCTCCCAAGCCACGCGAACACGCGCCTGCGCCAGCTCAACTTCCAGCACCACAGCGGCGACAAAGGGCAGCAGTCGCTCGGCGTCCTGGCCATCGCCGACGCGCAAAACCGCGCTGGCCGGCGTTTCGATCAGACCGAGAATCCTGCCCAGCGACTGGCCATGCGTATTGACGACCTCAAGGCCGATCAGATCGGCCCAGTAGTATTCGTCAGCTGCGGTCGGCGGCAAGGCCTGGTGCGGAACACCAACCAGCAAGCCGGCGGCCGCCTCGGCAGCAGACCGATCGGCAACACACTCGAGTTGCGCCAGCAGCATCTCGTTACGCAGATCGCACTTGATCAGCCGCGTCGGACGCCACAATTCGGCCGCTTCACCCTCGCGGCCCAGCCACCATTGCGGCAGTCGCGCCCAAGCCAGCGGATCATCGGCAAACGGATATACGCGCACCACGCCCTGCAAGCCGTGCGGACCAGCGATCTTGCCGAGGACAACGATTTCGCCGCTGACCTGGCCACCTTCGCAGCCTTCACCATCAGCCGGCGGAACGTCGAGTCCCGCGCCAGCGCCAGTCCCTGCAGACAGCGAACCGGCAGGCAAAGCTCAGGCTGCTAGCTTGGCGGCCGACTGCTTGACCAGGCGGGCACAGGTCATCGACAGTTGTGCTCCCTGCCCCTGCCAGTAGCTGATGCGGTCGGTGGCGATGCGCAGGCTCTCTTCCTTCTCCGAGGCCAGCGGATTGTAGAAGCCGACGCGCTCGATAAAGCGACCATCGCGGCGTTGGCGTGAATCAGCAACCACCATATTGTAGAAGGGGCGCTTCTTGGAGCCCCCACGAGCGAGACGAATGACAACCATGATCAGCTCTTCCGAAATCAGAAAAAGAGGCGGATTATAGCAAAAAAGCGCCCTTTCAACATGATCTTGCTGCACCCTGACTCGACGTCCGCTGGCGAGCGCGGGAGGACAGGAACGCACACGCTTGCCGCTGGCCAGCAGTTGAAACTTGCAGGTTATAATCAAAAGGGCGAAGGTCGACAGCCAAGATGTTGATTCTGTAATTTCTGGTCGACCGAGCCGTAGTTGCCCATGCGCCGAAAGAGACCAGCTACCAGTCCAACGGACGGCGTGACGACGCAAACTTGTTTGGCAGGTGGCCAGATGACCAACACCGCTTTCGATGAGCAGGATGCGGCGGGAGCCGTGACTGCACACTCCGGCATACGCACCATTCTGCAATGGCTTACGTCGCCGATGGCACCCCACCCGGCGGAGGAACTCCCCGCACTGCGTGCGCAGGTCAAAGCCTGGCACGAGGTTGGCGGTTCGTCAAAAGAGCGCGCCCTGGCTCTGAACGGCTTGTACGAGCGCAGCTCCAGCGTTGTAGCGGCACTGCTTCCGGAACTGACCGAGCTGATGTTGCCGATCCCACGCAAATCACGGCGCCTGGTGCGCAGCGTCCTCGATCTGCTGCAAATGCTTGCTGATGACACGCTGGAGATGGTTGAAGGGGTCGCGTCCCAAGACACCAGCGACCGTTATCAAGCACCCGATCTCGCGCTGTGGCGTAGCCTGCATGCCCTCGCACAGCAACTCATGATCGCTCATCTGATCGCCTCTCCGGCCCCGACTGGCGCCTGGCAGCAACTGCATCAGACCTATGCCATGGCGAGATCCCGGCATCTTGAAGCGACTGCCCCACGCGGGCAGTCACGGAAACTGCAGCACATCTACCACGCAGCGATTCTGCTCGGCTGCGCCCAGCCGGCGTCATTGACTGCACGTGAGGTGGTCTTCCTGGCCGCTTACTTCGAGCGCTTTGCCGGCCAGATCGAGACCATTTCAGCAGAAACCGCTGCAACCGCGGCCCCGGCAACCTTCTGGGTCGATCCAACACGCGACGCACCTGCCCTGCCCTTTTCGCGCAAGCTGGCGCCGTCGACTGCGCCACTCGAGTACTTTTCCTGCGCCGGCCTGGGCCTTCTGCTGAAGACGCAGATCGCCCAGCTCAACGCCGGCACGCCAGCCGAAGAGATCGGCTTGCCCGAGCTGGCCAGCACGCCCGCCGGCGTCGGCGTCCTGCGCCGCCTGGCGGGACGCTGGAATGACTTCGGCAAGCGCCGCTTTCATCGCCGCAGACAGAACTATCGAACGGTCCTGGGTAGCGGACTCGATGGACTCTGGCAACTTTGCAAGCAGGACGACACGGCCACGGTCGAGCTTTCCCGCTGGATGATCACCAACGAAAGTCCGGACGGCTATGCCATCATGCATGTCTCCGGGAAGATTGGCACCCTTTCGGTCGGCAATGTCGCCGCAGTGCGCACGGGTGACGAGAAAGACTGGCAGATCTGCATAGTGCGTTGGGCGGTCTCGGAGAACCCTGAACATCTTGAGCTTGGCCTGCAAATCCTTTCGCCAAAGGCTGTCCCGGCGACTCTCGCCCGGCCTGCGGACGGCGAAGGAACGGAGCATCTGCGAGTTCTGGTACTGCCAGAAATTCCCTCGCAGCGCAGCAGCCAACTGCTGGTCGTGGCGTCGGGCGCACTCACCCAGAACAACGAGAAGCTGCTGCTGGTTATCGAAGGCGAGAACCTGGCGGTTCGTGAAGTACAGAGCATCGGCATTGACGAGCAAACCGGCAGCGTTGACATCCTGACGATACAAGCTGACCCGAAGCACTTCTAGCAGCCCACGACCGGTGCTGCCGAAAACGCACAGCCACTCAGCTGGCGCTCGTCTTTGCCGGCGGAAAAGAGCCATCGGACGCAGTTTCCCTGATAATGGCGCGATGTCAGAAATACTCGTTCTCTACTATAGCCACCGAGGGTCGGTACGGGCCCTCGCCCAGCAGATCGCGCGCGGTATCGAGTCAAGGGACGGCGTAACAGCACGTCTGCGGACGGTTCCCAAGGTGTCGCCCGTTTGCGTGGCAAGCGCCCCGGAAATTCCAGCCGGCGGCGCCCCTTACGTCGAAGCAACCGACCTTGACGAATGCATCGGCCTGGCACTCGGCAGCCCGACACGTTTCGGCAATATGGCGGCGCCGATGAAATACTTCTGGGATAGCACCGCCGCGCAATGGTCGTCCGCAACCCTGGTCGGTAAGCCTGCCTGCGTCTTCACATCGACGGCCAGCGCTCATGGCGGACAGGAGAGCACCCTGTTGTCGATGATGCTGCCGCTGCTGCACCACGGCATGCTGCTGATCGGCTTGCCCTATAGCGAAGCCGCCTTGTCCAGCACTCGCAGCGGTGGCACACCGTACGGTGCCAGCCATCTCGCAGGTACCGCCGGCACACCGACGCTTAGCGAAGAAGAGCGCCAACTCGCTTTCGCGCAAGGGCGAAGGCTCGCCGCCATTGCCATGAAGCTCAGCTGCTGATGATCCGCGCCCTCTACCTGACGGCATGCAGCAGCCTGATTGCGCTGATTTTCCTGTGCCTCGCCTGGGAGTTACGTCTGGCACCGGTCCTGCCTGGCGGCTCGTGGCTGGCGCTGAAGTGCCTGCCGCTGCTGGCGCCCTTGTTCGGCATCCTCAACGGCCGCCGCTACTCGTACCAGTGGGCGAGCATGCTGATTCTGCTCTACTTTACCGAGGGCATCGTGCGCGCCACCACCGAGACGGGGACAGGACAGGCGCTGGCCATTGCCGAAACCATCCTCGCGTTGACCTTCTTCTGCGCCAGCGTCGCCTACGCCAGGCTCACTCGCCCATCAGCGCATCAATCAGACGCGTCGGCGCGTCCGTAGCCTTTGCTCTCTCCGTCAAGTCGCGGCGGAGATCAAACGTCCGCCTGCGGGTCGACGCGATCGGGAATCTGCAGCTTGTTCAAAGCGTTGAGATACGCTTTCGCTGACGCAATGACGATATCGGTATCCGCACCATTGCCGTTCACGATACGACTGCCTTTCCCGAGGCGCACGGTCACTTCGCCCTGCGCGTCAGTGCCGGTGGTGATCGCATTGACAGAGTAAAGCAACAACTGTGCGCCGCTGCTGGCAACCGACTCGATCGCCTTGAAAGTCGCGTCGACCGGCCCGCTACCGATCCCCGCCGCTTTTTTCTCCGCGCCATCGACGCTCAGCGTCACATTCGCAGCCGGCGTTTCACCAGTTTCCGAGCAGACGCGCGAATAAACCAGCTTGTAGTACTCGCCCTCCTGCGTGAGTTCCTCGTCGGACACCAGTGCCTGCAGGTCTTCGTCAAAAATCTCGTGCTTCTTGTCCGCCAGTTCCTTGAAACGGGCGAACGCGGCATTCAGCGCCTCTTCGCTATCGAACACGATAGCCAGAGCCGCCAAACGCGACTTGAAGGCGTTGCGTCCCGAGTGCTTGCCCAGGACCAACTTGTTCTGTGCCCAACCAACGTCCTCGGCGCGCATGATCTCGTAGGTTTCACGGTGTTTGAGGACGCCGTCCTGATGAATCCCGGACTCGTGCGCAAAGGCGTTGGCCCCAACGACAGCCTTGTTGGGCTGCACCGGATAGCCGGTGATCTGCGACACCAGCTTGGACGCCGGGACAATCTGGGTGGTGTCGATACGCGTCTGCACGGGGAAAAGGTCGCTGCGCGTTCTGACCGCCATCACCACCTCTTCGAGCGATGCATTACCGGCACGTTCGCCAAGGCCGTTGATCGTGCATTCGACCTGGCGGGCGCCAGCGAGTACCGCCGACAGCGAATTGGCCACCGCCATTCCCAGGTCGTTGTGGCAGTGCGTAGACCACACCACCTGCTCGGCACCTGGCACCCGTTTGATCAGCGTACGCATCAGTTCGCCCCACACCGACGGAACACTGTAGCCAACCGTATCGGGAACGTTGATCGTCCGCGCGCCGGCTTTGATAACTTCCTCGAAAACCCGGCACAGGAAGTCAACATCGGAGCGCACCGCGTCTTCCGCCGAAAACTCGACGTCATCGGTATATTCACGCGCCCAATGCACCGCGCGCACAGCCGACTCGACCACCTGGTCGGGCGTCATGCGCAGCTTCTTCTCCATATGGATCGGGCTGGTCGCGATGAACGTATGAATACGGCCGCTCACCGCCGGCTTGATGGCTTCGCCCGCGCGACGAATGTCGTTCTCGTTGGAACGTGCCAGGGAGCACACTGTGGACTCCCTGATGATCGTAGCAATCGACTTGATGGCGTCGAAGTCGCCGGGTGAGGCGGCGGCAAACCCCGCCTCGATCACATCGACCTGCATGCGCTCGAGCTGGCGTGCCACGCGCAGCTTTTCTTCCTTGGTCATCGACGCGCCCGGGCTCTGTTCGCCGTCGCGCAAGGTGGTATCGAAAATTACCAGGTGATCTTTCATGTCCCGACTCCGAAGGTGAGGATGTCAATGCACGCTGTGGGTGCCCTACGTTAACGTAAAAGTAGCGTACGCGACTTTTACGTTAAGCGATTGGTGGCGGCGGCGGTGATGATGCCTTGTGCCGAAATCGGCGGCTTAGCGCGAGGACATAACCGGAGAGGGCATAGGCCACGAAAAGGCCAAACAGGGCGACCGGCGTGTCGTAGGACACAAAGGCGAAGCCAAGGGCAATGGCGACGATGAAAATGAAGGGCACGCTGCGCCGCAGATTGACGTCTTTGAAGCTGTAAAACTGGACGTTGGTGACCATCGAGATACCGGCAAAAATAACCAGCGAGCAGGCGCCCCAGCGCACGTCAGCTGCGGCAACATCCTTGTCGATCATCACCCACAGGAAAGCCGTCACCAGTGCCGCAGCCGCCGGACTCGGCAGGCCCTGGAAGTAACGCTTGTCAATGACTTCCAGCGTGGTATTGAAGCGCGCCAGGCGCAGGGCCGCACCGGCACAATAGATGAAGGCTGCAATCCAGCCGAGTCGCCCAAGGTCTTTAAGTGCCCAGGCGTAGCTGACCAGAGCCGGCGCGACGCCAAAGGAAACCATATCCGACAGCGAATCGTACTCGGCACCGAAAGCGCTCTGGGTACGCGTCATTCGCGCCACTCGCCCATCGAGGCCGTCGAGGACCATGGCCACGAAGATGGCCACGGCCGCTGCCTCGAAGCCGCCCTTCATCGCCTGGACAATGGCAAAGAAACCGCAAAACAGCGCCGCGGTGGTAAACAGGTTCGGCAACAGGTAGATCCCTCGGCGCCGCAACTCCGGGTTGAAGAGGGTCTTGCGAGGTTTTATTTCTGGCATTGCGCTGTTGTCGTTTGGCCGCGGACTCAGGCCGGTTCAGAGCGAAGGAAAGCCGGGAAAGCAGCTACCCCGACTGAAATCCGATACAGAGAGGGACAAGTCATGAGTGAATCAAGGTCTCGGTCTTCTTGCCCGTCGGTCGAGCGACCGTGGTCGCCCCACCGCCAGGCAAGTGACTGGTGGCTGGTGACTGCGCCGATCAGTTTTTGCTCTGATCAACCAGCCTGTTTTTCTTGATCCACGGCATCATGTCGCGCAGTTTGGCGCCGACAATCTCGACCTCGTGTTCAGCCATCAGGCGACGACGTGCGGTCATCTCGGGGTAGTTGGTACGCCCCTCGAGAATGAACATCTTCGCGTAGTCGCCGTTCTGGATTCGCTTCAGCGCCGCACGCATGGCGACCCGGGACTGCTCGTTGATGACCTCTGGCCCGGTCACGTATTCGCCATACTCGGCGTTGTTCGAGATCGAGTAATTCATGTTGGCGATACCGCCTTCGTACATCAGGTCGACGATCAGCTTGAGTTCGTGGAGACACTCGAAGTAGGCCATCTCGGGCGCGTATCCGCCCTCGACCAGGGTCTCGAAACCCATCTTCACCAGTTCGACAGCGCCACCGCAGAGAACCGCCTGCTCGCCGAAAAGATCGGTCTCGGTCTCTTCACGGAAGTTGGTTTCAATCACCCCGCCCTTGGTGCCGCCGTTGGCAGCGGCATAGGAAAGGGCAATGTCTCGGGCTTTTCCAGAATGATCCTGATGGACAGCGATCAGCGACGGTACGCCGCCACCCTTGAGATACTCGGAACGTACCGTATGCCCGGGACCCTTCGGCGCAACCATGATCACGTCGACATCGTCACGCGCGACAACCTGGTTGTAATGGACGTTGAAGCCGTGCGCAAAAGCTAGCGCCGCGCCCTTTTTCATGTTCGGCGCGACGTCGGTGTTGTAGACCTGCGGAATGGTCTCGTCGGGCAGCAGCATCATCACCACGTCGGCATCCTTGACGGCCTCGGCAACCTCGGCGACGTACAGGCCGGCCTGCTCGGCCTTGCTCCAAGAAACGCCATCCTTGCGCAAACCAACCGTCACCTTGACACCGGAATCACTGAGGTTTTGCGCGTGCGCGTGGCCCTGCGAGCCGTAACCAACGATGGTCACTTTCTTGCCCTTGATCAAGGAAAGATCGGCGTCCTTGTCGTAGAAAACTTTCATTGAATTTCCTTTTTTACTGGTCGGTCTGATTAGATTTTTAGGATGCGCTCGCCGCGGCCGATGCCGCACACGCCGGTACGAACGGTTTCGAGAATCAGTCCGGCGTCGATGGCCTGGATGAAGGAGTCGAGTTTTGCGCCACTGGCGGTGAGTTCGATGACGTAGGTCGATTCGGTGACGTCGATGATGTGGCCACGAAAGATGTCGGCCAAACGCTTGAGTTCCTCGCGGTCCTTGCCGGTGGCGCGAACCTTGAGCAGCATCAGTTCGCGCTCGACATGCGCAGCCTCGGACAGATCGACGACCTTGATGACGTCGATCAGTTTATTCAACTGTTTGGTGATCTGCTCGACCACGGCGTCGCTACCCGAGGTGACGATGGTCAGGCGAGACAGCGAGACGTCCTCCGTCGGAGCCACGGTGAGGGTCTCAATGTTGTAGCCGCGCGCCGAGAACAGACCGGCCACCCGCGACAGAGCTCCCGCCTCGTTCTCCAGCAGGATTGAAATAATGTGTCGCATCTTGTCTTTCCCTTACAGATCTTCGGTCAGTAGCATGTCCGCCAGGCCTTTGCCGGCCGCCACCATCGGAAAGACATTCGCCTTCTGATCGGTGATGAAATCGATGAATACCAGATCGTCCTTGTGGTCGACGAAGGCCTTCTTCAGCGCGTCTTCGACGTCTTCGGGCCGTTCGACGCGAATGCCGACGTGACCATACGCCTCGGCGAGCTTGACGAAGTCGGGCAGGGAGTCCATGTACGACTCCGAATAACGGCTGCCATAGAACATTTCCTGCCACTGGCGAACCATGCCCAGGTAGCGATTGTTGAGGTTGATGATCTTGATCGGCAAACGGAACTGCTTTGCGGTTGATAGTTCCTGGATACACATCTGGATTGATCCTTCGCCGGTGACGCAGGCAATCTGCGTTCCCGGGTTGGCCAGCGCCGCACCCATGGCGTACGGCAGACCGACACCCATCGTCCCGAGGCCACCGGAGTTGAGCCAGCGGCGCGGTTGATCAAACTTGTAGTACTGCGCGGCCCACATTTGATGCTGACCAACATCAGAAGTCACGATCGCCTTGCCCTCCGTCACTTCATAGAGCTTTTCGATGACGTATTGCGGCATGATGATGCTCTTCTTCTTGCGGTATTTCATGCACTGCTTGGCGCGCCACTCATCGATCTGCTTCCACCAGTCGGCCAGCACCTCCGCATCCGGGCCGGCATTACCGGCATCGAGCAGCTTGAGCAATTCGTCGAGGACGTCCGGGACGTTGCCAACGATCGGCACATCAACCTTGACGCGCTTGGAAATCGACGACGGATCAATGTCGATGTGGATGATCTTGCGCGGAATGGACGAAAAGTTCTCTGGATTGCCAATTACCCGGTCGTCGAAACGCGCGCCGATAGCCAGCAGGACGTCACAGTTCTGCATCGCCAGGTTGGCTTCAACGGTACCGTGCATACCCGGCATGCCGAGAAACTGCTGGTCGCTTGCCGGATACGCACCGAGACCCATCAAGGTATTGGTAATCGGAAAGCCCAGCCGGCGCACCAGCTTGGTCAACTGTTCGGCACCGTTGGACAGAATGACCCCGCCACCGGTATAAACCATCGGCCGCCTGGCCTCGAGCAAGAGGTGTAACGCCTTCTTGATCTGTCCCAGATGCCCCTTGACGACGGGGTTGTAAGAGCGCAGCTGAATCGTTTCCGGATACTCGAACTTGCACTTGGCGGCGGTGATGTCCTTGGGGATGTCGATGACCACCGGACCCGGACGACCGCTGTTGGCGATGAAGAAGGCCTTCTTTATCGTCACTGCCAGATCGTGCACGTCCTTGACCAGGAAGTTGTGCTTCACACAGGGCCGCGTGATGCCGACGGTATCGCATTCCTGAAAGGCATCCTGACCGATGTACTCGGTCGGCACCTGCCCGGAGATGACCACCAGGGGAATCGAGTCCATGTAGGCCGTCGCGATGCCGGTCACGGCATTGGTCGCACCAGGGCCCGAAGTCACCAATGCCACGCCGACCTTGTGGGTCGAACGCGCCAACCCATCAGCAGCATGCACGGCCGCCTGCTCGTGGCGAACAAGAATGTGCTTGACCTGATCCTGCTTGAACAGCGCGTCGTACAAATGAAGGACAGCCCCGCCAGGGTAGCCAAACACGTAGTCGACCTTTTCTTCCTGCAGGCACCTGATTACAATTTCCGCACCGGTCATCATTGTCATTACCGTCGCCCCAGCAAGCAAATTGCTCGAAAAAAGTCTGCAACGTTAAAGCTTAGACGGAGTTTGGTCAAGGCATTCACCAAACGATCATGGCCTGTCGAGGCCCCCTGGTGATGAATGCCATGACCGCGCCCTCACTTAGGAGGGCATTCCGGCTGGCACGCCGGAATTGTTCGACGGGCAGGGAGCATGCCCCCTGAATTCCTCGTCTAACTCCCCGACACTTCTCGCGCCGAGGAAAGAAGGGAGATTCGTGAGTCGCGGACGCGACTTTCACGGTAAACTGGCGCCTGGGAAAGAAGGCTTCCCGCCCTACAACCGCAAGGATTTCCGCCCTGGCCAGCCAACGCGAACTGTCAGACTTTCTTACGGCAGTCGAACGCCGCGCTTTCAAGCAAGCGATGTTCGCAGTGCGCAACGAAGAGTCCGCGCTCGACATCGTCCAGGATGCGATGATGAAGCTCGCCGAGAAATACGGAGACCGTCCACCCACAGAGCTGCCGATGCTCTTCCAGCGCATTCTGCAAAACACGATTCGCGACTACTATCGGCGCAGCAAGGTACGCTCGCTATGGACGACCCTGCTCTCCGCGTTTTCGCCGAACGACGACGAGGATCACGACCCCCTCGAAACCATCAGCAGCGAATCTGACGCCAATGGCCCGAAGACGCCACACGGCCAGTTCGAACAGGCACAGGTGATGGGGATGATCGAGAAAGAGATAGAATCTCTGCCTGGGCGTCAACGGGAAGCGTTTCTTCTGCGTTACTGGGAGGATATGGACGTTGCCGAAACGGCATCGATCATGGGCTGCTCGGAAGGGAGCGTCAAGACACACTGCTCACGTGCCAATCACGCTCTTGCGGCTGCACTGAAAGCAAAAGGAATTACCCTATGAACGAAATGCATTTTGTCTTCAAGGTCAGGCAGTACCTGAACAGGGAACTGCATGAACTACCACCGTCAACGCACTCGCGTCTGCAAGCGGCGCGCGCGCGCGCGCTGGCTCGTCAAAAAGTAGCCGCCCACCAGTCGATACTGGCGACGGCGGGGAGCTTCGTTCAAGAGCACACTGAAGGCCTGCGCTTGCGGCAGATTCTCGTGGCACTGGCCCTGGTTGTCGGCGTCACTTCCTACGCTTACTGGCAGGCCGACCGAAGCATCGCCGAACTCGAGGTCATTGATAGTGCCCTGCTCGCCGACGACTTGCCGATCGCGGCCTTCACCGACCGGGGCTTTGATGCATGGCTGCAAAGCTCCGCGTCGCACTGATTCTCAGCAGCTTCGTAGCCGTCACGAGCTGGGCCGATGTGCTCAGCCCGTCGGCCATTGCCACGCCGGCGCAGCCGCAGTGGAGCGAGCTCACGGTGGAGCAGAAAACCATCCTCGCGCCGCTCAGTTACGACTGGGACGGAATGGACTATGCGCGCCAGAAGAAATGGCTGGGCATCACGCGACGTTTCTACAGGATGACCGCTGACGAGCAGCGCAGAGTCCAGGTTCAGATGCAGGACTGGGGAAAGCTGACGCCCCAGCAACGACGACTCGCACGCGAGAATTTCATCACCGCCAACAAGCTCCCGATCGAAAAGAAACAGGAACTCAGACTGAAGTGGCAGGAGTACTCCAGTCTGCCGGACGAAGAAAAAGAAAGGCTCAAACAGCAAGCGGCCAACCGGGCGGCACTGAGCACACCCGGACAGCCAGGCAGTAGCGGCGCAGCGGCCAGCCTGATCTCACCGCCCGCATCCGGAATTTTGCCGCTCGGCAGCCATCATCCTGCGCCTGCCCCCAGCAGCAAAGCTGCTGCGCCGGCAACTGCAGCGGATAACAGGGATTGACGCCGACCGCGGCTCCCGTCAGGCGACCGAGCATCACGCGCCGCCTGGCCAGCATGCTGTACGAGTGCTTGCTGTTGTTCGGCATTCTTGCTGCACTGCTGGTCTTGCCACATTTCCTGCTCGGCGCGCTGGCGCATCGCCTGGTGACGCCGATCATCGTGCAGGCGCATGCCTTTATCGTGCTGCTGGTCTATTGCCTCTGGTTCTGGAGCAACGGGCGGCAAACGCTGGCCATGAAGACCTGGCGCATCCGCCTGCTCACCCGTGACGGACAACCGGTCCGGCCGGCGCAGGCGCTACTGCGCTATCTCCTGTGCTGGCCGAGCATCATCCTGGGTGGTGTTGGCATCCTCTGGGCGCTGGTGGACCGCGAACGCTTGTTTCTGCATGACCGCCTCGCCGGCACGCAACTCGTACTGAGTGGAGAATTGGCGAAGCGGCTACCGACAAGCGGCTAGGAAAACGCTTCAAGAACGGACGGGCGTAGACCTGGGCGCTGACCACCGCCTCGATGGTTTTCCCAGCCTGGTCAAGCGGACTTGCGCACAATGCTGATCAAGGCATGACGCCGCCAATCAGCGTCGCTCGACCGACCAGATCATGGTGATCGCTGCCAGCAGGAAAAGCGCCGACGGCGTGACCGCGCTGAGTACCGGCGACCAACTGTTGATCGCCCCAAGGTTGGCAAACAGGCCGTTGAGCATGTGGAACAAGATGCCGATCATTACCCCGGAGAAGACCTTCAGGCCTACGGCGTCGGAGCGGTAGTGCGCACCTCCGAACGGCAGCGCCAGAGCGACCATCACAAATGCCGCCAGTGGGTAGACCACTTTTTTCCAGAAGGCAATGTCATAACGGTTGGTCGTCTGGCGATTGTCCGCCAAATGCTTGGTATACGTGGCCAAATGGTGCAGCGACATGCGATCCGGAGAAACCATCAGCACCGCCAGGATGTCCGGGTTCAGCGCCGACGGCCAGACCAACTCGGGTAGCTTCTGAACATCGGCCCGCTCGGCGTTCAGGACCGTCTGCAGCACATCGCTCAAGCGCCAACGATCAGGCGCGACGTACTCGCCCTCACTGGCCTCGATAAGCGAGTGTAACTTTGCGTCCTCGTCAAACTCGTAAATACGGATCCCCCGCAAGCGCGTATCCGGCAACACCACGCGCACGTTGATGAAACTGCGCTCGTCCTTGACCCACAATCCTGAACGCAAGTCCTGCCCGATCATTCGCCCCCTGGCTTTCAAGCGCAATTGATTGGCCTCTCTTTCGGCGGTCGGTACCACGTACTCGCCGATCAGGAAAGTGGCGACGGCAAACAGGCCCGCGACCAGAAACAGCGCCCGCAACAAGGCTCCCGAAGACAGGCCGGAAACCCGCAGCACGGTGATCTCGGAATGACGAGCCAGCGACGACAATGCGTAGAGCGTCCCGATCAGGACGGCAATCGGCATCAACTCGTAGACACGCCCTGGCAGCCGCAGCAGAACGAAAGCAAATGCATGGCGGAGTTGGTAGCCTCCCCGCCCAATATCCTGGACCTCGCCAAGCAGGTCAAAGAAGGCAAACAATGCCAAGAACGCCAGTAACACCAGGAAAATGGCGCCAGACACCTCGCGCATCAGGTAGCGACGATAGATCTTCATCGCCCGAGACGCATGAAAGATGAGACCGCGATACGGTGATAGAAGAGGAACGGCAAGAGAAACAGCATCATCAGATGGACCACCAGCACGCCGACGGCAAAAGACACCTGGTCATTGGCCACCCAGCCCTGGCTGATGCTCAGCAGATTGTTGTAGATCACATAAACCAGAATGGCCAGGAGCATGTTGGCCGAACGCCCCGCACGCGGATTGACGAAGGACAATGGAATTGCCAGCAGAGCCAGCACTGCCGCCGAGAGCGGCATACCGACACGCCATAGCAACTCCGCCCGATAGCGAGGCAAGTTGAGAGCCAACAGCTCCAGCGTAGGCATGCTCTTTGGCGTCTGCTTTATGCCATCCGCTTCTCTGGTCTCCAAACGAACGGCATAGCGCGCATATTCCAGAATTCGAAAACCCACCACGCCGGGCTCAAGCTCGTAACGACGCCCATTCTCCAGGACGATGAAGCGATCGCCGTTGGCTGCTGTCTCCTGGTGACCGGTTCTGGCCATCGTTACCCGCAGGCGCTCGGGCTCAGTTTCGCTGACAAACACGTTGCGAACGTGGCTCGTATCCTCGGCCACGGCCTCGACAAAGACCACCCGGTCCCCCGCCGACGACTCCTGGAAGGTGCCCGGCGAGATCTGCCCGGCATCCTTACGGTTGCTCAACTTGCCCCGGTATTCGGCGCTTTGCGACAAGGCCCAGGGTGAGAGAAGCAGCGACAGCGCACCGATGGTGAACACCAGGGGCAGGGCGAAGGTAAGTACCGGGCGTACCCAGGCTCTCAGCGACAGCCCGGCAGAGAACCAGACCACCATCTCTGAGTCACGATAGCTACGGGAAATGGACAGCAGAATGGCCACGAACAAGGACAGCGACAAGAGTGGCGGGAGATAATTGAGCGAAGCGAAACCAAGCAGGGCGACCACGGCACCCGGGTCGACGTCGCCCTGTGCCGCCTCGTTCAGCAAGCGAATCAGCTGCGTGGTCACCATGATCGCAAAAAGCGCAATGAAGACACCGGCCGTCGAGTGGGCGAACTCACGTCGGACAGCGCGCTGAAAGATCATTTTTTGACTTTGGTGAAAAACTGCAGTGATAATCGGCGTTTTCAACGAAACACGCGGGTCCTCGGGAGGGCGAGTGGAATTTAGCATAAAAAGCGGTAACCCGGAGAAGCAGCGCAGCGCCTGCGTGGTAGTCGGCGTTTTCGAACCTCGCAAGCTGACGCTGGCCGCCGAGCTCATCGACAACGCAGCGCGCAGTCACCTTTCGGACATCATTCGCCGCGGCGACATGGAGGGCAAGGCGGGCACAACCTTGCTGCTGCACAACGTTCCCGGGACGCTCTGCGACCGCGTGCTGCTGGTCGGCCTCGGCAAGGAAAAGGAGTTTGGCGATCGGGAATACTGCGACGCGATTCGCAGCGCAGTGAGAACCCTCAACGAAACCGGCTCCTTCGACGGCACGCTCTTCCTGACCGAAACCAGCGTCCGCAAACGCAGCGCTGCCTGGCGCGTACGCCAGGCAGCGCTTGTCGCCGAGCAGACCGTCTATCGCTTTGACCAGTTCAAGAGCAAGAAGGACAAAGTGCGTCGCCCGCTGCGCAAACTGACCTTCATAGTCGATCGCCGCAACGAACTGGCCACCGCAGAAGAAGCGCTGTGCGAGGGACAAGCCATCGCCGAAGGTATGTCGCTGGCCAAGGATCTGGCCAACCTGCCCGGTAATGTATGCACCCCTAGCTATCTCGCGGAAATCGCGCAACAGCTGGCTGACAAGCACAAAATCGAGTGCCAGATTCTCGAACGCGAAGAGATGGCTGCGCTGGGCATGCACGCACTACTCTCGGTAGCGAAGAGCTCACACCAGGCGCCGAAGCTCATCATCCTGCAGTACAAGGGTGGCAAGAGCGACGAGAAGCCGGTGGTACTGGTCGGCAAGGGCGTCACCTTCGATAGCGGCGGCATCTCGCTCAAGCCCGCGGCCGACATGGACGAGATGAAATACGATATGTGCGGCGCTGCCAGCGTACTCGGCACGATCAAAGCCGCGGCTCTGATGAAACTACCGCTCAACCTGACAGTGATCGTGCCGAGCACGGAAAACATGCCTGGCGGCGGCGCCAGCCGACCGGGCGACATCGTCACCTCGATGTCCGGACAAACCATCGAAATTCTCAACACCGACGCTGAAGGGCGGCTGCTTCTCTGTGATGCGCTGACCTACGCCGCGCGCTTCGAACCGGATACGGTGATCGATGTTGCCACCCTCACCGGCGCCTGCGTCGTCGCGCTCGGTCACGTCGCCACCGGCCTGTTCGCCAACAACGATACACTGGCCCGGGAACTGGAACATGCCGGTGATGAAGCCCATGACCGCGCCTGGCAAATGCCGCTCTGGAACGACTACCAGGAACTGCTCAAGAGTCCCTTCGCCGACATGGCCAACATCGGCGGCCGTTGGGGCGGCAGCATCACCGCCGCCTGTTTTCTGGCCCGTTTCACAAAAAAATACGCCTGGGCGCACCTCGACATCGCCGGCACCGCGTGGACCTCAGGCGCCGACAAAGGAGCCACCGGACGACCGGTGCCGCTACTGATTCACTATTTGCTGAAGCGTGCCGGAAAACTCCAGTGACGCAAGTGTTCTTCTACCACAACGCCGCGAACCGCATCGGCGCGACCGCCGCCCTGATCGGCAAAGCCTGCGCCCAGAAAAAGGCCTTGCTGGTCTATGCGCCAGACGCTGACATCGCTGCCGCGCTCGACCGGCAGTTGTGGGCGCAAGCGCCGACGAGCTTCATCCCGCACGTGGCTGCCGACTCGCCGCTGGCCGAGGAAACGCCGGTGCTGATCGCCAGCAGCCTGGAGTCCGTGCCACACGACGAACGGCTTTTCAACCTCTCCAACGACGTACCGCCAGGCTTTTCGCGCTTTGCGAGCCTGATCGAGATAGTTGGCCAGGGCGAGGAAGAACGTGCCGACGGCCGCCAGCGTGCCCGCTTCTACAAGAATCGTGGCTATGCTGTCAGATATCTCGATTGCTCAGGAAAAAACTGATGGCCAATGACGAAGACCTGCTCAGCCGGGCCAACTCGCTGATCAACGCGGACAACGGGGCGGGGCGCGGCGGACGCCCGAGCAGCCCGCGCCCGATGCGCCGTAGGCGCAGCTTCCTGGCCTCGCCGGATAGCGATCACGCAGACGGCGGTCAGCGCTTACCCTTCGGGAGCAGCGCAGACGACGACCTGCCGCTATTGACCGACGTCGTCGTGACCACGGAACCCGAGCTCGAGCCAAGCGTCGATGATCTCGCGGCGGACCTGCGCCCGACCCTTGCCACCGAGCTTGCGCAACTCATCGACCGCCATCTGACTGCGGCCTTGCCGGCACTGGTCGAGGCTGCAGCAGCCGAGGCTGCCGAGCACTTGCGCCAGGGTATCGAAGCAAGCATCGCCATGGCCGCACGTGACTTCGTCGGCCAGCGCGGGCAACTGCAACTGCCGCTGGACGAGCCAGCCGGCGCCAAAGCGGGCGCAGCCGATCCGGAGTAGCTCGGACAGGGTCCGCATCACGGCCCGGAGCCTCAGCGCGATCCGCTATAATGCGCGCTCCTGAAATCCACCCGCACCCTCCTCCATGGAACTCGCCAAGAGCTTTGAACCGGCTGATATCGAGCGTCGCTGGTACCCCGAATGGGAAGCCAGAGGCTACTTCGGCGCCGGCCTTGATACCGACAAAAAACCCGCAGACGCCTTCTGTATTCTGCTGCCGCCGCCAAACGTCACCGGCACCCTGCACATGGGGCACGGCTTCAACCAGGCGATCATGGACGCGCTCACCCGTTACCATCGCATGCGCGGTGACAACACGCTGTGGCAGCCGGGGACGGATCATGCGGGCATCGCCACCCAGATCGTCGTCGAACGTCAGCTCGACGCACAGGGAATCTCCCGACACGACCTCGGCCGCGAGAAGTTCCTCGAAAAAGTCTGGCAGTGGAAAGAGTTTTCAGGCAACACCATTACCCGGCAGATGCGTCGCCTTGGTACGTCTCCTGACTGGAGCCGC
Organism: Candidatus Accumulibacter sp. ACC012; assembly: GCF_907163155.1. NCBI lineage: Bacteria > Pseudomonadati > Pseudomonadota > Betaproteobacteria > Candidatus Accumulibacter > Candidatus Accumulibacter sp. ACC012. Next base: position 29,398 of record NZ_CAJQUC010000008.1, read on the forward strand.
GAACGCTTCACGATGGATGCCGGCCTGTCCACGACGGTCACCGAAACTTTCGTCCGCCTCTACCAGGAAGGCCTGATCTACCGCGGCAAACGCCTGGTCAACTGGGATCCCGTGCTGCAGACCGCGGTCTCCGACCTCGAAGTCGCGCAGGAGGAAGAACAGGGCTATCTCTGGCACATCCGTTATCCGCTGAGCGACGGCAGCGCGACCTTGACCGTGGCCACGACGCGACCGGAAACGATGCTCGGTGATACCGCCCTGATGGTCCATCCGGAAGACGAGCGTTACCGGCACCTGCTCGGCAAGATGGTCAAACTGCCACTTTGCGAGCGCGAGATTCCGATCATTGCCGACGCCTACGTGGATCTCGCGTTTGGCACTGGCTGTGTCAAGGTCACGCCGGCCCACGACTTCAACGACTACGCGGTCGGCCAGCGTCACCAGCTGCCGATCATCCCGATCCTGACGCTCGACGCGCGCATCAACGAGAATGCGCCGGCCTGCTACCAGGGTATGGATCGCTTTGCCGCGCGCCAGCAGATCGTTGCCGACCTCGAAAAGCAGGGCTTCCTCGACAAGATCGAGCCGCATACCCTGAAAGTACCGCGCGGCGACCGCACCGGCGTGGTCATCGAACCGATGCTCACCGACCAATGGTTCGTGGCCATGAGCAAGGCCGGAGTCGACGGCAGCAGCATCGCCGGCAAGGCCCTTGAATGCGTGGCCGCGGGTGAAATCAGCTTCTTCCCGGAAAACTGGGTCAACACCTACAACCAGTGGCTGAACAACATCCAGGACTGGTGCATCTCGCGGCAGTTGTGGTGGGGCCACCAAATCCCCGCCTGGTACGGAGAGGATGGGCGCATCTTCGTTGCCCATGACGAAGGGGAAGCCAGGGCGCAGGCCGACGAACAGGGCTACAGCGGCCCTCTGACGCGCGACCCCGACGTCCTCGACACCTGGTACTCGTCGGCGCTGTGGCCCTTCTCGACGCTTGACTGGACGCCGCAATGGCCAGCCGAGACGAATACCGCGCTCGATCTGTATTTGCCGTCTACGGTGCTGGTCACCGGTTTCGACATCATCTTCTTCTGGGTCGCACGGATGGTGATGATGACCCGCCATATCACCGGAAAAATCCCCTTCAAGCACGTCTACGTGCACGGCCTGATCCGCGATGCCGAAGGCCAGAAGATGAGCAAGTCGAAAGGCAATGTCCTCGACCCCATCGACCTCATTGACGGTATCGATCTCGACACCCTGATTGGCAAGCGCACCAGCGGCTTGATGAACCCCAAGCAGGCGGCGCAGATAGAGAAGCGCACGCGCAAGGAGTTCCCCGACGGCATTCAGGCTTTCGGCACCGACGCCCTGCGTTTCACCTTCCTGTCGCTGGCCAGCCCCGGTCGCGACATCAAGTTCGACCTCAGCCGCTGCGAAGGCTACCGCAATTTCTGCAACAAGCTGTGGAACGCGACACGCTACGTGCTGATGCACACCGCCGAGCATGACCTGGGCCTGGCTGCCTGCACCGCGGAGAGCTGCTCGCCGGCGCTGAGCTTCTCCTTCGCCGACCGCTGGATCGTCAGCAAGCTGCAGCGCACCGAAGCCGAGGTCGCGCAGCACTTTGCCGACTATCGCTTCGACCTCCTGGCGCGCTCGGTGTACGAGTTCGTCTGGGACGAGTTCTGCGACTGGTACGTCGAGCTCTCCAAGGTCCAGTTGCAGCAGGGCAGCGAACAGGAAATCCGCGCCACACGGCGGACCCTGGCACGGGTGCTGGAAACCGTCCTGCGCCTGGCGCATCCGCTGCTGCCCTTCATTACCGAAGAACTCTGGCAGGCCCTGGCGCCGATTGCCGGCCGCAAGACGCACGACTCGGTGATGCTCGCCGCCTATCCGCAGGCACAACCGGAGAAGATCGATCTGGCCAGCGAAGCGAGCGTCCAGCAGTTGAAGGATCTGGCCTACGCCTGCCGCAACCTGCGCGGCGAGATGAATCTCTCGCCAGCGCAAAAAGTGCCGCTGCTCGCCAGTGGCGACAGCGCTGCACTGGCCGCTTTTGCGCCTTACCTGAAGCCGCTCTGCAAGCTTTCCGATATGCAGATCGTCGACGACCTGCCCACCGACGCCAGCGCACCGACCGCCATTGTCGGCCAGACCAGGCTCATGCTGCAGGTCGAAATCGACGCCGCCGTCGAAGGCGAGCGACTCGACAAGGAAATCGCCCGCCTCGGCGGCGAGATCAGCAAGGCCAGAGCCAAACTCGCCAACGAAAGCTTCGTCGCGCGCGCACCGGCGGCCGTGGTTGAACAGGAAAAGAAGCGCCTCGACGACTACCTGGCAACGCTGGAGAAACTCACGCCACAACGCGAACGCTTGCGCCGCTAACCCGGTTCATCGTCAAGCACCACCGGCAACAGCCCACGCAAGGCGTTGCCGACGTACAAGGCCGGCGCTGTCAGCAGATCCTCGCGGCGCAACACCTGCTCGACCGCGCGTCCAGACTCGAGCAGCGTGCGCCGCATGACGCCGGGCAGTAGTCCGCAGGCCAGCGGCGGCGTCAGCAGCACGCCGTCGCGCTCGACAAAAACATTGCTGCGCGCACCTTCACACACCTCGCCGCGAGTATTCAGAAAAATGGCGTCGAAGAACACTGGCCGTGCCGCCAGTGCCGCCAGCGTACGGTCGTAGCGGGCGCGCGCCGTGGTCTTGTGACGCAGCAGGTAGTCGTCGACAGGCAGGGCTTCGGCAGCCAGACAGACGCGCCACCGCTTCGCGCTATCTTCGTGCAATGCGGCGACCAGGACACGGCAGCCGCCATCGTGTGCCAGGCTCAGACGAACGCGAAACAAGGCTTGCGGTCGCGCCGCCGCGGCGGCGGCCAGCGCCGCGGAAACCTCCACCAACCGGCAGACAAAACCGAGGCTACGGGCGGACGCCTGCAGGCGCTCGAGATGCAGGTCCAGCAGTGGATACACGCCGCCTTCCAGGCGCAGCGTTTCGACGAGCTCGAAACCCGGATCGAAAGCCGTCAGAAAGCTCGCTTTCAACAGGCATTCCGCGTACTCGCGCGCCGCATCGGCATCGATCACGATACCACTGCCGACACCGAGTCGGGCCTGGCTGTCGGCAGCGACTGCGACGGTACGAATGGCGACATTGAAGCGAGCGTCGCCATTTGGCGCCAGCCAACCCAGGCTGCCGGTGTACAGCCCGCGCGCTGACGCTTCGAGCTCTGCGATGCGCTGCATGGCCCTGATTTTCGGTGCGCCGGTGATCGAACCGCAGGGAAACAGGGCCGCAAAAAGGTCGGCGATGCCGACGCCTGGCAGGTCCGCGGCGACCGTAGACACCATCTGCCACAGGGTCGGGTAGGCCTCAGCTTCACACAAGGCTTCGACTTGCACCTTGCCGGGCTGCGCCAGGCGTCCCAGGTCGTTACGCAGCAGATCGACGATCATGACGTTTTCTGCCCGCTCCTTGGCCGACGCCAGCAGAGCCGCCCGATTCGCCTGATCGTCGAGCGCTGTCCGGCCGCGCGGTGCCGTTCCTTTCATCGGCCGGGTCACGACCCGCTCGCCGACACGCTCGAAAAACAACTCCGGCGAAAAGGAAAGGAGGGTTTCCTCGCCGCAGCCGAGAAAGCCACCGTAGCGAACCGGCTGACGTTCGCGCAGGCGCGCATAGAGCGCCAGCGGGTGTCCGTAAAGCGCGAAAGTCAGCGGAAAAGTGAGGTTGATCTGGTAGCAATCGCCGTCGCCAATCCAGCGACGAATCTGGCTGACCTGCGCAGCGTACTTTTCGGCATCGACCGCCGCAGACACGTCGGCCACCCCGGCCGTCTGTTGGTACTCGGGCAAGGCCGCCAACTGCTCGGCAAGAAAAACGGCGACCCCCTGCGCATCGAGCAGGCGAGCGTCGGCGAACAGCCAGACCCGCAACACCGGCCGGCCGCAGGGCGCTGGCGGAACCGTCGCCTCGAAGCATGCGCCCAGCGCGTAGTCGGCCGCCAGAGCGACCCACTGACCAAGCGCGAGCGCCGCTTCAATCGCGCCGAACGCGGCCCGAGGATCGGCGCCAGCATCAACAGCGAAGGAGCGCTGCAAACCCGTCAGCAGAACGGCGCTGCCGGCGTCGCCGTCAAACAGCGCGAACGGAGGGCCGGCAAGCATCAGTCAGCGCATCGACCGTGCGTGCAATGCGCGCGCCGCTGAGCCGACTGAAGCGCTACTCCGCAGACACCTGGCTCTATTTGCGTTTGAGGTAGAACTCGAAGATCTGATTGCTTTCGCCGTTCGACAGCAGCTCATTGCCGGTCTGCTTGGCGAAAGCCTGGAAGTCCTTGACCGAACCCGGATCAGTCGCCAGTACGTGCAGCACTTCACCCGGCGCCATCTCGGATAGCGCCTTCTTCGTCCGCAGAATCGGCAGTGGGCACTTCAACCCCTTGACGTCGAGCTCTCGATCGCAATGCATGGTCAGGTCCAGAACAGAATTGAGGGCGTATTCTAAGCGTTCGAAGCACTCTATCCGCCATTAAGCTTCTTCTCTTTCGCCTCTTCGGCCAGCAGCACGCGCAGGTCGCGCAGACGCGCGTCGACCGCGGACTTCTCGTAGAAGTCGCCGTCGCCCGCCTGTTGCGCGAACTGCAACTGTTCAACCGCCGCACCCAACTGCCCCTGCAGCAGGTAGAACTCTGCCTGTGCACGGTGTTGCTGCAGGCGCTTGCCTAGCGCCGCGTAAGTTTTCGCCTGCAAGCCGTAGAGTTTGTAGTCCGAGCTGTAGAGCTGCAGCTGCGATTCCAGGAACTGCAAGCTCTTTTCGTATTGCCGCCCCGCCAGCAGAGCTTCAGCGTACCCGTAAACCAAAGCCTTGGACTGTGGATAACGTTGCAGGGCGTCGCGATAGATCTTCGCGGCGCCGGCCTGATTTCCAGCGGCAATTTCCGTTCGTGCCGCCAGCCCGGCGATCAGCGGCGACGACACTTTGAGCGCCAGCAGCGCGCCAAGCTCTTTCTGCGCCGCGGCGACGTTCTTGGCCTGCAGCAGCGAATACGTGAGACCGTAGCGGGTGGCCATCTCCGAAGCATATTTCTTTTCGCGCAACTGCTTGCTGAATTCGCTGACAGCCTCGCCAGGCGGCACCGCTTGCGCCCGCAGCTTGGCGCGCACCAGGTAGAAATCAGCGCCGTCGGCAACCTGTCGATAGGAGGCATTCTGCGACCGGTTCTGCATGTCGGAGATACGTTCTACAGTCAGCGGATGCGAGCGCAGATAAACCGGCGCGTTGTTCTCGTACACCCGCCCGGCCAACTGCATGCGGCCAAAGAAGTCGCCCATGCCGCGCACGTCGTAGCCGGCCTTGGCCAGCGTCTGATAGCCCAGCCGATCGGCCTCACGCTCGAAGTCGCGACTGTAGGCCAATTGCGACTGTATCGACGCCGCCTGCGCCGAAGCGATCGCCGCCGTCGCCACCTGCGAGTTAGAGCGCGCAGCGAGAACACCAACGGCCATGGCGACCATGGTGGCGATAGAGCTCTGCTTCTCCCTGGCGATCTGCCGGGCAAGGTGACCCTGGCTGACGTGCGAGATCTCGTGAGCGATCACGCCGGCCAGCTCGGACTCCGATTGTGCGGTAAGGAGCGTGCCGGTGTTGACCCCGATGAACCCGCCAAACATCGCGAAAGCGTTCACCGTGTTGTCGCGAATCGCAAAGAAATAGTAATTGCCTGCCGCGTTAGAACTCGCCGCAACCAGCCGGCCGCCAAGGGAATTCAGGTAGTCACTGACTTCGGGGTCATCAACATAACTCGGTTCATGCGCACGTATCTGATTGAAGATCTGCTCACCGATCTTGCGTTCAAGTTGCGGCGAAAAGTCGACTCGCGACGCGTCGCCAAGCTCTGGAAGTCCCTCCGCCCGGAGCGGCGAAGAACTGCCCAAAAAAACCGCAACGGTCAAGGACACTGCGGCACAAATCATTCTGATCACGAGAGCTCCCGGCCGGCCTCGGCGTCCGCCGAGCAAGATTTGCTATCATACCCAATAGTGCTCTGGTAGATTGTTACCAAGCGTTACCACCCGCCCTCTGCTGCTTGCCAATTGATTCCCTTGGCAGGCATCACCAGCAGCAGCGACTCCCAGGTCTCCCATACCCCTATGTCAGTCAGTCCACTCACCCATTTCAATTCCGAAGGCCAGGCGCAAATGGTCGACGTCGGCGACAAGGCCGAGACGGCCCGGCAGGCAAGAGCCGCCGGCAGTATCCTGATGCGCCCCGAAACGCTGGCGCTGATCGTTGCCGGATCGGCGCAGAAGGGCGATGTTCTCGGTGTCGCACGAATTGCCGCCATTCAAGGCGCCAAGCGCACCTCCGAGTTGATTCCCCTGTGTCATCCACTCGCGCTGAGCAAGGTTTCCGTCGACTTCGAGATCGACGGCAAGGCCAACGCGGTGCATTGCCTGACGCGGGCGGAGTGTGTAGGTCGCACCGGCGTCGAGATGGAAGCCCTTTGCGCCGCCAGCATCGGCTTGCTGACCATCTACGACATGTGCAAGGCGGTCGATCGCGGCATGCGTATCGAAAACATCAGGCTTCTTGAAAAAGTCGGCGGCAAATCAGGGCACTGGACTGCGAGCTGACGCCGGCCATCAGACCACGAACCCGAAAAGACCGCGAAAAAAAACCCGCCGGAGGCGGGTCCCTTATTGCACACCCAAAAAAATCAGGCGCGCGCGATATTCGATGCTTGCTTGCCCTTCGGGCCCTGCGTCACGTCGAAGGAAACTTTCTCGCCCTCTTTGAGGGTCTTGAAACCACCCATGGTGATCGCGGAGAAATGGGCGAAGAGATCTTCACTACCATCATCCGGAGTAATGAAGCCGAAACCCTTGGCGTCATTGAACCACTTAACTGTACCAGTTGCCATATTGCCACTTCCTTGAAAAAAGACTAAATCCGGGCGGAGCCCGACTTGCATGCTTCTGACTCAAGCACTGTTCTGACGGATATTCAGAAACCGAGACCGCTCAAACAGGGTCTTGAACAAAAACATGGCACCTTTTTACGCGAAGTCAGGCGGGTGCGTCAAGCGTTTTTATCGTCAGGCGCCTGCCAAGCCGTCCAGCGCGACCGAGAATTGGCGAAGGGCGGTATTGCGCATCCGGAAAGACTGGTTAGAATTCACCCATGGCGACACAGCATCAGGACAACTCCCTACTCCAAGCGCAGCGCACACAGCTCAAGCCACCACGTCTTTACAAGGTCCTGTTGCTGAACGACGATTTCACACCGATGGATTTCGTGATTGTCGTTCTGCAACGGTTTTTTTCAGATGGATCGAGAACACGCGACGCGAATCATGCTCAAAGTTCACACCGATGGACGAGGCGTGTGTGGAATCTATCCGCGCGATGTCGCGGCCACGAAAGTTGAACAGGTCACAGCCTTCGCACGAAGCAACCAGCACCCCCTGGCGTGCGTCATGGAGGAAAACTGAATGATTGCGCAGGAACTTGAAGTAAGTTTGCACATGGCCTTCGTCGAGGCACGACAGAAACGTCATGAATTCATCACTGTCGAGCACCTCTTGCTCGCACTGCTCGACAACCCGTCGGCAGCCGAAGCAATGCGCGCCTGCGGCGCCAGCATCGAGCAACTGCGCAAGGACCTGACGCGCTTCATCAGCGAACACACGCCAACCGTCGCGGGCGAAGACGACATCGATACGCAGCCGACGCTCGGCTTCCAGCGGGTCATTCAGCGTGCGATCCTGCACGTCCAGTCATCAGGCCGCAAGGAGGTCAACGGTGCCAATGTTCTTGTGGCGATCTTTGGCGAAAAAGACTCACACGCGGTCTATTACCTGCAGAAGCAGGGCGTGACGCGTCTCGATGTGGTCAACTTTATCTCGCACGGCATCAGCAGAATTCCGCAGAGCACACCACGCGGCGAGCCGGAAGTCGAACCCGAAGGCGAACAACAGAGTGCCGCCGGACCGCTCGAAAGCTACACCATCAACCTCAATGCCCTTGCTCTCCAGGGTAAGATCGACCCGCTGATCGGTCGCGACCGGGAACTCGAACGAGTCATCCAGACCCTGTGCCGAAGGCGCAAGAACAACCCCTTGCTGGTCGGCGAAGCCGGGGTCGGCAAGACGGCGATTGCCGAAGGGCTGGCGCGGCGAATCGTCGAGTGCGACATCCCCGAAATTCTCGGCAAGGCGAACGTCTACTGCCTCGACATGGGGTCCCTGCTCGCCGGCACCAAGTATCGTGGCGACTTCGAACAACGCCTGAAGGCGGTTCTCAAGCAGCTCAGCGAGAACCCGGAGGCGATCCTGTTCATTGACGAGATCCACACCTTGATTGGTGCCGGCTCGGCCTCGGGCGGCACGCTCGACGCGTCCAACCTTCTCAAGCCCGCGCTCTCGTCAGGGCAGCTGAAGTGCATCGGCGCAACCACCTACAACGAATACCGTGGCATTTTCGAGAAAGACCATGCGCTGTCGCGGCGCTTCCAGAAGATCGACGTCAACGAGCCTTCGAGTGCCGAAGCAGTAGACATTCTCAAGGGCTTGAAATCGCGCTTCGAAGCCCACCACGGCATCAAATACTCCGCCGCCGCACTGAGTTCGGCGGTCGAGCTGTCGGTGCGCTTCATTACCGACCGCCACCTGCCGGACAAGGCGATCGACGTCATCGACGAAGCGGGAGCGGCACAGCGGATCCTGCCCAAGTCCCGGCAGAAAAAAGTGATTGGCAAGATAGACATCGAGGAAATCGTGGCCAAAATCGCGCGCATTCCTTCGACGCACGTCTCCTCAGACGACCGCAACAACCTGCGCAACCTCGACCGCGATCTGAAAGCAATCGTTTTTGGCCAGAATGCGGCCATCGACGCCCTCGCCCGGGCAATCAAGATGGCTCGTTCGGGTCTTGGCAACCCTGCCAAGCCCATCGGCAGCTTCCTCTTTTCGGGCCCCACCGGCGTCGGCAAGACGGAAGTCGCCAAGCAACTGGCGTACTGCCTCGGTAACGAGCTGTTACGCTTCGACATGTCCGAGTACATGGAGCGGCACGCGGTGTCGCGGCTGATCGGCGCACCACCCGGCTACGTCGGCTTCGATCAGGGCGGCCTGCTGACCGAAGCCGTTACCAAGAAGCCGTATAGCGTTCTGCTGCTCGACGAGATCGAAAAGGCGCATCCCGATATCTACAACATCCTGCTACAGGTGATGGATCACGGGACATTGACTGACAACAACGGCCGCAAGGCGGACTTTCGCAACGTGATCATTATCATGACCACCAACGCCGGGCAAGAAGCGATCCAGAAAGCAACAATGGGCTTCACCCCCACACGCCAGGCTGGCGATGAAATGGTCGAGATCAAGCGCATCTTTACACCCGAGTTTCGTAACCGGCTCGACGCCACGATCTCGTTCAAGTCTCTTGATCACGAAGTCATCCTGAGGGTGGTGGACAAGTTCCTGATGCAGCTCGAAGCGCAACTGCACGAGAAGAAAGTCGAAGCCGTGTTCACCACGGCCATCAAAGACCACCTGGCGACGCACGGCTTTGACCCGATGATGGGCGCACGGCCGATGGCGCGGCTGATTCAGGACACCATCCGCGCCTCGCTGGCTGACGAGTTGCTGTTCGGCCGCCTGGCACACGGCGGCCACGTCACGGTCGACCTGGATGAAGAGAAGAAAGTCAAACTGGTCTTCGAAGAAGCGTCAGCGGTCATCGCCTGACGATGGCAAGCCGCACTGGTCACGGGCAAATACGGCCGCTGCTTGGCCGCACACGAACCGAGCATACGAGGTACACCACATGAGTTTCAAAACCGCCGACCTCCTCGACGACAATGAAAGCAAGGCGCACGACGGTAGCGTCCGCGTCGTCGCGCCCATGTTCAAGCGCTACGGAGGACGACCCGCGTTCAGTGGCCAGATTGCCACGCTGAAGGTATTCGAGGACAACTCCCTGGTTCGTGAAGCACTCGGTGAAGGCGGCGAAGGCAGGGTGCTGGTCATCGATGGTGGCGGCTCGATGCGCTGCGCACTGGTGGGCGATCAGCTGGCCATCCTGGGGCAGCGGAACCGCTGGCAGGGAATCGTCGTTTACGGCTGTATCCGCGACGCGGATGACATTGAGGAAATTGAACTTGGCGTTCGCGCGCTCGACACGCACCCGCTGAAGAGTATCAAGAAAGGTATCGGCGAACGCGATCTGCCTGTAAGCTTCGGCGGAGTCACTTTTCGACCCGGTGAATGGATCTATGTCGATGGCGACGGGCTGGTCGTCAGCGACGAGCCGCTGGCTTGACAGACGCCGACGCCGGCGACTCAAGAGGAGCTCTGGTGGTCACTTGCGGTGGATATCGCCGCTGGCGTTTTTTCCGGCGCGGCGGTGACTGCTTTGCATCGTGAGATCGCGCACGATGGCTTCACAAGATGCTCTCAAACCACCTCAAAACCAACCCGGCAAGCGTTGACCAGAGTACTGACAGAGAAGATACTGCGCCGGTTAGCTACCGTGGAGTTGCCAAGAAATCGGAGATGAGTTGTGACCGCTGCCATTGACCTGCTCAAAGCCATCCGGACAGGCCGCCTTCAAGAGGTCAAGACCCTCCTGGACGCCGGGACCCCAGTAGAAATAGAAGATGGCCGGGGAGATCCGGGCTTGCCGCTTGGTGTTGCCTGTTTCATGGGCCATGTCGATATCGTCCGCGAACTGGTCGGCCGTGGCGCCAAAGTCAATACTGCCGACAACGCACAGATCACCTCGCCTTTGTCGATGGCCGTTCGCGGCCGCCGGACTGAGGTCATCAAGGCGCTGATCGAAATGGGCGCCGAAGTCCCGAAGGGCATGGCGACGGGGCTGACCAACCAAGAAATGCTGATCGCACGCTGGCGAGGGCGGCACTACGAAGCCAGCACGGGAAAACCTGAACCGACTGACGACGAGCACCCGGTGTTCGAGGAGATCGAGATGGTCCGCTGCTACGGAACGGACACCTCCGTCCTCGATGCCGACCTGATCCGTGCTGCGCGCGACATGGACAAGAAATAGCCGCTCACCGCTGACTGATCAAGCGGTGCCCAGCGAGGTCGGTCGTGAACACTGTCCTGTCTGCTGCCTGTCGCCGTGTGGTGGCGCGTGCATTGGCTCTCCCTTCGGTCAACCGGTAGCCCTTTCCCTTTCCCTTTCCCTTGCTTTTTCCCTTTTCCTATCGCAAGACCGGGCGGAATATTTCGCGCGCATCGCTCTGCGGCCTGCAAGGACTGCTCGCCGCGGATCACGTGACGCTCCCTCCGGCCGATCCCTGGACGAAATACCAGAGTCACTCGCTGCAAGCGGCCAACGCGCCCCCCTGATCTTCGTACCGGGGGGTTCGTTTGCGTCAACCAGCACAGCGAGCTGTATCACTTGATCGGCCTCCCCCCTGACAAGTGATCCGCCAACGACCAGCACGGCGCGCCACAATAGCGAGCAATGCAGCGTCGACAGCAACAGAGCGCAAGCGCCAATCGTCGTCAGCTTGCCCGGGATACTTTTGCAAGGCACTCCCGGTCATACGCCGCCAGAGTCAGCTGCCCGTCATTGGGTCACGCGAAACTGTTCTGGTGGTGTAGTGCAAGGGAGATGGCTGCCTGGTACGACAAGCCATCGCTTTGCAGCAGCAGTCAATGATGTAACGGAACTCAGGACGGAGATGCTGGCCGGGTGTGCTGGAGCCATCTGCATCAATGTGTGAGAAACCACACGCGCCTTACGGAGAGCAGTAATGCAAAATGAACCTCAGTTGTTTCACCGGCAGCATCGTTTTGACAATGCCTTGGCAAGACAGACTTCCGACGCCTTGCATAGGCGTAGCTACCCTCTTGCTTTGGATCGCGAAGGTGTGCGCGAAAAGCGCGCCAAAACCAGGTGGTGTTTTCCACTCATGAATTTCTGTGCGAAGCCTCTGACCATGATTTCCTGTTGCGCCCTTCTATCCTCGTCACCGCTGTCGGCGGATGAGGCCGATGTGTTCAACTTGACCGCGACGGTGTCTGCGCAGTGGGATGACAACCTTTTCCGCCGGCCGCCTGACGCCGATCCGCAAGCGGACACCATCACGACCACCACCATCGGCGCCAATCTTGACAAGACCATTGGCGTTCAGCGTCTGATTGCCAACGTGAATATGGTCGACTACCGCTATCAAACCAACGACTACCTCGACTTTGTCGCTGTCAACTACGATGCCAAATGGTTGTGGTCTGCGGGCAAGCGCCTGACCGGAACGCTGTCCTTTCTGCGTAGCGAATTGCCCAACGACTACGCCGACAACCGCAGCGCCGGTCGACGAAACGTGCAGACGACGGAAGTCGAGCGTTTCGAGGCCAACTACTGGTTTCATTCCAGCTGGGCTGCCGTAGCCGGCCTCGTGTCCACCAGCCTCACCAACCAAGTTCCCACGCGCACGGATGGCGACTATGACGCAAACGGATACGAGCTCGGTTTGCGTTTTCGCCCCGCGTCCGGAAATACCGCGACGGCCCGCGCTGTTCACCTCGATGGAAACTACTCGAATCGCCTGCTGAACAGCGTATTCCAGTACGACAACGGATTCACACAGGACAACTACGGCGTCGAGCTTGATTGGCGCCTCACCGGGCACAGTCAGTTACGAGGCCGGCTCGACTACCTGGACCGTCAGCATCAGCACTTTTCGCAGCGCGACTATGCCGGCTGGGTCGGCAACCTGCAGTACCTTTATGCCTACAGCGGCAAGAGTGTTTTCAGCGTTGGCTACAACCGAAAGCTGGAAGCATACCAGCAACTCACCTCCAGCTACTACGTCCTCGACCAAATCACGCTGGCCGCGCAGTGGGCAGCGACCAGCCAGATCACCGTAAATGGGCGGGTCGCTTATGGGCTCCAAGCGTATCGAGGGGCCATCATTCCGCTCCCGGCAGGTCTTGAACAGCGCCAGGACGACACTTCCAGCCTAGGCCTCGATGTGGCCTACACGCCAGCGCGCTGGCTGCAACTAAATGCCGGCGTCACACTGACTGATCGCAACTCCAACTACGATGCGTTCGATTACCGCGACCGCATCGTGTTCATCTCCGCCACCGCAAAATATTGAAAGCCTCTGCAAACTGCCATGCTCAGCTCAGGAAGGAAACACATGAAAACCTCGACGACAATTATCGCCGCACTCGTTTCAGCACTCGCAGTCAGTGCCTGCGGCGAATCTGCCTCGGAAAAGAAAGTCGCGACACAAGCGGCGGCGAAGGTCAATGATGGCGAGATCTCCGTACATCAGATCAATTTCGTTCTTCAGCGAGGGCCGTCCATCCAGGCGGAGCAAGCCGACGCCGCCAGACGACAGGTTCTGGAAGGGCTGATTGACCAGGAACTGGCTGTACAGCAGGCGCTGGAGGCGAAGCTGGATCGAACGCCGAATGTCATGCAGTTGCTCGAAGCCACGCGTCGCGAAGTGCTGGCGCGAGCCTACCTGGAGCAGGCGGGCAGCGGTGTTGCCAAACCGACAACCACGGAGCTGAGAACGTACTACGCCGACCATCCCGACAACTTCGCCAATCGCAAGGTTTATCGTCTGGAGGAGCTTGCCTTTATGAGCACCCCGGAAACTCTCGCCAAGGTCAAGGACCAGCTCGCCAAAGGCCAGCCGGTGGCAGCGATCGCCGACAGCCTCAAGGCCAGCGGCGTTGCCGTGAGTGGCGGTCCCGCGATCAAATCCGCCGAACAGATTTCGCTCGATCTGCTACCCAGGATTGCCCGGGCCAAGGAAGGGCAGCCGCAGGTCTATGAAGACGCCGGCCGCGCCGCCATCGTCACCGTTCTGGGCACCAAGCCCGAGCCACTCGACGAGGCGAAAGCATTACCGCTCATCGAAAGCTACCTGACCAACAAGCAAAAGGCCGAGCGCGTGAGCGACGCGGTCAAGCAACTGCGTGGCAAGGCCAAGATCGAGTATCTCGGTGACTTCTCGGGCAGTGCGTCCGCAGCACCCGCCGAAAAAATCGCGACGACCCCCGGCGACGCAGCGATCAACAAAGGCGTTGCCGGACTCAAGTAAGCAAAGCGAGCGCTAACCATGAGCTATTTCAAGACACTCCTTCTCTTCATCCTGCTCCCACTGAGCTTCGCGTCCCTTGCGCAGGCTGAGGACAAATCGGCAGATTACCGCCTCGGGGCTGGCGATGCGATCAGGATAAGCGTCTTCCAGAACCCCGACCTGACCGTGGAATCACGTGTCGCTGACAGCGGGATCATCACCTATCCCTTGATCGGCGCCGTACAGTTGGGAGATCTCACCCTCCGCGATGCCGAAAAAGCCATCGCCGACAAGCTTCGAGAAGGAGGTTTCGTCCAGAAACCGCAGGTCAATATTCTGCTGACGCAGGTCAGGGGAAACCAGGTATCCGTGCTCGGGCTGGTCAATCGCCCTGGCCGCTACCCGATCGAAACCGGCAACACCCGGCTGACCGACATGCTGGCGACGGCTGGTGGAGCGATTCCCGATGGTTCAGACGTCGTCATCGTCACCGGCATCCGGGACGGGAAGCCTTTCCGCAAGGAGGTCGACGTGCCTGCCTTGTTCGTGTCGGGAAACAGCGATGAGGACATCGTCGTCGCGGGTGGTGACGTCATCTACGTGCACCGGGCGCCCGTCTTCTATGTCTATGGTGAAGTCCAGCGCCCCGGCCCCTACCGGATCGAAAGGGGGATGACCGTGCTGCAGGCGCTGGTCCGGGGCGGCGGCCTCACGATGCGCGGCACCGAGCGGAGCCTGCGCATTCATCGCCGCACAGCAGATGGCAACCTGGCCGTGATTGCCCCCGAGAAGTTCGATGTTATCCAGCCCGACGACGTACTTCACGTCGAGGAAAGCTTCTTCTGATCGCCGCGCCAACCGAAAGATCCCCATGACTCTCAACCAGTTTCTCCTGATCCTCTGGGCACGCCGAACGGTGGCGCTGGCCGTGCTCGGGTTGACCGTTCTGACCACGCTGACGGTCAGTCTGCTGCTGCCGAAGCAATATACGGCAGCAACCTCGGTAGTCGTCGACGTCAAATCGCCCGACCCGATCGTCGGCATGGTGTTGCCTGGCATGATGGCACCCGGCTACATGGCCACCCAGATCGACATCATCAACAGCGACCGCACGGCGCAGCTCGTCGTCAAGTTGTTGCGCATGGACGAAAACCCGCAGATCAAGGAACAATGGCAGGAAGCGACCGACGGCAAGGGCCAGCTCACTGCCTGGCTGGCGCAGTTGCTGCAAAAGAAGCTTGACGTCCAGCCCTCGCGCGAAAGCAACGTCATCCATATCGGCTTCACAGGACACGACCCGGTCTTCGCAGCAGCGATCGCCAATGCCTTCGCCCAGGCCTACATCGCTACCAACATCGAGTTGCGCGTCGAGCCGGCTCGCCAGTACGCCGACTGGTTTGATCAGCAGGTCAAGGCCCAGCGCGAACGCCTCGAGGTGGCGCAAAAGGCACTGTCGGATTTCCAGCAGAAGACCGGCATCATCGCCGCTGACAAGAGCCTTGACTACGAGATGCAGAAATACAACGAGCTGTCAGCGCTGCTCACCCAGGCCGAGTCGCAGGGTGCTGATTCCACCAGCAAGCAGAAGATCGACCGCTCGGACACCTTGCAGGAAGTCATGCAGAACCCGCTGATCAACCAGCTCAAAGCCGATCTCGCACGCCTGGAATCCAGACTCAAGGAACTCTCGGGCAACCTCGGCGAAAACCACCCGCAGTACCAGCGCATGCTGGCGGAAATTAACGAACTCAGGACACGCATGCGCAGCGAGACGGCCAAGGTGACCAGAGCCATTGGCACGGCCGGACTGGTCAGCGAGGCCAAGGAAATCGAGATCCAGGCTGCGATCGAAGCGCAACGGAAAAAAGTGCTTGATCTCAAGATCCAGCGTGACGAGATCGATGTGCTGGCGCGTGAAGTGGAAACTGCACAACGGGGCTTCGACGCAATCGGGCAGCGCATGACACAGAGCAAGTTCGAGTCGCAATCGCTGCAGACCAACATCGCGATTCTCACGCCAGCCTCGCAGCCACTTGAGCCCTCGAAGCCGAAGCTCCTTCTCAACCTGCTCGTCTCGGTCTTCCTCGGCACACTGCTCGGGATCGGTGCGGCGCTGTTGCTCGAACTCGCGCAACGACGCGTGCGCTCGGCCGATGATCTCGCGCAGATGCTGGACTTGCCGGTACTCGCCGCGCTTGGCTCGGCGCTCACACCGGGTCGGGGCAAAGGCAGGCGTTTCTCGCCCACCTCCCGCGTCGATCGCAACAATCCAGGAACACAGCTAAAGATTTCGGAGGCCTGACCCGTAATGAACGTAATGACTGAAAAACTCCATCTCGGCCCAGGTCCGTCAATTGGCGCCATGCTGATCGACAGCGGTCGCCTGGCACCCGCGGACGCCGAAACCATCCTCAGGCTGCAGAGTGCTCAGGGAATGCGTTTCGGCGCCGCCGCCGTCCAGCTCGGGCTGCTCAGCAACGAGGACGTTCAACAGGCCCTTTCGCATCAGTACGACTACCCGTACCTCATGGCGGGCGACGAGTGCGTCAGCGAGGAAGTCGTCGCCGCATTCAAGCCCTTCACTCCGTTTGTCGAACAACTGCGCGCCCTGCGCAGCCAACTGATGCTGCGCTGGTTCGATGCCGATACGGGCGGCGGCAAGGCTCTGGCCGTGCTCAGCCCGGATTCCGGCGAAGGCCGCAGCTTCATCGCTGCGAACCTGGCCGTCGTTTTTTCCCAGTTGGGTCAGCGCACCCTGCTGATCGACGCCGATCTGCGCAAGCCCCGCCAGCACGAACTTTTCAGGCGGCCAAACAAGCTGGGCCTGTCCAGCATTCTCGCCGGCCGGGCAGTGCTGACCGAAGCCATCGGCTGCATTCCTGGCCTCAATGGCCTTTGCATCCTGCCCGCGGGTGCCGTGCCCCCCAATCCGCAGGAGCTGCTCAGCCGAGAAGCTTTTGCAAATCTGATGGAGACCCTGCCGGGTCGATACGACGTGATCATCGTCGATACGCCTGCCGCGACCGAGACTGCCGACCATCAGACAATCGCCGTTCGCGCCCGTGGGAGCCTCATTGTCGCACGCCGAAACGTCAGCTTCGCGCCACGCCTGCAAGCGCTTGTCCATTCCGTGCACGATTGCGGCGCCACTGTCGTTGGTTCCGTGCTCAACCAGGGGTAGAACTGATGCCGGTCTGCGCATTCCCTGTCGACCCAGCCGCCATCGCGTCGGCAACACACAACGCGCATTCCGGCAGCGAGCAGGCAATCGACGACAGCCAGCTGACTTCCCGCCGCTCAACTGCCGGCACGCCCGGCAAGACCCAGCCGGGCGAGGGCGAAAACGCCAAGCAGCGCACCGAACGCGTCAGCAAGAAAATCGTCCCATCCGGCGGAACGACCGGGCAGGAAGGCTTGATGCGCTTCGTCCAGCATGCCCACCAAGGTCGTGAGGACAAAGGCCAGCAGCAGCAGGGCAACGCCATGCAGACGCAGCAGTCCGGCAGACAGCCCGATCAGAATCGCCAGCAGCATGCACAACGCAAGGTGTGCCAGCTTGTCCCACGGCACTGGAACAAGGCCGACAGCAATTGGCTGCGCGCCAAGCACAAACACACCCGGCACCAGAACCAGCAACAGCACCAGCGAAGCAATACGCAGCTGCTGCAATCGGGCGGGGAGTAGACACGGCATGGGAATGGGCGCTCCAGCAATTCCGCGCGCGTCGCGGCAGGCGCTTGCGCAGTGGTTGGCATGGCTGCCGATTATCGCAGGACTGATGGTCCTTTACCTGCCAAGCTTTCTTGACCTGTTTCGAACCATTTGGGCAACCGACGAGCAAAAGCACGGCCCGATCGTTCTGTCCGTCGCCTGCTGGCTGGCCTGGCGAAATTGGCCAAACATGTGGCTGACCAGTCACGGCCAGCAGACCAGTACCTGGGGCTGGCCGATCTTCATCGTCGGGCTGCTGCTCTACATCATCGGGCGCTCGCAGGACATCCTCCTCTTCGAAGTCGGTTCCATCATCTGGCTGCTGGTCGCCATTCTGTTGCTCACACGCGGAACGGCGGCACTGAAGGCGCAGTGGTTTGCACTGTTCTTCATGCTGTTCATGATCCCGTTACCCGGTGCGCTTGTCGATGCGCTGACCATGCCGATGAAGACGGCCGTCTCCTTCGTCGCCGAACACATTCTCTTCTCGGCGGGCTACCCCATCGCCCGCAGCGGCGTAGTCCTGCAGATCGGCCAGTACAAGCTGCTGGTGGCCGATGCCTGCGCCGGTCTGCACACCCTGTTCACCCTGGAAGCGCTGGGTCTGCTTTACCTCAACATCATCCGCAGCGACTCACTGCTGCGCAACGTCACGCTGGCCATCCTGATCGTGCCGATCTCCTTCACCGCCAACGTCATCCGCGTGATGGTGCTGACGCTGATTACCTACCACTTCGGGGACGAAGCGGGGCAAGGCTTCCTGCATGCCTTTGCCGGCATGGTCCTGTTCCTGAGTGCGCTGCTGCTGATCATTGCCGTCGATTCGCTGCTGCAATATGCCGTCAGGTGGCGGCATCGTCGCGCTGCGCGGGGGGCAAGACCGTGAAGCTCTGGCTGAGAAACGTCCTCCTGCTTGCACTCATGCTCGCCGCATCTGGCCTGGCGATGGCCTTGCGGCCAACTGAAAAGATTGCCGACCAGGGTGCGCGTATGGATATCGCGCGAATATTTCCTGAGCAGTTTGCCGACTGGCGAGTCGCTCCCGGCATCGTGCCGGCCCTGGTCAGCCCCGACGTCAAGGAAAAGCTCGACGCCCTCTATGACCAAACGCTTTCCCGCACCTACGTCAACGACGACGGGCAACGCATCATGCTCTCCATCGCCTACGGCGGCGACCAGAGTGGCGACAAGACACAGGTACATCGGCCGGAGTTCTGTTATGCGGCGCAGGGCTTTCAGTTGAGCAATAACCGCGAAAGCCAGATCACGACCGAGAGCGGCGTCCTGCCGGTGCGACGCCTTGAAGCGGTTCAAGGCAGCCGGAATGAACCGATCACCTACTGGATCACCATCGGTGACGAGGTGACGCTGCCCGGTCTGGGCCGCAAGTTGATCCAGCTGCGCTACGGACTCACCGGAAAAGTACCCGACGGCATGCTGGTGCGCGTGTCGTCGATCGATCAGGACGTTAGCAAGGCCTACCAACTGCAAGACCACTTCGTTCGCGACATGCTTGCCGCCATCAATGCGCAAGATCGCATTCGCGTCGCCGGTCGTTTGATTCCGTAACTCCCTGAACAGGCAAAGTCATGACAAAAACAGCACTGATTACCGGCGTCACCGGCCAGGACGGCGCCTACCTCGCCGAATTCCTGCTCAACAAGGGCTACATCGTGCACGGCATCAAGCGCCGCGCCTCGCTCTTCAACACCGACCGCATCGACCACCTGTACCAGGACCCACATGTCAACAACCGCAACTTCATCCTGCATCACGGTGACCTTACCGACTCGACCAACCTGATTCGCATCATCCAGCACGTCCAGCCCGACGAAATCTACAACCTCGCCGCGATGAGCCACGTGGCCGTCAGCTTCGAAACCCCCGAATACACGGCCAACGCCGACGGTATCGGCACCCTGCGCATCCTCGAAGCCATCCGCATTCTCGGTCTCGAAAAGAAGGCCCGCTTCTACCAGGCCAGCACTTCCGAACTCTATGGCCGCGTCCAGGAAACCCCGCAGAAGGAAACCACCCCCTTCTACCCGCGCAGCCCTTACGCCGTCGCCAAAATGTACGCCTACTGGATCACGGTCAATTACCGGGAAGCCTACGGCCTCTATGCCTGTAACGGCATTCTGTTCAATCACGAATCACCGCTGCGCGGCGAAACCTTTGTCACCCGCAAAATCACCCGTGCGCTGGCACGAATCAAGCTCAAGCTGCAGGACTGCCTCTACCTTGGCAACATGGACTCCCTCCGCGACTGGGGCCATGCCAAGGACTACGTCGAAATGCAATGGCTGATGCTGCAGCAGGACCAGCCCGACGACTTCGTCATTGCCACCGGCGTCCAATACAGCGTGCGCCAGTTCGTCGATACCGCCGCGCGCGAACTCGGCATCGAGATCACCTGGCAAGGGCGAGGCGTTGAAGAAACAGGGACCGACCAGAACGGCAACATCATCGTCAGGGTCGATCCGCGTTACTTCCGCCCCACCGAAGTCGAAACCCTGCTTGGCGACCCGACCAAGGCCCGGGAAAAGCTTGGCTGGACACCGAAAACCACCTTCGCCGAACTGGTTGCCGAAATGGTTCGTGAAGACCTGAAGAGTGCCGAACGTGACGAACTGGTCAAGAAACACGGCTACGCCGCCTTCGATCACCACGAGTAAAGCAGGCCGGGTATGGACAAGAACGCAAAAATCTACATCGCCGGCCACCGCGGCCTGGTTGGTTCCGCCATCGTGCGCAACCTCCAGGCGCATGGCTACAACCAGCTCATCACCCGCACCCATGCCGAGCTCGACCTCACCCGGCAGGAAGCGACTGAAGCCCTGTTCGCCAAGGAAAAGCCCGATTACGTTTTCCTCGCCGCTGCAAAAGTGGGCGGCATCCACGCCAACAATGCCTACCCGGCCGACTTCATTGCGTCCAACCTGGCCATCCAGAGCAACGTCATCAACGCTGCCTACCGCAACAGGGTCAAGCGCCTGCTGTTTCTCGGTTCCAGCTGCATCTACCCCAAGCTCGCCCCGCAGCCGCTCAAGGAAGAATCACTGCTCACCGGCCCGCTCGAAGCCACCAACCGGCCCTATGCGCTGGCCAAGATCGCCGGCATCGAAATGTGCTGGAGCTACAACCGGCAATATGGCACCCGCTTTGTCGCCGCGATGCCCACCAATCTCTACGGCCCCGGCGACAACTACCACCCAGATGACTCCCATGTCATCCCAGCACTAATTCGCAAGTTTCATGAAGCCAAGCAAGCCAAGGCACCCACGGTAAGCGTCTGGGGCACCGGCACACCACGCCGCGAATTCATGTACAGCGAAGACATGGCCGATGCCTGCATTTACCTCATGACCCTCCCCGATGACACCTTCAACACGCTGCTCGGCAGTGAGGAAGCAGCGACGGGAATCTTCATGCCACCGGTCGTAAATATCGGCGTCGGTGACGACCTGACCATCAAGGAACTGGCCGAAACGGTCAAGAGCGTGGTCGGCTACGAAGGGAATACCGAGTTTGATGATAGCAAGCCGGATGGCACGCCGCGCAAGCTGATGGATGTTTCCAGGTTGCGTTCTCTGGGATGGCAAGCGAAAACGAGCCTGCAAGCGGGTCTGGCCAAGGCCTGTCACGATTTTCAAGCGGGTTTGCCGTGAATCAAGCAGACCAAATGAACGTCGCGGCGTCGGCACAGCCCTCCCCAGACGATGCGTCTACGGTTGCTGTGGAAGCGGTGCGCAAACAGATGTTTCTCGACTTCTGCGCCGCGCTCGATGCGCATGCCATGCCTTATGTGATTTTATCTGGCTACAGCGGCTATCCGGACAGAATCGATTCGGACATTGATTTCATGGTCTCCGAAGCCGATTTCCTGCGCCTGCCGGCGCTTTTCAATGACGCCAGCAGCGTGCCTGGCGCGCGGCTGGTACAGCTACTTCAGCACGAAACTTCCGCTTGTTACTATGTCCTCGCTCGCCAGGTAGGTCATCGTATTGCCTACCTGCATCCCGATTCCTCAGCCAGCTATCGTCGCAATGGGCGGCTCTGGCTTTGCAGCCAAGCGGTCCTCGCCAACCGCCGCAAGGTGCCCACCGGCTTCTGGATTCCTGCGGCGGCGGCCGAATTCGAGTATTACTTCGTCAAGCGATGCGACAAAGGTTTGGTCGAAGCACGTCACATCGACACCCTTGCCGCCCTCCTGACGGAAGACCCGGCGGGCTGTCGCGCCGTGCTGGCGCGGCTTGCGCCGCTAACCCTGCCAGACGAGCTGGAGTCCGCAATTAGACGGGGCGACGTGGCGTGGTTCGAGCAACACCGCGAGCAATTACAGCTCGCCTTGAGCGACAGCATGTCCCGCGAACCCTTCGTCGGGCGGCTGCTCAGCAGAGCCAGCGAGTGGCTGCGCCGCGCGCGCCGTATCCTTAAGCCAACTGGCCTCGTCATCGCCGTGCTCGGGCCGGATGGCAGCGGTAAAACCACCGTCATCGAGCATCTCGAACGTGAACTCGCACCGGCCTTTCGACGGCTGCGCCGCTTCCATCTCCGCCCGCATTTCGGCGCCGCTCTTGACGGTACTGTTGTCACGGATCCGCATGGCAAAGAACCGCGTGGCCACCTGGCCAGTGCCGCGAAAGTTGGCCTGTTCATCATCGACTACTGGATGGGATGGCTGCGCTGGGTGTATCCGGCCAAACTGCGCTCGACACTGGTGGTGTTTGATCGCTACTACCATGACATGCTGGTTGACCCGGCCAGATACCGCTTGCCGCGCGGCAGCTTTCTCCAGCGTCTGCTCGTCGACCTGGTGCCCAAGCCGGATATCTGGCTGATTCTGCACGCACCTCCCGATCTGCTGGTGGCAAGGAAAGGCGAAATCACCCTGGCGGCCGCCCAAGTTCTTTCCAAAGATTACGCCCATCTTGCCGTTCAACTACACGCCATCTCGATTGATACCGGCTGTGGACTGAAAGAGACCCTCGCGGCAGCAGTTGCCGCACCGCTCGAGTACCTCGCTACGCGTACCTCGGCCCGCATCGGAGCCGCACGATGAGCGACTCTCCCCGCAAATCGTTGCGTATCCTGCTCTCTGCCTATGCCTGCGAGCCCGGCAAAGGCTCCGAGCCCGGCGTTGGCTGGAACTGGGCGCTGGCATTGGCGCGGCGTGGGCATGATGTATGGGTGCTCACCCGGCGCAACAACCAGGAGGCCATCGAGCCCGAATATGAACAGCTAGAGCCTGCTATTCGTAAACGCTTGCACTTCATTTATTATGATTTGCCACGCTGGACGAGTTGGTGGAAAAAAGGTGGACGAGGGGTGCACTTGTATTACGCATTGTGGCAACGCAGCATTGTTCCGCTAGCTAGGGCTGCCCATCAGCAGCACGCATTCGACGCGGCGCATCACATTACTTTTGGTGTGTGGCGCCAGCCAAGTTTTCTGTACAAATTGGGCATACCGCTAATCTTCGGCCCGGTAGGGGGGGGTGAAGGCGCTCCTGGGTATCTGATACGGGCTTTGCCATTGAAGGCGCAAATCGCCGAGATCGTACGGTACACAGTCAATTGGATTTCGTTGGCAAATCCCGCCTTGCACCGTTGTATGAAAAGATCACAATATATCGTGGCCAAGACTCCCGAGACCGCTGCGTGGATTACACGTGCAGGCTATACAAGCACCACATCGCTGGAAATTGGCATCAATACCCCGCCGCCTGCGGCTCATCGCACTGGCCAAAGGCCCCTTAAATGCCTATATGCAGGTCGTCTGATTGGCTGGAAAGGTATTCATTTAGCAGTACGTGCCGTCGCCAAAGCACGACAGCGAGATGCGGATGTAGCCATAACGCTGGTTGGACGTGGTCCAATGAAGTCATCCCTGCAAGTGTCAGCTAACGCGCTGGGTATCTCGGAACACGTGACCTGTATCGACTGGCTCACTCAAGCCGAGTTGCATGAGCAATACAGAAATCACGACTTGCTAGTTTTTCCAAGCCTCCACGACTCGAGCGGCAACGTCATTCTGGAGGCGTTTTCGCAGGGACTGCCCGTGCTCTGCCTGAATTTGGGTGGACCGGGCGTTTTGGTAGATGACACGTCCGGCATCGCCCTAGAGACGACTGGCCTTTCGGTTCAACGCCTTGTTGAATCGATGGCTGACAAGCTAGTCGAGTTAGTTGGATCCCGTTCGAAATTAGAGCAGTTGTCTTTAGGGGCCCGCGCTAGGGCACTTGAACATACTTGGGATGCCGCGGTGGAAAATATCTATGTACCGCTAGAATTAATTCATAGTCCGGCCATCAACGTTCCTGAAAAGGGATGACGCGAGGCTCAGCTATTTTCCCATTCATGCTTTCTCAACGCTGATGAGCAGTACCATGTCCACCCGTCGCTGGCATTTCAGCCGCCCTGCGTAATGAAGGTGGTTCTTCGCCACAAATGTTATGAATTGACGGAATTATGAGTGCCATCCAGAACAAAGTCGAATCGATCGGCAAGTGTAGTGGCAGCATGACCAAACTCTTTCCCCCCTCGCACTCCCACCTATGGTCTCTAGGCGACCAGGCTCTGGTGAGCGGCAGCAATTTCATCACCGGGGTGTTGCTCGCCCGCGTGATGGGACTTGAAGCGTTTGGTGCGTACGTTGTGGCGCAAGCCTACCTTCTCTACGCCAACACCTTCCAGGCTTCGCTCGTCGTCGCACCCATGATGACGGCAGTCCCTGCGGAATCCGACGAGGTGATTCAGCGCAAGCAGCTACGTGGTTTTTTTGGATACACCTTGCTAGTGTTGTGTGTGACCCTCGTCGGAGTGCAATGCATCGCATGGTTGATGGGGCTGTGGTCCGAGCACCTTAGTCTCGGGCCGATGATCTGGCCGTTGGCCTTTGCCATGGCCGGATACCAGTTGCAGGACTGGCTGCGGCGCGCACTGTACGTGAAAGTAGCGAATCGCGCCGTCTTTTTCAGTGATTTGCTCGCATATGGTGGCCAGTTGGCCATCTTGGCCTGGTTGATCTACTCGGATGACTTGACTCCCAACGCCGCTCTGCTCGCCCTTGCCCTTGCTTTTTCGGGTTCAGCCCTAGTGACCGCCGTAAGCCATGGCTTACGTCCGGCTTATGCCGAGGCGGTCATCGTGATTAAGCAGCACTGGTCAGCGAGCAGGGATTTCCTCCTGACATGGCAGTTGCAATGGTTGGCTTCGCAAGGCGTCATCCTTCTCGGAGCGGGCATGATTGGCCAGCAAGCCGCAGGAGCCATCCGAGCCGCCCAGAATCTGCTGGGCCCGGTCAACGTCGCCTTCCAGTGGATGGACAACATCGTGCCGGTGCGTGCAGCACTGCATCTCCGGGATACTGGACGACATTCGCTGATCGCCTATCTGGGACGACTGGGGCTCGTAGGCGGCGTCGCCCTCGGCGTATTCGTCCTGCTCCTGCTGCCCATAGATGAGTGGCTGATGACATTATTGTACGGCGAGGAATATCGTCCGTTCGCAATTCTGGTGGTCTTTCAGGCGCTCTACTATTTCTTTGGCTACGGCTATCGCATGGCGGCTTATTATCACCGCGCCATGGGGGAAACCCGGATTCTGGCACATGCGAGCACCTGCTGGGCGGTACTTTCCGTTGCACTGGCTCTGCTGACTGTGCGCGAGTTCGGTGAACGCGGCATCATGCTTGCACTGGTTTGCGGAGAGGTGGCAGCGCTGGTCTACCTGGCATGGTCCTGGCGCGACAGATTCGCTGCGTCGGCCGCTCGCGCGGACAGCGCGGGCAAACCCGCTTATGTGGTACATCGGCGGCGCGATGGGAGTGTCCATCTGGTGCTGCCTTTTTTCAATAAGCAGGTCTTGAAGTCGGCCTTGCGCATGTACTACCCCTCCCGTTGGACAGGACGCCTGTATCGACGGGCTCTGGCGGCTACCTTGCCGCTGCGGATATGGTTGGGCTGGGTCGAAACCGTGGAAACATTGGCAGATCTATGCCCTGATCTCACGCCCATATTAAATGCCGTACCGGAATCAAACCCTGCATGCATCGGCCTGCTCAAGGGCGCGCCCGGCCCGCGCGCAAAGCTGACGCTCAAGATAATGGATGGTGCTGGCAATAGCCTCGCCTACGCGCGAATTGCGGATTCGCCGGGGGCGATAACGGTTTTGCAGCGCGAAGCGCGAGTTCTGACGGAAGCAGCCAAGCGGGAATCGTGCTTTCCGCGCGTAATTGTGCAGGGAGAATACAGCCACCGGAAAGCTTTCTTCATTGTCGAGTCTGCCGGGCCCGAGCAGTCGGCCGAACCCACGCTTGCCGAACGGCATTTTGCATTCCTTACTCTCTTGCTGGGAAGTGAGACCATTTCCTGGTCCTCGGCTATCGACCAGTTGGAAAAAGAGGTTTCGCACCTGCTACGCGAACCTGGTTTGGCCACGCTGATCGCGAAGTCACTGACTGTCCTGCGAAAAACGACGGGGCCTGACCTGAAGGTTTGTATTGAGCACGGAGATTTTACGCCATGGAACATCCGCGCAAGCACATCGGGAGATCTGTTTGTGCTGGACTGGGAACACTCGCGCGCCAGGGGGCTCCCGTGGCTGGATGCCTTGCACTTCGTTTACCAGATGGAGACACTGGTACGCCGAAAAAAACCAGCGGCAGTGCTTAGAGCACTCCGACAATTATTTGTCTTGCCAGTCACAACGGAGTACGCCGCGAATGCCGTTGGAACGAAAGTTCTGCAAAACCGTTTCATCATGATCTATTTTCTAAGAATGCTGGTTGTAGGTGCGGCTGATGGATGCTCGCCCACTTCGCGGGATCAAGTTGCGCGTTGCGAAGTACTCGAACTTTCGATGGCTTGAACTCCACACGCCATGAAAAACACTGCTCTTGAAGTTGGTCGATCCCTTTTCAGGATGACGCCCTCGGCCTGGATTCTCAGCGTCCTGGCGTTTCTGTTCATTCAGGCTGTGACCGTGTTTTTTATTGTGCTGGCGCCTGAACTGGGGCTTTATATTTTTTTGTACGTGCTGCTCGCACTAGTGGTCGTTCTAGTTTTTCGCCTGGCGTCGCCGCAAGCGCCGCTCTGGATACGCGTTCTGTTCCTGGTGGTCCTGGGTAATTTCGTCCTCAATTACGGCTTCAGCAATTTCTCCGTCGGGTTAGGGAGTGCACGGGTGACCGTGGGAGAATTGGTGTTGCTGCTCAGCCTGACGTGGGTTGCCATACGAGCCTGGGGAGCCTTGTGGATTGAAGGTGCGAGCACTTTCTTGTTGCTCGTTTATGCGCTGCCGCCGCTCGTGTTGCACTTGCCCATGAATCTTGCAGAGCACGGCATCACTGCGGCAAGAGATGCGCTGCCTCTTCTAGATAGCCTTTTCTTTTTCGGCGGCATCTGCGTGGTGGCGTTCGCCCGCAACGCTGAACAGTGGAAATCATGGCGCCATCGGTTTCTCTGGCTGTTGCTGATTGCCGCGCTGATTTATTTCCCTTTCTACCCCTTTCAGAAAGCATTGTTGGCATACTCGCCGAAGGTGACAGGCTACCAGCAGGCGGTGCCGCTCGTGGGCTATTTCGCAACCAGCAACGTGCTTGCACTGGCCGGGCTGATGGCGACCATTCTGATACCGGATCAATTTGCCTGGCGTGCTGGCAATAGTGCGTCGCGCTGGCTGATCGCCGTCGCTTTTATTGTCTTTGCGTTTGCGGTGGTGATGATGCAGTCCCGCGCCACATACATCGTGGCGGGCTTGACCATGTTGCTGCTGGCCGTTGGTGGCCACGGCATTGCTGCGCGGCGCCTTGTCGTGATATTTATGGCTGCGGTCGTTGGACTGGCTGCAATCGATTTTTCCGGTGTGGAGTTCGAGGGCCGGGTTGGCAAGGTCGGCCTGGAGATGCTCTCCAGCCAATTGGAGAGTGTGACGGGCGAGGGTGGGCTGGAGAGCGCGCGTAGCGGTGTGGATCAACGGAAGAACTGGACGGCTGCGGCGCTGTCACGATGGGCTTCGTCGCCCGGAACAATTGCTACAGGCGTAGGATTTGGAGTAGCCTTGACGAACTTTTCTGTTGGTGGAGCGGGGGGAAAGCCTGTGGTCGTACGCGAACCCCACAATAGCTATGTCTCGGTGTTAACGCGTACAGGGCTCCTGGGTCTTGTGCCTTGGCTCATCTTTCACTTGGTTCTATTGCTGAAGCTTTGGCAGAAATTCCGCTACGAACGCCAGAAAAACGACACGCGGGAAGCAGATTACTGGCTGTGGATGTTCATGTTGTTCATATCACTTTTGGTAACGGCTGTCGTGCAACCGGTATTCGAGTCACCGCATTTTGCCGTCCCGTATTTTTTTCTTGCCGGTTTATGTTTTGGGGAAATTGCTCGCGCCAACGCTGGATGGCCCCCTCTCGTCAAATTCAACGAGGTCAAAGATGCAAAATGGTTCAACTAGATGGCACTTGGCGGGAGCTTTAGCGATAGCCTTTATCAACAACCCGCTAGTCGCCGCGCAAACTGATATCGGCGTCGACCCAAAGCACGCACTTATTGACACTCTGATTACTATCGACGACAAGCCCAGGCAGGTCCTTATGGGCTTCGGCGCCAGCCAGCCACGAGATCAGCAAATTCTGTTCAAACGTTACGGCGCCGCGCGAGTTGCCCAGTTGTCTGATCGGGTTTATGCGGACTTGGGAATGAACTTGGTGCGTCTCTGGGTGCGATCGGATGCGCATATTTCCGTGAGCCAGATGAAGTCCGTGTTCTACAACAGCTACGTGGACAATGGCTATCTGGGCATCTTGAAAGCTAGCGGTGTCGAACAGGTCCTGCTCGCGCCAGCCCGCGGCGAATCGGCGCCGGCGGAATCGATGCAAGAGTACGCGAGCAAGTTGGCGACATTCATCCGGGAAATATATGATGAACGTGACGTGAGAATCGATGTAACCGGGATCGCCAATGAGCCGCGGGGGTTTTCTCCTGAGCAACTCAGCGAGTCAGCCAAACTTTTGCGCCGAGAACTGGATTCGAGGAGGTTGACGGATGTCGGAATCATTGGCCCCGAGTGGGCCAGCGCGGATGGTTACGCTGGCAAAGCCGTCTTGGCAATGAAAACCGATCCTGATTCGTGGGCTGGCCTCCAAGCGGTCGCCACACATAGTTACAACATGGGCGCAAATCCCATCATGGAGAATCTTATTGCAGGATCTGGCAAAGAGTATTGGATGACCGAGGCGGGGCGAGGACTGCCTAGAGCTCTTGATGACTCGGGAAGAGCGATCGCGACGGAAGAGGAACCAGGCGATACGGCAGAGGCAGCAACAACAGCGGCACGGTTTCTGAGCGACATGAACCACTCGGTAACTCATTGGATATGGTTTATTGGCATAGGCGCCTATGATCAGCACCCGAACAAGGACTCAGGGCAGGTATTGGCTCGGCCAGATGATAGAACTGGAGGGATCAAGTACAACACTAAGTATTATTATCTTAAGCAACTACGTACCGTCTTTGATATAGGTGCGCTTTTTTACGGCGCGGAGAGCGCTCGTGAAAAGCGCATGGGTTGGACTTATGGCCAAAAACCGGCGGTCACGGTTGCCATGGCACAGAACTCGGATCAGAGTTGGGGAATCGGCGTAATCAACACCACCGGCATCAGAGGCTCAAGAATAAGCCAGTTTTTTCCGGCTTCCAGTTACAGCGTGGCGATCAAGCTTCCCCGCGCTGCCTCGCGTTTGCAGTTTCAGATTTTTCGCAGCAAGAGAGATGGATATGCTGCAGAGACGACGATCAGGGCAGATAGATCCGGGTATCTGAATGTGCTAGTAGCGCCACATGAACTGGTGACCTTGCGGTCACGCTGATCGTGACCCTGCGTACCGCTCCGGCACATCGCGTTCTCGTCGTTCATAACGCCTACCAGCATCGTGGTGGCGAGGATTCGGTCGTCGCGGAAGAGGTTGCGCTGCTCGAGTCGCACGGCCATCTGGTGGAAACCTATGCCCGTCAAAACGACGACATCGGAAGCCTTTCATCCATCGCGGTGGCGGGTCAAACGCTCTGGTCTTTGCGCACGCGACGCGACATCGCGGAGCGGTTGCGCAGCTTCCGACCACACGTCATTCACGCACACAACACTTTTCCGCTTATTTCACCGTCGCTTTACTGGGCGGCGGATCAAGCGGGTGTGCCAGTAGTGCAGACTCTGCACAATTTTCGCCTGATGTGCCTGAGTGCCTTGTTCATGCGCGGCGGGCAGGTGTGCGAGGATTGCCTGGGAAATGTGCCCTGGCGCGGGGTGACTCGTGCGTGTTACCGCGGGTCACACACGGCATCGACAGTGCTGGCCGCAATGCTGACGCTGCACAGGGCGCTGGGCACCTATCGCAACAAGATTGCCCGGTACATTGCTCTGAACGAGTTCTGTCGTAGCAAGTTCATCGAAGGCGGGTTGCCCCCCGAGCGGGTGGTTGTGAAACCGAATTTCGTGGACTTTCCTCCACCAGATTCGTCTCTGCGCGCGGGTTTGCTGTTCGTTGGCCGTTTATCGGCGGAGAAAGGCATTGCAACCCTGGTTGCAGCCATGACACTTATGCCTGCGGTTCGGCTGACGGTCGCTGGCGACGGCCCTGAAGCTGCTTTGTTGGATAGCATTGCTGGCGTTAAGCGGTTGGGGAGCGTGCCTGCTGAAACCGTGCGCGGCGAAATGAGCCGCGCTAGTGTGTTGATAGTGCCCAGCATCTGGTATGAAAACTTCCCACGTACGATCGTCGAGGCTTTCGCCTGCGGCACGCCCGTAATCGCCAGCCGAATCGGTGCGCTGGCTGAGATCGTGCGTGACGGTGAAACCGGACTCCTTTTCGAGCCGGGCAATCCGCGCGATCTGGCCGACAAGATGGCGTGGGCACTGGCACATCCCGAGGAGATGGGGGAGATGGGGCGTAAGGCCCGGGCGCAGTACGAAGCCGAGTTTTCTGCCGAGGTGAATTACCGGCGCCTGATGACCATCTATCAGGAAGCGATCGACGAAGTGAGAGGCCAGCGTGGCTGACGAGCGCCTTACCGGCCGGGTTCTCGGCGTACCGATTGACGCGATCCGCTGGGCGCAGGCGCTTGACCGCATCCGCCAATGGGGACAAGAACACGAGAGCCGCTACGTGTGCATCACCAATGTGCATTCGGTGGTGACTGCCGGGCAAGACGCAGAGTTTGGTCGCGTTGTCGCGGAAGCCGACATGGCGACGCCCGACGGCGCACCCGTGGCCTGGATGCTGCGCAGACTGGGTTTCGCCGAGCAGAAGCGAATCAACGGCCCGGACCTGATGTGGAAGTATTGCGCGCAAGCTGCGGGACGCGACGAGTCGATCTTTCTCTACGGCAGCAGCGACGAGACGCTGGCGACTTTGCAGCAGCGCTTGCGGGAAGCCTTCCCAAGCTTGAAAGTGGCCGGTGCGATTTCGCCACCCTTTCGTTCGCTCTCGGCGGAGGAGGATGCGACGGACGTTGCGCGCATCAATGCTTCCGGAGCGGGCACGGTTTGGGTGAGCTTGGGTTGCCCGAAGCAGGAAAAGTGGATGGCGGCGCATCGCGGGCGAATCAACGCGGTGATGATCGGCGTCGGTGCGGCTTTTGACTACCACGCCGGCACCATCAAGCGCGCGCCGCTCTGGATGCAGCGTTATGGGCTCGAGTGGCTGCATCGGCTGTTTTCCGAGCCGGGCCGTCTATGGAAGCGCTACCTGCTCACAAATACCATGTTCGTGTTGCTGGCGCTTCGCCAGTTGTTGTGCCGACGCAAGGAATCAACAGGTTGATCGAGCGGGCACTCGTCCTGGTCGCGCAGCGCGCCAAGCCACCCCGTCTGCCATAGCCGACACGGTTCGCCTTCCTTCGGCAATGCTAGAGGCGACCAGCGCGCCATCTCGACCAGGACACCGCCAGGCAAAAAAGGCGGAACGAGAGCAGCCGAGCCTGCGACTGCCCCGCCACGTCGCTACTCCATTCGTTGAACCCAAGAGCAGCGCCGACTGAGCCTTACCGGCAGGGCATCCCTTTCGTCGCCAGGATATGGATTCAATCCCTGCAACAACCTCAGGGACACGACGAATTACGGCAGGGCGGTCGACCGCTTCGCTTCTGGCAATAGTCCGTTTGGACTAAGCATAATCTCCGCCGAGCGACTGCCGCAATCAGAAACCCCCATTAAATCTTGGCGGCAGCAGCAATAGTCCGAATGCGCCATTGCTGCGAAAATAGGCGTTAAGTAGATTAGCCTCGCGTATGAATGGAAACAAAATCACTCCCACGGCGTTTCACCAACCGGCATGGGCCGTGACAACAATCAATCAAATGGACAGGAGATAACTCACCATGAAAACCAAACTTCTCAAGAGTGTGGCCGTGGCGGCTCTGGCAATCGCCGCACTGCCAGCGGCAGCGGCTGACAACAGCCTTACATGGCAGGGCGTCACTTTCAACACTACGGTGGTTGATTCAAACACCCTGCAACTGGACATTCTTAATGCCGCCACCGGCGCCACCCCTAACTGGTCCGGTATCAATTATATCAAGGCATTCGAGATCAAGAATATCGGGGCGCTCACGAGTGCCAGCATCTTCAGCGGACCGGGTTCATTTGGCGCCGATCTCGTGCATGGCCTTTCGGCCAACGTCGGCTGCACGACCGGGGGCGGGGGTGGCGCCTGCTTCACCGGCGCGCCAATCGCGTTGACGGACAACATGAGCTGGACGATCGACTTCACGTCTGGTGGCGCCCTCAATTTCGCATTGCCGCACCTGAAAGTCCAGTTCCTGAAGGATGCGCTCCAGGACAAGGCGACAGGCGACTTGCTATCCCAAAATATCCCGCTGGTCCCGGAACCGGAGACCTACGCCATGATGCTGGCCGGTCTTGGCATGGTGGGTGCAATCGCCCGCCGCCGTCGTTCGTCAGAGGCTCCGGGAACACCCGCCTGATTCAGGCGCGCGGGGGTGCTCAAGCGGCACCCTCGCCGTCAAACCTTCCGCTCGCAAAAAACAGATTCAATGGTTCTGGCACCCAGGCGATTGGGGAACAAGCGCGCATCCAGAAAACCACGGCATAGCCCAAACGGACTATTGTCGAAAACAGCCACCCCGATTTTTCTTGTCGGCCGGACCTCGAAAGGATCGCGTCCGTATTATTCCTTTTATATTAGAGTCGTGGGCCGGAAGTCCGCTTGCCGGCAGGAAAGCCCGGCGAGTGGCCCAAAATGGCTATTGCCGAAGCAAATCCCGGCGCGTAAATTGACTAGCGTGGAAAAGGGTATGAAACATCCAGTTTCCCAAACCAGCAGAAAAGTCATTAACTCTCGATAAATACCGAAAGGAATCACATCATGGAAATCAGATTCATGGTCAGGAGTCTCGCAGCAGTCGCGGTCTCCGCAGCTCTGGCCGCGCCGGCGCTGGCCGACACAGTCCTGCTCAACAGCTACACATACGGCGGCCCGTCTACCGTTAGCGTGGGCACTCCTGGTTATAGTGGTGGGGCCGGTCAGTTCTCTGGGTTTCTGAACGGCAATGCCTTCGTTACATTTTGCGCCGAGATTGGTCAAGTATTCAGTTTCGGCACTACTTACAATAACTATTCGGTGGTGGCTGGGGCCACCGCTTGGGGCGCAGGCAAGGCGACGGCTTTGAACCAGCTCATGTCTTATGCGGCCAGTAATCTGTTGCCGAGCAGCCAGGACAATTCCGCGGCGCTCCAGTCTGCGGTGTGGGAAATTGTCAACGAGACGGACACTTCCTACGGCTTCACCACCGGCAACTTCAAGGCCAGCAGCACGACGGGATCGACGCAAACAGCTCTGACCGCTCTTGACGGCATTTGGGCAACCCTGGGCACGCAAACGGTCACGCACTATGTCGACCAATTGCATTCGCCAACCAACCAGGACTTCCTCGTCATGGCGCCGGTTCCTGAACCCGAGTCCTATGCCATGCTGTTGGCAGGTTTGGGAATTGTTGGTGCTGTCGCTCGCCGTCGCAGGTCCGCAGAAGCGTGATCACGGGCTAGCCGCTCGGCCGCACAGGGAGGTGGGAAGATCGTGGCCGAGCGGCATTGCACGTTTTAAAGGGGGCGATGGCTACGGCGGTGAGCCAAAACATCCGGGAAGCTGCAATTCGCGGCATTGCCTGGCGACCCCACCTGCGGCGGTCGCATGTCGCTACCAGCGTCACTGTTCTTAGCCTGGAAGCTTGCGTGGTTCCCGTCGCGGTAGAGTGACCGGATGGCAGCCGACCCGGTCGCCGGACGACCCGCCGTCGTCCTGGCTGGTCCGCTTCGCTGTCGCCAACGAGCGACGACTCTGCTGCCCAATTCCTCCCGAAAACTATTCGGCAGTCAATACCGGGGATGCGCCCTGACGGATGGCTTGTTCCAGCTTGCCGACTGCCTGCGCTCGGTTGCTGACGTTGAATTTGTCGAAGATGCGCTTCAGGTGGTTCTTCACGGTGAAGCCGCTGATACCGAGAATCATCCCGATTTCTACATTGGTCTTGCCTTGACGAACCCACTGCAGGATTTCCAGTTCTCGGCCGCTCAGGCCGGCCGGGTTCAGGGACTCGGGCACGACGGACTCGGGCACGACGGGCGCGAGGGCCAACCCTCGCGTCTGCAGGCTTTCGATCCTGCTTACCGCCGCATCGACATGCGGCAGCAGCAGTTCGAACAGTCGCTGTTCGTTCTCGGTAAACTGACCTGTCTGACGCAGCAGGACATAGAAGTGGTCGAGCTTGAAGCGCGCATCGTGAATGCCATGGAAAAGACTGTATTTCATGCTCGCCGTCGCCGCGAGGCAGTCGCCTTCCCTGTGGTCGTTCCCCAGGTCGTCGGGGACGGCCGCCGAGGCGACTGTCGCGCCAGCAGTCATCCATTGTTGGTGCGCATTTAGGCCAAGCTTCGAGATTTTGTCGCGCGGCAGTTTGGACGTGCGCATCCCGGGCATTGAAGAGACGACGTCATAGTGACAATTCTCGCTGCCGATGGGCCCGCTGTATGAAATCAGCGCGTCATGAGGAATTATCCGCTGCACATCCCCCTGCAGCCACACCAGAAGCTTGAAGTGGTTGGCAATGGACAGCGAGCCGCGCATGGTCTCGATGACCTGCGCGCTGCTCAGTCTTGTTGGTGATGAAGTCAGGATCATTACTTATTTCTCTTCTTTAAGTTCACCGGCGTGCTGACGGCGAGTGCACCGCCATGCGACAGGTCGACGCAGGCAGGGGCGGAAGATCGAGGTCTGGTTCACCTGCAAGCTCACCGCCTGGCCGCCAACTCGCTTACCCAGGCATCCGGCGCCATTGCTGGCTTTCCCGGCAGCACCGCAGCGCTCGAATCGAGTGAGCACATGGCGAAATCGTCGATGGACGAACCTTGCCATGTCCGCGAACAGCTGGACGAGAACTGCGTCACGGTGATCTTGTTTTCACTCGATAAAATGACCCTGTGATCGCTAGGCGATCGATCGTGGCCAAGCTGGCTGCGGTCGCCAATGCCGGAGAGGACCGTGATGAGGACATATTGTTGGCCGAAAGGCAGTTTCTGAGATGGCCGCGAATCGACCATTTCTTGGCGTCAATCGGGCGGGTGGCGCCCTGTTCCGGCTGACCGAGTCGCTGGTGGACCCGGTCGCCCAACTGGTCGTGCTGGCGGGGCTCATGCACGCGTCGGGCGACGATCAGTACCATCACTACTTGGTGCTCGGTGTCCTTCTGTTTTCCCTGAGTTTTCCTGGCAGGAGCATGATCGAACAGCGTTTTCGCGTCACCGTTCGCGACGTGCTTCTGAGCTGGCTGGGCGTCGCCTCGCTGCTGGGCTTCTTTGGCTGGGCCACCGGCCTCTACAAACTTTTTCCCGAGGAGCTGCTGCTCGCTTT
The DNA here is from genome assembly GCF_907163155.1 of Candidatus Accumulibacter sp. ACC012. NCBI lineage: Bacteria > Pseudomonadati > Pseudomonadota > Betaproteobacteria > Candidatus Accumulibacter > Candidatus Accumulibacter sp. ACC012. The sequence continues at coordinate 65,116 of NZ_CAJQUC010000008.1, forward strand.
GCTGTGGCTGACGCCAGGCTTGCAGCTTGCCTGTCATTTGGCCCTGCGCCTGCTGATGCCACGGCTGCTCTCGATGAGTGGCCACAAGAAGCGTGCGGTGATTGTCGGATGCAATGAACTGGGGACGCACCTGGCCGCAGAAATTGCCGCTCATCCAACACTGGGGATCGAACTCGTCGGCTATTTCGACGACCGCGACATTGGCCGTGTGGGTATTGACTCGAAGCGACTGTGCGGCCGCTTTTCCGATGTCGCCGGACATGCCAGGACTGACGCCATCGACATCATCTACCTGGCACTGCCAATGGCCAGCCAGCCACGCATCCTTTCCTTGCTCGATACGCTGACCGACACCACCGCATCAGTGTATTTCGTTCCCGATGTCTTTGTTACGGATCTGATTCAGGCGCGGATGGATGCGGTGGGCCGCGTGCCCGTCATGGCGGTGTGTGACACGCCGTTTGCCGGGCTGAACGGGATCGTCAAGCGCTGCAGCGACATCGTTCTCTCGCTGACCATCCTGCTGCTCATTTCTCCTGTCCTGCTGCTGATCGCCGCATTGATCCGCATGGATTCGCCGGGAACGGTCATTTTCAAGCAGCGGCGTTACGGACTCGATGGCAAGGAGATCGTGGTCTACAAGTTCCGTTCGATGACCGTCTGCGAAGACGGCCCCCTGGTCGCCCAGGCGTGCCGGGGAGACGCGCGAATCACGCGGATTGGCGCTGTATTGCGCAAGACGTCGCTGGATGAGTTGCCGCAATTCTTCAATGTGTTACTCGGCGAAATGAGCATTGTCGGGCCACGTCCGCACGCCGTCGCGCACAATGAAACCTACCGCAAACTGATCAAACGCTACATGGTTCGCCACAAGGTCAAACCTGGCATTACCGGCTGGGCTCAGGTTAACGGTTACCGCGGTGAAACGGAGACGCTCGACAAGATGCAAAAGCGGATCGACTTTGATCTGGAGTATCTGCGCACCTGGTCACTGAAAATGGATTTGTACATCGTCTGCCGCACGATCATTCTGGTCTTCAAGGACAGCAGTGCCTATTGAGGCACCTACTCGCCGGCCAGGAAGCCTCGTGTTTGCTGGCGTGCTCCTGGCGGCGACAGCGCTGCTGCCAACGCCAGCGTTCAGCCAGGCGCGAGATGGCGTTAACGCGGCCTACGCGCGATCCGGAAAAGCGGGCAAGGGACCGAATCCGTTTCTCTTGACGATTCAGCGTTCAGACTATCGTGCCCGGCGGAATGCGGCAGCGAGCACCGGCAGGGACAGCCAGACTGGCGGCCCGTTCTCCGGCCTGATAGAGCGCCATGCGCGTGGCAATGGCGTGGATCCGGCCCTCGTGCACGCAGTCATTCGCGCCGAGTCGGGCTATCGTTCCGACGCGGTGTCTCCGAAAGGGGCGGTCGGCCTGATGCAATTGATGCCGGATACGGCCAGGCGGTTTGGCGTTTCGGATCCGGCCCATCCCGAGAGCAATGTTGGTGCAGGGACCACCTACCTTCGTCAGTTGCTCGACCGTTTCAAGAGTGTGCCGCTAGCCCTGGCAGCCTATAACGCTGGTGAAGGAGCCGTCATCCGTTATGGAAACAGCGTTCCGCCTTTTCCGGAAACCATGGCCTATGTCAGCAAGGTTCTTCGGGACTATGGTGAGCCGGCCATTTCGGCGAGCCCCGTCCAGCGTGTCTATATCGAAGGCACCCGCCTGACCAATCGCGATCTGGCGCCGTATCGCTTGCTTCCGACGCCGCACAGGTAGGCCGGCGTCAGCCAGCCCTGGCCCGCCGAGCGCGACCTGGTCAAGCACTCCCCTTCGCTGTGCGGCCGACGACGCCGGCCGAGAAACTTACCCATATCTGCGAGCTTATCTCGGCCGAGCTGCGCGACGACGCCGTGCGTGGCGCGATCTTCAGGGCCATCTGCTTGGTCGCTGCGCGGCTCGCCGCGCCCCTTGTCCGGTCGCGCCGCGATAGCCGGCCCGAAAACCTTGAGCAGCTTCCTTGCAAGCGCTGGGAGGTGATTCTTCCCGAACTCGTCTTCACGCCGGAAACCCCTGAGGCATAGGCGGGAGGCATTTCGCGCTGGAGAATTTCGTCCCGCAATGCGGAACGTAAACGGCAAGCGGCTGTTTTGTCTAAACAAAAAATATATCTTATGTCTTATATAAGACAGTTGCCTGCATTAGCAAAGGCCGTTATACTGGTTACCATTGGTTACCCGCTGTCGAGTCTCTGGTTTGTTGTTGCTTCGACCCCCGGGCGCCACTCTTGCCGCAACCGCACTTCCTAATTTTGGAGAGCCAATCATGAGTACAAAAGAACAGCAGATCGCCGAACTGGAAAAAGACTGGGCCGAGAACCCCCGCTGGAAAAGCATCAAGCGCGGCTATTCGGCGGCCGATGTCGTACGCCTGCGTGGTTCCTTCCCGATCGAATACACCGTTGCCCGTCGCGGCGCCGAAAAACTGTGGGATCTGGTCAACAACGAGCCCTTCGTCAACTGCCTCGGTGCGCTGACCGGTGGGCAGGCGATGCAGCAGGTCAAGGCGGGTGTCAAGGCGATCTATCTGTCGGGCTGGCAGGTTGCCGCCGACAACAACTCCTACGCGGCGATGTACCCCGACCAGTCCCTGTATCCCGTGGATTCAGTGCCGAAGGTCGTCGAGCGCATCAACAACTCTTTCCGTCGTGCCGACGAGATCCAGTGCTCGAAGGACCTGAACGCTGGCGACAAGGGCTACATCGACTACTTCGCGCCGATCGTTGCCGACGCCGAAGCCGGCTTTGGTGGCGTGCTGAACGCCTTTGAACTGATGAAAGCGATGATTCGCGCCGGCGCAGCCGGGGTGCACTGGGAAGACCAGTTGGCTTCGGTCAAGAAGTGCGGCCACATGGGTGGCAAAGTCCTCGTTCCGACGCAGGAAGCCGTACAGAAGCTGATCGCCGCGCGCTTTGCTGCCGACGTCTGCGGGGTGCCGACCCTGGTCATCGCTCGTACCGATGCCGAAGCAGCCGACCTGCTGACCTCCGACTGCGACGACAACGACAAGCCCTTCGTCACCGGTGAGCGTACTGCGGAAGGCTTCTACAAGACCAACAAAGGTCTCCAGCAGGCGATTTCCCGCGCCGTGGCCTACGCCGACTACGCCGACCTGGTGTGGTGCGAAACGGGTACGCCGGATCTCGAGTTCGCACGCCAGTTTGCCGAAGCCGTGCATGCCAAGCACCCAGGCAAGATGCTCGCCTACAACTGCTCGCCGTCGTTCAACTGGAAGAAGAACCTCGACGACGCGACGATTGCCAAGTTCCAGAAGGAACTCGGGGCGATGGGCTACAAGTACCAGTTCATCACTCTCGCCGGCATCCACAACATGTGGTACCACATGTTCGATCTGGCGCAGGACTACGTCAAACGCGGCATGACGGCCTACGTCGAAAAAGTTCAGGAGCCGGAATTTGCGGCCCGCGATCGCGGCTACAGCTTCGTTTCGCACCAGCAGGAAGTCGGCACCGGCTACTTCGACGACGTCACCACCGTCATCCAGGGCGGCACCTCGTCGGTCACCGCGTTGACCGGTTCGACCGAAGAAGAGCAGTTCCACTGAGCGAGCAGTGAGTCGCCAAGAAGCCGCGCATCGCGCGGCTTTTTTTGTGCTCAGCCGGCCTGACTGAACCCGGTTTCCACGCCTGCGCAGGCGCATGCCGTGCCTGTTGCGCACAGCCGTCGGAGCGGGAATGCGCGCGCACAACGCTTGTTGCACCCGTAGAACGCGGGCGCGCCTCGTCCGGAAAGCGCGTCGTTACAAACCGCCTTCCGTGATGAAGTAGGTGATCAACTGCCCTGTCGAGCGCTATCCTTGGCCATCAAGTAGCCGCCATGAGGACATGGCAAATGCCCCATCCCTACCCGCAACACGTGCACGCGTCGGCCGGCCCGCTGCTTGGCGCGGCGCTCGCCGATGGCGTCGCGCGTGCCGGCTGCTCTCCAGTCCGAAGATATTGCGGCACTGGGCGGCTGCGCGGCAGGCCTGGCTGCACGCATGCGCTTTGAGGTGCTCAAGCGTGATGCCGAAATCGGCTGCCTGCAAGCGGAAGCCAGAGGCGAGGACGACACCCTGGCGCGTTAGCGACGCGCTGTCGAACTGTGGCAGTTCGACGATGACTTTGCACGGCAGTAAACGCGCCAGCTCACACGCACGCAGACGAGTCCGCTGGCACCCATGATGGCTATCGCCGACATCGTCGAGGCATTGACGCCGATCGACCGTCCGTACAAGAAGCGGAAAACGCTCTCGGAAGCACTGGCGATCATGTCGCGCATGCAAGGCGAGCAACACATCGACCCCGACTTGTTTGCCCGGTTCTTGCGCTCGGGCGTCGATCTGGAATACGCCCGACGCTTCATGCAGGCGCAACAGCTTGACCTGGTCGACATTGATAGTCTCCTTGGCAACCCGCGAAACCCGCAACAGCCCTTCGAGCACAGCGCCTGAGCCACGACATCGCGCCCTGGTGCCTGGTGCGGCAACTACCGCGCAGCCCGCGCCCGACGACAGGCAACTGTCAGCTTTCTTTACAGCGGCCGCCGCCAGCTTAGTGGCGGCCGGATAAACAATACCGTAAGTCACTGATTAAATAAACGCGGCTTATTCTCAGGCATAGTCTTTGCTTATACTTAACGGGAAAGGCTAGCAAGCCTGCGCGTGAGGACGGTGAACTGCAACGACTTGTCGGCAACCGGATCTCCCCTGCTCGGCCGCAGCGAATGTCGCGCCAGGCCATTGACAGGACTAAGTTTTTATTTCATTGCACCAACAATCTGCCACTTCCCTGAGAAAGATTTGTGCAGGCGGAAAGTATCATTTGCTGGCATGCGCCAATCCGGTGAGTGACCTTCGACAATCCTCTTGCGGTTGACGCGCATTAACAGGCTTTCTAGAACCGTCGGGCCAAGCCGTTACCCATAGCCGGGAGGCGGCCATGGCATCTTCGGAAAAACAACCCTCACCAGCAGCTTTCGCGCTGCGCACTTGGATAGAGCCCATGAAAACTCTCACTTCCTCCCCTGCGAGCGATTCGGCGCAGCGCCTCGACCAATCGCTGCTGCCTTTTCCGAGCTACCTGGAGGACGATCGCGAGCACGGCCTGTCAGCCGACCAGGCGACGGCCGCAGCGTTCTACCACCCTCCTTCGCAGCCAGCCCCCCCGCTGTCCACCCCCTGTCCCGTAAACACGTCCCCTGATCCGGTAATCCCCATGGCCACGAAAGTCTGTGTCAAGTGCAAGCAGGAAAAGCCGCTGCTCGAGTTTCACAAGAACTCGCGCAGTGCCGATGGCCTGCATTCCTATTGCAAGGAGTGCAACCGCGCGCAGGCGCTGGCGCACATCAGGGCCGAAAAAGCACGCAAGGCTTTGCTGCGAGCGGCCAAGAAAGCAGCCGGCAAGCCGCAATGAGCGAGCAGTGGCACAGACCTGCCTTGCGGCTAGGCACGTCTGTGCCCGCCGACTCTTGCCCTGACAACATGGCGCTTCGCCTGCGCGTCACCACAACAGGACGGCTATTGTCGTGAGCCCCCGCCCCCGAAACGCGTAACGCGTAACGCAGCGCTTTAATTGACCAACCCCCAGTACTGCGAATCGCCGAAAGTCGTCTTCAGGAGATCGATGAACAAGCGCACACGCAGCGGCAAATGCCGGCGTTGCGGAAATACCGCGTAAATGCCCACCGGGGGCGCCGCATAGTCGTCAAGCAAGGAAAGCAGCCGTCCGCACCGCAGGTCCTCGCCCACTTCCCAGACTGATCGCCAGGCCAGGCCCTTGCCGGCCAGCGCCCACTCGTGCAGGACCGCACCATCGTTACACTCGAATGCCCCCGACACCTTACGCTGCACGACTTCGCCGTTCGGTGTTTCGCGTAAGGCCCAGCCACGCTGCTGGTCAAGCGACAAGCAGTTATGCGCCGCCAGATCGGGCGGAACCAGAGGCTGCCCATGCCTGGCCAGATAGGCGGGACTGGCCACCACCACACGACGCATTTCACCGAGCTTGCTGCTGGCGAGACTCGAATCGGCCATTTCTCCGATGCGCACGGCACAGTCCACGCCCTCGTTCAGCAGGTCGACAACACGATCGCTGAGGTCGAGCCGGACGCTGACCTCGGGGTTCTCGGCCATGAACGCAGCCACCTGCGGCGCCACGTGCCGCCGCCCGAAACCCGCCGGCGCTGACACCTTGAGATGACCGCTGGCTCTTACGCCACCGAGCGAAACCGCCGCCTCGGCGTTGCCCAACTCATTGAGGATTCGCTGGCAGTCTTCAAGGAAAGCCTGTCCCTCGAAGCTCAAGGAAAGCTTGCGCGTCGTGCGCAGCAGCAACTTGACACCGAGGCGCGCCTCGAGCGCGTCGAGACGGCGCCCGATCACGGCGGGGGTAACGGTTTCCACCCTGGCGGCCGCCGAGAGACTGCCGCGTGTCGCCGATTCGACGAAGGCACGAAGTTGCTTGAGATGATCCATGAGCCCGATTACATACCAGAGGTAAAAAATCATTTGATTCTAATCGACCTTCTCTTTCAATGTCGCGTCGAATAGAATTTGCGGGCTGCATCATAAACCTTTCACAGGAGCCACCACATGAGCCTCAATCTGCCCGCCGGAATGGAAATCAACGCCCCCATCAAGCCCGCTTACGAAACCATTCTGACAACCGATGCGCTGGCTCTGGTCGCCAAACTGCACCGTGCTTTCGAAGGCGTCCGCCAGGAATTGTTGCAGGCGCGCATCGACCGCCAGGCGGCTATCGACGCTGGCGAGGTACCCGACTTCCTGCCTGAAACTCGAAATATTCGCGAAGGTGACTGGAGCGTTTCCCCGCTGCCCAAGGCCCTCGAACGCCGCCACAGCGAAATCACCGGGCCGGTCGAAGCGAAGATGGTGATCAACGCCTTCAACTCGGGCGCCGACTCGTACATGGCCGACTTCGAGGATTCGAACAGCCCGAAGTGGGACAACCAGATTCAAGGCCAGGTCAATCTCTACAAGGCCATTCGGCACGAGTTGTCGTTCGTCAACGAAGCAGGCAAAGAGTACCGGCTCAACGACAAGGTCGCCACGCTGCAGATTCGCCCGCGCGGCTGGCACCTGGACGAGAAGCACGTGACTGTCGATGGCCGCCGCGTTTCCGGCGGCATCTTCGATTTCGCGCTGGTCTTTTTCCACAATGCCAGGGAACAGATCGCACGCGGCGCCGGCCCCTTCTACTATCTGCCAAAAATGGAATCGCACCTCGAAGCACGCCTGTGGAATGACATCTTCGTCATGGCCCAGGAGCACATCGGCCTGCCACGCGGCACGATCAAGGCAACCGTGCTGGTGGAAACCATTCTGGCCACCTTCGAGATGGAAGAAATCCTCTACGAACTCCGTGAGCACTCCGCCGGACTCAACGCCGGCCGCTGGGACTACATTTTTTCCTGCATCAAGAAGTTCAAGAAAGACCCGGACTTCTGCCTCGCCAACCGCGCCGCGATTACCATGGAAGTTCCGTTCATGCGCAGCTATGCGCTGCAACTGGTGAAAATCTGTCACTCGCGCGGGGCGCCGGCGATGGGCGGCATGAGTGCTCTGATCCCGATCAAGAACGATCCCGAGGCCAATGAAAAAGCACTGGCCGGCATCCGCCACGACAAGGCCCGCGACGCCAAGGACGGCTTCGACGGCGGCTGGGTCGCCCACCCGGGTCTGGTCTCGATCGCTGCCGAGGAGTTTCAGAAAGTCCTCGGTGATCGCCCGAACCAGTGGGAAAAGCAGCGTCACGAGGTGTTCACCGCCGCTGACTTCCTTGACTTCCAACCCTCTCAACCAATTACCGAAGCGGGCGTGCGCAACAACATCAACGTCGGCATTCACTACCTCGGCAGCTGGCTCGCGGGCAACGGCTGCGTGCCGATCCATAACCTGATGGAAGACGCAGCAACGGCCGAAATCTCGCGCTCGCAGGTCTGGCAGTGGGTAGTTTCCCCGAAAGGCGTTCTCGATGATGGCCGCAAGGTCACCGCGGCGATGGTGCGCGGCATGATCGCCGAGGAGCTGGCGAAAGTGAAGGCAGCAGTCAGCCAACAGGGCGAAGACACCTCCACCTACGAGCAGGCAGCGGTGATCTTCGACAAGATGTCGCTGAGCGCCGAGTACCCCGAGTTCCTGACGCTTCCGCTGTACGAAGCGATGGACTGAGACCGAAAAGAGCAGGTCCAGGAAACGGCGCCGTGCTTCACGGCGCCGTTTTCAGTCGTTCACTTGCCATCCTGCACCGGCCGTCTGCCAGTGCAAAGCGGCGACGTGAGAAAACTCCCGACCATCGCCCCTGAATCCGCGTGGGCGGGAGTCAATACGGCTGGGCAGGTGTGAGACAATAAGCAAGTTCTACGCACTCAAGCGCCACACCCTCGCCTCGCGCCACCACTATCCGAAGCTCGCCGCACGCGGATGGGCGGCACGCGCAAGCTGCAACAAGGATAGACACACCAATGCTCGACCTCGCCTCACCCACCTTCTGGATCGCCGTCCTCCAGATTATCGCCATCGACATCCTGCTCGGTGGCGACAACGCCGTGGTCATTGCTCTGGCATGCCGCAAGCTACCCGAGGCACAGCGCAACAAGGGAATCTTCTGGGGTGTCGTCGGAGCGATAGGGCTGCGCGTTGTCCTGATCTATTTCGCCCTGCAACTCCTCGCCGTTCCTTACCTCAAGATCGTCGGTGGATTGCTGCTGTTCTGGATCGGCATCAAACTGGTGATCCCGGAAGACGAAGATGAGCATAGCAACATCGCCACCAGCGCGACATTGGCCGGCGCGATCAAGACGATCATCATCGCCGACGCCGTCATGAGCGTCGACAACGTCATCGCCGTCGCCGCGGCCGCGCATGGATCGATCGTTCTCGTGGTTTTCGGTATTGCGGTATCGATCCCGATCGTTGTCTGGGGCAGCAAACTGGTTTTGCTGCTGATGGATCGCTACCCGGTGGTGATCACCGCCGGCGGCGGACTGCTGGGCTGGATCGGCGGCGGCATGCTGCTCACCGACCCGACGGTCCCGGCAAGCTGGCGTGAGATCCTTCCCTACAGCACTTACCTGGCTTCAGCGGTCGGCGCCTTGATGGTGGTCGCGGTTGGAAAGCTGTTGGCCAGCCGACAGCATGAACGACATCCGAGCAACGAGCTTGCCGCGCCGAACAGCGAAGAACTCATGGAAGGAAAACGGAAGTGAAAGCACATTGGCTGCTTCCCGTCGACGGCTCAGCGCCTAGTCTGCGTGCCGTCGAGCATGTCGTGCAGCAAGCGCCATCCTGCACCGTGCCGCCGACCATCAGTCTGGTGAACGTGCAGGCAGCGCTGCCATCGGACGTTACTCGTTTTGTCAGCAAGAACAACATCGAAGACTACCACCGGGAATCCGGTGAGACGGCGCTGGCCGAGGCCAGCACCAGACTCGCGGCGGCAGGCCTCGCCTACTCGAAGCACATTCTGATCGGCGAGGCTGCGCACGCAATCGCCGATTACGCCACGGAGCACGGCGGCACGCTGATCGTCATGGGCTCACGTGGCCTCGGCTCGGTGGCCGGCATCCTGCTGGGCTCGGTCACTACGCGCGTCATTCATCTGACCGAACTGCCGGTGCTGGTCATCAAGTAATCCGCAGGCAGCCCCGCCCGACGGGGATTTCATCGGCAGACCAGCCCGCTGCGGACGGGTAATTTACCGGTGAGGTCGGTCCGCGGTCTGCGCGCCGCGATTGCCACCACTTACAAGACGTAGCGCGACAGATCCTCGTTTTTCGCCAGTTCAGCGAGACGAGCGTCAACGTAGGTGGCGTCGATGGCCACTTTTTCGAAACGACCCTCGCTGGCAGAAAACGACACCTCTTCGAGCAAGCGCTCCATGACCGTATGTAGCCGGCGGGCGCCAATGTTTTCGGTTCGCTCATTGACCGACCAGGCGATCTCCGCCAGCCGCCTGACGCCCTCTTCCGAAAAATCCAGGGTTACGCCTTCGGTGGTCAACAGCGCCTCGTATTGCTTGGTCAGACAGGCATCGGTCTGGGTCAGAATGCACTCGAAGTCAGCCACCGACAGCGAATCGAGTTCGACACGAATCGGAAAGCGACCCTGCAACTCGGGAATCAGGTCCGAAGGCTTGGCGAGGTGAAAAGCGCCGCTGGCGATGAACAGCACATGATCGGTGCGAATCATCCCGTACTTGGTCGATACCGTCGTGCCTTCGACCAGAGGCAGCAAGTCGCGCTGCACTCCCTGGCGCGAGACGTCGATGCCGTGGGTGTCACTACGCGAGGCGATCTTGTCGATTTCATCAAGAAAGACGATGCCGTTCTGCTCGACGTTGCCGACCGCCGTCAGCTTGACATCCTCGTCGTTGACCAGCTTCGCCGCCTCCTCTTCGATCAACAGCCGGCGCGCCTCGGATATCTTCAGTTTGCGTGACTTCTTGCGACCACTACCCATGTTTTGGAACATACCCTGGATTTGCGAGGTCAGTTCCTCCAACCCTGGTGGCGCAAAAATCTCGGCCTGCATCGACGGGGCGGCGACCTCGATTTCAATTTCCTTGTCGTCGAGTTCCCCTTCGCGCAGCTTCTTGCGAAATTTCTGCCGGGTCGTGCTCTCCTCGGACGCCTGCGTGTCGTTGAAGTAGGTCGCCCGCGCGGACGGTAGCAAAGCGTCGAGGACGCGCTCTTCGGCGGCGTCCTGGGCGCGCTCGCGGACGCTCGTGATCGCCTGCTCACGAACGTTCTTGATGGCAACCTCGACCAGGTCGCGAATGATCGTCTCGACGTCGCGGCCGACGTAGCCGACCTCAGTGAACTTGCTGGCCTCGACCTTGATGAACGGGGCGTTCGCCAAACGTGCCAGGCGACGTGCGATTTCGGTCTTGCCGACGCCGGTGGGACCGATCATCAGAATGTTCTTGGGGGTGATCTCCTGGCGCAGCGGCTCGGCAACCTGCGCCCGCCTCCAGCGGTTGCGCAGGGCAATGGCCACAGCCTTCTTGGCCTTGCCCTGACCGACGATGTGCTTATCGAGTTCGTGAACGATTTCCTGCGGAGTCATGGACGACATGTTTATTCCAGCACCTCGATGGTGAAGTTCTGATTGGTGTAGATACACAGCTCGCTGGCGATCTGTAGCGACTTGCGGACCACTTCGGCTGGATCAAGGTCGCTGTTCTCGAGCAGCGCCCGTGCCGCCGAATGCGCAAAAGCCCCGCCTGAGCCGATGGCCACGATACCGTATTCTGGCTCGACGACATCGCCATTGCCGGTGATGATCAGCGAATTCTCCCGGTCGGCCACGGCGAGCATCGCCTCGAGCCGCCGCAGTGCCCGATCGCTGCGCCAGTCCTTGGCCAGTTCAACCGCCGAGCGCATGAGATTTCCCTGATGCTTGTCGAGCTTCGCTTCAAAGCGTTCGAAAAGGGTAAAAGCATCGGCAGTGCCGCCCGCAAAGCCGGCAAGGATCTGGCCCTGATGAATACGGCGAACTTTCCGCGCACTGGCTTTGATCACCAGGTTGCCGAGCGTCACCTGCCCGTCGCCGCCCATGGCCACAGCCTTGCCGCGGCGAACCGACAGAATCGTCGTCCCGTGGTATTGATCCATCCAGAACTCCCGTGGTTTGTACTTCGTGAGTCGCGTAGGCGACGTTCACCTTAATTCCTGGCTAATTCGATTTCTGCCACGCCGCGCAAGCCGACGACCCGGAACAATTCGGCAAGCAGGTAGTTGGGGTGACGGACAATGATCTGTCGACCCGAGCGTTTCACCGAGGTCAGAATATTGAGCAAGGCCCCCGCACTGAGGAAGTCCATGCGCGTCACCGTCGAACAGTCAATCAATACGGGATCGTTGGCGCCGGCGTATGCTTGCAGGTCGCCGAAACGGGCCCCCTTGATTTCGCCTTTGATAACGTAGGCCTCGGTTAGCAGCTGGTCGGCCGCCGCCAGCTCCAGCGGCGCAGGCTCGCTATCCGCCACGCGATCAAACTCCCAGGACGGCGGCGAGATTTCAAAGGTTACCGCATAGTTGATCGCCATTTCCTCGAAGACCTCCAGTTGCCCGCGCAACTGGCAGAGTTCGAGTTTCAGCAACCAGCATGGCCGGTCTTCGGGGCGACCGGCAGCGATCTGGCCGTCGAGCAGAGCACCGAGGCCATCGCGGCCCAGGAGATCGATCTCGGCCCTGCCCCGACGGGCTTGCTGCAACAGCGCCAGAAGCCGTTCACAACCGCCAGCATCGAGTTTGCGCAGCTTCGACAAGTCGAGGCGAAGATGCGCATTCTTCTTGAGTGCCAGGCGAACCGCGTCAAACCCGGCATCATTATCAGCGAGCAATTCACCCTTGAAGAGTGCCGTTCCGACCACTTTCCCGAGCACCTGTGCGCTGAAGACGACCTCGCGCCAGAGCGAAGGCGATTTCTCGAAGGCTTGTGCGTACTCGATCCCCAGCGCGTCGAACGCAGCTTTCTGGCCGGTCAAGCGCAGCAGATCAAAGAGCATCAGCCACAAGCGCTCACCTGGGCCAGAGCGCCACTCGCGGATCGCCTTCTCCAACAAGGAGCGAGCCGCAGCGTCCTGTCCATTGGAATACAGCATCGCCGCCTCTTCGGCTTCGGCGTCGAGCGGATCAAGTTCTGCTTCGACCTGAAACTCGGCGGCAATTTCGCTGAACACAAACTCGCTGAGATCCAGCGCAGGCCCTTCGCGGGTAGTCGCCGGAGTGGCAAAGGGGACGTCCGAGCGGGCGAGGCCCACCGGTGCAGCGGCCGGTTTCGGCTTTTCTTTGGACGACGCAGCAGAAGCAGTGCCCCGATCGTCTGCTGACGGAGGCACGGCGGCTGACCGGACAGGCATTTTCTTTTCCGGCGGCGACTTCTTGAAAAACGAAAAGACCATGGCGAGAGGGCGTGCGGGTGATTTTGCTAACGAATCACCTTTTAACACATCGTTCAGCACACTGCAATTTGTACCCCGACTGCGGATGCAAATCCTCGGCATTTGCTGGCCGGTGCCAATACCGCGCCCCGTCAGCAGGCCCGTCCATGCGGCAGAAAACTCGCCTGCCGTGGCGCATGACGAGCGCTCTGGCGACGAGTGATGTACTGGCGCATGTCAGTCGCCAGCACTCCCGGCGACGGCCCCGCAAAACATGGCAAAAGCTTTTTCGACGATGTCGCGGGCCAAGGCGCGAACGATGAAGACCAGACGACTGCCATGGTCTTCGTCTGGCCACTCCGGCAATGCCGATTCCGGATAGCGGATATGCTGTACGCAATGGACGACACGCGGCGCCGCTTCACCCTCGACCTTGATCAAACCCTTGACGCGCAGAATGCGATCGCCACAGGTGGCGAGCAGCACGTCGATCGCTTCGGCAAATTCCGGCCACGCGAAAGGCTGCTCGAAACGTAGCACGAAAGCATGCACCAGGGCATCGTGACGATTGGCATCATGGCCGTGCTGCCCCGGCCGCTCGGCATTTGCGGCCGCCACTTTCTCCTCAGCCAGCCAACGGCGAACATCGACGCTCCGCGTCACCGGGTCGTAGAGGCCGCAACCGATCAGCTGAGCGGCGTCAATGCTCCCCCTACGGACCTCGATTTGCGTCGCGCCAGGATTGGCGCGCGTCAGCCGGCGAGCGACGCGGGCAATCTCCTCGGGCGTCGCCAGATCGCATTTGGTGAGCAGCAGGCGGTCGGCCATGGCCACCTGGCGGACGGCCTCGAAATGGCGCCCGAGCTGGCGATCAGCGTGCGTCACGTCAACCACCGTGAGCACCCCGTCGATGCGAAAGCGCTCGGCGATGAAGAAGTCCTCAAGCAAGGTGTACAGCACCGGCGCCGGATCGGCGAGCCCCGTGGTTTCAATCAGCACTCGCGAGAAAACAGGGATCTCGCGGCGCAAGCGGCGCATGAACAGGTCACGCAGGCTACGCGCAAGTTCCCCACGAACGCTGCAGCAAAGACAGCCGGAGGCGAGAACAACGAGATTGTCGTCGACCTTTTCGACCAGAAAATGATCAACCGCGACTTCGCCGAACTCGTTGATCATTACCGCCGCATCGGCAAGCGCCGGCTGCTGCAGCAAATGGTTGAGCAGCGTCGTCTTGCCGGCGCCGAGGAAACCGGTCAGCAGGGTCACCGGAATCGCCCGCTGCGGGTCTAGTCGTGGCATCGCGATCGTCCCTGCGCGTTAATGCGAAAGTCGCGCAAGCGACTCACAAACCTCCCTTCTCCCCTCGCGGGAGAAGGGTCGGGAAAGAGGGGATAACGGTCATGACTTTCATGATCTGGGCTGTCTCGATGGTCATGACCGTTAGCGCGGCGCGCAAACCTCGTCCGGCGGATGAACAAGGCGACGCGTTCAGCGTCCACAGACGCTTCCCGCCCGCGCTTCGAGAAAGTTGTGCGGGTCATCATGGCTGCGAATTGTGAATTAAGAGCGCAGAGGCGCTTCTCTGTCAAGCATCATGTCAAGCGGAGAAAGCGGCGCACGACACAGAAAAGCGTAAGGTTTGCCCCCCCACATACGACCATTTCGCAAACCCCAGCCAGGAGAAGACGATGCCTTCCGCCCACCGATGCTCACCAGTAGCCGCTGCCTGGAGCGTGCTCTGCCTGGCGCTTTCGCCGCTGGCACAAGCGGCGAGCTGCGCGAAACAGAGTCCCGCACACCGCGTCGCGCTAATCGAGCTGTATACCTCCGAGGGTTGCAGTAGTTGCCCACCCGCAGACCAGTGGCTAGGCCAACTGTCACAGGGCTTTTCCGCCGACCAGGTGGTCGCCCTGGCCCTACACGTTGACTACTGGGACTACATTGGCTGGCAGGATCCCTTCGCCCAGCCTGCCTTCGCCGAACGCCAACGCTGGTTGACGCGCCTGGCGAGGTCAAGCACCGTCTACACGCCAGAGGTGTTTACGGGCATGAAAGAACTGCGCAAATGGCACACGGCGACCAACTTCGCCGAGCGCATCGAGAAGATCAACCGACGACCAGCCGCTGCCGACATCGCTCTGCAGATGCGCTCGGCGGGCGATAACGCCGTCGATCTCGAAGCGCGCTTCACGCTCAGGGAAGGCGAGCGCGCGGTGCAAGCCGCCGAGGCCTTCGTGATCATCTACGAGAACCAGCTGCGCAGCGAGATTCGTGCCGGCGAGAATCGCGGCGTCAATTTGCAACACGAACGAGTGGTGCGCTTCTGGTCGACAGCCTTGCCGCTGAGCAAGGCCGATGGCACTGCGCTCTGGCAGCAAACACTGAAAATCCCGGCCGACTGGCAGCTCAAGCAGCTCGGCGTTGCTGCCTTCGTACAGGATGCGCAGGCTGGCGAGGTATTACAAGCAGTAGCGCTACCTGGCTGCCTGCAGCCGGCGACCGCTACAGCAAGCTGATCTTTCTATGGAGAACACAATGGATCGTCGTCAATCACTGAAATGGCTGGGCGGCTTGGGCGCCTTTCTTCTGCCCGTTGCTGCTTCCGGCCCGAGCTGGGCAGGCGCCCAAGCCACGCCCGGCAGCCCACTGTCGAAGCCGAAAGCCGAATGGGCCGACCTGCTGCCAGCAGCGTCCTATCGCGTTCTTTTCGAGGAGGACACGGAACGTGCCGGCAGCAGCCCACTGAACCAGGAAAAGCGTGACGGAACCTTTATCTGCGCCGCCTGCTACCTGCCATTGTTCGACAGCTCGACGAAGTACGAGAGCGGTACCGGCTGGCCGAGTTTCTGGCAGCACCTGCCAGGGGCAGTGTCCACCAAGACCGACTTCAAGATCTTCTATCCGCGTACCGAGTACCACTGCGCGCGCTGCGGCGGGCACCAGGGGCACATTTTCAACGACGGCCCCAAACCGACGGGCAAGCGCTTCTGCAACAATGGTGTCGCACTGCAATTCGTTGCGCGTTCCGAGAAGCTGCCGGAGTTACGGACATGAGCCGGCGAGCACTGGCGACGGCACTGTCCTTGCTGGTCCTTGGTGCTGCAGCGGGCGCTGCGTCGGCCGCGGACCAGGCTGCCGACAAGACGGCCGCGCCGAGCACGGCCACGCCACAGACGGCAATCTTTGCCGGCGGTTGCTTCTGGTGTATCGAAGCCGATTTCGAAAAGTTGCCCGGCGTAATTTCCGTCGAATCCGGCTACACCGCCGGCCAGACAGTCAACCCGACCTACGCGCAGGTGAGTGCCGGAGGCACCGGGCATACCGAAGCCGTCCGCGTGCACTACGACGCGCAAAAAGTCAGCTATCCACAGCTAGTGGAATACTTCTGGCGGCATATCGATCCGACGGTCAAAGACCGCCAGTTCTGCGACGTCGGCAGCCAGTACCGCAGCGGCATCTACTGGCAGGACGACAGCGAACGCAAGGCCGTCGAAAGCAGCCGCGATGCGCTGCTCAAGAGCGGCAAATTCACGCGCATCGAAACCGAGCTGCAGCCAGCGTCGGCCTTCTACCTGGCCGAGGCCTACCACCAGGACTACTACAAGAAGAACCCCATCCGCTACTCCTACTACCGTAGCGGTTGCGGCCGCGATCTACGGGTGGAGAACCTGTGGGGTAGTCGCTAGCCACAGTAGCCGAGGCAGGGTCGCTGCCCCAGCATCCTCAATCCACCTGGCAGAGCAGGCCTTTGAGGTATTCACCCTCGCTGAAATGCAGGGCCACCGGGTGATCCGGCGGTGCCGACAGGCGGCGCAGAATACGGGCATCGCAGCCGGCAGAGACCGCGGCATCGGCGACGATCTGCTGGAAGTGCTCGCTACGAATACCGCCCGAGCAGGAATAGGTCATCAGCAATCCCCCCGGATTGAGCAGGCGAAAACCGAAGACGTTGATATCCCGATAGGCACGCGCAGCCGCTTCGGCGTGCGCGGCCGATGGCGCGAACTTGGGCGGATCGAGAATGATCAGGTCGAAGCCCTGGCCATCGCTTTTCAGCGCCCGCAGGGCCTCGAAGACATCGTCCTCGCGCCACGCGGCACGGCCCGCATCGAGTTGCGGGTTGAGCGCCAGGTTGTCGGCGGCCATCGCCAGCGCCGGTGCCGAGGAATCGATGGAAAGCACGCTTGCTGCGCCACCGGCCAGCGCCTGCAGGGAAAATGCGCCGGTATAACAGAAGCAGTTGAGTACCGAGCGCCCGGCAGAAAGTTGGCGGGTCAAGAGGCGATTGTCGCGCTGATCGAGATAGAAACCCGTCTTGTGACCGGTGACGACGTCAACCTTGATACGCACCCCGTTTTCGACAATCAGCAACGCCTCTTCCGTCGCTTCGCCGAGCAGCCAGCCGCTCACTGGTTCCAGCCCTTCGAGCCGACGCACATTGGAGTCGGATCGTTCGTAGATGCGCGCGCAGCCCGTCGCGCGCTGCAAGGCGCCAGCGATCGCCGATCGCCACTTGTCCGGGCCGGCAGCCGTCAGCTGCACGACGACCGTGTCGCCATAGCAATCGGCGATCAGGCCCGGCAGACCGTCGGATTCGCCATGAATCAGGCGCATGCCCCCCTCGCCGGACAGTTCCGGCATCAGCCGGCGACGCTCGACGGCGGCCAGAATGCGGCGCTTGAAGAAAGCATCGTCAATGATTTCGTCGGGATCGAAACTCCACACCCTGGCGCGAATCTTCGATTCCGGACTCCAGGCAGCCTTCGCCAGCGGCCGCCCGTTGGCGGCAACGACATCCACGGTATCGCCCGGGCGGGCGCGACCCCGCAAGCGGTCGACCGAAGCGGCAAAGATCCACGGATGGCGGCGGGCAAGCGAACGATCCTTGCCGGAAAGAAGAACGAGTTGGGCCATGCTGAGTATCCGGCACCCGGTGCGATGCCCGAGCGACAATGAGGTAAGAGCGGCGCAGTGTATACCAGCTACACCAGCTGCAGCAGAAACGCCCATCCGCCGCGCGTAGCGTGGCCACGGTCGCTGCCCTTGCCAGCTGGCCAACTAGTGCTGCTTGGCGGGGCTCTTTTTGAGCGTCATCAACGAAAGCCCCGGCCCGCAGCCCCTATAATCAAGCGCCGTACACCGCCCTGCCCGCACTGGAGCCTTGATGAAACGCCTGACCTTGTTCGCCGCCATGAGCTTGCTCGCCGGACCTGCCGTCGCGACCCCGGAGTCTGCAGCCAGCGCGGCCTCCGCAGCGTCC
This sequence comes from Candidatus Accumulibacter sp. ACC012, assembly GCF_907163155.1. Taxonomy (NCBI): domain Bacteria; kingdom Pseudomonadati; phylum Pseudomonadota; class Betaproteobacteria; genus Candidatus Accumulibacter; species Candidatus Accumulibacter sp. ACC012. The sequence goes on from NZ_CAJQUC010000008.1 coordinate 83,330, forward strand.
ACCCTCGCTGCCATTAGCGACCTCGGACAACTGAACGGCCAGGCGCTGGCCTGCGGCGAGATGGCGATCGCTGGCGAGGCCAAGCAACTGGTCATCCGGCATGCGCCAAAGACCCGTCGTTACGGCGAGACTTTCGAGGAACAGACCAACACAGCCTTCCTCGCTCAAGGCCAGACGAGGCACGAGCCCTGCCCCGCGGCCGCAACTTTTTCCGGCCGGCTCGACGAACTCTCGAAACGCTTGCAGGCTTTGCTGCCGACAGCGCCAGCAACAGCCCGGTAGCGCGCAATGAAAAGACTGTTGCTCGCGCTGTCCTTGGCCGCCGGGCTGGCGCCGCTGTCCCTGGCTGCCGACCTTGCCGCGGACCAGATACCGGCCTACGGCGAAACGGGCATCAGCAGCCGCTACTTGCTGATGGACGCCAACGGGCGTGCGGTCAGCAACCAGGACTTCCGCGGGCGCTTCCAGTTGCTCACCTTCGGCTACACCTACTGCCCCGACATCTGTCCGACAACGCTGGCCGAAATGGCGATGGTCATCAGCCGACTTGGCAAGGAAGCCGACGCGCTGCAAGCGCTGTTCATCACCGTTGACCCGGAGCGCGACAGCGCGGACACCCTGCGCAACTACGTTGCCTTCTTCGACCCGCGCATCATCGGCCTGACCGGTTCACCGGAGTTGGTCCGCAAAGCCGCCGAGAGCTTCAGGGTGCGCTACGAGAAAGTCCGCGAACCCGGCGCTCCGCTCGAACAGTACGCGGTCGACCACAGCGCCGGGATGTTTCTACTCGGCCCCGACGGTCGCTTTATCCGAAAGTTTGCCTACGCCACGCCGGCGGAGCAAATCGCCGATCAGATTCGCCAAATAATGGCCGGCAACGGACCTCCATCGGCGGCCAGACGTATGGCACCCGCTTCGCAGTAGTCACTTGCCATCGGAGAACCTCCCCATGAAAGCATCCACGATCGCCTGTCTTCTTGTCCTCGCATCGGCAACCGCCGACAGCAGCGCTGAAACATTGTCGTGCCCGAGCCTGGCGACTGCCGTCCAGGTCGGCAGCTGCCCCAGCGAAGCGGAGCTCAAGTACACCTTCACCGGCTACTGCAGCGACAACCAACGCATGTACGAGCAAAGTACCAGCGTGTGCACCGACTATCAGGCCTACCGAAAACTGAAGAACGTCGCCCAGTGGGAGTCCGCAGACGGCGCCTTTTCCGCCTACGTCTCGTGCGACCTGGCGGCGGAAACGATCAAGGCGATGCCGGTTGCGCGGATGGCGACCAGCAAGCAGGGCAAGGTAAGCCTGTTGACTTGCAGCTACGGCGAAGGCGTCAGCTTCAGCTACCGCTCGCGTCAGCAATGCACAGTCACCGGAAAAGGCGACTGCGCCGGTGAGCCAGCCGCCTGCCAGGCGAGCTGTGATTGAACACACTCAGCACACTAAGCACACACTCAGCGCCGGGCACAAAACGAACGCGGCGCGTACCTGAGGTACGCGCCGCTGTGGTTGAAGGGGGTCCGACCAGTCAGCTCGTTGGTTTTGACGGAGTGCTCATTTCAGCTTTGCCATCCTTGGCTTTATCAGCCGAACAGGCGACCGCGGTTGCACTTGACAGCATCAGCGCCAAAGCCATCAGGCCGGCGGTAAGCTTCCTCATACGCATCTCCTTGTGACTGTGCCGACATTGGCAGCTCCAATTTAAACCTAAGGACTGGTGAATACAACCCCGATCGAAGCAGAGGTTTTCAGCACAATTTGACAACGATGTCGTCGAGTGCATTGGCCGCGTCGGCTACCCGGTCGCCAGCATTGGACATGTGACGATAGGTCTCGCGCCGCTTGAACATGTTGAGGTAATCGTCGCCCTGAAAAAGCTCGACAATCGCTCGCCGATAGGCTTTCTCGACCGTACGTTCCGCCTTCCGGGCGGCCGCTGCGTCGACGCCAGCAGCGGCCGGATCGGAAGCCAGGCGACCGAAACCCCTGGCCAGCGCATCGGTGCCTTCCCTGAGGTGCAGCGCCATTTCCAGACTGAACTTGTCGGGGGTCAGACCCAGGACGTCCATTTCGACCACTGTTGATTTGCAGTAGTTGACGATGTCGTCGAGCGTCATGATCGCGCGATGGATGTCTTCACGGTCGATCGGCGTCGAAAAGGCTTCGGCCAGGACACCGAGGTTGGTAGCCTTCATGCGGTCGGCCTGGTGCTCGTCGGCGCGGACTTTCTGGCTGACAGCGACGTCGCCGGTCTCCATGAATTCGACCAGCAGACGCGTGGTCTCCGCGGCGTTGGTGCTCTGCTCGGCGAGCATCCCGAAGAAGTCGGCGACGGTCGGGAAGACGCGCTCGTACAGGCGGCGGAAAATCGGTTTGTTGGCGTTGTTGGTTTGATTGTCTTCCATGATTTATCTCCTCAGGTGGTCTGACCAAGCATGATTCTGGTAATGGCGTAAATAACGATGGATGTGAGAGCCGCCGCCGGGATGGTGATCACCCAGGTCTTGGCGATGTCCTTGGCCTTCTTCCAGCGTACGGCACGCGGACGCTCGGAGTAGCCGATGCCCATGATCGAGGTGGCCACCACGTGCGTTGTGGATACTGGCGCCCCGACCATTGAAGCGGTAAAAATCAGCAGCGCTGAAGTGAGCTGCGAGTCGAAAGCGTGTAGCGGCCGCACCCGGTAGATGGCAAAGCCCAGTGTACGCACAATGCGCCAGCCACCAGACATGATGCCCAGGGTGATCGCCGCAGCACAGGACAGAACCACCCAGAACGGCACTTCGAAACTCGGGATGAAGCCGCCCAGCATCAACACCAGGGTGAGCATGCCCATGCTCTTCTGCGCATCGTTGGCGCCGTGTGAAAACGCCAGGCCGGCCGCGGTCACGAACTGCAACTTGCGCAGAGTGGCGTTGGCGGTCGGCTTGGCACCGGCCAGCAAGCGACGCCCGAGGCGATGAATCCAGAATCCGACCCAGAATCCGAGCAGTGGCGAGACAAACAGGGCCAGCAAAACCTTCGTGACGCCGGTCAGCTGGCCGGTGGTCATCAGCTCGCGAAAGCCCCAGACCACATGCTCTGAGCCCACTGCCGCAACCACCGCTCCAGCGAGACCGCCGACCAGCGCGTGCGACGACGACGAGGGAATGCCGAGCCACCAGGTCGCCAGGTTCCAGACGATGGCGCCGAGCAGGCCGCAGAACATGATCAACACGGCGAGCTGCGGGTCGACACCATTCAGATCGACGAACTTGCCGATGGTGTTGGCGACCGCCGTACCGCCGAGCAAAGGGCCCATGAACTCGAAAAAGCCGACGATCAGAACGGCCTGCACCGGAGTCATCGCCCGTGAGGCGATGACCGTCGCCACGATATTTGCGGCATCATGAAAGCCGTTGGTGTAGTCGAAGATCAACACCACCACCACCGTCGCCACGGCCATCCAGAACAAAGTATCCATACGCACCCTTCTTGTAAAAAAAGCCTCTGCGGGCCTCTGCTTGTAAAAAGTGCGCGGATTATGCACGAAAATTCGCATTTGTACATTTTTTTCTGCCATCTGCAGCGCCAAACAGCCACCTTGAGGACGAATCATGCGCCTGGGCAACCAGAGCGAGCGCCGCACAAAAAAAGAGCGAACAACAGGCGGCAGCCAATGAGTTGTCAGTGCGACCCGAATGGCAGGCAGGCTGTTTCGCCGGCATCGGAGATCATCGCCCCGACAACATGCAGCCGTTCCTCGAAGCCGGCTACATTGAGCAGGCGTTGACGGCCACCTCGGCGATCGGCGATGATCGCCTGCAACGGCAAACGCAAGGGCAGGTGGTACCAGAAGCCGTCACCCACGGCACGTATAGCCAGCGCGTACACTGGTTCAAACGTGGCATGGACAGCGGCGACCTCCGGCAATGCGACGGCTTCTCCCCGAAATCACTGTGATCACCCACCGTATGCGCAGAATCGTCACCATCGCCACCTCGTCGTGCGCGACCCTTCTGATCGCCTTGTTGACCGGCTCCTCGGCACACGCAGCGCTACCGACGGCGGCCAGTGTCCCCGGCGGCGTGGCCTTGATCGTTCTTGGCCCGATTTCGGCCAGCAGCACACGGCCGCTGGCCTGGCTGGGTGAGCAGCGGGTACTGGTGGCCGCCGAGGGCGCGCAGTGGGTCGCCGTGGTCGGTCTCGATCTGGCGACCACCCCGGGGACGTACGAGTTGCGGGTGGACATCGCTGGCGAATGGCAACGGCACCCCTTCTCTGTCGTCAACAAGGATTATCCTGCGCAACGAATCACGATGAAGGACAGCAGCAAGGTGCAGTTGTCGGCCAGCGATCTGACCCGCGTCGAGGAAGAACTAGCCACCATCCAGCGCCTGAAACGCCATTGGCGCGAGGCAGCGGAGACCGACCTGGCTTTCGTCCTGCCTGCGCAAGGGCGGCGCAGCGGGCGCTTCGGTGTACGCCGATTTTTCAACGGCGAGCCCCGCTCAGCGCACGCCGGATTCGATATCGCCGTCGCGCGCGGTGCAACGGTCAAGGCCAATGCGCAGGGTCAAGTACTCGCCGTCGACGACTACTTCTTCAACGGCAAAACCGTGTTCGTCGATCACGGCAACGGCCTGATCAGCATGTATTGCCACCTCGACAGCACCGCCGTGCAGCCCGGCGAAACGGTAGGCAAGGGACAGCGCATCGGCGCCGCTGGCATGACCGGTCGCGCCACCGGCCCGCACCTGCACTGGAGCGTGATCCTCAACGGCGCGATGGTGAACCCCGAACTGTTTGTGGTCGAGTCAGGCAAGAAGAGCTGACGCAGCCGAAACGTCGGCAAACGCTTGCGCGCAAGCCGTCGGCGATGGCGATGCGGGTGGCGGGTGGCGGGTGGCGGGTGGCGGGTGGCGGGTGGCGGGTGGCGGGTGGCGGGCGCCACGCTTCAGTCGATGGCTGGCAGTTTGTTACGCTCGCCAGAACTGCTCGCCGCAGCGGCACGATGCGAGCATTCCGGCTTGCTGCATTCGGCGTAAAGGTAGAGCGCGTGCTCGCGAATGATGAAACCGCGCTCGCGGGCAATGCTTGTTTGTCGACGTTCGATCTCGGCATCGTAAAATTCCTCGACGCGTCCGCAGTCGATGCACACCAGATGATCGTGGTGCTGCCCGGCACTGAGTTCGAAAACAGCTTTGCCCGATTCGAAATAGTGACGTTCGAGGAGGCCCGCCTGTTCGAACTGCGTAAGAACGCGATACACGGTCGCCAGGCCAACGTCAAGATTCTCGGCGAGTAGCAGCCGGTAGACATCCTCTGCCGTAAGATGGCGAACTTCGGTCCTCTCGAACAGGGCGAGAATCTTGAGGCGCGGAAGCGTGGCTTTCAGCCCCATACTCTTGAGATTGTCTGAGTTGCTCATCTGCTTACCTTGGTCGGCTGCTGGGAAAGTGGGCTACTATTTCGGTTATCATATACCGTCGACTGCCGCCGTGATCAGCTGAGGCAAGCATTCCGCAGGCTTATCGGTCGATCCGACGACTGGCAGTTGGTAGTTGGTTGTGGCGACTGTAGCAACGCTCACCTCACCTCTCTTTGATCCTTTACCACGATCCGACCCGAACATGACCTTCCCGCGATTTGCCACTGCCGTCCTTGTTCTCTGCGTGATATCGGCTTGCTCCGAGGTCCCGCATATCATTACCGAGTATCGGATCGATGTACAACAGGGAAACGTTCTGACCCAGGACATGGTTTCGCAGTTGCGCCCCGGCCTAAGCAAGGATCAGGTGCGCTTCATTCTCGGTACGCCGGTGCTGGTTGACATGTTCCATGCCCAGCGCTGGGATTACTTCTACTCGATGAAGAAAGGCAACAGCTCGAAGGCCGAGACGCGGAATTTCGTCGTTTATTTTGACGACGACGGCAAGCTGGTGCGAGTCACCGGCGACGTCGCCCCCGCCGCACCGACCGACGGTGCCGTGCTACCGGAAACACGGATTCGGGAAATCGATCTCGGCTCGCTGCCGACCGACGGGAGCGCAACCGTTCCGCCGCCGAACGAAGAGGGTTTTTTTGACAAAATACTCGAGAGCGTGGGACTGTGAAATGAAGGCATTGAAAATCGCTATCGCAGGTGCTGGCGGGCGCATGGGACGCATGCTGCTTGAAGTCACCCTCAAGGATTCGCAAGCGACGCTGGCAGCAGCAATCGACCAACCCGGTGCGCCGCTGCTCGGCAAGGACGCGGGCGAAATCGTCGGCTCACCTTGCGGCGTGATGATCAGCAGCGACAGTGAAGCGGGAATTGCCCAGGCCAGCTGCCTGATCGATTTCACTCGCCCGGAGGGTACCCTTCAGCACCTCGAAATCTGCCGTCGGCATGGCACGGCAATCGTCATTGGCACCACCGGATTTGATGCTCGCGGCAAGCAAGCAATTGCCGCCGCGGCGCAGGATATCCCGGTGGTCTTTGCGCCGAACATGAGCGTCGGCGTTAACGTGGTCTTCAAGCTGCTCGACGTGGCTGCCCGCATCATGAACGAGGGCTACGACGTCGAGATCGTCGAAGCGCACCATCGCCACAAAATCGATGCCCCGTCGGGAACGGCTTTGCGCATGGGCGAAGTCGTCGCGCAAGCGCTTGGTCGCGAACTCGGGGAGTGCGCCGTTTATGGCCGCGAGGGAGTCACCGGCGAACGACTGCCGGCAACGATCGGCTTTGCCACCGTTCGCGGCGGCGATATTGTCGGCGATCACAACGTGCTCTTCTGCGGCCTCGGCGAGCGCGTCGAGATCGGCCACAAAGCAAGTAGCCGCATGCCGTACGCGCTGGGCAGCCTGCGCGCCGCCCATTTTCTGGCCAACATGAAGCACGGCCTGTTCGACATGCAGGACGTTCTCGGCCTGCGCTGAAGCGGCCACCCCGCCCACACGCCCATCGGCGCAGCCTTAGCCCGCGGCGCGGAATTGGCCAAAAAAGGCGCACTCCCGTATAATCCTTCGGCTTGCAAGGATCCGAGCGGGAGGGCCGTGCGCCCGTCCCGCTTTTGTATGTCTGTAATCCGGACCGGCGACGCATTCACCAGCAGCATCAACAGGAGTCTTTCGTGCCCTTGTTACCCACTCTTCCGCCGGCGATTCTCGCACTGGCCGATGGGACAATCTTCCGCGGCCATGCCATCGGCGCCGGCGGCAGCACCAACGGCGAGGTGGTGTTCAATACGGCGATGTCCGGCTATCAGGAGATCCTTACCGATCCCTCCTACTGCCGCCAGATCGTTACCCTCACTTACCCGCACATCGGTAACGTCGGCTGCAACGCCGAGGATTTCGAATCACGCGGCAACTATGCCGCCGGCCTGGTCATTCGCGATCTGCCGATTCGTGCCGAGAGCTGGCGCCTGCAGGAAACCCTGCCCGACTACCTGCAGAAGCACGGCGTCGTGGCCATCGCCGGCATCGATACGCGCAAGCTCACCCGCATCCTTCGCGAAGGCGGCGCCCAGGCCGGGTGCATCATGGCCATCGACCTGGATGACGAGCAGGCGATTGCCGAAGCAAGGAACTTCCCCGGTCTCGCCGGAATGGACCTGGCCAAGGTGGTGAGCACTACAGCCCCCTACGAATGGACGGCCGGCGAATGGGCCCTGGACGGCTATCGCTCGCTAGCCGAGGGACCGCTTCATGTCCTGGCCTACGATTTCGGCGTCAAGCACAACATCCTGCGCATGCTTGCCAGTCGTGGCTGCAAAGTCACGGTCGTTCCGGCGCAAACGCCGGCCGCAGAGGTCCTCAAGCGGCAACCCAATGGCGTATTTCTGTCCAACGGTCCCGGCGACCCGGAACCCTGCGACTACGCCATCGAGGCCATCCGCGAAATCCTTGCCGCCGGAGTGCCGACTTTCGGTATCTGCCTCGGCCATCAGTTGCTGGCCCTGGCGTCCGGTGCGCAGACGACGAAAATGAAGTTCGGCCATCACGGCGCCAACCATCCGGTCAAGGATCTGCGTAGCGGGCAGGTATTGATCACCAGTCAGAACCACGGTTTCGCGGTCGACGGCGAGACGCTGCCCGCGAACTTGGTGCCAACGCACCTGTCGCTGTTCGACGGCTCACTGCAGGGCATCGCACGTAGCGACGTCCCCGCTTTTTCCTTTCAGGGCCACCCGGAAGCCAGCCCGGGCCCGCACGATATCGCCCATCTGTTCGATCGCTTCGTCCAGATGATGCAAGACAAGAAGGGGCAACATGCCCAAGCGCACTGACATCAAGAGCATTCTCATCATCGGTGCAGGTCCGATCGTCATCGGCCAGGCCTGCGAGTTCGATTACTCGGGCGCGCAAGCCTGCAAGGCGCTGCGTGAAGAGGGCTACCGGGTTATCCTGGTGAACTCGAACCCGGCGACGATCATGACCGATCCGGACATGGCCGACGTCACCTACATCGAGCCGATCAACTGGCAAACGCTCGAAAAGATCATCAGCCGCGAGCGCCCCGACGTGCTACTGCCGACGATGGGCGGACAGACGGCGCTGAACTGCGCCCTCGACCTGGCCAGGCACGGCGTTCTCGAGAAGTTCGGCGTCGAAATGATCGGTGCCACCAAGGAGGCGATCGACAAGGCCGAAGACCGCGAGAAGTTCAAGCAGGCGATGACCAGGATCGGTCTCGGCTCGGCGCGCTCGGCGATGGCACACTCGATGGAAGAAGCGCTGCAGGTGCAGGCGGTGATCGGCTATCCGACCATCATCCGACCGTCGTTCACCATGGGCGGCACGGGCGGTGGCATTGCCTACAACCAGGAGGAATTCGTCGACATCTGCGAGCGCGGCCTGGAAGCCAGCCCGACCCGCGAGCTGCTCATCGAGGAGTCACTGATCGGCTGGAAGGAGTTCGAGATGGAGGTCGTGCGCGACCGCAACGACAACTGCATCATCGTCTGCGCCATCGAGAACCTCGACCCGATGGGCGTACACACCGGCGATTCGATCACCGTCGCGCCAACGCAAACGCTGACCGACAAGGAATACCAGATCATGCGCAACGCCTCGGTGGCGGTCTTGCGCGAAATCGGCGTCGACACCGGCGGCTCCAACGTGCAGTTCGCGATCAACCCGCGCGACGGGCGGATGATCGTCATCGAAATGAATCCGCGCGTCTCGCGCTCGTCGGCGCTGGCGTCGAAGGCTACCGGTTTTCCGATCGCCAAGGTGGCTGCCAAGCTGGCGGTCGGCTATACGCTCGACGAACTGGCGAACGAAATCACCGGCGGCAAGACGCCGGCTTCGTTCGAACCGTCGATCGACTACGTGGTCACCAAGGTGCCGCGCTTCGCCTTCGAGAAATTCCCCGAGGCCGACTCGCGCCTGACCACGCAAATGAAATCGGTGGGCGAAGTGATGGCCATCGGGCGTACCTTTCAGGAGTCGCTGCAAAAAGCCCTGCGCGGTCTGGAGATCGGCGTCGATGGCTTCGACGAGCGGAGTACCGACCGCGAGGAAATCGAAATGGCGCTCGGCGAGGCGCGCCCGGAACGTATCTGGTACGTCGCTGACGCCATGCGCATCGGCATGAGTCTGGATGAAATCCACCGCCTGACGGGCATCGACCCGTGGTTTCTGGCGCAAATCGAGGATCTCTACAAGCAGGCAGAAGTGATTCGCGGGCAGCCGCTGGAATCGCTGTCAGGCGAGGAATTACGGCACCTGAAGCGTGCCGGCTTCTCGGACAAGCGGCTGGCAACGCTGATGCGGACCACCCAGACAGCCGTTCGCGAGCGCCGTCACGCGCTGCACGTTCGCCCGGTGTACAAGCGCGTGGACACCTGCGCCGCCGAATTTGCCACCGATACCGCCTACATGTACTCGACCTATGAGGACGAGTGCGAATCGAACCCCAGCGACCGCAAGAAGATCATGGTCCTCGGCGGCGGCCCCAACCGGATCGGTCAGGGCATCGAGTTCGACTACTGCTGTGTGCATGCAGCGCTGGCCTTGCGCGAAGATGGTTATGAAACGATCATGGTCAACTGCAATCCGGAGACCGTGTCTACCGACTACGACACCTCGGATCGCCTCTACTTCGAACCGCTGACGCTCGAAGACGTCCTGGAAATCGTCGCCGTCGAGAAACCCTATGGCGTCATCGTCCAGTATGGGGGGCAGACGCCACTGAAACTGGCGCGCGACCTCGAAGCCAACGGCGTGCCGATCATCGGCACCAGCCCGGACATGATCGACGCCGCCGAGGACCGTGAACGCTTCCAGAAACTGCTGCACGAGTTGGGTCTCAAGCAGCCCGCCAACCGCACCGCGCGCACCGAACCCGAGGCCTTGCGCCTGGCGGCCGAGATCGGCTATCCACTGGTCGTGCGTCCGTCCTATGTCCTCGGCGGGCGAGCCATGGAAATCGTCCACGACCCGCGCGACCTCGAACGCTACATGCGTGAAGCGGTAAAGGTTTCCAACGACTCACCGGTACTCCTCGACCGTTTCCTCAACGACGCCTGCGAAGTCGACGTCGACGCCCTCGGTGATGGTGACGAAGTGTTGATCGGCGGCGTCATGGAGCACATTGAACAGGCCGGAGTTCACTCTGGTGACTCGGCGTGTTCGCTGCCCCCGCATTCCTTGTCCGCCGAGTTACAGGACGAAATGCGCCGGCAGACAAAGTTGATGGCCAAGGGCCTCAACGTCTGTGGGCTGATGAATGTGCAGTTCGCCATCCAGGACGGCGTCGTTTTCGTTCTGGAGGTCAACCCGCGCGCCTCGCGCACGGTTCCCTTTGTCTCCAAGGCCACCGGCCTGCAACTGGCAAAGATCGCAGCGCGCTGCATGGTCGGGCAGTCGCTGGCCAGCCAGGGTTTCAACAAGGAAGTGATCCCGAATTACTTTTCGGTCAAAGAGGCGGTTTTTCCCTTCGCCAAGTTTCGCGGCGTCGACACCATTCTCGGCCCGGAAATGAAATCGACAGGCGAGGTAATGGGCGTCGGAGTCACTTTTGCCGAAGCTTTCGTCAAGAGCCAAACGGCGGCCAGCGTGCGCCTGCCCCGTTCAGGTCAGGTGTTCATCAGCGTCAAGGACTCGGACAAGCCCCAAGCCGTGACCATCGCCCGCGATCTGCGCACGGCCGGGTTCACCCTGCTCGCGACGCGCGGTACCGCGGCCACCATCGCTGCGGCAGGCATCGAGGTGAGGGCGGTCAATAAGGTCACCGAAGGCCGGCCGCACGTGGTCGACATGATCAAGAACAACGAGATCGTCCTGATCATCAACACCGTGGACGAGAAGCGCACGGCAATCAACGACTCACGTTCGATCCGGACTTCGGGCCTGGCCGCAAGGGTCACCATCTACACCACCATCTGGGGCGCCGAAGCCGCAACCGCTGGCATCAGAAACCGCGGCGCACTGGTTGTTTATCCGATCCAGGAACTGCACGCACAATTGCGTTGATTAATCCATCGAAACGTCGGGAACACCCGCCAGGCGGGTGGCGACGTTTCTCTGTTGGCAACGAAAGAAATGACCAAGACACCTTTGACCGTGAATGGCGCTGAGAAACTCGCCGCCGAACTGCATCATCTGAAGACCGTTGAGCGACCGCAAACCATTGCCGCGATCGCCGAAGCACGCTCGCACGGCGACCTCTCCGAAAACGCCGAATACGATGCGGCCAAGGAGAAGCAAGGCTTTGTGGAAGGACGCATCCAGGAAGTGGAGAGCAAACTGGCGAACGCCCAGATCATTGACCCGAAACTGCTCGACGCCGACGGACGTTGCGTGTTTGGCGCAACGCTCGACCTCGACGATCAGGAAACGGGCACCCGCGTCAGCTATCAGATCGTCGGAGAGGATGAAGCGGATATCAAGGCCGGCAAGATCTCCATCAACTCGCCGATCGCACGCGCGCTGATCGGCAAGTTTGCTGGCGACATCGCCGAAGTGCAGGCGCCAGGTGGCGTGCGCGAGTACGAAGTCATCGCCGTGCGCTACGAATAGATTCTGCAGATGCAACGCCTGGCGGATGCGCTCTACGACATCACCCTGACTCTCTGGGTCGGCGGCTTGTGGGCCATCGGTTTTCTCGTCGCACCGACGCTTTTTGCCGCGCTCGCCAGTGACCGCCAGCTGGCCGGACTACTCGCCGGCAAGCTGTTTGCCTTGATCGGCTGGGTCGGCCTGGGCTGTGCCAGCTACCTCTTGCTGCACACCGTGCTACGAATGGGTACGATCGCCTTGCGCCGGTGGACCTTCTGGCTACTGATCGGAATGCTGCTGCTCACGGCCATCAATCTCTTCGGCATTCAACCGCTGCTCGCGCAGATCAAGGCCGACGCCTTGCCGAGACAGGCGATTGAGAGCGTGCTCAGCCAGCGCTTCGCCATCTGGCATGGCGTGTCCGGGGTTGTCTACGCCCTTCAGAGCCTGCTCGGGGTATTACTGATCAGCGGATTCCGGCGCGTTGGCAGGTAGATCACGGCGCGAGCAACTGGCAAGCCAGGAGTGCTGACAGGCGATGGGCTGACAATCGCTTTCCCAAGCTACTCACGGGAGCGCATCTCAAGCGCCCGAATCGCCCTGGAAGCTGCGCTTGCTACGGCGGGGCTCGCTGCGTTTCGGGCGAGGCCTGGCGGACTGAGCCGGACCATCTGCTCGCGGCCGCCAGATCACCAACAATTTACCGAGGTGCTGCACCGGCGCCGCATCGAGACGCTCGCAGAGCGTGGTGAGAAACTGCTCGCGCGCCAAACGGTCGTCGTTATAGACCCGGATCTTGATCAGTTCGTGGCTGCTTAGATTGACATCGACCTCGCGAACAACCGCTTCCGACAGGCCATTCTGGCTTATCGAAACGACCGGCTGCAGAGAGTGTGCACGGGCGCGCAGGACACGGCGCTCGTCGGAGCTGAGATTGAGCATACAGGACACCTTTTCTTGAGGACCGCATTTTAGCGGGTTTCGGCCAATGAAACGAAGCAGATCAAGCACGGCGTGGTTGAACGAGCATGTTAACGACGCCTATGTCCAACGGGCAAAGACAGAAGGCTATCGTTCGCGCGCGTCGTACAAGCTGATGGAAATTGACAACAAGGATGCTCTGATCCGCTGCGGCGACGCGATCGTCGACCTCGGCGCGGCGCCGGGCGGCTGGTCACAAGTGGCCGCCAGACGGCTGCAGGGCCGCGGTCGCGTCATCGCGCTCGATTTGCTGGAGATGGCGCCGATGCGCGGCGTCACTTTTCTGCAAGGCGACTTTCGCGAGCAGAACACCCTGCTTGCGCTGGAAGAATTACTCGCTGGCGACCGACCAGGGCTTGTTCTTTCGGATATGTCCCCCAATATCTCGGGTATCTCGGTCTGCGACCAGGCCAGGGTGATGCACCTGGCCGAGCTGGGCCTGGACTTTGCGCGCAGCTGGCTGCAACCGGACGGCGCATTCCTGGTCAAAATTTTTCAGGGGCACGGCTTCAGCGAGTTCCTGCACGAAATGCGCAAGACCTTCAAGACCGTATCTTCACGCAAGCCGGATGCTTCCAGGGATCGTAGCCCGGAGGTCTATCTGCTGGGCAAGGCCTTGAAAACGTGAGAGCATCTGCAAGGTCGTCTTTGCTTCAACGGCAACTAATCGGTTTAGAATACTGGGTTCGTGGAACAGCAGGGTTTCCGGAGCTTTTGCGCCGGACAACGTGGAAGAGGTGAAGTATTGAATAACATGTTCAAAAATCTGGCGGTGTGGCTGGTAATTGGTCTGGTCCTGATGACCGTCTTCAACCAGTTCAATACCCGCCAGGTCGCTCAGTCGACGATGGAGTATTCACAATTCATCGACGAAGTGGGCAAGGGGACAATTGCCAAGGTGGTGATCGAGGGTAGAGTGCTCAAGGCGACGACCACCGACGGGCGCAAGCTGACCAGCTACGCGCCCCCAGACCTGTGGATGGTTTCTGACCTGCTCAAGAATGGCGTCACGATCGAAGCCAAACCCGACGAAGAACAGTCCTTCCTGATGAGCATCTTCGTCAGCTGGTTCCCGATGCTGCTGCTCATTGGTGTGTGGATCTTTTTCATGCGTCAGATGCAGGGCGGTGGCCGCGGCGGTGCTTTCTCGTTCGGCAAGAGCAAGGCACGCCTGCTTGACGAGTCGACCAACACCATCACCTTTGCCGATGTCGCTGGTTGCGACGAAGCCAAGGAAGAGGTCTCCGAACTGGTGGACTTCCTGCGTGACCCGTCGAAATTCCAGAAACTCGGTGGCCGCATCCCGAAAGGCGTGCTGCTGGTCGGCAACCCGGGTACCGGCAAGACCCTGCTGGCCAAAGCGATTGCCGGCGAAGCCAAGGTTCCGTTCTTCTCGATCTCCGGTTCCGACTTCGTCGAGATGTTCGTCGGTGTCGGCGCAGCGCGCGTCCGTGACATGTTCGAAAATGCCAAGAAGCACGCCCCGTGCATTATCTTCATCGATGAACTGGATGCCGTCGGACGGCAACGTGGCGCTGGTCTCGGCGGTGGCAACGACGAGCGCGAGCAAACGCTGAACCAGATGCTGGTTGAAATGGATGGTTTTGAAGGCAGCGTCGGAGTCATCGTGATCGCTGCCACCAACCGTCCAGACGTGCTTGATCCAGCGCTGATGCGTCCGGGCCGTTTCGATCGCCAGGTCGTCGTACCACTACCCGACATCCGTGGTCGCGAGCAGATTCTGATGGTCCACATGCGCAAAGTGCCGCTATCACCAGACGTCAAGGCCGACATCATCGCCCGCGGCACGCCCGGTTTTTCCGGAGCCGATCTGGCCAACCTGGTCAACGAGGCTGCCTTGTTCGCGGCGCGCAGCAACAAGCGCCTGGTGGACATGGAGGACTTCGAGAAGGCCAAGGACAAGATCATGATGGGCGCCGAGCGCCGCAGCATGGTCATGAACGAGGACGAGAAGCGCAATACGGCCTATCATGAGTCCGGCCATGCCGTGGTCGCCAAGCTGATGCCGAAGTCCGACCCGGTACACAAGGTCACCATCATCCCGCGCGGACGGGCACTCGGACTGACCATGCAACTGCCGGAAGAAGATCGTTACGCTTACGATCGCGTCTATCTGATGAGTCGGATTGCAGTCCTCTTCGGTGGCCGCATCGCCGAAGAACTGTTCATGAATCAGATGACCACCGGCGCCTCGAATGACTTCGAGCGAGCAACGCAGATGGCGCGTGACATGGTCACCCGCTACGGCATGTCCGACGCACTCGGCCCCATGGTCTATGGCGAGAATGAGGGCGAGGTCTTCCTGGGGCGTTCGGTCACCACGCACAAGAACATGTCCGAAGCGACCATGGAGAAAGTCGATCGCGAAATTCGCAGCATCATCGACCAGCAGTACACCCTTGCGCGCAGTGTCCTCGAAGAACATCGTGCGACGGTCGAGGCAATGGCCGCCGCCTTGCTCGAACTCGAAACGATCGACAGCGACCAGATCGACGACATCATGGCTGGCAAACCGCCGCGCCCGCCGAAGCAGCCGCAAACCAAGCTGCCGAGCACGCCACCGGACAGCAAGACGCCGGATGCCGCTCCGAGCGCACCACCAGCACCCGCCTGAGCGCGCACCACGGGGCCCTGGCTATGGCTAGATATCGGCTCTGCCGTGGAGCTTCCGGAGCCCGCCCGACGCCCCAAGGCGCTAGGCGCTGCTGAGCCGATGCTTCGCTGCGGCTCGTTTCACATCCCGCTGGACCGCCCGCTGGTGATGGGCATTGTCAATCTGACTCCGGACTCGTTTTCCGGTGACGGGCTGGCGAGCAACACCAGCGAGGCCGTAGCGCGTGCTCGCCAGCAGATTGACGCCGGTGCCGACCTGCTGGATATCGGCGCCGAGTCGTCACGCCCAGGTGCTGCAGAAACGTCAGAGGACGAAGAACTGCGGCGCTTGCTGCCCGTGCTCGAAGCGCTTGCCGACTGTACGCTGCCGATATCGGTCGATACCTACAAGCCGGCAGTGATGCGCATGGCGCTGGCCAACGGTGCGTCGATGATCAATGACATCTTTGCGCTACGCATGCCGGGGGCGCTGGCGGCGGTCGCCGACAGCGACTGTGCCGTCTGTCTGATGCACATGCAGGGCGCGCCATTGACCATGCAGGAGCAACCCGCCTACGCCGATGTCGTGGCCGAGGTGCAGGCTTTCCTGCGCACACGAGTCAGCGCCGCACTGGCGGCAGGCATCAGCAGTGATCGCCTGCTGCTCGACCCCGGTTTTGGCTTCGGCAAGACGCTGCAGCACAATCTGGACCTGCTGCGCCGTTTCGACGAGTTGTCCATTGACGACCTGCCTCTGCTGGCCGGCATCTCACGAAAATCGATGCTGGCAACGATCACCGGGCGTCCGGTCGCGCAGCGACTTGCCGGCAGCCTCGCGGCTGCGCTGCTGGCGGCACAACGCGGCGCGAGCATCTTGCGTGTTCATGATGTCAGCGAAACACGCGATGCCTTGGCCGTCTGGCAGGCTGTAAACGCAGCAGAAGTCACTTGACCGGGAGGCACGAAGACCTCGCCTCCGCAGGCTGACGCATCGGCGTTCGCCGTTCTGCTTGGTGTATTTGTTGGCAGCGCTTGGGCCCGGATTTGCGTAGAATGGGCCGGATCGAACGAATCAATATCCACATTGGCGACTGAAGGGAGAGGCATCGTGGCGAGGAAATACTTTGGAACCGACGGCGTACGAGGGCGAGTCGGCGAGAGTCCAATCACGCCCGATTTCGTCATGCGTCTGGGTCACGCCATGGGCAGGGTTCTCGTTACGCATCGGGCGGAACGCAGCGGCACAATAGCCGGAGAGCGTCCGGCGGTACTGATCGGCAAAGATACCCGCGTTTCAGGCTACATGCTGGAAGCCGCCCTGGAAGCCGGTTTTTCGGCTGCCGGGGTCGACGTCTCCCTGGTCGGACCCATGCCGACGCCGGCCATCGCCTACCTGACTCGCGCCTTGCGCCTGCAAGCCGGAATTGTCATCTCCGCATCGCACAACCCCTACTACGATAACGGCATCAAGTTCTTCTCGGCGCAGGGGACCAAGCTTCCCGATGAACTCGAGCTGGAGATCGAAGCGGCGCTCGACGAGCCACTGACCTGCGTCGACTCGGCCGCTCTTGGTCGCGCGCGTCGAATTGAAGACGCGGATGGTCGCTATATCGAGTTTTGCAAGAGCACCTTCCCCTTCGAACAGGACTTGCGCGGACTCAAGATCGTCGTCGACTGCGCCAACGGTGCCGCCTACTACATCGCACCCAAGGTGTTCCACGAACTGGGCGCCGAAGTGAGCAGCATCGGCGCCGACCCCAACGGCCTCAACATCAACCACGAAGTCGGCGCAACCGCGCCCGAAGCCCTGCGCCAAGCCGTGCTAACACAAGGCGCAGACCTCGGTATTGCCCTCGATGGTGACGCCGACCGGGTGTTGATGGTCGACGCCCAAGGCACTCTCTACGACGGCGATCAACTACTTTTCGCCGTCGTCCGCAGCCGCCTCCGCCAGGGTCCTGTGGCAGGCGTCGTCGGCACCCTGATGACCAATCTTGCCTTCGAACACGCCGTGGCCGAACTCGATATACCGTTTGTTCGTGCCGCAGTCGGCGACCGCTACGTGATGGACATGTTGCGCCAGAAAGGCTGGTTGTATGGCGGCGAGAACTCCGGACACATCCTCTGCCTCGACAGGCACTCGACGGGGGACGGTATTGTTTCCGCTCTACAGGTGCTTTCGGCACTGCGGACAGCCGGAGGCACACTGCAAGAGCTGCTAGGCGACCTGCAACTCTACCCGCAGAGGCTGATCAACGTCGCCTTGAGCAAGGGCTTCCCATGGCAGGATCACCCCTTGATCGGCTCGGTGCACAGCCAGGTGGAGAGTGCGCTGAACGGCCGTGGCCGAGTGCTGCTGCGTGCATCGGGAACCGAACCGCTGCTGCGCGTAATGGTCGAAGGCGAGGACTCGGCAGTGGTCAACAATGCCGCCGAAACCCTGGCCACCGCCGTGCGCGAAGCGGTCGCTTCGTAAGCCGATCAAGCCCGGCCGATCACGAAGAGCAGCCCAGCGCTACCGAGGCACTCGCTCAGGCGTGCTCAGCCGTCATCTGCCTCACCTTCACGGACGCCGTACTGGCGGTCGAGCCGGTTCATGTAGCGCGCATACCACCAGATAATCGCCAGATAGACCAGCGGCGCCCCCTGGGCGCCCATGTAAAACCCCAGCGGGAAGCCCATGACCGTGATCTCGGCGAGCTCACGGGCGAAGAAACTGACCACGAAACTGACCGCGAACCATATCGCCAGCAGCAATGCCGTCATCTTCAGGTTGCGCCGCCAGTAGTTGCGATGCTGGTGTTCGCGCCGCATTCAGCGCACCCCCGCTGCTGCGCCTAGAACGAAAGCGTGCGCGGGGCAGGCGGAGCTCGCCAGCCGACGTCGGCTCACGAACCTTCCAGTTCTGGGTAGCGAACGCTTTCGACGAAATCCTGCGTCGCCTTACTTGGCGGCCGGGAACACAGACTGACGACGACAATCGTCGAGAACCCGGCGGCAACGCCCCACACCCCCGCCGAGGTCGACTGTATACCCCACCACGGCTCCATGCCGATTCCCTGGATACCCAGCCAGGGGATGGCGTCCACCTGCACACGAACCATGTAATAGAGGGTTACCAGCAAACCGATCACCATGCCACTCACCGCGCCCGCCGCATTGGCCCTTTTCCAGAAAACGCCAAGAATCAATGCCGGAAAAAAAGCCGCGCCGGCCAGCGAGAAGGCCCACGCCACCATCGACAGAATCGCCGCCGGCTTCTGCGAAGCGACCGTGGCCGCGAGCACGGCGACCACCAGCAGTAGCGTTTTCGAAACCACCAGCCGCCATTGGGTGGTCGCCTCGGGACGATAGACCTTGTAATAGACGTCATGCGACAAAGCGCTGGCAATGGTCAGTAGTAAGCCGTCGGCGGTAGACAGGGCCGCCGCCAGCGCACCGGCAGCGACCAGGCCAGAAATGACATACGGCAAACCGGCAATTTCTGGCGTGGCGAGCAAAATCACATCCGGATTGAGCGCCAGTTCGACGAGTTGCAGAATTCCGTCACCGTTCACATCTTCGATCGAGACCAGACCGATCTTGCCCCAGGCACTGACCCAGACAGGCAGTTGGGCGATCGACGAACCGATCAGCGTCGAGTAGATCTCGTACTTGGCAAAGGCCGCGTACGCTGGCGCCGTCAGGTAGAGAGCCAGAATGAACAGCAAGGACCAGAAAACCGAAGTGCGCGCCTCGCGGACGCTGGGAGTGGTGTAGTAACGCATCAGTACATGCGGCAAGGCCGCGGTACCGACCATCAGGCAGAAGACCAGACTGAGAAAGTTGAGACGGGCCGTATTGCTCACCTCCTCACCACCTGAGGGATAGGGAGTCAGGTGATGCTCGGGATCGGCGCCACGCAGCGCCGCGTCACGCATCAACTTCTCCCAGTAGACCTTGGCCGCCTCACTGCTTGTCGGCAACTCGCGGCGCTCGCGCTCGATGGCCACGACCTCACGCATCTGCGCGTTGCTGCTTTTCAGTTCCTCGATCTGTTCGGCTAGACGGAGCCGCTCTTCGTCGAGCGCTTCGGGCAAGGTCAGGATGCGTTCGTAGTAGCCATCGGCGCGTTCACGAAAAATGCGGCGAGCTTCAATCTCGGCGGGATCGGCGAAGATTTTCTCTTCGAGGAGCTGCACCTTCTGCAGGACGAGGCCATAGGTCAGTTGGGGGACCGGAATGCCGGTAACCTGGTACGAGAGAATGCTCACCGGAACCAGATAGGCGACGATCAGAATGGCGTATTGAGCCACCTGCGTCCAGGTCACCGCGCGCATGCCGCCGAGAAAGGAGCAAACCAGGATACCGGCCAAACCGACATAGACCCCGATCTCGAACTGCAACCCGACAAAGCGGCTGGTAATCAGCCCAACCCCGTAGATCTGGGCGACGACATAAACGAAAGACGCCAATACCGTCGCCAAGACGCCGACCAGCCGCGCCGGGTTGCCGCCATAGCGCGCCGCGAGAAAGTCCGGGATGGTAAATTGCCCGAAGCGCCGCAAATAGGGTGCTAGCAACAGAGCGACCAGGACGTAGCCGCCGGTCCAGCCCATCACGTACGCCAGCCCCTGATAGCCCGACAGGTAGAGCGTCCCGGCCAAGCCCATGAACGAGGCCGCGCTCATCCAGTCGGCGCCGGTCGCCATGCCGTTGAAAATCGCAGGCACCCGCCTGCCGGCGACGTAGTACTCGGAAACGCTAGCCGTGCGCGCCAGCACGCCAATCGTCGCGTAGAGGAAAATGGTCAGAAACAGAAAGGAATAGCCGATCCAGCGCGGTGGCAGTCCCAGCCGCTCAAGGAACGCCAGGATGAGGATAAAAATGAAAAAGCCCGCGGTGTAGAAAGCATAGTAGCGACGCAGCGGGACGGTGGTGTAGTCGACCATCGCTGCGCTCGCCTAAGCACTCGGGTACAGGTGACGCCGTGCTTTCTCGAGCTTGATAAGGCTGGCCGGCGTCTCGAAACCTTTTTGCGCGGCACGAGCCAGTGTGAGCTGCAGCAGCTGCGCCGTCGCGTAGGCGTCCGAAACCGGGTTGTGGCGCTCGATGCTGGGGACGCCGAAGTGCTCAAGCCAGGTGTCCAGGCGCGCCTGTTTGTCGCCCAACTCGCGAAACAGGCCAGCCATGACCCAGGCCAGATCGATCCATGGCAAATCCAGCTCGACGCCCAGCGCCTCGGCTAGCACACCTTCGATTCGCCGAGCGACGAACGACGCGTGGTAAGCGACCAGCGGCGCCTTGGTGGCAAAATCAAGCAAAGCGAGCAAGGCTTCGCCGCGCTCCTCGCCGCTGATCGGCGTCAGCGGCAATTGCTCGGCCTCGGCAAGCGGACGCCCGGCGGCGTCCGTCGCCGCGCCTGCCTCCACCATCGGCAGCTGCAAGGCAGCGCTTAAATCAATCAGGCCATCGGCCAGCGCCAGCGCGCCGATCGAACCCAGAGGACCGTCCTTCCAGTCCCCGCCGGCGATGGCAATGTCGATCAGCACGTAGCGACTGCGATAGTGCGAGCGGCTCAGATCAGGTGCCGGCAGCATCTGCCAGGCGGAAAGTCGCTGCAACTGCCTGCTCGTCAAGTGCAAGGCTTGAGCGTTCTGGCCAGCAAACAGTTTCGAGAACCAGACCATGGTCAGATCTGATAGTCGAGCTTCAGGCGCACCTGCAGCCTGCGCGCCTGCCGGAAAGACTCTTTGAGCATACGTCTTTCAACCTCGTTCAGCTCGTCCGGCCGGATCAGATTGTCACCGCTGCGCCCGTGTTCCTGCTCGAAATGCTGGTGCCGCAAACGCAGCATCTGAATGAAATTGAAGCCGTCGACGACGGCCGCCGTCTCGTCTGCGGAAATCTTCATCAAGCTGCTGGCCCGCTTGAGACGAGCGACGGTGTTCGTCGCCTCGACCTGATTGGCCAGCGCAAAAAGGCGTGCCGCGTCGGTAAACAGGCGCACGCCGTACTTCTTGAGATCGATGGTTCCGGGATGCTCGGGGTCGCCGTCGGTGACGAAGTCGCGAATGCGACCTAGCGGCGGCGCCACGCTGAGCGCATTCTGGGCCAGCATGCGCAGGAACAGCGGATTGCCCTGCGTCTGGCGAAGAAGTGACAGACGCATCCGGTGCGCCAGATTAAAGCGGCCGTGCAGCGGTCGGAAATCGAAAAAGATCGTCGCGTTCAGCAAGGCCAGCGGCTCGGGTGTGCGCACCCACTGCGAAAACTTCTCTTCCCACTCCTCGAGCGTCAGGCAAAGCTCGGGGTTGCTGGCCATGATGTTGCCCTTGCAGAGGGGAAAACCGCACTTGTCGAGGTCATCATTGACCTCCCGGGCAAAATCGAGAAAACGCAGCTGCGTCTGCTCGCGGTCCATGATGTCGGTGCAAATGAAGACGATTCCGTTATCCTGATCGGTGGTGAAGGTCTGCTCGTCGCGCCCCTCCGAACCGAACGCCAGCCACGCCCAGTCGATGCCGTAGAAGTCGTGGCGCTCGAGGTTGAGTTCGATCACCCGGCGCGTCACCGCGTCGTTCAGGGTCGAGATGAACTGCGTGATCTCCTGCGCGCCAACTCCCTCCGAAAGCATCCTCAGTGCCAACTGGCGAACGTCGTCGCGCGCGTGCTGCAGCACGGCGATAGTGGTCGCTGCGTCGATCGCGTGCCGAATCTGCCGCAGGCCTGCCCCTTGCAGCTTGAACAGGTCACGCTCGGAAACCACGCCGCGCAAGCGCCCGCCCTCGTCCACTGCGAGAACGTGGCGCACCCGGTGCATGGCCATCAGCAGCGCCGCGTCATGAGCATTTGCCGCCAGCGGCAAGGTCTGCGGTGCTGGCGACATGACCGCGGCAATCGCCTGCTCCAGGGACGCCCCGGGGAGGACGATGCGTTTCAGGATGTCCGAAAGGGTAAAGATGCCGATAGGCTGCTGCTCGCCATCCACCACCACCATCGAGCCGAGGTGCTGGCTGGCCATCAGCTCGACGACCCGGCGCACCGGCGTATCGGCCGCCACGGCGACCGGTTCACGCGTGACGATTATCGATAGTGGCGAGTTCATCGTCTTCTGTTCCGCCGCGCGCTGGGCAAGCTGCAGCTGCAGCTGCTGCTGCGATTGCCTGAGCAGGCCGGCGATGTACTGGGTACAGAAAAGATTGAAGACTGTGCTCTTCTGGGTCAGGGCGAAGAAGTCTTCGGCGGCCAGTTCGTAACAGAAGACATCGTCGCGAGCAACGTAGGCGCCCACCGTTTCACGCTGCGCCATCAAGGCGCCAATCGAGAAGCTCTGACCGGGACCCAGGGTGAGCGACGATGACTCCAGCTTGCGGTCCCCACCGCTGCGCAGAACGTCCACCCGACCACGCTGCAGGATGTGCAGCGTCCGCGCCACGCCGCTTTCTCTGGCCAGAATCCGCGCGCCTTTCGGATAGTGGGCGAGTTTCACCCGCTGCGCGAGAAAACGCAGCCACTCGGCTTCCATCCGATCAAAAGGCGGGTAGGCCTGCAGTGACTGGATGCACGCGGAGACCAGCAGTTCAGTCGCCTCGTTGCTCATCCGAACTCCTAGTTCGATGCAAATAAATAGGCCGGCACGCCGTGCCGGCCTGAAAAAACCCGCTTGCTCAGGCGAGGTGACGCGTCGCCGAAGCCTCTCCCACGCGCAAAAAGCTGCTAACGGTCATGACATGTCGAGATACCCCGAATCATGAAAGTCATGACCGTTTCCCTCTTCCCCTGCCCCTTCTCCCGCAAGGGGAGAAGGGAGGTTCGTGAGTCGCTTGCGCGACTTTCACATTAAGCAAAGTCACCCGCGGCGACATCGGGCCGATCATTCGGCCCGATGTCGTCGCCGAACACAGGCGCAGGTTGTCGCTGGTTCAGCCCCTCAACTGGTCAAGAATTGCCGGATTCTCGAGCGTTGAAATATCCTGGGCGACGGTCTCCCCTTTCGCCAGCGAGCGCAACAAGCGGCGCATGATCTTTCCGGAACGGGTTTTTGGCAGGTTCTCGCCAAAGCGCAGATCCTTGGGTTTGGCGATCGGTCCGATCTCGCGACCGACGTGATCCTGCAGCTCCTTGATCATCTTCTTGGCCGCTTCGCCGGTTGGCCGCGCGCCTTTCAGGACCACAAAGGCGCAAATCGCTTCACCGGTGAGATCGTCCGGCCGGCCCACCACGGCCGCTTCGGCGACCATCGGGTGCGAAACCAGTGCCGATTCGATTTCCATGGTTCCCATACGGTGACCGGAGACATTCAGCACGTCATCGATACGACCGGTAATCGTGAAGTAGCCGGTATTGATGTCGCGAATCGAACCGTCCCCGGCGAGGTATAGCTTGCCGTTGAAATCGTCCGGATAGTACGACTTCTTGAAGCGCTCGGGGTCGCCCCAGATGTTGCGAATCATTGCCGGCCAGGGGCGCTTGACGACCAGCAGGCCGCCCTTGCCCCAGTCGAGTTCGGTACCTGTTTCATCGACAACAGCGGCCATGATTCCCGGGAAGGGCAAGGTACAAGAACCGGGCACCATCGGCGTCACGCCTGGCAGCGGGGTAATCATGTGACCACCGGTTTCAGTCTGCCAGAAGGTATCGACAATCGGGCAACGACCGCCGCCAACGGCGTCGTAGTACCACTGCCAGGCCGCTGGGTTGATCGGTTCGCCGACCGTACCGAGCAGGCGCAGCGACGACAGGTCGTACTGTGTCGGGGCCACCGCCGGATTGACATCGGCGGCCTTGACCAGCGAGCGGATCGCCGTCGGCGCGGTGTAGAAGATGCTGACCTTGTGGTCCTGGATCATTTTCCAGAAACGGCCGGCGTCGGGATAGGTCGGAATCCCTTCGAAAACCACTTCGGTCGCACCGCAGGCCAGCGGTCCGTAAGTGATATAGCTATGACCGGTTACCCAACCGATGTCGGCGGTACACCAGAAGAGGTCGTCGGGCTTGATGTCGAAAGTCCACTTCATGGTCACGATGGCGTGCAGCAGATAGCCGCCGGTCGAGTGCTGAACGCCCTTCGGCTTGCCGGTCGATCCCGAGGTGTACAGCAGGAACAGCGGGTGCTCGGCGTCTACCCATTCCGGTTCGCAGACATCGGACTGACCCGCGGTAACATCGTGCCACCAGATGTCACGGCCAGCGACCATATTGCAGGTGCCACCGGTACGCTGGAAGACGATGACGTTCTTGATCGACTCGCAGCCACCAAGCGCAATGCCCTCGTCTACCGCCGGCTTGAGCGGTATCTTCTTGCCGCCGCGACACTGCTCGTCGGCGGTAATCACCGCCACTGCGCCCGCGTCATTGATGCGGTCACGTACCGACTGCGCAGAGAAGCCACCGAAGACCACCGAGTGGATGGCGCCGATGCGGGCGCAAGCCTGCATGGCGACAATACCTTCGATACCCATCGACATGTAGATGACGACGCGGTCACCTTTCTTGATGCCGCGCGCGCGCAAGCCATTGGCAAACTGGCTGACCTGCACCAGCAGTTGCTGGTAGGTAAGCCGTTTGACTTCTCCGTCGTCAGCTTCGAAGAGGATGGCCACCTTGTCGCCGAGACCGGCCTCGATGTTGCGATCCAGGCAGTTGTACGAAGCGTTCAGCGTGCCATCGGCAAACCACTTGAAGAAGGGCGCGTTGGACTCGTCCAACACCTGCGTAAACGGCGTCTTCCAGGCGAGGTGTTCGCGGGCCAGACGCGCCCAGAAACCGGGGTAATCCTTTTCCGCCTCGGCGCAGAGGGCCTTGTAAGCGTCCATGCCAGAAATCGTCGCCTGTTTTACAAAGTCGGCGGAGGGGTCAATAAACGTAACGGCTGCGCTCTGTGACATGTGCCATCTCCTGTGCAATTATGGGTAGAAGTTTGAAGAAGTCGATGCAGCGCGGGGCGAACAGAACCTGGTGAGAACCGGGCGGCGCGCCGAGCGCATCGCGAAAGGCCGAGCCTCACCCGGCGGTAGCACCTGCTGGCAGGCCAACTGCCCCAGATTAAACGCCGCGATTCTTACACACCACTTACGCCACAGCCCCGCCGCACGCCGGAAATCAGCGTTTCTTTGGTGCTAAAATCCGAGTTCCCAAACTTCCCGCGCCCTGAAGAAATGCCCTCTCTGAAACCCACGGTAGACAAACTCGAGATGTTCATCTTCTGGAGCCGCTGGCTGCAGGCGCCGCTCTATCTCGGCCTGATCATCGCTCAGGGAGTCTATGTCTACCTGTTCATGGTCGAACTGTCGCATCTGATTGGCAACCTTTTTTTCAGCGCCAAGCAGATCAACGAAACCGAGGTGATGCTCGTCGTTCTCGGCCTGATCGACGTGGTGATGATCGCCAACCTGCTGATCATGGTGATCATCGGCGGCTACGAAACCTTCGTCTCCCGGCTGCATCTCGAAGGCCACCCCGACCAGCCGGAATGGCTGTCGCATGTCAATGCCGGCGTACTCAAGATCAAGCTATCGACGGCGATCATCGGCATTTCCTCGATCCATTTGTTGAAGACCTTCATCAACGCGGAAAACATGAGCGAACACACGATCAAGTGGCAGGTCATCATCCACGCCGTTTTCCTGGGCTCCGCCCTGGCCATGGTCTGGGTCGATCGAATAATGACCCAGACCCTGGCGATGAACAGAGCGCAACACGCTGCCCGGCACTGACCAACACCCGCGGGTAGGGTAATCAATCCCCGCCACTCACGAGAGAGACCCTGAAATGACACCCATCAAGCAGGAAGACTTCATCCAGAGCATCGCCGACGCATTCCAGTACATCAGCTACTATCACCCACTGGACTACATCAAGGCGCTCGGCGCTGCCTACGAGCGCGAGCAGAGCCCGGCCGCCAAAGACGCCATCGCCCAAATTCTGACCAACAGCCGCATGTGCGCGGAAGGGCATCGGCCGATCTGCCAGGATACCGGCATCGCGGTGATCTTCCTCAAGGTCGGCATGGATCTGAAATGGGATACCAAGCTATCGGTCCAGGAAATGTGCAATGAGGGCGTTCGCCGGGCTTACAACAATCCCGACAACACTTTGCGTGCCTCGGTGCTGCTCGATCCGGCCGGTGCGCGCAAAAACTCACGCGACAACACGCCGGCCGTGGTGCATTACGAAATCGTCCCCGGCGACCACCTGGAAGTGATTTGTGCGGCCAAGGGCGGTGGTTCCGAAAACAAATCCAAGTTCTACGCGCTCAACCCGTCCGACTCGATCGTCGATTGGGTCCTGAAGACAGTCCCGACCATGGGTGCCGGCTGGTGCCCGCCCGGAATCCTCGGTATCGGCATCGGCGGCACGCCCGAGAAAGCCATGCTGCTGGCCAAGGAGTCACTGATGGCGCCGGTCGACATCCATGAGCTGATCGCCCGCGGCGCCAGCAATCGCGTCGAGGAACTGCGGCTCGAACTGTACGAAAAGGTCAACGCACTGGGAATCGGCGCGCAAGGCCTCGGCGGCCTGACTACTGTTCTCGACGTCAAGATCCTCGACTACCCGACGCATGCCGCCAGCCTGCCAGTAGCGATGATCCCCAACTGTGCGGCGACCCGGCACGCGCACTTTCACCTCGATGGTTCCGGACCGGCAGTGCTGACCCCGCCGGACCTCGACCAGTGGCCGAAGGTCAACTGGACGCCGAATACGGAAACCTCGACACGAGTCAATCTCGACACGCTGACGCCAGCCGAAGTCGCGGCCTGGAAGCCGGGCCAGACACTGTTGCTCAACGGCAAGATGCTGACCGGTCGCGACGCGGCGCACAAACGCATCCAGGACATGCTCGCCAAGGGCGAAGCTCTGCCGGTCGACTTCACCAACCGCGTGATCTACTACGTCGGCCCGGTCGACCCCGTTGGCGATGAAGTGGTCGGCCCGGCGGGTCCGACGACCGCGACGCGGATGGACAAGTTCACCGAGATGATGCTCGCCGAAACCGGGTTGATCTCGATGGTTGGCAAGGCCGAACGTGGCCCGACCGCCATCGAGGCGATCAGGAAGCATAAATCGGCGTATCTGATGGCCGTCGGCGGCGCCGCCTATCTGGTTGCCAAAGGAATCAAGGCGGCCAGAGTGGCCGGTTTTGCCGATCTTGGCATGGAGGCCATTTACGAATTCGAAGTCAAGGACATGCCAGTAACCGTGGCCGTCGATTCGAGCGGCACTTCGGTGCACAACACGGGACCGCGCGAATGGCAGGGCAAGATCGGCAAGATCCCGGTCACTGTCGTCTGAGCCTCCTGATCAACTCCGCTGCAAGCCGGCCGAGTGCCGGCTTGCGCTTTTTTCGTGCATCGCATCGCAACGGCCCCATCAAGGAGGACGCATGGCCCTCGAAGATCACGGCAGCGCGCCGCGGCAACTGACCATCACGACCAATCCATGATCGGCGTTTTCGACAGCGGTCTCGGTGGTCTCTCTGTCCTCGCCGCCATCGCCCGAGCGCTCCCGGAAGCCGACCTGCTGTACTTCGCCGACACCGCAAACGTTCCCTACGGCGACAAGAGCGATGCCTTCATCCGTGCGCGGGTTTTGGCCATTGGCAGGCACCTGGTCGCGCAAGGCTGCAGCCTGATTGTCGTCGCCTGCAACACCGCCACGGCGGCGGCCGTGGCCGCGTTCCGCGAATTGCTTCCCGGGCTGCCGGTGGTCGGCGTCGAACCCGGCGTCAAACCGGCGGCGATGGCGTCGCGCAGCGGCCGTATCGCAGTACTGGCAACGCTGTCGACCACCCGCAGCAAGCGCCTGGCCGAGCTAATCCGGCAGCATGCAAGCGCCGTACAGGTCGACGTCGTCGCCTGTGACGGCTGGGCAAGCCGCGTTGAAACCCTGCACCTCGACGACCCCGATTTCGCCGCAGAAGCACGCCGGCATGTGGCGCCGCTGCTCGCCGCCGGCGCCGACCAGATCGTTCTTGGCTGTACGCACTATACCTTCCTGCGCCCGGTTCTCGAACCGCTGGTCGCCAATCGAGCGACGCTGGTCGACGTCGCCGATGCCGTCGCCCGCCAGTGCGTGCGCCTCGCCGGAGCAGGCACAAGCAGCGGCGGCCGCTTGGCGCTATTCGCCACCGCCCACCCTGAACGTCTGCAGGCAGCCCTGCCGGTACTCGGCTTGGGCCGCTTGTGCGATCGCCAGACTCAGGCCGCGCGCCTGGCAGTCACCTTAATGTGAAAGTCGCGCAAGCGACTCACGAAACTCCCTCCTCCCCTTGCGGGAGAAGGGGCAGGGGAAGAGGGAAACGGTCATGACTTTCATGATTTGGGGTGTCGCCACGTGTCATGACCGTTAAATTGACCACCGCTCGTGCCTCGTCAGCGGCGCCGCTGGTGGCCGTCATCGGTGCTGGCCCGGCCGGCTTGATGGCTGCCGAAATGCTCGCCAACGGCGGCGTCAGTGTCGATGTTTACGACGCCATGCCTTCAGTCGGCCGCAAGTTGCTGATGGCCGGCAGGGGCGGACTGAACATCACCCACGCCGAGCCTGCCGAAGAGTTTCGCAAGCGTTACGGCGCACGGCAAAAGGAGATCTCGCCCCTGCTCGACGCCTTCGCTCCGACAACGCTTCGCGAGTGGGTACACGGCCTCGGCATAGCGACTTTTATCGGCAGCTCAGGGCGCATTTTCCCGACCGACATGAAAGCCGCGCCACTTCTGCGCGCCTGGCTGCAGCGCCTGCGCAGCACGGGCGTACGCTTCCACATGCGCCATCGCTGGAGTGGCTGGATGCCGGCTGGCGAGGGCCGCATCGGGCTATCTTTCGCCACCCCACAGGGCGAACAACAGCAGCAAGTGCAGGCCGTCGTGCTGGCCCTCGGTGGCGGCAGTTGGGCCAGGCTCGGTTCGGACGGCAAGTGGTTCGCGCTCCTCGAACAAGCGGGCATCGCGCTGGCCCCGCTACGGCCAGCCAACTGCGGCTTCGACGCGGCCTGGAGCGAACACCTTCGTGAGCGCTTCGCAGGCCAGCCGATCAAGGCCGTCAGCGCCTCCCTGGTCGACGCCGACGGCGTCATGCATCGCCGCCGCGGCGAGTTCATGCTCACCACGAACGGCGTCGAAGGCGGTCTGATCTACGCCCTGTCAGCCGCCCTGCGCGACACCATAGACGCCAAGGGGTCGGCAACGCTGCACCTCGACCTGCTACCCGAGCACACAGCCGCACGCGTGCTCGCCGAAGTGGCGCGAGCACGTGGCGCGCGCTCACTCTCCAGCCATTTGCAAAGCCGCCTGCGGCTCAAGGGTGCCAAGGTCGCGCTGCTGCACGAATGCCTGGCCAGCGCTGAGCTTGTCGATCCGGCATGCCTGGCGGCAGCGATCAAGGCTCTGCCGCTACGCCTGCTCGCCACGCGCCCGCTCGACGAAGCAATCAGCAGCGCCGGCGGCATCTGCTTCACCGCCCTCAACGAACAGCTGATGCTGAAGGACCTTCCCGGCGTTTTCTGTGCCGGCGAAATGCTCGACTGGGAAGCACCGACCGGCGGTTATCTGCTCACCGCCTGCCTCGCCAGCGGCCACGCGGCAGGCCGCGGTGTGCGAGACTGGCTAAAAGGTTGAACGGGAAACTGACAAGCTGCGCGCGAAAAGCGTGGGTTCGGCAATGCGCACGGGCTCGCCAAGAACGCCGCAGTGCACTAAACTCTTTCCCGCAATGACCAACTCGCGACACTCATGACCCCTCCCCCGGCCGAGATCTCCCCGCTGCAGCCCCAGGTGCTCGTCGTCCCCCTGAGCGCGCCTCTGCAATGGCTGCGTCTGGGCTGGCGCGACCTGCGCCGTTGTGGCCCCCTGAGTCTGGCGCATGGGGTCTTGCTGGCCGCTTTCGGCCTCGCGCTGATGGCCAACGCCTACCAGCATTTCTGGCTGCTGGCCGGCGCCTTCTCGGGCTTTCTGGTCGTGGCCCCGGTCCTGGCGACCAGTCTGTACGCCATGAGTCGCGCCGTCGAACATAGCAGTAGCATCGGCTGGCCACTGCTACGGGACACCTGGCTGAGCTGGCAGCAATCCCGCTTCATGGAGTCGGGCGGTTATTGGTGCCTGGTACGCTTCGGTCTTCTGCTGGCACTCGCCGGCACGGGATGGGTAGTCACCTCGGCGGCGCTGATTACCCTGCTCGCCCCCGTGCCCATCAAGGCGCCAGCGGACTTCCTGCGCTACGTCGTACTTAGTCGAGACAATCTCCTGTTCGAAACCTGGCTGGCCATGGGAGGCGTACTGGCAGCGCCGATCTTCGCCTCCAGCGTCGTCGCCATGCCCTTGCTGCTCGACCGGCGCAGCAACCTGCTGATGGCCGTCCTGACCAGCTGGCGGGTCGTTCTCGCCAACCCGGGCCCGATGGCCGTTTGGGCGGCACTGATCATGTTTCTGGTACTGATCAGTTTTGCGACAGCCATGCTCGGTCTGATCCTGCTCATTCCCGTGTTGGGCCACGCCAGCTGGCACGCTTACCGCGCGCTGGTTGATGCCAGCGCCTTGCCCGAGCGTCCGCGAGCCCAGTGAACGAGTCGATACTTGGATTCTCCGAGGAACAGATTGCTGCCTTTGGTCTTTCCGTAGGCCTTGGCTCATTCATACTCTACATGCTGTTCATCGTCGGACAACTGGCGTGGGAATCCAAGGCCGGCAAGCTCGGAACTTTCGTGATCTTCCTGGGCCTGACCTTCGGCATGCTCGGCTTCGCCGCCAAATACGTGATTCAGTGGGCGCTCGACATCAAGTGACGGGCCGCAGGCAGCGCGGTTCCAGCGTGCGCCGAGTCTTGCTATAGTTCGGCCTGCGCACCGCCAGCGGGTCATTCTTCATCTTCCCGGCCGGCGGCTTTTGTTTTCCTGCCGCCGAAAGCTTCCTGATGAGCACCACCGCCAACACCACAGCCACCAACGACTCCCCGCAAGACAGCCGCAGCGAAAGCGCCTTTCCGCCTGACATCCAGCGCGATGTCGCCAAGCGGAGGACCTTTGCGATCATTTCCCACCCGGATGCCGGCAAGACGACACTGACCGAAAAGCTGCTGCTTTTCGGCGGCGCGATCCAGCTCGCGGGAACGGTAAAGGGGCGCAAGAGCGCTCGCCACGCCACGTCGGACTGGATGGAAGTCGAGAAACAACGCGGCATTTCGGTGACCAGCTCGGTGATGCAGTTCGACTACCAGGGACACACCGTCAATCTGCTCGACACACCCGGGCACGAAGACTTTTCCGAAGACACCTACCGCGTACTGACGGCCGTCGATGCGGCGGTAATGGTCATCGACGCGGCCAAGGGCGTCGAAGCGCAGACGATCAAGCTGCTCAATGTCTGCCGCATGCGCGATACGCCGATCATCACTTTCGTCAACAAGCTCGACCGCGAGGTCCGCGAACCTTTCGAGCTGCTCGAGGAAATAGAATCGGTGCTCGGCATCGAATGCGCGCCGATCACCTGGCCGATCGGCATGGGCAAGACTTTTCGTGGCGTCTATCACCTCCTCAACGACCGCCTGCTGCATTTCGCTGCCGGACAGGAAAGGCGCAGCGAGTCAGAACGCCTCGACGGTCTGGCCAACCCCCTGCTCGACGCGCAGTTCCCCACCGAGGTCGCCAAACTGCGCGAGGACGTCGAGCTGATCCAGGGGGCCAGCGGGCCTTTCGAGCTGGCCGGTTTTCTCGCCGGTCGCCAGTCGCCGGTCTTCTTCGGCTCGGCCATCAACAACTTTGGCGTCCAGGAGATTCTCGAAGCGCTGCTCAACTGGGCACCGCCACCACAGGAACGCAACGGTGGCGAGCGCATAGTGCGACCGGCGGAAGCTGCATTCAGCGGCTTCGTCTTCAAGATTCAGGCCAATATGGACCCCAAGCACCGCGACCGGATTGCTTTTTTCCGTGTCTGCTCGGGCCGCTACACGCCGGGAATGAAAGTCAAACACGTGCGCCTCGATCGGGAAATGAAACTGGCCAACGTGCTGACCTTCATGGCCAATGAGCGCCTGTTAATGGAGGACGCCGTTGCTGGCGACATCATCGGCATCCATAACCACGGCAACCTGCACATCGGCGATTGCCTCAGTGAAGGCGAGGTGCTGGCTTTCAAGGGCATCCCCTATTTCTCGCCGGAGCTCTTTCGCGTAGCACGGCTGCGCGACCCGCTGAAAAGCAAGCAGTTGCAGAAAGGACTGCAGGAGCTCGGGGAAGAGGGCGCGATCCAGGTCTTCGAGAACCTCGGCAGCGGCGCGCTGCTACTCGGCGCCGTCGGCACGCTGCAGTTCGAAGTGGTTGCCCAGCGCCTGCAAAGCGAGTACAAGGTCGATGCCATCTTTGAATCGGCCGACATCTACACCGCCCGCTGGCTGACCTTCCCCGATGCCAACACGCGGCGCAACTTTGAGCGCGAGCAACTACACCGCATGGCCAAGGATGTCGACGGCAATCCCGTTTACCTGGCCAGCACGCGCTACAACCTCGAGGTGACCAGCGAGAAGTGGCCGAGTGTCGGCTTCCACAGCTCACGCGAGCACGGGCAGTTGCTCACTTGAGCACGAAGTTAACCGCCCGAATACAGCCTAGCCTGCCGATCGATCGAGAATGGAGCCAAGCATGACCCTAGCGTCCGCCCCCCCGCAAGAGCTGAGCTTTCTCGAATCGCGCATCCTCGGAGTGTTGATCGAAAAGGAAAAGACAACACCAGACGCCTATCCGCTGACGCTGAACAGCTTGAGTGCCGGCTGCAACCAGAAAACCGCGCGCGAGCCGGTGATCCACGCCAGCGATAGCGAACTGCAAACAACGCTCGAAGAACTGCGCAGCCGTCTGTTGGTACTTGAAACTTACGGCGCCTCGGGCCGCGTACTCCGTTATGCACAGAATTTTGCCAAGGTGTACGGCGTGCCGGCAGCCGGTGTCGCTTTGCTGGCGATGCTCATGTTGCGCGGCGCGCAAACAGTCAGTGAGTTGCGTGCCAACTGCGAACGCTTGTATCGCTTCGACGATGCCTCGTCGGTTGAAGCGTATCTCGAGGAATTGACAGCGCGCAGCGGCGGCGCAATGGTCATTAAACTCCCCAAACAGCCGGGTTCACGGGAGCATCGCTGGGTGCACCTGCTCTGCGGAGCGCCGGCGCCTGTCCAGCCGGGTGAAGAGCAGGCCACGGCTAGCAACAGCACGAACGCAGAACTTGCAGAGCGAGTGGCGCGCCTGGAAAGCGAGGTCCTTGAACTGCGGGCGGCCGTCCAGGCGCTCGCTGGCGAGAAACCAGCGCCGCTCGCTGATTCGGAAGTGATAGCGGCCGAGCGTTAAGTTAATGTGAAAGTCGCGCATGCGACTCACAAACCTCCCTTCTCCCCTTGCGGGAGAAGGGCCGGGAGAAGAGGGGGGCGGTCATGACTTTCATGATCCGGGGTATCTCGCCATGTCATGACCGTTAGACGAGCACTGCACGCTTGCTCACGCCTGGTCGGCGACCGCCTGCGCCAGAAACTCGATTTTTTTCTGGAAGTCGCCGTCAGAGTCCGGATAGAGCTGCGCAATTTCGCGAAACTCGTCCTGAATCTCGATAAAGGCGTCGACCATGTCCGGGTCGAAATGACTACCCCGCCCCTCGACGATGATTTGCGCTGCCTTCTCATGCGATAGGCGCGCCTTATAAACGCGCCGACTGATCAGCGCGTCATAAACGTCGGCGACCGCCATTAGCCGAGCCGAGACCGGAATGCTGTCACCCACCAGCGCTTCCGGATAGCCACTGCCGTCCCATTTTTCCTGATGGTAGAGGGCGATTTCCTTGGCGATGGTCAGGAACTCGACCCGTGCGCCCAGCGAGTCTTCGGCGAACTGAATGGCATCCCTGCCAAGCAGGGTGTGATTCTTCATGATTTCAAGCTCATGCGGCTCGTAACGACCAGGTTTCAAGAGGATGCGGTCGGGGATACCGACTTTGCCAATATCATGCAAAGGCGCGGATTTGAACAGCGTCTTGATATTCTGCTCGGAGAGAAAGCTCGAGAAACGCGGATGCATCCGCAATTTTTCTGCCAGTGCCTTGACGTAACGCTGTGTACGCAGGATGTGCTTGCCGGTTTCGGCATCGCGGGTTTCCGCCAGCGACGCCAGCGCTAGAATGGTCACATCTTGAACCGCCTCGAGTTCGCGCGTCCGCCGCGCCACCTCGGAGGTCAAGAAGTCATTCCGGTCACGAAGAAAGTCGGAACTGGCCTTCAGTGTCAGCTGAGTCGCCACGCGGGCGAGCAGAATCGGAGGGCTGATCGGCTTGGTGATATAGTCCGCGGCGCCGAGTGACAGCCCCCTCTGTTCGTCCTCGGCTTCCGATCGGGCGGTCAGGAAGATAACCGGAATGTGGCAGGTCCTGGGGTCGGCCTTCAGGCGTCGGCAGACCTCGTATCCGTCGATATCCGGCATCATCACATCCAGCAGGATCAGATCAGGAGGCGTCACCGATGTCGCGATCCGGAGTCCCTTGTCACCGTGGTTGGCAACTTTCACCCGGTAGGTCTTCTTGAGCAACGCCGACATCAACGCCAGATTGTCTGGCGTGTCGTCGACCACCAGGATGGTGGCTTTGTCGTTGAAGGGCAGTGCGTCCATATCGATCACCCGTCTTGGTCAAACTGCAATCCCGGCAGCAGCGGCCGCGGTGCGCAGCGCTGCCAGCCCCGCTTCATAGTCGTAGGCGCGCACCGCCAGCTCAATCGCCCGATAGCTGCCGCCAAAGGCCACGCGCAGCCTTGCCGCCTCGGCGGCGAGGAAATCGGCTGCTTCCGAGTCGCTGTCGAGCAGCAAAGCCGAGAGCTTGCCACAGACCTGCTGCAAGCGCACCTGGTCAACACTGGCCGCCTCGAACAAGGGCGAGGCAAGCAGGTGCTGGGACGCCTCGGCCTCGCCACTCAACAGGCGCAGCTCCGCTCCCGGCGCAGCTACGGCAGCTTGCGGCGCGTAAGCGGAAGGGCGCAGCCGCGCGGTGAACCAGAAGGTCGAGCCCTTGCCGTACTCGCTACTGACGCCAACTTCGCCCCCCATTAGTTCGGCAAGCTTCTTGGAAATCGCCAGACCGAGACCGGTACCGCCAAAACGACGAGTGGTCGAGGTATCGGCCTGCGAAAAACTTTCGAATAGCCGCGACATCTGCTCGGCGGTCAAGCCGATGCCGGTGTCTCTGACGGCAAAATGGAGAAGCAGGCTTTGCGCATCGCTGTCACGGACGCCGACCCGGATCTCCACCTCGCCCTGCTCCGTGAACTTGACCGCGTTGTTGGTGTAGTTGATGAGAATCTGCCCCAGACGCAAGGAGTCACCGACGAGGCGCGGCGGCAGCGAAGGATCCAGGGAAACAAGTACTTCCAGTCCTTTGCCCTCGATCTTGGCCCGCATCAGGTCGAGTGCCTGCTCAAGGACGTCTTCGAGCGCAAACTCGGCCTGCTCGATGATCAACTTGCCTGCCTCGATCTTGGAGAAATCGAGAATGTCGTCGACGATGGCCAGCAGATGCTGTCCCGAGTCGCGGATTTTTTTCGCATAGTCGCGCTGGCATGAGCTCAGCTCGGTCTCGGCGAGCAGATGCGACATGCCGATGATGGCGTTCATCGGGGTGCGAATTTCATGGCTCATGTTGGCCAAAAACCCCGTTTTCATGCGTAGCGTTTCCTCGGCCAACTCCTGCGAGCGCTGCATCGCTTCGGCAGCCTCGCGTTCCTTGCTCACGTCTTCGAAGGTCCACACCGTTCCCTGCCCCAACGAAGCGGCGTCGACCGCCCGGCCGCTGACCCGACACCAGAAGCGCGCGCCGTCCTGGCGCTGCAGTTCGATGATGCGCACCAGGATCTCGCCAGGCGTCAAGCCGCTGTTGAAGCCCCCGTCGGCAAGCGGGTATGCGCCTTCCGGAACGCAAAGTGTCGCCTGCGTGCCAATGAGATCCTCGGCAGCGCAAGCGAGCAATTCCCCCAAGCGGCGGTTGACAGTGACGAAAACGCGCTCCTTGATGAACGCTATCCCGAGACTGGCGGTTTCAAGAATCGCCGTCTGCTCGTCATGTGCCTGCCGAAGGCGCGCTTCTGCGGCGCGCCGCTCGGTAATGTTGCGAAAGACGATGACCGTACCGACCAGAGTATCGGCCTTGCGGAACGGCGTCGTAGCGTACTCCACCGCCAATGGCGTGCCATCCTTGCGCCACAGGACTTCATTGTCGACCTGACGCGTCTGTCCATCCTGCGCGGTCAGATGCATCGCACAGCAGGCGAAGGGAAAATCACGACCATCGGCATAGGCATAGTGCGCTAACTCGTGGAAGGGCTGGTGGAAAATCTCTGCCGCGGTGTAGCCGAGCAGGCGAAGGACTGCGGGGTTGGCGAAAATCAACAGGCCATCGCGGTCGAGGCCGAGAATGCCATCACTCACCGAGCCCAGAATCAAGCGGCTGTGCTCCTCCATCGCCGCCAGCTCGACGGCCTGCTTTTCCAACTGTTCGGCCTGTTGCTGAGTCGCCTCAAGCAGTCGCTCGGTTCGCGTATTGCGCTCGATGATTTCGAGATTCATGGCCACGATCGGCAGCAAGCCATCGAGGACCGCTCGCTCGTCGTCGCTGAAAGAACGCAACGAAGCCAGTTCGATGACCGCCAGCGATCGTTCGGCGCGCATCACGGGCGCCAACAGAATGGCCTTGGCAGCGGCCTCACCCAGCCCGGAGCGAATGCGCACATAGCCCTCGGGCGGGTCGCTGATCACCCGCAAGCGGCCGTCGCTCGCGCACTGTCCGACCAGCCCTTCACCAAACGCGATGATGGCCAGCTCTGCGTGCCGATCAATGCCGTAAGTGGCGATCATTTTCAGGGTCTGGCGCTTTTCCGTGACGATGAAGAAAGCGCCTTGCGCGGCACCAAGCAAGGGCATCAGGCCAGCCATCAGTTTTTCGCCGAGATCGGTAAAGCTCGCGGCCTGTCGCAGCTCTCTCGAAACAGCCGAAATATTGGTCCTGATCCAGCGCTGCGCCGCCATGCCTTGATAGCTGTTCTTCAGGATCGCAACGCCGCGGCCGATTTCGCCAATCTCGTTCTGCTGATCCTGGCAGGGAATGCCCTGCTCCATCCGGCCCTGTGCCAGGCTGGCGATGCGGTCACTGAGGTGACGTAGCGGCCGCGTAAGCGATCGAGAAACAATCAATGCGGCAAGCAGCAACAAGGCCAGACAGGCAAAAAGGACAAAAACCGCCTGCTGCCGTTCCCGCTGATAGGCGGCGCCGGCCCGCGCCTGCAGGGCGTGGCTTTGGGCAGCTTCCGCTTCGCCCATCCGCTTGAGGTGTTTGTAGAGTAGCCACCCAGGATTCCCGGGAGGGGAGGCCAGCACTTCCTGCCACACCGTCGGGGCACCTCCGCGCCCGAACTCATTGAGTACTGCGGCCCGGTACGCGGCACTTTGTCGATAGAGAGCTTCCGCCTGCAACAGGTCCTGCGCATCGCCGGAGTAAGAAGCCCGCAGTTTGCGCAAGCCTTCCCCAAAACGAGCGCTGGCGGCGGCCAGGTCCTGGGCGAGCGCGGCACGCTGGGTCGCGTCCTCCGCGCGGCTCAGCTCGCCCAGCTGTTGTTGCATGGACATCAGCTCGTAGCGCAGGTCGCTCAAGCTAGCAAGCGCAGACTGCGGATGGTGATCGGTGCTACCGCTGAGCAACTCCAGGCGCTGTGCGGCCGAAAACATCGAGGCCCAGACGGCGAGGATGGCCAGGACGGCAAGCGCAGTAAAAGCGAGCAGGCGGCGGCTGACCGTCAGTCGCTCGAGATAGGCAGTCAGACGCTTCAAGGCAACTCCGATTAGCCGTCACAACGGTCGCGAGAAGCCAATTCTACTTTGTCGGAGCGGCTTTCACCATCATGCCTAAAGCATGTCAGATGCTCAGCGATGGTGGGCATGCTTGGGCAGGAGGCACCCCCAGGGTTCGCGGTGACGGGAATCACCATGTACCGCCGCCCAGCTCGCGCAATGGAGCATCCCCGGCGATGAGTCACCCCGCTCAGCGAGGCGAATGGCGCCCTTCGCCGTACGCAACACCTACAGGCCGGGCAAGGATGGCCTCGGGGACGGGGCCGGCGCCGCGACCGCCGGGTCGGTGACGGCCTTCGCGCCTGAAGTTCCCGCCGCTAGACCATGTCCTCACTGGGCGTAACGGCATTGAAGGCGTTGCTGGCGGGATCGTAGTGCAAGAGGGCCCCAGCCGCCAGATCGAAGTACCAGCCGTGGAGGTGTATCGTGCCCGCCTGCACACGCTCAGCAATCCACGGATAGGTCAGCAGATTTTCAAGGGACACCAGGATCCCCGCCTGCTCGCAGGCCCGGTCCTGCAAGGCGGGCTCTTTCGACGGCAACTCGGCCTGCACGCGCGCACGCGCCCTTTCCGCGATGCTGATCCACTTGCCGATGAACTCGGTTTTCGACCCCAGGCCCTGCATCAAAGCGTGGATGCCGCCACACTTGGCATGACCGAGGACGATGATGTGCTCCACCTGGAGCGACAGAACCGCAAACTCGAGGGCCGCTGGCACGCTCGCAAAGTCACCGCCTGGATGGTAAGGCGGCACCAGATTGGCGACGTTGCGCACCACGAAAACGTCGCCGGGCTCGGCGCCGGTCAGCAATGCCGGGTCCACCCGGGAGTCGGCGCAGGCAACGATCAGTGTCTTCGGACTCTGACCATGGCTGAGCTTGTCGAACAGCTCGCGCTCCTCTCCGAAATATCTCTCCTGAAATCTCTCGAAACCGGCGATGAATCTGGCAATGTCCTTCATAAGGTTTTCCTGGCGGCTTGTTCTGGTGCACGAGTCATTTGGATGCCGGGCAAGTTGCGCTAGTGTGCCCAGCGGGATAGGAAACGGGCGAAGTTTACGCGCCCGAAACCTCCAAAAAAAGTCGCTTATCCTTTGCGCTATGTTCGATATTAACGAAGGATCATAGCCAGCAATGGGCAACCACGGAAATGCAGCCTCTCTTCTGGGGCATCACAAGAGCCGGCGGCGCGATGCGCGCCAGCCAGTGCCTGCCACGCGCAAGGCGTGCTTTTACCAGCCGCCGAGAATCGCCTTCTCGGCCCAGAACAGGCCGGTGATCGTCTTGGCGTCGGTGATTTCGCCGCTCTTCACTGCCGCCAGGGCGTCTTGCAGAGAAAGGCTGAGCAGGTCCATGAACTCACCGCTATCCAGGTTCTGCTCGGCTTCGCGGCGGATGCCACGCGCCAGGAAAATCTCGATGCGCTCGTCCGAATAGCCCACGCACGGATGCATTACGCCGAGATGGCGCCACTCGGCAGCGCTATACCCTGTCTCTTCGCGCAGCTCCCGCGTCGCGGTGTCGAAGATGGCCTCGCCAGGGTCGATTTTTCCGGCCGGCAACTCGAGAAAAGCGCGGCGCAAGGGATAACGGTGCTGGCGAACGAGAAGCAACTGACCATTGTCCAGCTGCGCGATGACCGCCACCGCACCCTGATGGCGTACGTACTCGCGTTGACACTCCTCTCCATCCGGCAGGCGCACGCGGTCAAGGCGGACGTCGAGCAGTCGGCCACGAAAGACCTGCGTGCTCTCGAGTTGCTCCTCGTGCAGGTGGGGGTAATCGGTTTTCATTTCGGGACTCTCAATGAAAACGCCCCGGCAGGCGGGGCGTTCCGGTCGAACTACGCCGTTGTCACAGCGAGCGCAGAAGCGCGAACGCACAAACAGACATCAGCGCTTGCGGGAAAATCCCCAGCAAGGCTACCGCCAGACCGTTGGCTGACATCAGAATCTTCATGTCCAGCGGTGTATGGATCGGCGTGGTATTGGTCGGCTGGTCGAAGTACATGATCTTGACGATGCGCAGGTAGTAGAAACAACCAATCAGCGAGAACAACACGGCAACCACCGCCAGCCACAGGTTGCCACTGGCAACGACCGCCTGCAGAACCGAGAACTTGGCGAAGAAGCCGACAAAGAAAGGTATCCCGGCCATCGAGAACATCATCATCATCATTACCGCAGCAAACCAGGGACTGCGCTTATTGAGCCCTTTGAAGTCCTCGATTTGGTCCGATTCGAAACCGCCACGCGCGAGCAGGAGAATCATGCCGAAGGTTCCGGCGCTGGTCAGTACGTAGGTAATGACATAGAACATCGACGAGCTGTAGGCATTCAGTGCAAAGCGCGCATCGCCACCGACGATGCCGGAGACCAGCCCAAGGAGCATGAAGCCCATGTGCGAAATAGCCGAATAGGCGAGCATGCGCTTGAGATTGGTCTGCGCGATGGCGGCGATGTTACCGACGGCCATGGACAGCACAGCCAGCAAAATCAACATCGTCTGCCAGTCCTGCGCCAGGACGATCAGGCCGTTGACCAGCATGCGCATGACGATCGCAAACGCAGCGAGCTTCGGAGCTGTGGCGATGAATAAGGCGACCGCCGTCGGCGCGCCGTGATAGACGTCTGGAATCCACATGTGGAAGGGAACGACACCCAGCTTGAAAGCGATGCCCGAGACCAGGAAAACAAGGCCGAAAACGAGGATCGGCTTGTTGACCTGGCCTGTGTACAGTCGTTCAGCAACTGCGGTGATCTCCAGTGTACCGGTGGCGCCATAGATCATCGACATGCCGTAGAGCAGCAGGCCGGAAGCCAGGGCCCCGAGCACGAAGTACTTCATTGCCGCCTCGGTGGCCGGCACCGAATCACGATTCATCGCCACCAGCGCGTAGAGCGACAGCGAAAGCAGTTCGAGACCGATATAAACGGTCAGGAAGTGGTTCGCCGAAATCATCACCATCATGCCGAGGGTGGCGAACAGCGCCAATACGTAGTACTCGCTTCTGGCCATCTGCTCGCGCTCGAGGATGTAATCGCGCGAATAGAAGAGGACGATGATCACCGTCAGGTAAACCAGTAGCTTCAGCAGGTCGCCCATCAGGTCGCCAACATACATGTTGCTGAAGGTGTAGCCGATCTCGCCGGTACTGGTCGCGAAAGTGACCACTGCCGCGCCGACCAGCGTCAGCTGAGTGGCGACGAAGATCACTGTCCGCTTGCGGTCCTTGACGAAGAGATCAACGATCAGGATCACGCAGGCCATCAACAACATGAAGATCTCCGCGCTCGCGAGGCGAAGATCGGGGACCTGGAACTGCATTTCGGCAAGAGTCATAGCGGCTACCAATTATTGGATCTTGCTGAGAGCGATGTGACGCAGTAGCTCATTGACCGAGCTGTGCATGACTTCAGTAAAGGGCTGCGGATAGAGACCCATGCCCAGCGCGCCAGCGGCGAACAACACAAAAATCAGGAACTCCCGGCCATTGATATCGGTGAGTTCGGCGACGTGATGGTTGGCGACCGCACCAAAGATCACGCGCTTGTACATCCACAAGGTGTAGGCGGCGCCGACGATCATCGTCGTGGCAGCAGCGAAGGCCACCCAGAAGTTGTAGTCAACGGCCGCCAGAATGATCATGAATTCGCCTACGAAGCCGGAAGTGGCCGGCAACCCGGCGTTGGCCATCGCGAAGAGCATGAAGAAGGCGGCGAACTTGGGCATCGAATTGACCACTCCGCCGTAGTCGGCAATCTTCCGCGAGTGCATGCGATCGTACATCACGCCGATCGAGAAGAACATCGCGCCGGAGACGAAGCCGTGCGAGATCATCTGCACCAGCGCGCCTTCGATGCCGAGGGCACTGAACATGAAGAAACCGAGCGTAACGAAGCCCATGTGCGCAATCGACGAATAGGCCACCAGCTTCTTCATGTCTTCCTGGACCAGGGCGACGAAACCGATGTAGATGATTGCGATCAGCGACAGGGTGATGAGCAGCCAGGACAGTTCGTGCGAGGCATCGGGGGCGATCGGCAGCGAGAAACGCAGGAAACCGTAGGCACCCAATTTCAGGGCGATGGCTGCCAGGACGATCGATCCTCCCGTCGGCGCTTCGACGTGCGCGTCCGGCAACCATGTATGCACCGGCCACATCGGCACCTTGACTGCAAAGGCGACCAGGAAGGCGAGGAAGAGCCAGGTTTGCACGGTCAGACCGAGCGGTAGCCTGTGCCAGTCGAGAATCGAAAAACTGCCGCCCGACTCGACAAACAGATAGAGGAGCGCAAGCAGGAAAAGCAGCGAGCCCATGAGGGTAAACAGAAAGAATTTGAACGCCGCATAGACTCGGTTGGAACCGCCCCAGATGCCAATGATCAGGTACAGGGGAATCAACGATGCTTCGAAGAAGACGTAGAACAGCACGCCATCCAGCGACGAAAAAATCCCGTTCAACAGGCCGGACATAATCAGGAAGCCCGCGTTGTACTGCGCAACCCGACTATTGATGACCTGCCAGCCGGCGAGAATCACGGTCACCGTGATGAAGCTGTTGAGCAGCACGAAGAGCATCGAGATGCCATCGACGCCAAGGTGGTAGTTGACATTGAATCGCGGAATCCAGCCATGCAGTTCGACGAACTGCATGGCTGGCGTGTTCAGGTCAAAGCCCGTGTAGAGCGGAATAGT
Source organism: Candidatus Accumulibacter sp. ACC012 (assembly GCF_907163155.1). Lineage (NCBI taxonomy): Bacteria > Pseudomonadati > Pseudomonadota > Betaproteobacteria > Candidatus Accumulibacter > Candidatus Accumulibacter sp. ACC012. The sequence continues at coordinate 126,421 of NZ_CAJQUC010000008.1, forward strand.
CACCAGCAGGCCGGCGATAGCCCCCAACAGGGCGAGCATCCGGGCGAGGGGTGCATTGCGATCGGCGCCGGTCGCCAGGACTACAAAACCGGCAAGGATCGGTACCCAGATGGCAAGCGAGAGAAGCGGCGTGGCTAACATATCGTTCCCAGTCTCTGTCTAGCTCAAGCGCGCGTGACCCAAAGGGTCATCAAGACGAACACGCCGATAATCATCGTAAAAGCGTAGTGGTAAATATGACCGCTCTGGAAGAAGCGGGCCAGGGTTGCGAACCAGCTGACCAGGCGTACGGCACCGTTGACGACCATTCCGTCGATCACGCCGACATCGCCACCCTGCCACAGCCCGCGGCCGAGCAAACGCGCACCACCGGCAAAGACCACTTCGTTGAACTTGTCGAAATAGTACTTGTTGTCGAGCAGCGAATACACCCCGCCAAAGCGGGCCTTGATGGCGACCGGAATATCCGGACGTTTCATGTACAGGTACCAGGCGGCAACAACACCGAGCAGCGCCAGCCAGAAGACGGCTGTAGTCACCGCGTGCGTGGCCATGGCGAAAGCGCCGTGGAAGTGATGAGCAAGTTCTGCCATCGCCGGGTGAGCTTCGCTATCGACGAAAATCGCGCCCTTGAAGAAGTCGCCGAACAACATCGGCTCGATGGTGATGAAGCCGATGATGGCCGAGGGGATCGCCAGCAGGATCAGCGGCAGAGTCACCACCCACGGCGTCTCGTGCGGCTTTTGCCCTGGAGCCAGGCCATGATGCTCTTCGCCATGGGCGTCGTCGTGTGCCTCGTCGTGATGGTCATCGGCGGCGTGATGCGCTGCTTTGACGTGCGCAACCGGCTCATGATGCGCCGCCTTGCCGAAGCGCTCTTCCCCGTGGAAGACCAGGAAGTACATGCGGAACGAGTAGAGAGCGGTGACGAAGACACTGGCCATCACCGCAAAGTAGGCGAAGCCGGAACCGGGGATGTTCGATAGCGCTACCGCCTCGATGATCGAGTCCTTGGAGTAGAAACCAGAGAAGAGAGGCGTTCCGATCAGCGCCAGCGAGCCGACCAGGGAAGTGATCCAGGTAATTGGCATGTACTTGCGCAGGCCGCCCATGTTGCGGATGTCCTGGTCGTGGTGCATGCCGATGATCACCGAACCCGCGGCCAGGAACAGCAAGGCCTTGAAGAAAGCGTGTGTCATCAGGTGAAAAATCGCCACCGAGTAGGCCGAAGCACCCAGCGCCACAGTCATGTAACCCAGCTGCGACAGCGTCGAATAGGCGACGACGCGCTTGATATCGTTCTGGATGACGCCAAGAAAGCCCATGAACAGCGCCGTGATCGCGCCGATGACGATGACGAAGGACAGCGCGGTGTCCGACAACTCGAACAGCGGCGACATGCGCGCGACCATGAAGATGCCCGCGGTGACCATCGTCGCCGCGTGGATCAGCGCCGAGATCGGCGTCGGACCTTCCATCGAGTCGGGCAGCCAGACATGCAGCGGCACCTGTGCCGACTTGCCCATGGCACCGATGAATAGCAGGATGCAAATCGCGGACATCAGCGCCACCTCACTGCCGGCGCCGAACAGCGGGATGGTCGTCGCCGCAAGTGCCGACGACTTGGCAAAGACGGCCGCATAGTCCAGAGTACCGAAGTGGCTGAGCACCAGGCCAATACCGAGGATGAAGCCGAAGTCGCCAACGCGATTGACCAGAAAGGCTTTCATGTTCGCGAAAATAGCCGTTGGCCGCGTATACCAGAAACCGATCAACAGATAGGAGACCAGGCCGACGGCCTCCCAACCAAAGAACAGCTGCATGAAGTTGTTGCTCATCACGAGCATCAGCATCGAGAAGGTAAACAGCGAAATGTAGCTGAAGAAGCGGTTGTAGCCGGGATCATCCTGCATGTAGCCGATGGTGTAGATATGCACCATCAGCGATACAAAGGTCACCACCAGCATCATGGTGACCGTCAGTTGGTCGATCAGAAAACCGACCTCGAAGTGATAATCACCGGAGGTCAGCCAGCGGTAAACCGGCCCGTTGAAGGTATTGCCGGCCTGCACATCCCTGAAGATCATATAGGAAGCGATGAAGGCGATCGCCACACCGGCGATGGTCACCGTGTGCGCCACCCAGCGCGGGATCACGCGACAGAAGAGGCCGGCAATAATGGCGCCAAAAAGTGGCGCCAGCGGAACCAGGAGGTAGAGCTTTTGCATTTCCATGTTCAACCCTTCAGGCTGTCCAGATCATCCACATGGATGGTCTTCAGGTTGCGGAACAGCACCACCAGAATCGCCAGCCCGATCGCCGCTTCGGCGGCAGCAACAGTCAGGATGAAGAAGACGAAAACCTGCCCGGCAAGGTCCTGCATGAAGTGCGAGAAAGCGATGAAGTTCATGTTCACCGCCAGCAGCATCAACTCGATCGACATCAGGATGATGATCAGATTTTTTCGGTTGAGAAAGATGCCGACGACGCTGATCGCGAACATGATCGCGCCCAGGATCAAAAAATGCGACAGTGTAAGCAAGATGCCTCCCTGATTCCTTCTACTCGGGGCGGCAAGTGGCTGCCGCCCGCTCTTATTCTCAGTCTTGTTTCAGCTCTGCGCCGACGGCGCGGTCAATCTCGCTTTTCGGCGGGCATCTGCAGCACGCGAACCCGGTCCGCGGCCTTGACAAACACCTGCTGCGCCGGGTTGACCGACTTGTTCTTGCGCTTGCCGCGCTGCGTCAGGGCCACCGCGGCGACAATCCCGACGAGCAGGATGACCGATGCCAGCTCGAAGGGATAGACGTACTCGGTGAAGATCAAGCGGCCAACCGCCTTGACGTTGCTCACTTCGGCGGTCGCCTGCGGCACGCCGCTTTCAAGCAGGCCGAAGTAGTTGCCACCAAGGACCAGGGCCATTTCGGTGACCATCAGCAAGGCGATGATCGAGCCCAGGGGCAAGTAGCTCCAGAAGCCTTCGCGCAAACGATCAAGGTTGATGTCCAGCATCATGACCACAAAAAGGAAGAGCACCATCACCGCCCCGACGTAAATCAGGATCAGCGCGATAGCCAGGAACTCGGCCTGCAGCAGCATCCAGACACCAGCCGCCGAAAAGAAGGCAAGGACAAGAAACAGCGCTGCATGCACCGGATTGCGCGAGGTGATCACGCGCAGGCCGGCAAACACCAGGATCGCCGAGAAAAAGTAGAAAACGAAGGTCTTGAATTCCATCGCGTAGGCCTGTTAGCGGTATTTCGAGTCGAGTTCGCGGTCAGCGGCGATTTGCTCTTCGTAACGGTCACCATTGGCCAGCAGCATTGCCTTGGTGTAGTAGAGGTCGCCGCGCGTCTCCCCGTGATACTCGAAAATCCGCGTCTCAACGATGGCGTCAACCGGGCAGGCCTCTTCGCAGAAACCACAGAAAATACACTTGGTCAGATCGATGTCGTAGCGCGTCGTACGCCGTGAATCGTCTTCGCGCTGGTCGGATTCAATGGTGATCGCCAGCGCCGGGCAAACCGCTTCGCACAACTTGCAGGCAATACAACGCTCCTCGCCATTGGGATAGCGACGTAGCGCATGCAGGCCGCGAAAACGGAAGCTTTGCGGCGTTTTTTCTTCCGGATACTGAACGGTGATCTTGCGGGCAAACATGTAACGCCCGGTCACCGACATACCCTTGAACAACTCCCTGAGCAGGAGGCTGTTGAAAATTTCCTTCATCGAACCCATGACTAGCCTCTCACTTCCAGATGTTCAGCGGCGACATCATCCAGCAACCGACCACGACCAACCAGATCAGGCACAGCGGAATGAAAACCTTCCAGCCCAGGCGCATGATCTGATCGTAGCGATAGCGAGGGAAGGTGGCGCGAATCCAGAGGAAGAAAAACAACACCGCGGCGATTTTCAGGAACAGCCACAACAGGCCGTCGGGCAGGAAGCCGACCGGCGACAACCAACCGCCCAGAAAGAGCAGCGAGGTGAGCGTCGACACCAGGATCATGTTGGCGTATTCGGCCAGGAAGAAGACGGCAAAAGCCATTCCCGAGTACTCGCAGTGGAAACCGACGATCTCCGATTCGCCTTCGGCCATATCGAATGGCGCACGGTTGGTTTCGGCGACGATCGACACCAGATAGACGACAAACATCGGCAGTAGCGGCAGCCAGTTCCACGACAGGAGGCCGACGCCGTGGTCGGCAAAAATCCCCCGCCCCTGACTACTCACGATGTCGCCGAGGTTCAGGCTATTGGAAACCATCAGCACGACGACCAGCGCCAGTCCCATCGAGATTTCGTAGGAAATCATCTGCGCTGCCGAGCGCATGCCGCCAAGGAAAGCGTACTTCGAATTGGAGGCCCAGCCGGCCAGGATGATCCCGTAGATGCCGATCGAGCTGATGGCCATGACGTAGAGCAGGCTGGCATTGACGTTGGCCAGGACCAGAGTGTCGTTGAACGGCACCACCGCCCAGGCCGCGAGTGCCGGCGCGAAGGCGAACATCGGTGCAATCACGAAAACACTCTTGTCCGAACCGGTCGGAACAACGACCTCCTTCAGGAACAGCTTCAAGCCATCGGCAATCGGCTGGATCAGCCCCCAGGGGCCGACCCGGTTGGGGCCGATGCGAACCTGCATCCAGCCGATGACCTTTCTTTCCCAGAAGGTCAGGTAGGCAACGCAGAGCAGCAAGGGCGCGATGATCAGAACGATCTTGAGGAGCGTCCACACCAATGGAAAAACCGAGCCAAACAAACCTTGCAGCAGTTCCCGCAGCGCATCAAGCATCATGCACGCTCCACGTTGATCGCACCGAACATCTCACCCAGCGCAGCGGTCGAGGCATGCGCTGCGGCCACCCGAACACAGCCCGCCGGCACTGTGGGGTCAGCCTTGGCGGTCAGCACAACTTCGCCGCTCCCCTGCCGGACCCGTACCGAAACACCATCATTGAGGGAAAGGGCCTGCAGCGTTTCGGCGCATATGCGAGCGCTTGGCGGCAGCGCGTCGCGGGTCTTCTGCAGACCAGCGGCTCGACGAGCGAGAGGGTCAGCCGAATAGATCGGCACCTCGGCCACTCGTTGCAGCCCACCAGGAATGCTGGTCAGCGACCACGCAACGCAGGGAACCGCAGTGACCTTGTTGTCCAAGCCATCGACAAAGCCTTCGCCTGCGGCGATGACGTCATCGCGCACTTCTTCGCTCGATTCGTAGTCGAAGCCCGGTAGCGCCAGCAAATTGCCGAGAACGCGCAAGACTTTCCAGCCGGGGCGGGCTTCCCCCAAAGGACGGACGACACCATTGAAACCCTGCACACGACCCTCGCTGTTGACGAATGTCCCCGAGGTCTCGGTATAAGGAGTAATCGGCAGCAGAACGTCGGCGTACTCGCTGCAAGCACCATCCCCGAAAGGCGTCAGCATCACCACCAGGGCAGCCTGCTTGAGTGCCGCCAGTGCCTGCTGCGGATCGTGGCAGTCGAGCTCCGGCTCGATGCCGTGCAGCAGGTAGGCCTGGCGCGGCTGGGCGAACATTTCGTGGGCATTCAGTGCCGTCGGCAAGGCTTTGGCGACGTAGCCTCCGACGCTGTTGGCCGCCTCGCCAATGAAACCGCAACTGGCGCCGGTCAACCGCGACAGTTCGCAGGCCAGCGCATGCAGCTGCGCTGCATGCGGATGCTGTTCAGCAACATTGCCCAGGAAAATTGCGCCCTTCTCGCCTTCGACCAGGCTGGCAGCGATGGCCTGGCTGGTCGCACATGGAGCGACGGATTCGAGCCCTTCCGGAACCGCTTCGTTCTTCAACTGGGCAGCTGCCTTGACGATTCTGGCCAATGCCGAAGGCAGGTCCGCTGGACTGACTGTCAGCTGCGCATGCAGGTTGATCAAAGGATCGTCGGCGCTCACCGACAGCAGGCTGACTTTGCCCCATTTCTTGCCGACCTGACGCAGACGCTGCGCGAACAGCGGATGGTCCTTGCGCAGGAAGCTACCGACAACCAGGACCGCATCCAAATCCTTGACCTCGGCAAGGCGCAGCCCCAACCAGGGGATGCCGCCAAGCTTGCCGTCGGCGCTGAAATCACGCCGACGCGGACGAAAATCGACACTCCCGGAGCCCAGACCGCGAGTCAGCTTCTGGAGCAGGTAGAGTTCTTCCAGAGTGGCATGCGGCGACGCCAGAGAGGCCACCGACTCACCACCGTTGCTGCGGGTAATGTCCTTCAGGGCATGCGAGACGTAGTCCAGCGCAGTCTTCCACTCGACTTCGCGGAGCGCGCCATCAACGCGAATCATCGGTCGCGTCAGCCGCGCCGGCGAATTGAGCGCCTCGTAGGAGAAGCGTTCCTTGTCCGAGATCCAGCACTCATTGACCTCTTCGTTCTCACGCGGCAGAACACGCATCACGACATTGTTCTTGATCTGCACGGTCAGATTGGCCCCGATACTGTCGTGCGGGCTGACCGACTTGCGACGTGACAATTCCCAACTGCGCGCCGAATAGCGAAAGGGCTTCGAGGTCAGCGCACCGACCGGACAGAGGTCGATCATGTTACCCGACAGCTCGGAATCAATCGAGCGGCCGACGAAAGTCATGATCTCGGCGTGCATGTTGCGGTTGGCCATGCCGAGCTCCATGACACCGGCGATTTCCTGGCCGAAGCGAACGCAGCGGGTGCAGTGAATGCAGCGTGCCATTTCCTGCATCGAAATCAGGGGACCGACGTCCTTGTGGAAAACAACCCGCTTGGCTTCCTGAAAACGGGAAGCGCTACCGCCGTAACCGACGGCCAGATCCTGCAACTGGCACTCGCCGCCCTGATCACAGATAGGGCAATCGAGCGGGTGGTTGATCAGCAGGAACTCCATCACGCCTTTCTGGGCGGTCACCGCCAGTTCGGAATGAGTGAACACTTTCATGCCGTTGGTCACCGGCGTTGCACAGGCGGGCAGCGGCTTGGGCGCTTTCTCGACCTGTACCAGGCACATCCGGCAGTTAGCCGCGATCGACAGCTTCTTGTGATAGCAGAAATGCGGGATATAGGCACCCAACTGCTGTGCAGCGTCCATGATGGTGCTGCCATCAGGTACCTGCGCGATCTTGCCGTCGATTTCGATTTCCATCGTCTGGTACCTTAAGCCGTTGCCGTGAAGAAGCCGCTGCCGGCGCGCTGGACATCAACGGGCACGAGGCACTTCTTGTGTTCGATGTGGTACGCGAACTCGTCGTGATAATGCTTGATGAAGCTCTGTACCGGCATGGATGCGGCATCGCCGAGCGCGCAGATGGTGCGACCCATGATGTTGGTAGTGACACTGGACAGCAGATCCAGGTCGTCGGCACGCCCACGCCCGGTCTCGATACGGTTCACGACTCGGTACAGCCAGTTGGTTCCTTCGCGGCAGGGGGTGCACTGCCCGCAGGATTCTTCGTAGTAGAAGAAGGAAAGGCGCTCCAGCGCTTTCACCATGCAGGTCGTTTCGTCCATTACGATGACCGCGCCTGAGCCGAGCATGGAGCCGGCCTTGCTGATCGAATCGTAGTCCATCGTGCAATCCATCATTGCCGGCCCAGGCACTACTGGCGACGACGAGCCGCCGGGGATACAGCCCTTCAACTGCCGACCACCGCGCATTCCACCGGCCATCTCGAGCAGGGTCGCGAAAGGCGTTCCGAGCGGGATCTCGTAGTTCCCGGGCCGGTTCACGTGACCCGAAATCGAGAACAGCTTGGTGCCTCCGTTGTTTGCCTTGCCGGCATCGAGATAGGCCTCGCCACCGAGGGTAATGATGTACGGGATCGAAGCAAAGGTCTCGGTGTTATTGATCGTGGTTGGCTTGCCGTAAAGGCCGAAGGAAGCCGGGAAAGGCGGCTTGAAACGAGGCTGGCCCTTCTTCCCTTCGATCGACTCGAGCAGCGCGGTTTCCTCGCCGCAGATGTAGGCGCCGTAACCGTGATGCGCAAAAAGCTCGAAGCTGAAGCCGGAAGCGAGCAGATTGCTGCCCAGGAAGCCCGCCGCTCGCGCTTCGTCGAGCGCCTCCTCGAAGCGCTCGTAGATCTCCCAGACTTCGCCGTGAATGTAGTTGTAACCACGCCTAGCGCCCATCGCGAAAGCAGCAATGGCCATCCCTTCGATCACCGCATGCGGGTTGTAGCGAAGGATGTCGCGATCCTTGAAAGTACCCGGCTCGCCTTCGTCCGAATTGCAGACCACGTATTTGTCACCGGGGAAGGACCGGGGCATGAAACTCCACTTGAGACCGGTGGGGAAGCCAGCACCGCCACGACCGCGCAAGACCGATTTCTTGACCTCGTTGATGACGAATTCCTGCGTCTGTTTCTCTTCCAGAATACGCCGCAGCGCCGAGTAACCGCCACGCTTGACGTAGTCCGCTAGACGCCAGGCCTTATCACCGTCCAGGCCAAGGCTCAACATCGGGTTGATTGCACCGAGAATGGCCATTACTTCAGCTCCGCCAGCAGTTGGTCGATTTGCTCGGGATTCATCCAGCTGCACATCCGACGATTGTTGACGATCATCACCGGCGCGTCGCCGCAAGCGCCCATGCACTCGCCTTCCTTGAGTGTGATCAGGCCATCCAGCGTCGTTTCGTTATAGCCGATACCCAGCTTGTTCTTGAGATACTCGCCGGCATCGACACCGCCACTGAGCATGCACGGCAAATTGGTGCACACCGACAGCTTGTACTTGCCGACAGGCTTGAGGTCGTACATGTTGTAGAAGGTCGCCACCTCGTAGGCGGCCACCGGCGCCATGCCGAGATAGTTGGCCACGCACTCGATCGCTTCACTGGACAACCAGCCCTGCTGCTCCTGGGCAATCGCCAGGGCGGCCATCACCGCCGACTGCTTTTGCTCCGCCGGATACTTGGCGATTTCGCGGTCAATTCTCTTGAGGGATTCTGAAGTCAACATCAGCGGTCAATCTCGCCAAAAACAACGTCTTGCGAACCAATAATGGTAACCACATCGGCCAGCATGTGACCGCGCGCCATCTCGTCCATTGCCGACAGGTGCACGTAGCCCGGAGCACGTATCTTCAAGCGGTAAGGCTTGTTCGCCCCGTCAGAAATAATGTAGATACCGAACTCTCCCTTGGGATGCTCGACCGCCGAATATGCCTCACCTTCAGGCACGTGCATGCCTTCGGTACACAGCTTGAAGTGATGAATCAGTTCTTCCATGTTCGACTTCATGGCTTCGCGATCGGGTGGCGCAACCTTGTGGTTGTCGGACATCACCGGGCCCGGATTCTTCCGTAGCCAGTCGATACACTGCTTGAGGATGCGGTTCGACTGCCGCATCTCTTCCATGCGCACCAGGTAGCGATCGTAGGAATCACCGGTCTTGCCAATCGGGATGTCGAATTCGACCCGATCATAGACTTCGTAAGGCTGCTTCTTGCGCAAATCCCAGGCAATCCCCGAGCCGCGCAGCATCGGACCGGTAAAACCACGCTGCAGCGCGCGCTCGGGAGTAACGATGGCCACATCGACCAGGCGCTGCTTCCAGATCCGGTTATCGGTGAGCAGCGTCTCGTACTCATCGAGCAATTTCGGAAAACGTGCGGCGAAATCGTCAAGAAAATCGAGTAGCGAACCACTGCGCGCCTCGTTGAAAGGCTTGATCTGCGCGGCGCTCTTCCACTTCGACTCCTGGTATTGCGACATGCGATCGGGCAGGTCGCGGTAGACGCCGCCCGGCCGGTAGTAGGCCGCGTGCATGCGCGCACCGGAAACCGCTTCGTAGGCATCAACCAGGTCTTCGCGCTCACGGAAGGCGTAGAGCACCATGGTCATCGCGCCGACGTCAAGGCCATGACAGCCGACCCACAGGAGGTGATTGAGGATGCGCGTGATTTCGTCGAACATCACCCGGATGTACTGCGCCCGGATGGGCACCTCGACCTGCAGGAGGCGCTCGACAGCCATGCAATAAGCATGCTCGTTGCACATCATCGACATGTAGTCGAGACGATCCATGTACGGCACCGTCTGAATCCAGGTCTTCGTTTCAGCGAGTTTTTCGGTCGCCCGGTGGAGCAGACCGATATGCGGATCGGCACGCATGACGACTTCGCCGTCAAGCTCCAGAACCATCCGCAGCACGCCGTGCGCAGCCGGGTGCTGTGGCCCGAAGTTGAGAGTGAAGTTGCGCAGTTCAGGCATTTTCGGCGTTCCCGTAGGTCGCTTCACGAACGATCCGCGGCGTTATCTCGCGCGGCTCGATGGTCACCGGTTGATAGATCACGCGCTGCTGCTCGGGGTCGTAGCGCATTTCGACGTAACCGGAAATCGGAAAATCCTTGCGGAAGGGATGGCCGATAAAGCCGTAGTCGGTGAGAATCCTGCGCAGGTCGTCATGCCCCGGAAAAACGATGCCGAAGAGGTCGAAAGCTTCGCGCTCGAACCAGTTGACGCTGTTCCAGATCGAAGTCACCGAAGGCAGGGACGGAAAATCGTCATCAGGCGCAAAACAGCGTACGCGCAGGCGCCAATTCTTGGCGATCGACAACAGGTGACTGACGGCCGCGAAGCGGCGACCCTCGCGCGGCTGATTGCCATACGTCGAGTAGTCAACACCGCACAAGTCGATCAGCTCTTCAAAAGCGAGGTCAGGCTCGTCGCGCAACGACAGCATGACGGAGAAATAGTCGGCGGCATCCACCTCGAGAGTCGCCTCGCCGAACGCCAACTTCAGGGACTTCACTCGATCACCGAGACACTGCTGCAGGTTCTGGCTAAGCGCTTCCAACTTGGCGGACATGACTCACTCTCAATCGGTTGTGTTCAGCGGGCGATGGTACTGGTCCGACGAATCTTGTTCTGCAACTGTATCAGACCATAAATCAGCGCCTCGGCCGTCGGCGGACAGCCCGGAACATAGATATCGACGGGAACGATGCGGTCACAACCACGCACCACCGAGTAGGCGTAATGATAGTAACCACCGCCATTGGCGCAGGAACCCATCGAGATCACCCAACGCGGCTCGGCCATCTGGTCGTAAACCTTGCGCATTGCCGGCGCCATCTTGTTGGTCAGAGTCCCGGCGACAACCATCACATCAGACTGCCGGGGACTGGGACGAAAAACGATGCCGAAACGGTCCAGGTCGTAGCGCGAACAGCCGGCATGAATCATCTCGATGGCACAACAGGCAAGCCCGAAGCTCATGGGCCACATCGAACCGGTACGCACGTAGTTGATCAGCTTGTCGGCCGTCGTGGTGACGAAGCCTTCCTGCAGGATGCCGTCAATTCCCATCGCTCACTCCCAGTCCAGCGCGCCCTTGGCCCAGGCATAGACGTAGCCGACGACCAGAATGGCGATGAAAACCACCATCTCGATGAAACCAAACCACTTCACCGAATCGGTTTCGACAATCTCTTTGAAGATCGTCGCCCACGGCAGGAGGAAAGCGACTTCGAGATCGAAAAGAATAAAGATGATGGCAATCAGGTAGTAGCGCACATCGAACTTCATGCGCGCATCTTCGAAAGCCTCGAAGCCGCATTCGTACGGGGAGAGCTTTGCGCTGTCGGGACGATGCGGAGCGACCATCATCCCCATCACCACCGGCATGAGGCCGAAGGCCACACCAATCAGTATGAAGACAAGTACCGGGAAATAGCCTTCCAGCATGATCCGCCCCACAAGCGCTTCGATTCAGACTTACAGCCACCCATTTTGAATGGCCACTCCTGGTGCCGACGATGAGACTCGAACTCACACGACCGAAGTCACTACCCCCTCAAGATAGCGTGTATACCAATTTCACCACGTCGGCATTACCACATTCAGCAGGCGAGAACTTCGAGGAATGCAACAACACAACTTCTCTCGCCGCCGCTTTCAAACCCGATTACCGGGGAATATCCTTCGCCTTCGAGTCAGGATTTGCTGGCACCTGACCCTGCTCCACAGCACCCGATGGCGACGCTGGAACAGGCGCAGATCTTACCGCATCCTCCATCACACTGCCAGTCGTTTTTGGCGCGCTCGATGCCAGATACGCCAGCGACAAGCTGGTCACAAAGAAGACCGTCGCCAGCACCGCGGTGGCGCGACTAAGGAAATTGGCGGAACCGGTCGCGCCAAAAAGGCTGCCCGAAGAGCCACTGCCAAAAGCAGCACCCATGTCAGCGCCCTTGCCGTGCTGCACCAGGACGAGACCGATCACGCTGACAGCTGCCAGGAGGTGCACCGCCAGAACCACAGAAAAAAGATATTCCATATAACCTCTTCGTCTACCCGTCGCACGGCCGCGCCAAGGCCAGAAAAACTTTGTTAGTATACCGAGTTCGGACGGCACGGGTCAATTGACGATCACCGCATTGACGAGATCACTGACCGTCAAGCGGCACGAACCAGGAGAACCCGGCAAGAATGATGATCCTGACTGGCAAACCGCCCCCGTGCAGCGAAAAGACAAGAACCTTATCCCCTCCCAGCCGACATCCGGCAGCGATGGTCGACAAGGCCGCCATAGCAGCTTATGTGCCCAGCCAGTAGAAGCGCCTTCGCGGAACGCATTCGCGGGTTGCTGGGAGCGCTGGCAGGGCCGTTGCCCTGGCAGCGAGAGCGAAGGGCAGCAAACTTGATCGACGTCAGCGAGAAGGCCGGCGTGCGCTACCTCCACTTCTCTTCCGACTGGGTGCAGGGGGCGATGCGCCTGCAGCGCCCGAACACGCTCGAGCTTCCCTACACCCGCGAGATGATGGCCGGACTATTGCTCCGCGAGCCGCCATGGCCACGCGAAGCCTTGCTGATCGGGCTGGGGGCTGGATCGCTGGCCAAGTTCATCTACCATCAGCTGCCAGAAACGAAAATCACCGCCGTCGAAATCGACCCCCAGGTCGAAGTCATCGCCCGACTGCACTTCGAACTCCCCGACGACCCGCGGCGCCTGCGGGTGCTGATCGGTGACGGCGCCGCACACATGCTCGCCGGCGACAGCCGCTATGACTACATCCTGGTCGACGGCTTTGACAAGAAAGCTCGCGCCGGCGTCCTCGACACCCAGCCCTTCTACCAGGCCTGCCGTTCGCGCCTGAGCGATAGCGGGCTGCTAGCGGTCAACCTGCTCGGCCGCGAACGCGGATTCCAGGCCAGCAGCCAGCGCATCGCCGACGCCTTTGACGGTCGCGCGCTGGTCTTTCCGTCGTGCGACAGCGGCAACGCCATCGCCTTTGCCGCCGCCGGCGACCCGGTCGATAGCAGTTTCGACGAACTGATCAGCCGTGCCCATCAATGCCAGGCCGCGACCGGGCTCAATCTGCTGCCGACCATCGCTCGCCTGCAAGTCGCACGCCGCCAGCAAGGCGATCGCCTGACGATCTGAGCGCTGCTTTCGCCACCCCGCCAGCAGGGCTCGGCAGCGCGCGGAAGACGAGTATACTTGCCGCCTCCAGACGCCTCCGGCAGCCTTGTTTGCAAAGCACTTACCGATGACCTCCGCACCCACCTCCGCACCAACCTCCCAAGACGCCACTTTTGTTGCGCTTGCCGAAACGGAAGCGTCGGCGCTGCCGCGCGCATGGTCGCAACGTGTGCACACGCAAATGGCCGCTGACGAGCAGGTGCTGGCGTGGCTGGAAATCGACCTGGACACCAGCTTGCGCTTCGCCGCCGGCCTGATCGTGGTCAGCAATGCACGCCTGCTGGCAATGTCGTCAGGCGACGAGAGCGTGCGCAGCTGGCCTTACCAGCCCGGCCTCAGTCTGTCGCGCAGCGACCATGCCGGAGTCGGCACTCTCGAGCTGTGCGCGACCGAGGCACGCCTGGCGCACTGGCACTACACGCTCGCTGCCGACGTCGCAGCCGGACGGCTGATCGACCACTTTACGCGGCAATTGCATTTCCACGTCAGCGGCAGCCTGCCGGCAGCAACAACGCAGAGACTGTGTCCAAGCTGCGAAACGCCCCTCCTAGCCGGCCAGGAACAGTGCCCCGTGTGCAGCAAGGAGATTCACCAAGCGCCTTCGACCTGGACACTGCTGCGCCTCGGGCGCTTCGCCAGGCCCTACCGCGGGCAGTTGCTCGCCGGCTTCCTGCTCTCGCTGTTGGGCACCGCGGCAACCCTGGTACCCCCCTACCTGACCATGCCGCTGATGGACAAGGTGCTGATCCCCTACCAGAACGGCCAGATGATCGATCCCGCTCTGGTCGCGCTCTATCTCTCCGGCCTGCTCGGCGCCGCACTGGTCGCCTGGACCCTCGGCTGGGCGCGCACCTACATCCTGGCGCTGGTCTCCGAGCGCATCGGTGCCGATCTCCGTACGGCCACCTACGAACACTTGTTGACGCTCTCGCAGGAGTACTTCGGCGGCAAGCGAACCGGCGACCTGATGGCCCGTATCGGTTCGGAGACTGACCGCATCAACGTCTTCCTGTCGCTGCACCTGCTCGATTTCGCCACCGACGTGCTGATGATCGTGATGACCACCATCATCCTGATGTCGATCGACATCAGGCTGGCGCTGGTGACCCTCTTGCCGCTACCGATCATCGCCTGGCTGATCCACATCGTACGCGAGAGGCTGCGCACCGGCTTCGAGCGCGTGGACCGGGTATGGGCCGAAGTCACCAACGTGCTCGCCGACACCATTCCCGGCATTCGTGTGGTCAAGGCTTTTGCCCAGGAAGCGCGTGAGACCAGCCGTTTCCGCACCGCCAACGCGCACAATCTCGAGGTCAATGACCGGGTCAACAAAGTCTGGTCGCTGTTTTCGCCAACCGTCACCCTACTCACCGAGATCGGCCTGCTGATCGTCTGGGCGTTCGGCATCTGGCAGATCGCCAAGGACCACATCAGCGTCGGCGTGCTGACCGCGTTTCTGGCCTACATCAGCCGCTTCTACCTGCGCCTCGACTCGATGAGCCGCATCGTCTCGGTGACCCAGAAAGCCGCCGCTGGCGCCAAGCGCATCTTCGATATCCTCGATCACGTCTCCAGCGTTCCCGACCCGGCCACTCCGGTGCACCTGCCGAAAGTCACCGGCCGCATCGAACTGCGCGGCGTCGGCTTCCGCTACGGAACGCGCAGCGTCACCCGCGACATCAATATCACCATCGCCCCCGGCGAAATGGTCGGCCTGGTTGGTCACAGCGGCTCCGGCAAGAGCACCCTGGTCAACCTGATCTGCCGTTTCTATGACGTCAGTGAAGGCGCCATCCTGATCGATGGTGTCGACATCCGCTCGCTGCCCGTGGCCGAGTACCGCAAACATATCGGCCTGGTGCTGCAGGAACCGTTCCTCTTCTTCGGCACCATTGCCGAAAACATCGCCTACGGAAAACCCGCGGCGACGCGTGCCGAGGTCGTCGCTGCTGCACGCGCCGCGCACGCGCACGAGTTCATCCTGCGCCTGGCGCACGGCTACGACTCGCTGGTCGGCGAACGCGGCCAGGCACTCTCGGGCGGCGAGCGACAGCGCATCTCGATCGCCCGGGCGCTGCTCATCGACCCACCGATCCTGATCCTCGACGAAGCGACGTCGTCGGTCGACACGAGCACCGAGAAAGAGATTCAGAAAGCCCTCGACAACCTGGTTCGCGGGCGCACGACGATTGCCATTGCGCACCGCCTGTCCACCCTGCGCGATGCCGATCGCCTGGTCGTTCTCGACCGCGGCAGTGTCGTCGAAGTCGGCAGCCACGAGCAGCTGATGGCTTGCGAGGGTCACTACTACCGCCTCTACCAGGCGCAGGCGCGCAACGTCGACGATGAAGACAGCCTGCCCAGCATTGATCTCGCACGCGCCGCCGAAGGAGAACGCCAATGATCCCCGCGCCCGACTATCGCTTGCAGCGCAACCCTTTCGGACGACTCGAGCTGACCACGGCCGACGGTGAAACGCACGTCGGCGTGGTGCCTGTTCGCGCCTTCCCGATCAGCGCTCCGGACGACGGCATCGGCCTGGTCGACCCGCATGGCCACGAACTGGCGTGGATCGAGCGCCTGAGCGAACTGCCGGACGACCTGCGTACCCTGGTCGAAAACGAACTCGCGGGCCGTGAATTCATTCCCGAAATCAAGCGCCTGATCAGCGTTTCAAGCTTTGCCACGCCGAGTACCTGGGAGGTCGAAACCGATCGCCGCACGACCCGTTTCGTCCTCAAGGGCGAAGAAGATATCCGCCGCCTCGACGCTCCGGCCTTGCTGATCGCCGACAGCCATGGCATTCACTTCCTGATTCGCGACCGCTACGCGCTCGACGCGCATAGCCGGCGGCTTCTGGACCGCTTCCTGTGAACCTGGCGACAGCCATGGCCGCGTCCAGCGCTCGGCCCGGTCGGTCCTCCGGTCAGCCAAATGGCCGCTGCCGCGTTATTGCCACGACAAACGCGCTCGTACCTCGCCGCAAACATC
Organism: Candidatus Accumulibacter sp. ACC012; assembly: GCF_907163155.1. Taxonomy (NCBI): domain Bacteria; kingdom Pseudomonadati; phylum Pseudomonadota; class Betaproteobacteria; genus Candidatus Accumulibacter; species Candidatus Accumulibacter sp. ACC012. The sequence goes on from NZ_CAJQUC010000008.1 coordinate 142,826, forward strand.
CTGCGACCCCTCGAACCCTTCCCCCGGCCCTTCTCCCGCAGCGGGGAGAAGGGAGATTCGTGAGTCGCGTACGCGACTTCCACAGTAAGCCGCCGTGCCTGGAATGACTAAATGAAGAGCAAAGACATCAAGTTTCTCGAGATCCGCTACCTGCGTGGTCCGAACATCTGGACCTACCGTCCGGTCATCGAAGCGGTCGTCGATATCGGCGAACTCGAAGACTTCCCGTCGAACGCCATCCCGGGCTTCTACGAACGCCTCACCGCGTTTCTGCCATCGCTGATCGAACACCGCTGCAGCTACGGTGAGCGCGGCGGCTTCCTGCGCCGCCTCCAGGAAGGCACCTGGCCGGCGCACATCCTCGAACATGTCACCCTCGAACTGCAGAACCTTGCCGGCATGCCCGGGGGTTTCGGCCGCGCCCGAGAAACCTCGAGGCGTGGCGTGTACAAGGTCGTCGTTCGCGCCTGGCACGATGAAGTGACCCGCGCCAGCCTGTTTTCGGGCCGCGAACTGCTCCTCGCCGCCATTCAGGATACGCCTTTCGACGTCGCCGCAACGGTCGCCCAGCTGACCGACATGGCCGAACGCAAACTGCTCGGGCCGAGCACCGCTTGCATCGTTGACGCCGCAACAGACAAAGACCGACGCATCCCGGCGGTTCGCCTGTTGGCCTCCGGCAATCTCGTGCAGCTTGGCTACGGCTCGCGCAGCCGACGCATCTGGACCGCCGAGACCGACCGCACCAGCGCCATCGCCGAGGGCATCTCGCGGGACAAGGATCTGACCAAGAGCCTGCTCTCCTCGTGCGGCGTACCGGTCCCCGAAGGGCGCCTGGTCGACAGCGCCGACGACGCCTGCGAAGCCGCCGAGGACATCGGCTACCCGGTCGTCGTCAAGCCTTCCGACGGCAACCACGCGCGCGGCGTATTCACCAATCTGATCACTCGTGCAGAAGTCGAATCAGCCTATGCCGCCGCCGTCGAGGAAGGCAGCGGGGTCATCGTCGAACGCTTTGTGCGCGGCTCGGAGCACCGCTTGCTGGTGATTGGCGGCAAGCTGGTCGCTGCCGCCCGCGGCGAGACCGCCAAAGTCATTGCTGACGGCGAGTCGACCATCGACCAGCTGATCGACAGCCAGATCAACTCTGACCCCCGCCGTGGTGCGGAGGAGGAGTACCCGCTCGACATCCTCTCGCTGAGCGACAATCCGGTAGCCCGGCTGGAAGTCACGCGCCAGGGCTTCAGCGGCGATTCGATCCCGCCCGCTGGTCGCGAAGTGCTGATCGTGCGCAGCGGCAACCATACCGACGACATCACCGACAGCGTACACCCCGATACCGCCGCCACCGCTGCGCTGGCAGCGCGCATCGTCGGACTCGACATCGCCGGCGTGGACCTGGTCTGCGAAGACATCTCCCAGCCGCTCGACGAGCAGCGCGGCGCGATCGTCGAGGTCAACGCCGGCCCGGGACTGCTGATGCACCTGAAACCGGAAAGCGGCGAGCCGCGCCCGGTGGGTCGCGCCATCGTCGACCAATTATTCCCCAACGGTGACGACGGCCGCATCCCGGTGATCGGCGTCAGCGGCAGTTTCGGCAAGACCACCGTCGCCAGTCTCATCGCACGCATTCTGGCCCTCTCCGGCAAACACACCGGGCTGGCCTGCAGCGACGGACTGTTCCTCGACCGGCGCTGCATCGCCAAGGACGACAGCGCCAACTGGGCTGCAGCCAACCGCATCCTGATGAACCGGGCCGTCGACGCGGCGGTACTGGAAAACGGCGGCGACACCATTCTTGGCGAAGGCCTGGCCTACGACCGCTGCCTGATCGGCGTGATCACCAACGTCGATGCGAGCACGCATTTCGGCCGTTACGACATCGAAACCCCGGAGCAGGTGTTCACCATCCTGCGCACCCAGGTCGACCTGGTGCTGCCCGGCGGTGCCGCGGTACTCAATGCCGGCCATCCAATGCTCGTCGACATGGCGCCCCTGTGCGACGGAGAAGTCATTTTCTTTGCCACGGACCCCGAGCAAGCGGCCCTGATCGAACACCGGGCACAAGGCAAGCGCGCGGTATTCGCTCGCCACGGACAGGTAGTCCTCGCCAGCGGTAAGGAGGAGATGTCGATCGTCAGCCTGGAGAGTATTCCGCTGACCGATGCTGGCCGCGTCGACTTTGAAATCGAGAACGTTCTCGCCGCCACCGCTGCGGCCTGGGCGCTCGGCATCGGGCCGGAATTGATCCGCACCGGGCTGGAAACCTTCACCGTCGCCTGAGACGATGATCCGCTGGCCCACCCATTAGAAGTAAGGAAGTACGCCCAGAGCGGCCGCGCCATAGCCTGATCGGCGCGCGTCGAACCCGGAAAACATAGCAGCCATGCGGACACCCCTGGTCATCCGCAGCGAAGCAGAAAGGGAAACTGTTCATGGAAGTATCGCGTATCCGCGCTCTGCGCGGCCCCAACCTCTGGAGCCGGCATACGGCCATCGAGGCGATCGTCTCTTGCGCTGAAGGTGAGCGCAGTATCGACGACCTGCCCGGCTTCGAGGATCGTCTGCGCGCGCGTTTCCCGGAACTGGCCATGCTGCATCCGGCGGGCCATGATGAAGCGGTGTCGATGGCCCAGGCGCTGGAGTTCGCGACCCTCGGCCTGCAGGCACAGGCCGGTTGCCCGGTCACCTTCAGCCGTACCGCCAGGACCCTGGAAGCCGGCACCTATCAGGTGGTCGTAGAATACAGCGAAGAAGTCGTCGGCCGCCTGGCTTTCGAACTGGCCCAGGAGCTCTGCCGGGCAGCGGTTGACGAAGAGGCTTTCGACCTCGACGACGCGCTCAACCGTCTGCGCGAACTCGACGAGGACGTACGCCTCGGCCCGAGCACCGGAGCCATCGTCTATGCGGCGATGGCCCGCAACATCCCTTATCGGCGGCTGACCGAGGGCAGCATGGTGCAGTTCGGCTGGGGCAGTCGCCAGCGACGCATACAGGCCGCCGAAACCGATCGCACCAGCGCCGTCGCCGAAGCCATCGCCCAGGACAAGGAGTTGGCCAAGATCCTGCTGCACGCGGCCGGCGTTCCAGTCCCTGCCGGACGACCGGTACTGAGCCGCGAAGACGCCTGGGCAGCGGCCTGCGAGATCGACGGCCCGGTGGTCGTCAAACCGCAGGATGGCAACCAGGGCAAAGGCGTCGCCGTCAACCTGGTCAGCCGCGAGCAGATCGAGGCCGCCTACACGATCGCCTTCCAAGTCAGCGATGAAGTCCTCGTCGAGCGCTACATCCCGGGCCACGACTACCGCCTGCTGGTGGTCGGCAACAAATTGATCGCCGCGGCTCGCCGCGATCCGCCGCTGGTCGTCGGCGATGGCGTGCATGACATTCGGGGTCTCGTCGAGCGGGTCAACAGCGATCCACGGCGCGGCGAAGGCCACGCCACTTCGCTGACCCGGATTCGCCTCGACGAAGTAGCCCTGGCGCGCCTGGCGAGTGGCGGGCTGACCCCGGAATCGGTGCCGCCGAAAGGCTCGCGCGTTGTTCTGCGCAACAACGCCAACCTGTCGACCGGCGGGACGGCCACCGACGTCACCGACGACGTGCATCCCGAGTTCGCCGCCCAGGCAATCGCCGCGGCGCAGACCATCGGGCTCGATATTGCCGGCGTCGACGTCGTCTGCGACAGCGTCCTGCGGCCGCTCGAGGCCCAGGGTGGTGGCATCGTGGAACTCAACGCCGCGCCAGGTCTGCGCATGCACCTGCAGCCGTCGTTCGGCAAGGGGCGACCGGTTGGCGAGGCGATCATCGGCAACATGTTCGCCGACGGCGACGAAGCGCGCATCCCGCTGGTCGCGGTAGCCGGAACCAACGGCAAGACGACCACCGTCCGTCTGATTGCCCATATCTTCGCCGAACAGGGGCTACGCGTCGGCATGACTACCACCGACGGCGTCTATATCGAGGGTCGGCGCATCGACAGCGGTGACTGCAGTGGTCCGAAAAGCGCCAGAAACGTTCTCTTCCACCCCCACGTCGATGCTGCGGTACTCGAAACGGCACGCGGCGGCGTGCTGCGCGAAGGGCTCGGCTTCGACCGCTGCGACGTCGCCGTGGTCACCAACATCGGGCTGGGCGACCACCTCGGACTGTCCTATATCAGCACCGTCGAGGACCTGGCGGTAGTCAAGCGGGTCATCGTTCAGAACGTCCGGCACGAGACCGGCGTCGCCGTGCTCAACGCCGCCGATCCGATGGTGTCACGAATGGCCGACTCCTGCCCGGGGAAGGTCACCTTCTTCGCTGCTGACCGCAACCATCCGCTGATGGCCCTGCACCGCGCGCAAAGAAAGCGCGTCGTCTACCGCGACAACGATTCGATCGTCGCCTCGGGAGGCGGGATCGAACACCACGTCGCGCTGGCCAGAATTCCGATCACGCAGAATGGCGCCATCGGTTTCCAGGTCGACAACACGATGGCCGCCATCGCCGCGGCCTGGGCGCTGGAGATTCCCTGGGCGACCATCGAAAGCGCTCTGGCCAGCTTCGTCAATGACGCCCAGACGGCGCCCGGACGTTTCAACGTCTTCAACTATCGTGGCGCCACGCTGGTCGCCGACTACGGCCATAACCCGGACGCCATCCAGGCCCTGGTTGATGCCATCGACAACCTGCCGGCGCCGCCCGACAGTCGCCGCTCGGTCGTCATCAGTGGTGCCGGCGACCGACGTGATGAAGACATCCGCGGCCAGACCGAGATTCTCGGCGGCGCCTTCGATCGTGTCGTGCTCTATCAGGATCAATGCCAGCGCGGCCGCGCCGATGGTGAAGTACTGGCCCTGCTACAGCAGGGGCTGATCAACGCCACGCGCACGTCCAAGGTCCAGGAAGTTCATGGCGAGTTTCTGGCGATCGACACCGCGCTGGCCGAATTGCAGCCAGGCGACCTGTGCCTGATCCTGATTGATCAGATCGAAGAAGCTCTCGAACACATCAGCAAACGCCTTGCCGAGGGCTGAAATGGCCTGCTCTCGCGGCGCTGCCGCGGAGCAGCGTCAGAGCGGCACTTGCGGCTTCTGGTAGGTCCAGGAGAAGCGGCCAGACGAGCCCGAGAACAATTCTTTGGTCGCCGCATCCGACGCCCGCAGTCGGATCTTCAGTTCCTTGCGCGGCAGCGCATTCAGCGGCGTATCGGCGAGCTTGACCTGCAGCGCACTGATCCGCGTCTCGCCTTCGACGCGCTCGACCGTGCACGCCAGTTCGCCGCAGGCCTGCTCTGCAGCGGCCAGGGCTGCGTCGATTTCCAAGCCCATGCGCGTCGACTGGACGACCAACTCATTGATTGCTTCAGCCAACAAAGAACAGGTCTTCAAGACCGGGGTGACGACTGCCGAGAGGCGACGCCAGCCAGCCTCCTGCTCGGGAGTCAGGGTCACTTCGCCGCGCCGAAACTTGCTGGCCAGGCGCAGATAGCTGGTGACATCCTTGCCGCCACGCACGGCGTCCAGCTTTGCGCGATGAGCGGCGATTTCTTTTTCCAGCACGGCGCGCTTCTCCTGCAAGGCGACAATACCGGCCTCCTCGTTCGATGCATCGGGCAGCAGTAACAGGAACACGTTGCCGATTTCCTTGCGCATGCGCGCGCTCTGCACCTGAATATTCCTGGCTGCCGCAGCGCAAGCTTCTGCGAGTTCAAGGGACAGCGCATCGGCAACGATGTCGCACAGCGTCGCTCGTTCGATGACCACCTGCCGCGCGATGATCGTGCAGTTGTCCGCTCTCTTCAACGTCACGCAACCATGCGGCGCAATCAGGGTCGCTCCGGAGGCAACGCCTTCGACGATGATGTCGCCGTCGTCATTGCTGGCACTGCCGCCGACCAGGTTCTGTTTCAAACGGACCGTACCGCCGGTGGACACGATGCTGCCAAAGACATCGGCGAAAGCGGTGATACTGCGACAGGTAACGACCCGCTTCTCCTGGATTTCACCGTGTTGCTCGTACTCTTCGCCGGTCAACATGAGGTCGCCGGTGGTGCGTGCGCTGACGCCCTCGTGACTGACGATCTTGTCGGTCACCGAAAATTGATGGCTGCGAGTATCGATAGTGAGGAAGCCACAGACCGACGCCAACAGGAATTCGCCGTCTGCTTCGCGGCTGAGCAGCGTACCGGCACCGGCCATGCGCGCCAGGTCGAAATCCTTGGGCAAGGGGGCGGGCAGCGCTTCGCCGGTGACATCCCGCCCGTCCACACCGAGAGTACGGGGTGACTTCTTCACCAGGCGCAAGCCGGCAGCGACTTGCGGATAACGCGTCTCGAACTGGCGCAGATCGACCCGGTCGCCAAGCAGGCGACGCGGAGCATTGTTGCGATGCAAGCCAGGCGCCTGCTCGGTCACTTCGGCATTCTTGCCGGCCACGAAGGGCCGGCTGCGGGCGACCACGCGCCGCTCGGGTTTGTCGAGCTGGATGCCCTCCCGCAGCGCCGCGATATCGATTCCGAAGCGCACCCCGCGCGTCCAAGCGCTGGCAATGAACTCATCCACATCCAGCCAGGCACGGGTCTCCAGCAGCCCGCCAGCGAACTGCTGCCGCGGGCTGCTGGCGCTGTCTTCCACTGCCTGTTCGTCACTCGCTGCATCGAGGTAGATCGGCTCGAAGAGATAAATCGCCTCGCCGCGCTGAATCCGCAGTTCCTTGTACAAGGACTGGCGCTGCGGCCGAAAGGTGGCGATATCCAGCGCCAGGAACACCTCTGCGGGTGCCGCCTGCTCGCGACTCGCCGGATCGTCGTAGAGGAGAGACTGAAACTGCGCGTAATCGAGCGCCCGGAAGTAAAGCCCCAAGGCAAAGGTGCGCTCGACAAAGTCGGCAAAATCGGCCGGCGAATCGAGTCGCGACAAGTTCACATACAGGCCGTCCGCGCGCTTGACGATGTAGCGCGACAAGGCGATCTGTCCGTCCTCGAGGTCGGCAAGGTTGCCGATGGCGCTTTTCGGTTCTTCAGGCAAGGTCATGGTCCATTCAGCTCGATGTGGTTTGCTGGTGGCGCGCCTTTCAGCGTATCAGAAAGCGACGCCCGCGGGCCAGCGGACGCGACCATGGAGGAACTCGCATGTCAGCGCGCAAGGGACAACTGCGTTACATTTACTATCGTCCACCCTTTGTCCCGGCGTGGCGAAAACCCTTTATGAGTTCAGCCATGCCTCAGCCACGCTTCTTTGCGCCCTTATTGGTCCTCATCCTCGCCGCCTGTGCCAGCTATCCGCCGGACGGACCGAGCGTGATGGCCTTGCCCGGATCGGGACAGTCTTTCACCAAGTTTCGCGACGACGATGAAGCTTGCCGGACCTACGCCAACCAGGCGATTGGCGGCGCGACGCCGGCAACGACAGCCGTCAATTCCGGTGTCGCCAGCGCCGCGGTGGGAACGCTCGTCGGTGCTGCCGTGGGCGCCGCGATCGATGGTTCGAGCGGTGCCGCGGTCGGCGCTGGCGTCGGCCTGCTCGCTGGCAGCGTCGGCGGCGTCGCCGCCAGCAACGCCTCCGCGTACACCTTGCAGCAACGTTACGACCAGAGCTACATCCAGTGCATGTACGCGCGCGGCCAGAAAGTGCCCTTGGTCGGCGGTTTCGCGGTATCGGAAGGCTACACCACAAGACCTGCTGGCGCGCCTCTTTCGCCGCCGCCAGCACCGCCATTCGGCGCACCGCCACCCCCACCGCCATCGCCACCGCGGGGCGCCCCCCCCGCGCCACCACCGCGCTAGCCGCATCGTTGCACTCAGCGACCGTCGCCCGCCTTCCGAGGGCCGGCCGGGAAGGGGTGCAAGAGATTCGCGCGGGGCGCTCTGGCAACTTCTGGCGTACACTACTGGGCCGACCGAACGGAACACGCTGCCATGCCCCGCCCGACCCTGAAACTCCCGAAAACAAGCACCAACGGCAACGCTGCAGAGCCCAACAGATCGCCGGCGCGTAAACCGCTCCGCGGCGGCGCAGCGACATCCAAGCGCGCAGGCTACCGCCCTAGCGACAGCAGGCCGCAGCCGACTGCCAAGCCGAGCAGGACGGCGAGCAGGGACATCCCTCCCCAAACGCCACCGCAAACGCAAACGACCTCCCCGAGTAACGACAGCCCGTCAGTAGTGAGCACCACCCCCCGCGGCCGTGAAGACCGTCCGGGACCAGCGCTCAGGGAGAAATTCTCCGCCCCCGCCGCTGCCGACCGACCCCGCAAGCCGACCAAGAAAATCCATCCTCCGCGCGGGATCGCACGCAGCACCGGAGCGCGCGCCTTCCGGCCAGCGCCAGAGAACACTGACAGCGAGCCCTCCCTGCCGCCGGCCGGCACCTACGGCAAAGCATCGCCGAGCGAGGCGCGGCAAGCTCCGCCCTCCCCCGCGCCGGCAGCAGCAGCGACGGAGACAAGCAGCCCGCCACGCGGCTTGGCGAAGGAGTCGCCACGCCTGTCGAAGCTGGTCAGCGAGTTGGCACAGTGCTCGCGACGCGAAGCCGACGAATGGATCGAGAACGGCTGGGTCAGCGTCGATGGCGTGGCCATCAACCGCCTGGGCGCACGCGTAAACCCCAAGGCCAAAATCACGATCAAGGAAGTTGCCCGCGCGCGCAGCAGCGAGAGCGTCAGCATCGTCTTCAACAAACCGCGAGACTTTCCCGGCCCGGCTGCCGAAGAAGGCCGCGATGCCATCGCCGCCTTGATTCGCGCCGACAACCACTGGGCCGAAGACAATTCCCCATTGAGCTTCCAGCCCACCCACCTGCGCGGTCTGGCGCAGGCCGGACGACTCGAGACCGAAGAGGGCGGGATGCTCGCCTTTACGCAGGAAGGTAGCGTCGCGCGCCGTCTGAGTGGCGGCGATTCACGGCTGGAGAAGGAATATCACGTGCGCGTCGAAGGCGAGTTGGCAGCCGACGGCCTGGATCTGCTGTGCCGCGGCCTGGCGCTCGACAACGTCAAACTGCCACGGGCGCAGGTCTCGTGGCTCAGCGATCAACAAATGCGCTTCGTTCTGCCGGACGGCAAGAAAGGGCAGATCCAGCGCATGTGCGAACTGGTCGGGCTGCAGGTTACCGACATCAAGCGCGTGCGTATCGGCAGCGTCTCGCTCGGCAAGCTGCCGCCCGGGCAGTGGCGCTATCTGCGTGCGGACGAGCGCTTCTGAGCGAGGGGCGACCCGCGCTCGTCGGCCCGATCCTGTTATCCAAGGCAAGCACCATGCTCGAACCGCAAGCACCACCAGACCTTGCCGCCTGGCTGACCTTGTTCAGCAGCGCCGAGATGCCCGTCCTGCGCCAGACCGCCCGCCGCCTCGACGAGGCGCGCCAGCGTATCGACCGGGTAAACGGCCGCGACATCATCGCTATCGTGCTGCAGGATCCCCTGCTCGCCATCCGCGTGCTGGCCTACATCCAGTCCTTCGGCAGCAAGCACCTGCGCAGCGACGTCACCAACATCGCCACGGCGGTGATGATGCTCGGTGTTGAGCCCTTCTTCCACAAGTTTGAAAACCCGGCAACCATCGAAACCATGCTCGGCCGCAAGCCGCAGGCGCTACTCGGCGTACTGCAGGTCATCCTGCGCTGCCAGCGCGCCTCGCGCTACGCGCACGACTGGGCCTTCGCCCGGCACGACATGAACGTCGAGGAAGTCGCGCTCGCGGCACTGCTCTACGACCTCGCGGAAGTCCTGCTGTGGTGCTTTGCTCCCGAACAGGCGATCGCTATCCGCGCCCGACTGCAAGTCGACAAGAACTTGCGCAGCAGCGTCGTGCAGCGCGAGGTTCTCGGCTTTCCGCTCAGCGAGCTGCACCTGGCACTTTGCCGCGCCTGGCAACTGCCCGAGTTGCTCACCGCGCTGATGGACAACGACAGTGCGCAACTGGTACGCGTGCAGAACGTCAAGCTGGCGGTCAACCTGGCCCGCCACTCGGTCGACGGGTGGACGGATGCCGCCCTCCCGGAGGACTTCGCAGCCATCGAAAAACTGCTCAACATCAGCCGCGAAACACTGCTCTCACGGCTGCAACTGCCGCCCGAACTGCTGCCCCAGCTGGTACCCGCCGAGGACAGATCAGGCGTGCGGCGCTAGCCGATTTCCCTGACTCGGCCGCTCACGGGGCAAGTTGCCCGTGCTCACAGGCGGCGAGCAGGCCTCGTGCCGCCAGTTCGCAGAGCTCAAGCACCCGTTCGAATCCCGACTCGGCGCCGTAATAGGGATCAGGAACCTCGCTAAGGCCAAACTCCGGGACGTAGTCGAGAAACATGCCCAGTTTCGCGCGGCTTTCTTCGGGGCACAGGCGCAGCAGATTGGCCATATTCTGCTGGTCCATTGCCAGAACGCGATCGAAACGCTCGAAATCGGCCACCACGACCGGGCGCGCGCGCATTTTTGAAAGATCATAGCCACGCTTGGCGCCAACCTTGCGGGCGCGCGGATCCGGCGCTTCGCCGGCATGGTAGTGGCCGTGCGTCCCCGCCGAATCGGTTTCCACGAGCGCACCCAGACCCTCGCGCTGAGCCAGACCACGAGTTACCGCGGCCGCCAACGGCGAGCGACAGATGTTGCCCATGCAGACAAAGAGAATTCGGTAACGGGGTGGCGTGGCGGTCTTGCTCATCACAAGGTGCTCCTTCACAAAATCCGGCAGCTCAAGGATCCACATTCCGCATTCCGCATTCCGCATTCCGCATTCCGCATTCCGCATTCCGCATTCCGCATTCCGCAAAACGGCAGTGACCGCTGCTACTCGACCACAGGCGCCGCACCCCCAACTCAGGTTCCAGATGTCCGCAAGCTTCCCCGTGGCTACAAACGCTATTCCGTAGGGTGCCAGGCGAATACCAGTCAAACGGTGACGTCGCACTCGCGTGGTCCCGACTCGCGTTGGCTTCCTCCGGTCGAATGGCGTGCTACTTGGCAAGTGGTGGGCGAGATCACTGCATATCTTTACAGCTGGCGTCTCGCAACCGGCCTACATCCTAATCCAAAATGATGCTAGCGGTGATCCCGAGGTTTGACGGTTTGCGCTGTCGTCGCAGCGACGGAATCGAAGTCAGAAGAGGAACTGGATTGCCGCGTCGGCTACGCCTCCACGCAATGACTCCCTCCGCCCAGCTGCACGAGTTGCGCGCGGAGTTCATGGCCGAGGCAGAGCCTGCGCAGTGGCCAGCATCGCAAGTGCTGCGCGAGTTTGTCCAGCACCAGCACGAAGCAAGGGAACCTGCCCCGGACCCGGTTAGCGGATCATCCAACGCACACGGGCCTTGCTCATCCCGGCATCACGCGCTGGTGGCGAGGTCAGGATAGCGGTGAAGCCTGTCGCGTTTACCACACGAAACCGCACATTCGTCGGTAAAGAAAAAAACTCCCCTATCTTTCCACGACTTAGATCCTGGCACTGACCTTGCTTAAACATTTGCGAGGAGATTGCCATGAACCATCCGCCACCTGTCACCATCAACGACACCACCCTGCGCGACGGCGAACAGTCGGCTGGCGTCGCCTTCTCGCTGGCAGAGAAGCTACAGATCGCTCGCCAACTGGCAGCGATCGGCGTACCTGAACTGGAGATCGGCATCCCGGCGATGGGCGAGGAAGAGCGCGACTCGATACGCGCTGTGGTCGCCCTGCGACTGGCGCCACGGCTAATGGTCTGGAGCCGCATGCGAGCGGCCGACATCGCCGCCTGTGCCGATCTGGGCGTGCATCTGGTCGACATTTGCATACCCGCTTCCGATCAGCACCTGACCCACAAATTCGGCCGAGATCGCGCCTGGCTGCTGTGCAAACTGCCGAGCTTCGTCGCTGCCGCGCGAGGCCTCGGGCTGGAGGTGTGTATTGGCTGCGAGGACGCCTCGCGGGCCAACCCGGCTTTCCTCTGCGCGCTGGCCGAAACTGCTGAACGCGCCGGCGCCTGCCGCCTGCGCATAGCCGACACCCTTGGCGTGCTTGAACCCTTTGCCGCCTTCGCGCTCATCAGCGCCCTGCGCCGCAACTGCGGGTTGGAAATCGAAATACATGCGCACGACGATCTGGGCCTGGCCACGGCCAATACGCTGGTCGCATGCAGCGCCGGTGCGACGCACGTCAATACGACGGTCAACGGCCTCGGCGAGCGCGCCGGCAACGCACCGCTGGAGGAGGTGGTGTTGGCGCTCAAAAAACTTTACGGCATTGAAACGGGTATCGACCTCAAGGGATTCCCTGCCGTCTCCAGCCTGGTTGCCAGCGCCTCGGGGCGCGCCGTTGCCTGGCAAAAGAGCGTCGTCGGCGCTGGCGTCTTCACTCACGAGGCGGGCATCCACGTGGACGGTCTGCTGAAGCATCCGGACAACTATCAGGGCTTCGACCCGCGCGAGGTCGGCCAGACACACCGCATCGTGCTCGGCAAGCATTCGGGCTCGCGAGCAGTGCTGGCGGTCTGTGCCGGCCTCGGCATCAACCTCGACGAAGGCGACGCACTGGCGCTTCTGCCACGCATTCGCAACTTTGTGGCGACCAACAAGCATGCGCCGGAAGCGGCCGATCTACAGCTTCTTCTGCGGTCGACCAGGAGTGCCGAGCATGTCTGACGCGCTGAGCATGCCCGTCGCCGGCGCTCCCGCAGCCGGCCTGTGGACGGTTCTCAAGGAAGACCTTTCCTGCGTCTTTCAGCGCGATCCCGCGGCCCGCTCGAAGCTGGAAGTGCTCGCCACCTACCCCGGCGTGCACGCGCTGCTGGCGCACCGGCTGTCACACCGCCTGTGGCGATCCGGCTGGCGCTTCACCGCGCGCTTGCTGGCGTTCGTCGGGCGCACGCTGACCAACGTCGATATCCACCCCGGCGCGAGCATCGGCCGGCGCATGTTCATCGATCACGGCGCCGGGGTAGTGATCGGCGAGACCGCCAAGGTCGGCGACGACGTCACGCTCTACCACGGCGTGACGCTCGGTGGCACCTCGTGGAACAAGGGCCGGCGCCACCCGACGCTGGCCAGCGGAACAGTGGTCGGTGCCGGTGCGAAAATCCTTGGCCCGATCGTCATCGGGGAGCGGGTTCGCGTCGGTGCCAATTCGGTGGTCGTCAAGGACGTCCCGGCGGACTGCACGGTGGTCGGCGTGCCCGGCCGGGTGGTCGCCGCGCGCGGCCGCGAACGACACCCCGCGAAGGGCATCAACCTCGACCACCACCTGTTGCCGGACCCGGTCGCCAAGTCCATCGCCTGCCTTGTCGAGCGCATCGAGACGCTGGAACGTGAACTCGCCAACTTGCGCCACGAACCACCGCCACTCAGGCGCATCGGCGAGTGCGACAGCTGTTCTGCAGGCGACCTGTGCTGCCAGCACGCAAGGGACTGAGATGCCCATGAACCTGCTCGACTTCTCCGGCTGCAGCTTGTATTTCGAAGAGGCGCTGCCCGCCGCAGCTGAAAATCTGCTCGCCCAGGCGGCAGGTGATTACGGAAAAGCGAGCGCCGAAATGTCCCTCTTGCAGGCGCACCTGCTGCTTCCCGACAACCTTACGGTATTGGTTGGCCTTTATCGCTACTACTTCTCGCAGCAACGCCTCGAAGAAGCCCTGCTGGTCGCCGAGCGCGCGATGCAGCTTGCCGGACGCCAACTGGGGCTGCCGCCCGACTGGCGTGTGCTCGACGAGACCTGGCTCGGCCCAGCCGCCGCCAACTCGTTCGGCCTCTTGCGCTTCTACCTGCTGGCACTCAAGGCGGCGAGCGTAGTCCTGCTTCGCCTGGGGCGCAGCGCCGCATCGCGAGATCGGCTGCGCAAGCTTGCCGCGCTCGACCATCGCGACCAGTTCGGCGCCGCCCGGCTGCTGGCAGTCGTCGATGCCTTCGAGAAAGAGGAAGAACCCGTAGTCACCGCTATCACCGCTATCACCCCTCTCACCCCTGCCCGAGCCTGAGGAGAACCCGATGAATGACCCCTTGCCCCTCGCCGATGCCCTGGCCGACCTGAACTCGGCCGAGGAGTTTCTCGAGTATTTCGACATCACCTTTGATCCTGGCGTGGTACAGGTGAACCGCCTGCACATCCTGCAACGTTTTCACGACTATCTGGCCAAACAAGCCGCCGAACTTCCGGACGACGAGGAAGCCGCCCACGCTGTCTACCGCTCGTGGCTGGCGCGCGCTTATCAGGATTTCGTTACGTCCGACGCGCTCACCGAGAAGGTCTTTTCCGTCTTTCACCACGTCTCCAGGGCTGATGGCGGCTCGACCTCGTTCGTCCCGCTCGACAAGGTCTTCCAGCAGTGAGGGGGGCACGCTGGGCCTATGGCGAACCGGTGCGCGTGACCCGCAACATCCGCAACGATGGCACCTACCCGGGTCTTGCCGCCGGCGCGCCGCTGGTCAGCCGCGGCAGCATTGGTTACGTGGTCGATATCGGTATCTTCCTGCAGGACCAGATCATCTACTCCGTGAATTTTCTCGGCGAGGCGAAGACCGTGGGTTGCCGCGAGGAAGAACTGATCGGCGCGGAGGAATTGTGGGCACCCTCGCGCTTCGAGTTTCGGGAACGTGTTTGTGCCGCCAAGAGCCTTGCGATCGACGGCGTGGTGCTGGTCGCCGCCGGCGCCACAGGCGAGGTCGTCAAGGTGGTCCGCGATGCACCGGACGGTGCCGCCTATCACGTTCACTTCGACGCGCTGCCGGGGCGGGTCCTGCAGATTTCGGAGGACGCGCTACAGGCGGCGGAATTGGCGCCGGCAAGAAAGGAGACGCGATGACCATGCCACACCCCTACCTGGCGTTGAAACTCTCCTGGGGACTTTTCCAGAAGACGCCGGAAGCGCTTTCCCGAGCCGAGCACGCGCGCCTGCTTGCGGTTGCCAGAAAACAGCAGACCATAGAGCGCCACCTCCTGGCCAGTGCCGAGGCGACGTCGGTCTTCGTAGGGCGCGCCACGCTTTGCGCGCGACTCGACGAGATTCGCCAGCGCTACCAGAGCGGACAGGAGCTGGCCGATGAACTGCAGCGCATCGGCCTCAATGAGGAAGAACTGGCCAAGGCCGTGCAAGGTGATCTGCTGGTCGAGGCCCTGCTCGACAGGGTGACGTCGGCGGTTGCGCCGGTGAGCGCGGTCGATGCCGAAATCTACTACCATCTGCACCCGCAATCCTTTGCGCGACCCGAAGCACGCCGGCTACGCCACATCCTGATTACCTTCGACAACGCACAGGAGCGAGCACTGGCAAATGCTCAACTCGAAACACTGCGGGTCGCCCTGGAACGGAACACGACGACGCAATTCGGCGCAGCCGCGCGACACCACTCGCACTGCCCGAGCGCGATGGACGGTGGCCAGTTGGGGATCGTCAGACGCCAGCAGCTCTACCCGGAACTCGATGCACTCGCCTTCGCGCTCGCCGAACGCGAACTCAGCACGGTCGTGGAATCACCGATCGGCCTGCACGTCCTGCGCTGCGATGAAGTCCTCCCGAACGGCACGCTGCCCTTTGCCGAGATCCGCAAGAAGATCATCGAGCGCCTGACCGAGCAACGCCGCGCCGCAGCGCAACGCGACTGGATCAGGTCGCTGTTTGCCAACAGCCGGCAGCAGACGTCCGCCAGGAGCTAGCTAGCCGGGCCGACAAAGCCCCCTGCCCGCAGTGCGTAGTGCTTCGCCCTGGCAAGGAATGTCCTTGTGATTGACTGACTCTTTTCTGCCTGGCCGCCTGGGGCAGAACAGGCAACGCCCATTGCGAACGCTGCGCACATTGCCCACATTGCGCCCCCGCTCGCGCCCATGTCAGGCATAGGTCGGTGTAAAGGCGACCTCGGGATTTTCCGCCGGTCCGTTGTCGGTCCAGTAGGGCGAGAGCTTGCGCAGTTGGGCGATGATCCCGGGGACGACTTCGATCACCCGCTCCACGTCGGCGTCGGTGTTGTAGCGCGACAGCGAGAAGCGGATGGTGCCGTGTGCCGCTGTGTAGGGAATGCCCATGGCGCGCATGACATGCGAGGGTTCGAGCGAACCCGAGGTACAGGCCGAACCCGAACTGCCGGCAATGCCCAGCTTGTTCAACAACAGGAGAATGGCCTCGCCCTCGATGTATTCGAAAGCGATATTGCTGGTATTCGGCAGGCGGTTGCTCACGTCGCCGGTCGGAAAGCAATGGCCGATCTGACTGAGGATGCCTTTTTCCAGCCTGTCGCGCAGGCGCTTGACGGTCGTGTTTTCCTCGTCCATGTGCTCGCTTGCGAGTTCGCAGGCCTTGCCCAGGGCAACGATAGAGGCCGAGTTCTCGGTCCCGGCGCGCCGACCGCGCTCCTGGTGACCACCACGTAACAGCGGACGGAAGCGGCAACCCCGGCGCAGGTAGAGCGCGCCGATTCCCTTCGGCGCATGCAGCTTGTGACCGGAGAGCGAAAGCATGTCGATCCGAGCGTCCTTGAGGTCGATGGGAATCTTGCCCACCGCCTGCACCGCATCGGTATGAAACATGATCCCGCGGGCAGCGGCCATTTCGGCCATCTCCAGCACTGGAAAGAGGGTCCCGGTCTCGTTGTTGGCCCACATCGCCGAAACGATGGCGACGCGATCGTTCAACAAGGACCCGTATTCGTCCACGTCAAGGCGGCCCTTCCTGTCCACCCTGAGCTTGTGCACGATATAGCCTTCCTTCTCGAGCCAGTCGCAGAGTGTCAGGATCGCCGGGTGCTCGACAACAGTGGTGATCACCGTGTTACGTTCCGGCTGTGCCCGTAAGGCCGACAGGATAGCAGTGGCATCCGACTCGGTACCGCAGGAGGTAAAGATGATCTCCGAGTCATGTTCGGCACCCAGCAGCGCCTGCACCTGGCCACGCGCCTTCTTGAGCGCCTTACCGACCTCGCTGCCAAAGGAATGAATCGACGACGCATTGCCGAAATGCTCGGTGAAGAACGGCAGCATCGCCTCGACGACGGCCGGGTCGCAGCGCGTCGTGGCGTTGTTGTCCAGATAGATCGCTTCCATGGGTCCCGTCCTTTCGCTTCTCTGTAAATGGCTTGCCTGGCCTTTGGCTGACTTTTCGGATTTCTCAGACTTCTCGGACTTCACGACCGGATGTCAGGCTTCGACCGGCATGTGCGAAACGGGCAGAACCTTCACCAGTTCGCCCAGCGTCTCGATCATCTTCTGCTGGATTCCGCCCAGCGTCGCCACTTCCATCATGCAGCCGGAGCAGGCGCCCTTGAGGGTGACGTAGATCGTCTTGCCCTGAACGTCAGCCAGTTCGACGTCGCCATGATCGCGCTGCAGCATCGGCCGGACCGATTCGAGGACTTCCTCGATCTTCCTGATTTTCTGCACCAGCGTGAGTCGTGCCGGCGGCGGCGTGCCGACCGCCGCAGTCGGCGCGCTCACCAGGGCAGCCGGCGCCGCGGGGAGCGAGGAAACGAGCGGCGGGGAGACTTCGCCGTGGCCCGCGCGTTCGGCCTTGATCCCGACCAGGATCTCCTCGATGCCCTCGTGGCACGCGGTGCATCCGCCACCGGCCTTGGTGTAAAAGGTGACTTCCTCGACCGTGTTCAACTGGTTGGCGGTGACCACGTCGGCGATCTTCACGGCATCGATGGCAAAACACTTGCAGATCAGCGCGCCCTCCTCGTGATCGTCGGACCATTCCTCGCCACGGTAATTGGCGATCGCCGCCTGCAGCGCCTCGCGCCCCATCACCGAGC
Source organism: Candidatus Accumulibacter sp. ACC012 (assembly GCF_907163155.1). NCBI lineage: Bacteria > Pseudomonadati > Pseudomonadota > Betaproteobacteria > Candidatus Accumulibacter > Candidatus Accumulibacter sp. ACC012. The sequence continues at coordinate 160,510 of NZ_CAJQUC010000008.1, forward strand.
AGTGCATTTTTTCCGGCGGCAAACCGTCGAGGTAGTCGGCAATGTTCTGGTTCGACACCTCGAGCGCCTGGTCCAGGGTCATGCCCTTGATGATTTCGGTCAGCGCCGACGACGAGGCAATTGCCGATCCACAACCGAAAGTCTGGAAATGCGCGTCCTCGATGACTTCGGTCTGCTCATTAACCTTGAGCATCAGGCGCAACGCGTCACCGCACTGGATCGAGCCGACGTCGCCGATGCCGTTGGAGTCCTTCAGCGGCCCCGAGTTGCGCGGATTGAAGAAGTGCTCGCGAACCTTGTCCGAGTATTCCCACATGCCAGCTACTCCTCAGACCGAGAACGACGAGCCGCAGGAACACTGCGCGCTGGCGTTCGGGTTGTCGAATCGGAAACCGGTATGGGTCAGGGAATCGACGAAATCGATGGTGACGTTGTCCACCATCGGAAAGGTCAGTGCATCGACCAGCAGCTTAAGGCCGTCAACTTCCATCTCCCAGTCGTCCTCGGCCTTCTCGGCCTCCAGCTTCATGCCGTATTGCAGTCCCGAACAGCCGCCGCCGGCGACCGTCAAACGCAGCCCGGCAACCGGCGTTGCGGAACCACGGATAAAACGCCGGACGGCGTCTATCGCGGCGGGGGTCAAATTGATCATGCGCGTTCTCCCAGGGTTACTGAAATAACTACTGCAAGCCCCGTGCCATCCGCGAATTGCACTGTAAGCTCTGAATTCATTGCCTTTTCCGGCATCGCTGATTTGTCGTCTTTGCGACAGCGGGTCGTCTTCACCACGCGAAGCCGACAGGCTTGCCAGTGGCGAACGGCCCGGCGCTGCCGCGAAGACGGCTTGCCGGAGATCCGGACGCGCACTCGAACGGAAGGAGCGGCCAATTTTTGACGCCTCCGACCGCCTTATGTAGCGCCAGTGCGGCGAGCCGTCGCGGCCCGACGATATGATCCCGAGAAACGCCGCAAGGGGATTGCACAAACACCCTCATCACGCGGGCGCGTAGGTATAGCAATCCTTTGGACAAACGCGGCCGCAGGCCCCGCAGCCAATGCAGTCCATGGCATTGGCCAGGGCCATGACCATCGTGTTGTCGTCATCGTTGTCGCCATCATCCTCGGCGTCGAGTTCGCGCTCGACCAGGTCGAGGACGTCGCGCGGACAGACTTTGTAGCAGCGGCCGCAGCCGATGCACTTTCCCTGATCGAGAGCGGTGACGAATTGCGGCGTCCATTCGGCGCCACCACGGGTAAGTCCGGTGATCATGCTGCGGGTCCTTTCTGCTGCGCGGCGGTGAGGCGAGCGCTGGCGTCAGCCCAGGCCTTGCACGCGTCGAAGGTAAATTGCGACATTGCGGGAATCTCCGTATAGGCTGCCGGCAGGCGCTCTTCCACAAGGTCGTGCATGCGCGCCGCCCATTCGGAAGCGATTCGCTTCAGCCGCCTGACTTCCTTGTCGAGAGCCACCAGGTCTTCCTTGCTCATGCGCTCGCCCTCCCTCTACAGCCCGGCGACGGCCGGGTACTGGCCGATGCGTTCGAGGGCGACGGAGAGTATTTTGTCGGCTTCATCGTTCATCTTCGACAGGCTGGGAAAGCCGAAGCGATGCACGTCGCGTAGCGTCCGATCGACCGCGAGCAGCTTGCCGACGGTAATCAGGGCACGGCCAAAGCCCTCGTGCGTCAGGTGCACCAGCGGCACGGCGAGCAGTTTGCATTCCTTCTCGATGAGCACCGCGATGGCGTTGTAGAAGGCTTTGACGCGCGAGATGGTTTCGTCGTCGGGGTCGCCGATCAGCGGGATTCCGGCGCGGCGCTCCCTGGTCAGGATGTAGGGGTCGAGAATTTTCTCGACGCTCCAGCCGCTGTAGGTGCCGTACATGTCCAGGGCACGCATCTGGCGAGCCATTTCCCTGACGAAATCGGTTTCGAAGATTGGATCAACGCTCATGGTCGAACTCCTGTGACGAAAGACTGGAAATACGGTGCTGGTGGACCAGGCGAATCAGTTGCGGGGAAGGCATCAGGCCGGGAAGCCGGCCGATGAGCAAACGGCCAAGGGACAGCGCGACGACCAACCCGGCGATGGCGCCCAGGCCCGCGGCGGCGTCGCTACCATCCAGACTGACTGCGCTCCCAGCGCCGAGCAACATCGCCAGGACCGGGAAGAGATAGCCGATAAGCGCAGCCACGCTCAGCCGGCTTTCGGGCAGCGCGACGACCACCATGTCGCCGGCCCTGAGCGGGCCGCTGACCGGCAGGGTGAGCAGCGTGGGGCGACCGCCGCCCATCTTGCCGATACCGCATCCGCCCTGGCTGCAGGAGGCGCAGGCAGCGAGATTGATGGCGAGAATGGCCCTGCCGCCCTCGACGCGCTGGACGACAGCACGATGTTCGATCATTGCGGCGTTCATCCTTCCGAACCTTCCCAGCCTTCTTCCTCCATGCGCGCAAAGCGCTGCTCGGAGTGCTCGGAGTGCTGCCCGGCACGGGCGGCCAAAGCTCGCTCGATCCACGGCACGCCGCCCTGGTTCAATGCCAGAACGATGGCGTCGAGGAGTTCCTGGACGTCGTCGTCGGCGTTGATTCGGACGGGCTGTATACCCCTGGCCAGCAGCTGCTTGATCGCCGAGGCGCCAATCGCCAGCACATAGACCGCCGCGCAGTTGTCGAGGAACTCGACCTTGGCGGCAAGTTTCTCCTCGTTTCCGTCCATCGCTTCGCGGCTGAAATCGCCAACCGCAAACAGCGTTGCCTGCTCTGGTGTCACCTCATAGATCGCGAAGCTCTCGGCGGCACCGAAGTGCTGATCGACGCGAACACGGTCGCTACTGGCAAATGCCACCCTGACCATGACCACCGGCTCAGCCTTGAGGGACCAGACCAGTTGCAGGCGACGCGAGGTTGTCGACTTGACTGCGACGTTCGTCCTTGCGGGCAGCGGTCCGGTAAATGGATTGATAGGGTTCGAGTTCATGATGTTGGCCCATAATCAGGTTTGCGAGGTCAAACAGGGTCTGCCGTGTGCCGCGGTAGCCCACCCAGGTGCGGGCATGAGCGCCCACGCGGTCGTACTGCGGGAAGCCCGCACGCAGCAGCGGCAGGCCGAGTCGGCGTGCGCTCTCGAGCGCATGCGAATTGGCGATCAGCAATTGCGCGCCAGCAGCACGCGCCTGCGTTTCCAGGTCCTCCAGATCGCCGACGATCACCTTCGCGATCGGCAACCGCCGCAAGCCCTCGGTCTTCGCCGAACTCACCGCGGCCACAATCTCGGCGCCCATGCCGGTCAGGAAGCGGACCAGCATGGCGAGCAGATCGGGATCGGCGGCCAGTGCGATGCGCGCAAAGCCGAGCATGAAGTGGCTATCAACCATCGCATCCTGCAACTGCGCACGCTGGCGCTCGATTCCCGGCGGCACCCGCTGGCCGGAAATCGTCGCCAATAGCTGCGTAAACTCGTCGCAAGCGTCCAGGCCCATCAAGCCGACGAAGCGGTAATCGGGCACGCCAGTGGCAGCTTTCAGGCGGTCGGCGGCGGCGTTCAGCGACGCGCCGACGACCAGTGTGGCGATAGACTCGCCCAGGCGCGCGATTTCCGCGCGCGGCGTGCCGCCGATGGTCAGCGGCGAAAACTCGGCTTCGTCGAGGTGACCATCGAGCGAATCGCCGATGTCGGGAACGATCACCGGACGCAGTCCGAAAGCTTCGATCCATTCCTTGACGGCTTCGATATCGCCCGGAGTGAGCATCGCCGGGGCGAGCACGTTGACCTGCCGCGGGCGTTTGCCGATGCAACGGCTTTCCGGTACCAAAGTCTCGAGCAAGGATTCGACGGCCAGCGCGTAGCCGCTTTCCAGGCAGCCGATGGTGTCCGGGGTATTCACCGGCACCACGGTGACGTGGGCAAACTCCGGGTGAGCGCTGCGGAAATCGCGCAGCACGCGCTGGATGTCGATGCCTTGCGTTTCCGAGAGGCCCGTAGTCACCAGGCCGATCACGTCTGGAGCGCTCTTGTCGCACAGCGTACGCAGGGCCTCGATGATGTTTTCGTCGGCGCCCATGATCGTCGACACCTGATCCATCGCCGTCGTCTGCAGCGGCACGGGCTCGCGGAAATGGCGCACGAAGAAGACCTTGCCAAAGGCCGTGCAGCCCTGCGAGCCATGCATCAGCGGCAGGCTGTGCTTGATGCCCAGGAAGACCAGCGCAGCGCCAAGCGTCTGGCTGACCTTCAGCGGATTGACCGCCAGGGCCTTCTTGCAATGGATGACTTCAGCCATTTTTCCTTGCCCCCTCCCCCACTCCCGCCACCGCTCCTACCGCCGGTACGCTGACCTGGCTGCTCTGGGTGGCCCACGGCGCCGGTCGCCTGACGGCCTCCCAGACCGGGCTTTCGATGGACAGAGCCAGTTGGCGGGCGAGTTCGACCATGCCGGCGTAGCCGGCGTAGCCAAACTCGCGTTCCTGGTTGATGTCCAGGAAAGGAATGCGTGCCTTCAGCGCCGTGTAGAGATTGCGTCCGCCGGCGATCAGAATATCGGCGCGATATTCCTTATAGATCGACAGCAGTGTTCTGGCACTGCCTTCGTCGATCATTCGGGCGTCGTCGCCCATCAATTCGCGAATGCGCGCCTTGTCTTCCTCGGTGGACTTCCTGGTGCCGGTCGCAACGACCGTCATCCCCATGTCCTGCAGGGCTGAAACGATCGACCAGGACTTGACGCCGCCGGTATACAGCAGCACCCGCTTGCCCGCGAGGCGTTGCCGCCAGGGCTCGAGAGCGGCCGTCGAGCGGACTTCTTCGCGGGCGATCACGGCTTCCGTGCGGCGAGCCAGATCCGCGTCGGCAAGCAGGCGAGCGAAGTCGCGCAGGGCAGAGGACATGTCCGCCACGCCATAGAAACTGCCTTCGAAAAAGGGTTGCCCGTAGCTGTCCCGCAGCTTGCGCGCGACATTGAGCAACGCCTTGGCGCAGACCACCATATTGACCCGTGCGCGATGCATGGTCTGTACTTCACGAAAACGCGCATCGCCCGACAGCGTGCCCAGGATGCGCAGTCCGAGTTCGTCGAAGAGCGGCGCGATAGGCCAGAATTCGCCGGCAATGTTGTACTCGCCGATCAGATTGACGTCGTAGGTTGGCAACCCGTCGGCGCGCGGCGTAGCGGCCTCGGGCTCGCGGGTACCAATCACGTACTTGAGCATTGCTTCACCGGCAAGGCGATTTCCGAGATTCTTGGTGCCGTAGAAACCTGCCGCATCGACCGCAACGACCGGCGTGCCCCAGCGCTCACTGGTGGCCTTGCAGACCGCTTCGACATCGTCACCGATCAGAGCCGGAACGCAGGTGTTGTAAACGAACACCGCTGCCGGCGAATAAGTATCGATGGCCTGCTTGATGGCGTGAAACAGGCGCTTTTCGCCGCGACCCATGACGACATCGGTTTCCGACAGGTCGGTGGTCATGCCAATGCGAAAGAGCCTGACGCCGGAAGAGCGGGTGCCGCGGTTGTCCCATGAAGATCCGGCGCAGCCAATCGGGCCGTGCACTATGTGCGCCACGTCGGCGATCGGCAGCAGCGTGATCTGCGCGCCGTCAAAGGAACAGCCGCCGGCCGTGGCGCCCGGTGCGGGTCGGGCGCATCCCGACTTCTCCTTGTGGTTGTGACTACAGGCCGGCTCGTCGAGCAGTACCCGGATGTCGCTGGTCTTCATGTGCTACTCCAGTTGTCCTCCCGATACTCAGCAAGATGAGTGCCATGCCTACAGATCTGTTTTACATGGCTTTTTCTAGTCTTGCGCTTGTCGCAAAGCCGACAAAACGACGTCACAGAGACGCAAGAAGGCAACAGACCGGCTGCCTGCCGTGGCAGCCGACAGCTGGGGCCTAGTCGTCGCCCTCAAGTTGCCGCCGTGGAACGGTTTCCGGATCAGCGAAGATGGCGCGGTAGATTTCGATGCGGTCGCCCGGCTTGAGAGCGGCATCGAGCTTGACTAGGCGGCCAAAGACACCGACTTTCTGTCTTTTCAGGTCGATATCCGGAAACTGCCTGAGAACGCCCGAACGTTCGATGGCGTCGGCGACGGTCGACGCTTCCGGCAGCTCGATAGTTACCCAGAGCTGCTGTCCGGGTTCTGAATAGGCAATACCAATCTGCATTTCGCTCTCCTCAGGCGGTGACGCCAGCGGCACTGCCGGCCGCTTTGCCGGCGCGAGCCTGCAGGCTCCTTTCCAGCATCCGCTTGCCCGCCAGGAGGAAACCGAGAACGGCAAAACCGCCTGGCGGCAGAATCATCAGCAGTGCACCACCGTAGTCGGGAATCTGCATTTCGAGGAAAGCGAACGATGGGCCGAGCAGATTCGATGCCTGCGCGAACAGCGTACCGGCGCCGAGCAATTCGCGGATCAGGCCGATCACCGTCAAAGCGCCGGTGAACCCCAGCCCCATCGCCAGGCCGTCGACCGCCGCCGCGAGCACGCTCGACTTCACGGCGAAGGCCTCGGCACGACCGAGAATGGCGCAATTGCAGACAATAAGCGCGATGAACAGGCCAAGCACCTTGTACAGGTCGTGCAGCCAGGCATTCATGGCCAGGTCGACCACTGTTACCAGAGTCGCGATGAGCACCACGAAAACCGGGATTCGCACCTGTGAGCTGACCGTATGACGGACCATCGCCACCAGCATGTTGGCGGCGACCAGCACCGCCGTGGTCGCCAGGCCCATGCCGAGGCCGTTGGTGCCGCTGGTGGTCACCGCCATCGCCGGACAAAGCGCCAGCATCTGTGACAAAACCACGTTCTGGTCCCACAAGCCGTCCTTGATGACCCGGCGGAGATTTTCGCTCATCATTCTTCTCCCAGAATTTCCTGACGATGCGCGCTGAAGAACGCCAGCCCGCCCTTGACCGCCTTGACCACCGCGCGCGGCGTGATCGTCGCGCCAGCGAATTGCTCAAAGGCGCCGCCATCCTTTTTGACAGCCCATTGCGCCGGCGACGGCTGGTGCAACGACTTGCCGCTGAAGCCCTCGATCCAGGGTGACTTGGCGGCTTCGATTTTGTCGCCGAGGCCTGGCGTTTCGGCGTGCTTGATGACGCGCACGCCGAGCGTCGTTCCGTCGGTGTCGAGTGCCATCAACAGCTGGATGTCGGCGGCGTAACCGCGCTCGGCGACCTTGAACACCGCACCCCTGACCTTGCCGCGCTGACGCGCGCGATAGATGGTTACCGGCTGGCCGTCACGTTCGATGGTCACCGTGTCGCCCAGCAGGTCATTGTCGGCAAAGCCTTGCGGCAGCACATCGCTGAGTGAGGTTCGCAAATCCCTGGCTTCGGCAGCGACAATGGCTTCGCCGGTCGCTTGTGAAACCCAGGCGAGTGCACCGCTGGCCAGCAGCGCGAAGCTGCCGAGCAGAATCGGCTGGTAGGCGACTTTCTCGCGGAAGGAAGAAAAGTTCATGCCGCGCTTTCCGGGATGCTCAGCGGCTTGCCCTTACGGTCGCGCCCCAGGATGCGGGGCTTAATGAAGCGGTCGATCACCGGTGTCAGGGCATTCATCAGGAGCACCGCAAAAGCCATCCCCTCGGGATAGCCGCCGTAAGTGCGGATCACCCAGGTGAGCAGGCCAACCCCCGTCCCGAAGACGATCTGTCCGGCACCGGTGTTCGGCGATGTGACGTAATCGGTGGCGATGAAGAAGGCACCCAGCATCGCCGCACCCGACAGCAGGTGCGCCGAAACGCTCAGGTAGCGCCCCGGGTCGACGGCGTGCCCGATCGCCGCAGGTAGTGCCAGTCCGAGCAGAACGGCAAGCGGTGTGTGCCAGCTGATGACGCCGCTGCGCAGCAGATACAGGCCACCGGCAAGAATCAGTAGCGACGCCGATTCGCCAAGACTACCGGCGCGCGTTCCAAGCCACGACAACAGCGGCGCCGACGCGCCGCTCAGCGAGTGCAGCAGATCGATACCGCGCCCCAGTTCAGTTTTCGAGAAGCCGAGTAGCGATGCGCTGGCCATGGCATCGGGCGGTGGCAGGCTGGTCAGAAAAACGTGCAGGCTGTCCACGAAGCCCGGCGCCGCCAGCGGCGTCAGCGGCAGCGGCGTCACCCACTGCGTCAGCGGTAGCGGAAAGGAGACCAGCAAGGCCACCCTGGCCACCATCGCCGGATTGAAAACGTTCTGCCCCACTCCGCCAAAGACCTGCTTGCCGACCACGATGGCGATGAAGCCACCGACGACGGCGACCCACCATGGCGCCCACGGCGGCAGGGTCATCGCCAGCAGCCAGCCGGTGAGCAGCGCCGAACCATCACCCAGCGAGCGCTTGATCGGCCGCCTGTCCATCAACTTGAGCGCCAGCGCTTCCCAGCCAAGGCATGACAGAATGGTCAGCAACCACAGAAAGAAGGCCTGCCAGCCGAAAAGCCAGAAGCCGTAAGCGGTTGCCGGCAGCAGCGCCATCTGCACCCGAAACATCGTGCGGGCCACTGTGTTGCCGCCATGCGCATGCGGCGAAGCGAGCGAGCCGACAGCTGGCGTGGCGGCTTTCATGCCCGCTTTCATGCGCTTTCTCCCGCCTGCTCCGGCAGCCGCGTAGCCGCCACGACAGCTGCTTTCGGAGCACTTTGCTGAGCCGCCCGTTCGGCCTTGCGGCGGGCAGCGGCAGCGGCTTTTTCGCGGTCTTCACGTTCGAGGCGTTGCTGCCGCGCCAGAGCCATCTTTTTCGTTGCCTCACCGCGCAACTGCGCCCGCTGACGCGCCGAAAGCTCGCCCTTGGCGTGATAGAAATACTGGACCAGCGGGATGTGCGAAGGGCAAACGTAGGCGCAACAGCCACAGGCTATGCAATCGGAGAGGCCAAGATCGACCGCCGCGTCCAGGTCGTCGTGGCGGATGCGGGCGCTCATTTCCAGGGGCAGCAAACCCATCGGGCAGGACTTGACGCAACTACCGCAGCGAATACAGGCCTGCGGCTCGACAGCCGCCGCTTCGCCGGCATCGAGCAGCAGGATGCCGCTGCTGCCCTTGACCACCGGCACGCGTGCGTGCGGCAGGACGACGCCCATCATCGGCCCACCCATGATTAGTCGCGCCACCTCGCCTTTGCTGCCACCGCTGAGGGTAATGAGATCGCTGACCAGCGTGCCAAGAAGCACCTCGTAGTTGCCGGGTGCCACAGCAGCGCCACCATTGAGCGTCATCATCCGCTCCACCAGGGGTCGATTCAGGGCTACTGCCTGATGCGCGGCACAGGCCGTGGCGACGTTGTGGACAATGACGCCGACGTCGGCAGCACGAGCGTCGGAGGGCACTTCGCGGCCACTCAGTTCGACGATCAACTGGCGATCCGAGCCCATTGGATAGCGTGCCGGCACCGGCACGATCGCGACCTCGGCAAAAGCGGCCGCCGCACCGCGCATGCTGGCGATCGCTTCCGGCTTGTTGTCCTCGATACCGACCTTCGCCTGTGCAGCGCCGGTAGCCATCAGCATCAGGCGAATGCCGCTGACGATATCCGCGCCGCGCTCACGCATCAGACGGTCATCGCACGAGAGGTAGGGCTCGCACTCGCTGCCGTTGACGATGAGCGTGTCGATTCCGGAGCGGCGCCCCAGATTCAGCTTCACCGACGACGGAAATGTCGCGCCACCGAGCCCGACGACACCCGCAGCCGCGACTCGCGCGGCGATTTCAGCGGGCGACAGGGCGAAGGGATCGGCAACCGGATCGCTCTCGATCCAGGCGTCTTCCCCATCCACGTCGATCGTAATTGCCATCCCCGGCAAACCTGAGCTATGCGCTGCGGTGATCTCGCCGATGGCGCTGATCGTTCCCGATGTCGAGGCATGCACGGGGGCCGAAATGTTGCCATGCGCGGCAGCAATCATTTCCCCCTTCTTCACCTTCTGCCCGACCAGGACCACCGGCCGCGCCGGTGCGCCGACGTGCTGCGCGAGCATCAGGTGTACGCGCTCAGGCAGCGGCAGTCTGCGGCTCGGCAGGTCGGCAACCGGGCGCTTGTGGTCGGCTGGATGCACGCCCCAGTCGTCGCCGACGAAGTGCTTGAGCGCCTTCATGATTCCCATGATTTGCTCACGCCGCCAGCGGTCTGGGCATCACCCAATGTTGCAGGGTAATCAACACCGGGCGCATCGCCAACGCTTCGGTCGGGCAACTGTCGACGCAGTTCTCACAGCCGGTACAGGCTTCGCGAAGGACATTGTGAATCTGCCGCGAGGCACCGAGGATGGCGTCCGTCGGACAGACCTTGCTGCAGCGGCAGCAACCAATGCACAGTTCCTCGACGACGACGGCGATCTTGGGAGTATCGTCAGCAACGCCGGCAAGATCGAGCGTGATGCCCAGCCTGGCGGCCAGGGTCGTCGCCAGCCGCTTGCCGCCCGGCGGGCAGCAGCTAGCCAGGGCCTTGCCTTCAGATGGGCAACAGGAGGGCGAAGCGGCGGTGGCGATCGCGGCCGCCGCGGCCGCACAACCCGCAAAACCGCATTGGCCGCAGTTGGAACCGGGTAGCAGTACCAGTAGCTCCTCTTCCAGCGGGTTGCTTTCAACCTTCAACAGGCGGTTGGCGATGCCGAGGATGATGCCGAGAATGGCGCCGAGAACGGTAAGGCTGAGGATGGCGATCATGGTGAGTTCCTTGAACTTGAGCTGCCTTGCGTTAAACGTTCAGGCCCGAGAAGCCCATGAAGGCGAGCGCGAGCAGGCTGATGGTGACAAAAGCGATCGGCGCACCGGCGAAGGCGGCGGGCACCTGCGCCAACGCCACCCGCTCGCGCAGGCCGGCGAAGATGACCAGCACCAGCGTGAAACCGAGCGCCGAGCCGAAGCCATAAAGCAAGCTCTTGAATAAGCTGAAGCGCTGCTCGACATTGAGCAGGGCGACACCAAGCACGGCGCAGTTGGTGGTGATCAGCGGCAGGTAGAGACCGAGCGACTGGTAAAGAGCAGGGCTGGCCTTCTTGATGAACATTTCGGTGAACTGCACGACGGCCGCAATGACCAGAATGAAAGTCAGGAGGCGCAGGTAGCCCATGCCGAATGGCCGCAGCAGCCAGTTATCGAGCATCCACGAGGCGGCAGCAGCCAGGGTCAAGACGAAGGTCGTCGCCAGCCCCATACCGAAAGCGCTATCAACGCTCTTGGAGACTCCCATTACCGGGCAGAGACCAAGGAACTTGATCAGCACCACGTTGTTTACCAGGGCTGTGGACAGTAGCAGGAGGATGACTTCGCTCATGGCGGTGCGCTTTCCGGTTGTTCTGTCTGCTGTGGTGCACAAGCCGTGCCAAAGCGCGCCTCTGCCCCGGAAATCCTCCGCCGACACGCGTAAACCCGCGTCGATGCACGCTTTTGCCGTGCCTGCACCAGAAAGGGGAGTCAGCCGTGCGGCGCCAATGTCGCAAACCCGACAGACAATTCGTAGGATTTGCCGCGAACGTGGCTGCAGGCCAGGCTGCGGGTGCGTATTCAGCAGGCGGCATAAAACCTGCTTGTGCTCCTGCAGAGATGCATCCGACGCTACCCAACGCACCCTGAGGAGTCACTCGATGTCGGCTATCCCGCAAGTCAAGGCCCGCTCTGTTCAGCAAGCGAAGGAACTACCGCCGGAGATTTACCGCCAGGCGGTCGATCAGGCCGACCTCGCCATTTCGATCACCGATCCCAAGGCCAACATTCTCTTCGCCAACGCCGCCTTCACGCGCGTCACCGGCTATCCCGCCGAGCAACTTATCGGCATGAACGAATCGCTGCTCTCCGACCAGACGACCCGGGACGGGATCTATCAGACGATGTGGCGCGAACTCACTGCCCAGCGGCCGTGGTCGGGAAAATTGCTCAACCGCAGAAAAGGCGGCGAGCCGTATCTCGCCGAACTGACCATCTCGCCGGTGCTCAATGGCCACGGCGAGACGACTCATTTTCTCGGCATGCAGCGCGACATCACCGAGTTGCACCGCCTCGAACGCGTCGTCCTCAACCAGAAGAAGCTCATCGAAGCAGTGGTCGATGCCGCCCCGATCGCCTTTGCGCTGCTCGATCAGAGCGGCCGCGTCCTGCTCGACAACCACGAATACAAGAAGCTGCTGACCACCCTGCAGGTCAACGAACCCGCGCACACCCTGCTCGACAGCGTCGCCCCGAACTGGCGGGAGGCGCTGGCCGCAAAGCCGACGAGTTGCGTTTTCGCCAATCGCGAGGCACGGGTCGACCGCGGCGCCGGGCGCCCGCTCTGGCTATCGATCACCACCTCGCAAATCGAAATGCGCAGCGACTGTGCCGACAGCTACTTCTGCGAGGGCTGTCAGGTCGGTCTGCTACTGGTCATTGCCGACATCAGCAGCCTGCGCGAAGAACGGGAACGCGCCCGCACGGCCGCCATGCAGGCCGTTCTGGCCGACGAGGAACGCACCGCCGCCATGCGCGAGGGACTCACCGCCGCCATTTTCCGTCTCGAAGAGCCGCTGAACGTCATGGCCTCGGCAGCCGCTGTCCTGCAAAGACGCGACCCGGCCAGCGCCGGTGTCCTGCAGCAAGCACTGACCGCCAGCCGCGAGCACCTGGAATTGCTGCGGCAAGTCATCCCGCAAGCCCCACAGGACATCATCATCCCGGTCAATATCAATGAAATCCTGCGCGATGTGCTGGAAATCTGCACGCCGCGGCTGCTCGGCGCTGGCATCGTCGTCGACTGGCGGCCGACAGCGACGCTGCCACCGGTCATCGGCCGCCCGTTGCAACTGCGCATGCTGTTCAAGGCGCTGGTCGACAACGCCATCGAAGCGATGAGTTGCAAAGGCTGGCGGCAGCGCGAACTGAGCCTGAGCAGTACGCGCGGCCGCGACTGCATTGTCGTCACGGTCAGCGACAGCGGCCCCGGCATCCCCGCCGACCAGCGGCACAAGGCCTTTGAACCCTTCTTCACCGGCAAGAACAGAAACACCGGGCATATCGGCACCGGCCTGTCGCGCGCTCAGCAGGTGATGGCAGACCACGCCGGCAATATCGACATCGAGGAGAGCGCCAGCGGCGGTTGTGCGGTGATCGTCGAATTTCGCCTCGGCAGCGGCCCGACCGCTCGCCCCGACGGCTACCCGATCTAAGCGCAAGCGCATCTGGAAAGAGCATGCACGTACACCCCATTCATCGCGCAGCGGACACGCCACCCGCCAACGGCTATTGCCGAACGCACGAGTTGAACATCCTTCTGCTCGCTGCGTTGTACGCCGTCAGTCGCGTCCTCAGCCGCTCGCTGCTGTTCAGGGAAACGCAACGCCACGTATTGCGTATCCTGCAGGACGAGGCCGGGCTGACTTGCGGCATGATCAGCGTGCTCGACCCGCAATCAGGCAACCTGAAGGCACACGAGTTGCACCATCCGGCCGGCGTTGGCGACGTGCAGAACGTGCAGTACCAGCCGGGCGAAGGGATCCTCGGACTGATGCTCGAGAAGCCGCGAACGGTGATGCTCAGGCGGGTTGCCGACGAGCCGCGCTTTCTCAACCGGCTCGGCATCTACCAGCGCGAATTGCCGTTCATTGCCGTGCCGATCCGGGTTGGCGGAAACCTGCAGGGAGTTCTCGCGGTACAGCCCGGCGAGCCGGACGACGGCCTTCTTGAGGAACGTGCGCAGTTCGTCGAAATGGTTGCCAACCTGATTGGACAAAGCCTGCGCCTGTCGCTGGAAGTCCAGCACGACAAATCGACGCTGGTCGAGGAACGCGATCTGTTGCGCCGTACCGTCCGTCATCAGTTCGGCTTCGACAACATGGTCGGTCGTTCGGCGGCCATGCGCCGCGTCTTCGACCAGGCACGACTGGTCGCCAAGTGGAACACGACGGTGTTGATTCGTGGCGAAACGGGCACCGGCAAGGAACTGATCGCCAACGCCATCCACTACAACTCGCCGCGCTCGCGCAGCGCCATGATCCGTCTCAACTGCGCGGCACTGCCGGAAACTCTTCTCGAATCGGAACTCTTTGGCCACGAACGCGGCGCCTTCACCGGCGCAGTCGAGGCGCGCAAGGGGCGCTTCGAGCAGGCGCACGGCGGCACCCTCTTCCTCGACGAAATCGGCGACGTCTCTGGCCCTTTCCAGGCCAAGCTGCTGCGCATTCTGCAGGAAGGCGAGTTCGAGCGCGTCGGCGGCTGCCGGACAATCAAGGTCGACGTGCGGGTCATCGCCGCCACCCACCGCGATCTGGAAACCGCCGTCGACATGGGCGACTTCCGCGAGGACTTGTTCTACCGGTTGAACGTGATGCCGATTTTTCTGCCGCCACTGCGCGAACGTATCGAGGACATCCCGGAAATCGTCCGTCACCTTCTCGGCAAGATCGGCCAGGAACAAAAACGCAAGCTCAACCTCACTGACATGGCGCAGCGCCGGCTGGCCAATCACGATTGGCCAGGTAACGTGCGCGAACTGGAAAACTGTCTCGAACGCGCCGCCGTGCTCTCCGAAAGCGGGCGTATCGACGTCGACCTGATCCGCTTTCCGAGTGTTCGCGAACGCCCGGCGGCAAGGCCGCAACGCGGCCCGGGCGCGAGCGCCATCACGCGGACTGCGGGCTCTGGCCTTGGCAGCGCTTCCGCAATCGATTTCGACGACCCTGATCTCTCGGAGAAGGAACGCGTCATCGCGGCGCTCGAACAGGCCGGCTGGGTGCAGGCCAAAGCCGCACGCATCCTGGGAATGACACCGCGCCAGATCGCCTACCGCATCCAGACCCTGGCCATCGACGTGAAGCAGTTCTGAGTACGGCCGCGGAAGCTAAGGCGATTTCTGTCAAAGAACATACCATCTTGCTTGTCTTTTCGCCCGTCTTCTGTGTTACGACAACAGTTACGAAGTTCGACTATGCGCCTGTTGTCGCGCCTTGAAGCCGACCGAAAATCCGGCGCAATCTGGTACGTTCTTTTCCGGCAATCGCCTAAAGTCCCGGACCGGCTTCCGGCCTGCAAACGGGCGAGCAAGTGCAGGCCTCGACGCGACATTGTCGGAAACCCGACAATTCGGCAAACAGACAAGCTGCTGAATTATCTATCTTCATCGATGGCATGCAACTTGCTGAACAGATGTCATGGAACAACAGGAGATCACCATGGCCATTATCCCCTATCAGACCGGCGATCTGGTCTTCGCCGCCGAGGACATCTTCAACGATGGCGGCGTACCCGGCATCGAGGCACAAGGCTTGATCGCCGCAGCCGGGTCGCGCGGCGTAATCATCGATAGCGGCGTTGCCGCCATGGACGACAGCCGTGAAGTCTATCTGGTGCGTTTCGAAAGCGGCCCCGAAGCGATCCTCGGCAATCCCGTCGGCTGCCTGCCCGAAGAACTGACGCAAGACCCCGTCCTGGCGGCGTGACGACGATGGCCAGGATCGGCATCTTCTTCAGCAGCGAGACCGGGCGCACGCGAATGGTCGCGCAATACATGGCCAAGAGTCTGGGGGGCGCTGCTGCCGCGCCGGTCAATATCGTCGACGCAACGCTGGCCGACTTTCTTGCTCACGACGCGTTGATTCTCGGCAGCCCGACGCATGGCAGCGGCCAGCCGCAGGGTCCCGCCTTCGGCGTCTGCCCGGCGCCCTGGCAGAGCTTCCTGGCGCAGCTCTCGGACACCGACCTGTCGCGCAAAGTGGCGGCGGTCTACGGCGTCGGCGACCAGAGGAACTACCCCGGCGCCTTCGTCAACGCGATCGCCGTGATTCAAGACGCGCTCCTGGCGCGTGGCGCGCGCGTCGTCGGTCGCTGGCCGACGACCGGCTACGACTTCACCGCCTCGAAGGCCGTCGACCAAGGACAATTCGTCGGGCTGGCCCTCGACCAGATCAACCAGCCGGGATTGACCGGACAGCGCATAGAAAGCTGGCTCGCACAAATCCGCAGCGAGTTGCTGCCATGAGACCCCCCATGCTGCTGCTTCTCGCGCTGCACGCACTCCTCCTCACTGCGCCCTCGCACGCTGAGCAGGTGATGGTCGCGGTCGCCGCCAACTTCACCGCGCCGATGCAGAAAATCACCGCCGAATTCGAACGTGCCTCCGGGCACAAGGTACTGCTTTCCTTCGGCGCCACCGGCAAACTCTTCGCGCAGATTGTCAATGGCGCGCCCTTCGAGATCCTGCTCGCCGCCGACGAGCAGATTCCGGCGCAACTTGAGAAGGACGGCTACGCGGTCAACGGCAGCCGTTTCACCTACGCCACCGGCCGCCTCGCCCTGTGGTCCGCACAAGCGCGAAAAGTCGATAACCCGGGCGACGTATTGCACCAAGGCGCCTTTACCCACCTCGCGCTGGCCAACCCGAAAACGGCGCCCTACGGCGCGGCGGCAATCGAGGTGATGACGAAGCTCGGTGTTCTCGCCAGCGCGCATGAAAAAATCGTTCAGGGCGAAAACGTCGCGCAAACCTATCAGTTCGCTGCCAGTGGCAATGCCGACCTGGCTTTCGTCGCGCTCTCGCAGGTCTGGAAGTATGGCAGGATCAGCGCCGGCTCCGCGTGGATCGTGCCGAGCAACATGCATCAAGCGATCCGCCAGGACGCAGTGCTGCTCGAGCGTGGCCGCGACAACGTGGCAGCCGGCGCCCTGCTCGCCTACCTGAAAGGCAACGCGGCCAGAGCCATCATCCGGTCCTACGGATACGCGCTGTGAACGGCGTCAGCGGCAGCGCCAGTGGGAACGACGTCACCCGCGGCACCAGCCAATGCTGCCGCGATCCGCGCCGCGGGCACCACGCATGGACGATAGCGACCTCGCCGCCGTCTGGCTGACGCTGCGTCTGGCGACAGTGGTGACCATCGTCCTGCTGATCTTCGGCACGCGTATCGCCTGGTGGCTGGCGCACACGCGCTCGCCGTTGAAGGGTGTTGTCGGTGCCCTGGTCGCCCTGCCGCTGGTGCTACCGCCGACGGTCCTCGGTTTCTACCTCCTGATCGCGATGGGGCCGAACGGGCCGGTCGGGCATTTCACCCAGGGGATCGGCCTCGGTCTGCTTCCCTTTACGTTTACCGGCCTGGTCATCGCCTCGGTCTTCTACTCTCTGCCCTTCGTCGTGCAACCGATCCAGAACGCGTTCGAGGCCATCGGCGTACGCCCCATGGAAGTTGCCGCGACGCTACGTGCCAGCCCGCGCGACGCCTTCTGGTCCGTGGCGCTGCCGCTCGCCCGGCCCGGCATCGTCACCGGCGCCATCCTCGGCTTCGCCCATACCGTCGGCGAGTTCGGCATCGTGCTGATGATCGGCGGCAACATCCCGAACAAGACGCGTGTCGTCTCGGTGCAGATCTACGACCACGTCGAGGCCCTGGAGTACGCGCAGGCACACTGGCTGGCTGGCGGCATGGTCCTGTTCAGTTTCCTGGTCCTGCTGGCGCTTTACACCTTCAACCCTGCGCCACCACGAAGAGCGGTCTGAGGGTGCGCATCGAGGCCCGCTTTCGCCTCCAACGTGGTGACTTCACGCTGGACGTCGACCTGACGCTGCCGCAAACCGGCATCACCGCCTTGTTCGGCCACTCCGGCTCGGGCAAGACGACCTGCCTGCGCGCCATGGCCGGCCTCGAACGGGCCGGCAACGGCTACTTCGCGATCGGCCATCGCGTCTGGCAGGACGAAGCCAGCGGGATGTTCGTACCACCGTACCAGCGGCCGCTGGGCTTCGTTTTTCAGGAGCCCAGTCTCTTCCCGCATCTCTCCGTGCGCGGCAACCTGAACTATGGACAGAAGCGGGTGCTCACCGCCGACCGCCGTTTTTCCTTGCCGCAAATCGCTGACCTGCTAGGCATCGCAGCCCTGCTCGATCGCTCAGCCGGCGAGCTCTCCGGCGGCGAACGCCAGCGCGTGGCCATCGCCCGCGCCCTGCTCGCCTCGCCACAAATCCTGCTCATGGACGAACCTCTGGCAGCCCTGGACCTGAAGCGCAAGCTGGAAATCCTTCCCTACCTGGAACGGCTGCACGACGAGTTCTCGCTGCCGATCATCTATGTCAGCCACTCCCCCGATGAAGTGGCACGACTCGCCGAGCACCTGGTCCTCCTCGATCAGGGTCGGCTGGTGGCCAGCGGCCCGCTGCAAGACGTCCTCAGCCGCATCGACCTGCCCACCATCTTTGCCGACGACGCGGGCGTGGTCATCGAGACCCGCGTCGCAGCGCAGGAAGCGGACGGCCTGAGCCGCCTGGACTTCGCCGGCGGCCAGATCTACGTCTCGCGCCGTGACGAACCGATCGGCGCGCGCGTTCGCTGCCGCATCCACGCGCGTAACGTCAGCCTGGCGCTGGTGCCGCAATTGCACACCAGCATCCTCAACAGCGTGGACGCCTGCGTCGTCGATCTGGCGCCCACCGATACCCCCGGGCACGTTCTCGTCCGCCTCGATGTCGCCGGCGAAGCCCTGCTCGCCCGCATCACCCGGCGTTCGGCTGAGCGCCTGAAAATCTGCCCCGGTCTGGCGGTAAAGGCACAGATCAAGGCCGTCGCGCTACTCGCCTGAAACAGCGCACCCGCATCCGGGCCGGACCGGAACGCATGCGCCACTGCGGTGCAAAAAATTCCGCTTCCAGGCCAGCGACGCACCGCCTTATGGCGCGCATCGCGACGCCATGCTGCCGCACGAAAATTTTGCCAATAAAAGCAATGATCTAGAAACACGGGAAACCGCTGCAAAGCGCGCATGATTTTTGCATCCCGTGAGATCCTTGCTGTCTGGAAATCACGCCAATGAACAATGTCTATCGCCTCGAACCGAACTCGACCTTCGACCCCCTGCCGCCCGAGGGAACGCGAAGAGTCATCGACGATGAAGAACGTGTGCTCTACAACGATTACTGGATCAAGACCTATCCGGTGCCGGCCGATTCGCTGCAGGGCAAGAAGTCGCTGATCGAAGCGCTCGCCCGCCGGCTGTTCAATCACACCGAGCATGGACTCAACATTCCTGGCTGCCGACTCGGCGAAGCGCGGCAGTGTTACGCGGCCGAAGCCGATCCCGGGCGGCGTCGGGTCAAGGCCGGCATGCTGGCGGGGGCACTGTTCAACCGGGCCGTCGACATCTTCAGACGGCTCGTCGAATTGCAGGCCGATGGCATCGAGATCGGTTGCGACAACGCGCTGATGCGCGAATGCGGTCAATGCCTGCTCGAAGCCATGGAATTGGGCCGTTTCGTCCTGCACCGCAGCGGCGAGGAAGGCATCGACGAATTGTGGGGCGAACCTTTCCGGGCCTTCTCGATCCCGATCGAGGACTTCTACGAAAGCCGCTACGTCAAGATTGGCCAGAGCATGCGCGACATCGACCTGATCGCCGAGGCGATGATCGGCAACTTCAGCCGCATTCCCACTTTCGAGGCCGTCGCAGGACCGATCCAGGACTTCGCCAACGCCGCCAAGGTGAAAACCGAGACACTGCGTACCGACCCGGGTATCTTCGACGTCTGGTCGCACCTGGTCACCGCCGGCGAACGACTGGCCAACTTCTCGCCGCAAGCAGCGGCGGAAGCGAGCGAAAAGCGCCCGGTCAGCGCACTGCACAGCCTTTCTGACGGCTTGCAGCTGCTCCGCAACGGCCGCGACCTGGTGTTCTATATCGCCCGTGCACGCACGCCAATGCCGAAAAGCACGCGCGAATACATCGAGCGCTGCGCGGCCTACCTGGCCAACGGCCGGGTACCCTTCATGGCGGCTCCGCTGCCGGCCTGAGACGCGCCTGCTTCACCGCTCGTGGCGCGGGGTCGAACTCACCGCGGCCGGCCGCATCTTCCTCGCCCACACCAACAGCATCCTCAGCCTAGGGGATGGCGGCAATGCAAGCGCCCGCCTCGGCGCTGTTGCGCGCCGGGCCCAGGTACCGCGCCGCTTGTCGCGTTTCTGACAAAGAGCCGACACGAGCCGACAAGTGCCACGGCCGGCGTCGGTCAACACCCTGTTTCCACGATGTTTTCATCGCTGGCATGCGCCTTGCTGAACCTAGGCAACAGCATTCGAGGAGCACGCATCGTGGAACTTCCGGTTATTGGCAACACCGCCCAGCCAGCAGGCGGCTGCTCTTCCAGCGGCTGCGGAACAGCGCCGAACGCCCTCGCTCAGCTGCCGGACGCGATCCGCGCCAGGGTCCAGGACCATCCCTGCTACTCGGAAGACGCGCACCACTACTTTGCGCGCATGCACGTGGCGGTGGCGCCAGCGTGCAACATCCAGTGCAACTACTGCAATCGCAAGTACGACTGCGCCAACGAATCGCGCCCGGGCGTCGTTTCGGAAGTGTTGGCGCCGGACCAGGCGATTCGCAAGGTGCTCGCGGTCGCCGCCAGGATCCCGCAAATGACGGTGCTCGGCATCGCCGGACCGGGCGATCCGCTGGCCAACCCGAACCGCACTTTCGAAACTTTCCGGCAGCTGTCGGAACGGGCCCCGGACATCAAGCTCTGCCTGTCGACCAACGGCCTGAATCTGCCGCTGTACGTCGACGAAATCGCCAGGCACAACATCGACCACGTGACGATCACCATCAACTGCCTGGAGCCCGAGATCGGGGCCCGCATCTACCCGTGGATCTTCTGGAATAATCGCCGCATCCGTGGCCTCAAGGCGGCGCGAATTCTCATCGAGCAGCAGCAGAAGGGGCTCGAGATGCTGATCGCGTGCGACATCCTGGTGAAGGTCAATTCGGTCCTCATTCCCGGCGTCAATGACGAGCATCTCAAGGAAGTCTCGCGGGTCGTCAAGGCCAAGGGCGCATTCCTGCACAACGTCATGCCGTTGATCGCCGTGGCCGAATACGGCACCTACTACGGTCTGATGGGGCAGGCCAGCCCGACGCCGGAACAGCTGCAGAAGCTGCAGGACGCCTGCGCCGGCGACATGGCGATGATGCGCCACTGCCGCCAGTGCCGCGCCGACGCCATCGGCCTGCTCGGTGAGGACCGCGGTTCCGAATTCAGCATGGACAAGGTCGACGCGCTCGACCTCGGCGAAATCGATTACCAAGCGGCCATGCTCCGCCGCAAGGAAGTGCACGACGAGATCATCGAGCAACTGGAGCAGAAGCGCGCCGCCAGACACGCCGCGCCGACGGCTCTGCCGGTGACTGCGACTGCCAGCGACGACCCGGCGACGCTGCCGAGAGAAAATTTGCGCAGCGTCCTGATGGCCGTTGCCGGCAGGAACGGCGTCGTTGCTGACCACTTCGGCCACGCCCGCGAGTTCCTGATCTACGAGGCTTCGCCAGCTGGCGCGCGTTTCGTCGGCCATCGCAAGACCGACCTCTACTGCAACGGTCCCGAGACCTGCGGCGAGGACGGAGGGGATCCGCAATCGCTGCTCGAGCACATCATTGCCGCGCTCGCCGGCTGTGAAGTCGTGCTCTGCTCGAAAATCGGTTTCGAACCCTGGAGCAGGCTCGAAGCCGCCGGTATCATGCCCAACGGCGAGCACGCACTCGAGCCAATCGACGCCGCGGTGCTGGCCGTGTATCAGGAAATGGCGGCGAGCGGCCGGCTCGCGCAGCCGGCCGCAAGCAGAAAGGCAGCCTGAGCGTGGCCCTGAAAATCACCTCCGCCTGCCTCAATTGCTGGGCCTGTATCGAGGTCTGCCCGCAGCAGGCGATTTACGAAGCTCGCCCGCATTTCCTGATCGACTCCGGCAAATGCACGGAATGTCTGGGCGAGCACGAAGCACCGCAGTGCGCTTCGATCTGTCCGATCGAAGCGGCGATCGTCGATAGCCAGGGTGCCTATCTCAACCCGCCCGGATCGCTGACCGGGATCCCAGTCGCCAGGCTGATCGAATTCGGCCTGTGGCAGGGGGCTGACTGATGGCCATGCTCACTGCGATTCCCGGTGACGCCGCCGTCGAAATTGCGCCGGGCGTTCATTGGGTCGGCGCCTTCGATCCGCAGCTGCGCAACTTCGACATCATTCTGAAGACCGCCAACGGCACCAGCTACAACGCTTTCCTCGTGCGCGGCGAGAACGGGGTGGCGGTGATCGATACGGTGAAGGAACATTTCGCCGACGATTTCTTCCGGCGATTGGAGTCGGTGGCGCGCTACGACGAAATCACCACCATCGTCCTCAATCATCTCGAACCCGACCACAGCGGCGCCCTGCCCGAACTGCTGCGGCGTGCGCCGCAGGCGACGGTCTACCTCTCGAGCCGCGCCCAGATGATGCTCAAGGCACTGCTCAAACCCGGCGGCGGGCAAGCCCCCGAATACGTCCCGGTGAGCACCGGCGATACGGTCGAGCTCGGTGGCCGTACGCTGCGCTTCCTGCACACGCCCTACCTGCATTGGCCGGACACGCAGTGCACCTATCTGGAAGAAGACGGGCTGCTGTTCACCGGCGACATCTTCGGCTGCCACTTCTGCGACGAGCGCCTGTTCAACGACCGCGTCGGCGATTTCCGCTTTTCGTTTGAGTACTACTACGCGCAGATCATGCGGCCCTTCCGCGAGCACGTGCTCGACGCGCTGGCGCTAATCGAACCCCTAGCGCTGCACCTGATAGCGCCGGCACACGGACCGATCCTACGCCACCTTCCCCGTGACTACCTGCGCCGCTACCGCGAAATGGCAACACCGCGCCTGAGCAACAAGGCCCGCAGCGAGAAGACCCTGCTCGTCTTCTACCTGTCCGCCTACGGCAACACCCGGCGCATGGCCAAAGCGGTCGCCGAAGGCGCCGAGCGCATAGCCGGCGTGCGCGTCTCGCTGTACGACCTCGAGGGCAGCGATGCCGGCACTTTCACCGACCTCGTCGAGGAAGCTGACGGCCTCGCCTTCGGCAGCCCGACGATCAATGCCGACGCGGTCAAGCCGATCTGGGACCTGCTTTCGTCGCTGACCACCGTCAATATTAAGGGCAAGCTCGGCGCCGCCTTCGGCTCCTACGGCTGGAGCGGCGAAGCCGTGCGCATGATCGAGGATCGCCTGCGCGGTCTGAAGCTGCGCGTACCGGTCGACGGCCTGCGCATCAAGCTGGTACCCGACGCCGGCGAACTCGCGCTCTGCCGAAATCTGGGTGAGAACCTGGCTCGTCACCTGACCGGGCAGATCGAACACCGCGAAATGGATCTGGCGGCTCTCGCCTGACCCAGACAGTCATGACATGTGCAGTCACTCCCGATCATGAAAGCCATCGCCGGTCCGCTCGACTTGCAGTCCGGAGTCCGGCTTGCATGCTGGAATCCTTCCACGGGCAGGGAGCATGCTCCCCGGATCGGCCCGTCCCACCACACCGCCCCTTCTCCCGCAGGCGGAGAAGGGAGATTCGTAACTCGCGAACGCGACTTTGACGCCAGACACAGGAGATAAACATGCCAAGAGCAAAAGTCACTTTTCAGGATATCGACGTCTCGGTCACCGTTCCGGCCGGCACCCGCCTGATCGAAGTCTCGGAAAAGGTCGGTGCCGGCATCGTCTACGGCTGCCGCGAAGGCGAGTGCTGCACCTGCCTGACCAAGATCATATCGGGCGCCGAAAACTTCGCCCCGCCGAGCATTCTCGAAGATCAGGTGCTCAAGGACAACCTGGCGCCGCGCCGCCACCGGCTGGCTTGCCAGGCGCAAATCCTCGGTGGCGAGATCGTCGTCGTGCCGGCATGAGCCGAAGCGCGACCTCGTCTCGTAGTCCGCAAGCGACTACCGCCTCACAAATCAGATTTTGACGTTCTTCGCAACCGTTCTACAGGAGAAACACAAATGGCACTCATCACTTTCAGCAGCCCCTTGCATAGAGACAAGACGGTCTATGCCGTCGCCGGCAGTCACACCCAGACCATCCTCGCCTTGGCCAAGGAGCATCACATCCCGATCGACTTCGGTTGCCAGGAAGGCGACTGCGGCACCTGCCTGGTGAAGGTTTCTTCCGTCGACGACAAGCGCCGGCCAATGGGCGGGCCACTGAATGTTCGCGAAGTGGCCGCACTGAGCAACCTCGGCCACATCAGCAAGGCGGAGATCGAGAAGATGTACGTCGACGACATCCCGCCGACCCAGTGGCGGCTGGCCTGTCAGATGGTGGTCCGCGACGAGGACATCCTGGTTGAGTATCCCAGCAAATAAGCGAGGTCATCATGAACGCCCCGGATCGCCTGCCCTGGCCTGCAATCCTGCCGGCCGACCTGCTCGCCCTTCCGGCCAGCACCGCCGCCAGCGACCCCAACCGCTTCCTGTTCGCCAGAATGATTGCCAGCCAGGCAGCGTATGCCGGCTGTCTGCCTGATGATCTAGGCCTGGGCGCGAAGGACCACCGGCAGCTGCTCGCCGACTTTTTCCCCGGCTACGCGGCGACTGCCAGGGAGGCCGGCCGTCGCATCGAACAAGTCCCGGAATGGAGCGAGCTGCACCAGCTGCTGCTCGATCACCGCGCTGGCGAGCGCCATTCGGAAGCGTGGATTGCGGCGACCGTCGCTACTGCCTGCGCCGGCTGCGACCACCTCTGGCAGGATCTGGGCCTGATCGACCGCGACGAACTGACGGCATTGATGTGGCTTAACTTTCCAGAACTTGCCGCCGCCAACAGCGGCGACATGAAGTGGAAGAAATTCCTCTACCGGCAGTTCTGTTCGCGCGAAGGCATCTATGTCTGTCCCGCCCCGTCCTGTGGCGAATGCAAGGACTACACGGAATGCTTCGCTCCGGAGAACTGAGGCGATTGCCCGTGACGGGCCCCGAGCAATCCGACGGGCCCTGAGCAATCCCGAAACGCTGGCCAAGGCCCCTCCCTACCACCTACCACTCTCTACCCGGAAAACCTGTAGCGCAGCACCGGCCAGGCCGCAGCGGTGATTGCTCCGCGTCAGGCCGGCACGGTTTGACTCGGAGGCCGCGCGCGGGAACGAGCCAGGTCAAGGAAAGCGAAGACATCCGACTCGATCAGCACCAGGCCGAGTTTGGCGCAGAAGCGACGCTCCTTGTCGCTTGGCTTGCTGATCAGGACCCAGCCGGCCGGCCTAGCCGCCGCGTAAATGATATCGGCCATCACCATGCGCTCGGTGTCGCGGTTCAGACGCAAGCCCATCAGCAGGTATTGCTTGCCCCGGCGCAGTTCCTTGACCTCCGGCGGAATGGCGAAACCGCCCATAAGCTCGGTAATGTAGTCGACGTAGTCGGCATCCGAAGCCACGTAGGTCGGCTCGGGTTTTGGCGTGCCCATCGGCTTGAACAGGATCGGCAGCGCCGGATCGATCACCGCGCGTCTCTGATAGGCGCCGCCGTCCCAGGCGTAAAGCTTGTAGCGAAAATCGCTGCCGCCCAGGCGGGCCATGCCGACGATCAGATTGTGCGGCCGCGCGGCATGCGAATCCTGCAGTTGCGTGTCGCGGTTGATGTCGACGACGTAGCGCGGGCCGATCTCCTTGAGCCAGTCGTGCACCGCCGCGCGCGTCCACGCCGTCTCGCCATAGGTGTGACTGAGGAATTTGCTCACCGCGTTGCGGCCGCGCTTAAGTTCCACATTCATCGCGGCGCGCGGGAATTCGTACATCAGCTTGTGCGCCATCGGTTTGCCGCCATTCATGGCCAAAATCAGCGAATCGCTGTCGGCGGGAATCGAAGCGCCCGTCGCAACATTACTCACGTCGGCCAATACGCCGGGACCAAGATAGGGAACGATGCTGCCATCAGCGAGGCCGACGAGAAGTCTGTGCTGCAGTTCTGGGGTCATGGGATACGCTCTGTAGTGGGGATGCAGAACGTTTCGAGCAAGTTCCGGGCCGGAACCGAATGCCCGCAACGAAGGGCGTCTGCGAACACCGACGCGCAGATTTGTCGCCTTTGCTACAGCGCGGCAGGGCGCTTCCCGGACATACTCGCATTCCCGCATTCACGCATTCCCGCATTCCCGCTCGCAGCGCCACGCTGGCATGCGCGATAACGAACATTGTCGTCACCCCGACAAAACGTCGGTCGCTTGTCGCACCTCGGCGCCTCGCCGGGCGCCAGCTCTGAATTCGTTTCTCTTGTGAATTCAATCGCTTGCTTTATTTTCGTCGACCTGGCACGCATCCTGCGGAAGAGAGAGCGCGACGCTTACTGATTTTTCGCAAATCAACCAACAACGCAAGGAGATTACACCATGGCAAGACTCCGTCAGTGTGCCATCTATGGCAAAGGCGGGATCGGCAAGTCGACCACCACTCAGAACCTGGTGGCGGCGATCGCCGAAGCCGGCAAGAAAGTGATGATCGTCGGCTGCGACCCGAAAGCCGACTCGACACGCCTGATCCTGCACAGCAAGGCACAGACCACGGTGATGCATCTGGCTGCCGAAGCCGGATCGGTTGAAGACCTGGAACTGGAAGACGTTCTGTCGGTCGGCTTCGGTGGCATCAAGTGCGTCGAATCCGGTGGCCCGGAACCCGGCGTCGGCTGTGCCGGCCGTGGCGTGATCACCGCCATCAACTTTCTCGAAGAAGAAGGCGCCTATGACGAGGAACTCGACTTCGTCTTCTACGACGTGCTAGGCGACGTCGTCTGTGGTGGCTTCGCGATGCCGATCCGGGAGAACAAGGCGCAGGAAATCTACATCGTCTGTTCCGGCGAGATGATGGCCATGTACGCCGCGAACAATATCTGCAAGGGGATCGTCAAGTACGCCAATTCGGGCAGCGTTCGCCTTGCCGGACTGATCTGCAACAGCCGCAACACCGACCGCGAAGACGAGCTGGTGATGGCTCTTGCGGCGCGGCTGGGGACCACCATGATCCACTTTGTGCCACGCGACAACGCCGTTCAGCACGCCGAAATCCGCCGCATGACAGTCATCGAGTACGACCCCAAGCACAGGCAGGCCGATGAGTACCGCCAGTTGGCCGCCAAGATCGTCGCCAACACCAACTTCGTCATTCCGACGCCGATCGAGATGGAACAGCTGGAAGAGTTGCTGATGGAGTACGGAATCATGAGCGTCGAGGATCAGACGATCATCGGCAAGACGGCTGCCGAGCTGGCCGTCGAGGCGGCCTGAGCGACAGCGCAAAGGCAACAGAAACAGGCAACGCAGCGCGGGCTTGCAGCGCGAGCCCGCCCCCTCAACCCGTACGCCGGCCGCAGATGGGTGGCGGCGTCAGGAGGAAAAGATGAGCACACTGTCCCGCGAAGAAACCGAAGCCCTGATTGCCGAGGTGCTCGAGGTCTATCCAGAAAAAGCCAGGAAGGACCGCGCCAAGCATCTGGCGGTCAACGATCAATCGATCGAACAGTCGAAGAAATGCATCACCGCCAACCGCAAGACACTACCCGGAGTGATGACCGTTCGCGGCTGCGCCTACGCCGGTTCAAAGGGCGTCGTCTGGGGCCCGATCAAGGACATGATCCACGTTTCGCATGGCCCGATCGGCTGCGGCCAGTACTCACGCGCCGGTCGCCGCAACTACTACGTCGGCACTACCGGGGTGGACACCTTCGGGACGATGAACTTCACGTCCGATTTCCAGGAAAAGGACATCGTCTTCGGCGGCGACAAAAAGCTGGCCAAGCTGCTCGAGGAAATCGAGACGCTGTTCCCGCTCAGTAAGGGAAGTTCGGTCCAGTCCGAATGTCCGATCGGCCTGATCGGCGACGATATCGAGTCGGTGGCCAAGAAATCCTCGGCGGCTACCGGCAAACCGATCGTCCCGGTCCGCTGTGAGGGCTTCCGGGGGGTGTCGCAGTCGCTCGGCCACCACATTGCCAACGACACCATTCGCGACTGGGTGATGGGCAAGCGCGACGGCCAGCCCTTTCAGTCGACGCCTTACGATGTGGCGATCATCGGCGACTACAACATCGGCGGCGACGCCTGGGCCAGCCGCATCCTGCTCGAGGAGATGGGTCTGCGCGTCGTCGCGCAGTGGTCCGGCGACGGCACCCTGGCCGAGATGATGAATACCCCGAAAGTCAAGCTCAATCTGCTGCATTGCTACCGTTCGATGAACTACATCAGCCGGCACATGGAAGAGAAGTACGGCATCCCCTGGCTCGAGTACAACTTCTTCGGCCCGACCAAGATCATCGAGTCGCTGCGCAAGATCGCTGCCTTCTTCGACGATTCGATCAAGGAGAAGTGCGAAGCGGTGATCGCCCGCTACCAGCCGATGATGGACGCCATCATCGGCAAGTACAAACCGCGGCTGCAGGGCAAGAAGGTGATGCTCTACGTCGGCGGTCTGCGCCCGCGGCACATCATTGGCGCCTACGAAGACCTGGGCATGGAAGTGGTCGGTGCCGGTTACGAATTCGGCCACAACGACGACTACGACCGCTCAATCAAGGAAATGGGCAACGCAACCCTGATCTACGACGATGCCAACGGCTTCGAACTGGAGCAATTCGTCAAGCGGATCAAGCCGGACATGGTCGGCTCGGGGATCAAGGAGAAGTACATCTTCCAGAAAATGGGGATTCCGTTTCGGCAGATGCATTCCTGGGACTACTCGGGGCCCTACCACGGCTACGACGGTTTCGCGATCTTCGCCCGCGACATGGACATCGCACTGTCCAGCCCGGTATGGAGCAAGTTCGTCCCGCCCTGGAAGAAAGCAGTTCCAGAAGCGTCACAGGAGCCGCAAAAGGCCGCCTGATCACACGATCCATGTCCATGAACCTGCCCACTCCGTCATTTCCGCCACCACGGTATTCGCCAAGGCCGCCAACAGCCTGCCGTGCCGCTTCCTCTCGGCGCGGCGGCCCGAGGCGGGAGTGGCGGAGCCCGGGCAGGCCTGCGGCACCCCTTTTGAAGCGCGCGCCGGCGTCCGCGGATGAGCGGCACCGGCCAGGAGATAGTCATGCAAACCACTGAAAAGATCAAACCCTGCTACCCACTCTTCGGCGACGACGACTACGCCAAGTCGCTCGGCGACAAGCGGGCGCTGTTCGAGGAGGTACACTCACCAGAGAAGGTCTACGAGACCTTCATGTGGACCACCACCCAGGAGTATCAGGACCTCAACTTCGCCCGTCAGGCGCTGACGGTCGACCCGGCCAAGGCCTGTCAGCCGCTGGGCGCCGTGCTCTGCGCCTCGGGTTTTCACAAGACCCTACCCTACGTGCATGGTTCGCAAGGCTGCGTGGCATACTTCCGCACCTACTTCAACCGCCACTTCAAGGAACCGAGTTCCTGCGTCTCCGACTCGATGTCCGAGGATGCGGCGGTGTTCGGCGGGCAGAAGAACATGTACGACGGCCTGGCCAACGCCAGGGCGTTGTACAAGCCCGACATGATCGCGGTGTCCACCACATGCATGGCGGAAGTCATTGGTGACGACCTCAACGCGTTCATCAATAACACCAAGAAGGAGGGCCACATTCCGCAGGACTACCCGGTCCCCTTCGCGCACACGCCATCCTTCGTCGGCTCGCACACCACCGGCTGGGACAACATGTTCGAAGGCATCATCCGCTACCTGACGCTGAACAACATGGAAGGCAAGCAGGTCGGTGCCAACGGCAGGGTCAACGTCGTCCCCGGCTTTGAGACCTACCTCGGCAACTACCGGGTGATCAAACGCATGCTCGCCGAGATGGACGTCGCCTGCACGCTGCTCTGCGATCCCAGCGATGTCTTCGATACGCCCGCCGACGGCGAATTCCACATGTACGCCGGTGGCACGACCATGGACGAGGTCAAGGACGCGCCGAACGCGTTGACAACCTTGCTCCTGCAACCCGCGCATCTGGAAAAAACCCGCAAGTTCGTGGAGAACACCTGGAACCACGAGATTCCCAAGCTGCATATTCCGATGGGGGTGGACTGGACCGACAACTTCCTGATGAAGGTTGCCGAGGTGAGCGGCAAGGAAATCCCCGATTCCTTGGTCAAGGAACGCGGCCGCTGCGTGGATCTGATCACCGACAGCCATGCCTGGCTGCATGGCAAGAAGTTTGCGCTCTACGGCGACCCGGACTTCGTTCTCGGGATGGTCAAGGTCCTGCTCGAGTGCGGTGCCGAACCGACGCACGTCCTCTGCAACAACGCCCACAAGCGCTGGGGCAAGTCCGTCGAGAGCCTGCTGGCTACGAGCCCGTTCGGGGTCAACGGCAAGGTCCATGTCGGCAAGGATCTGTGGCACCTGCGCAGCCTGTGCTTCACCGAGCAGCCGGACTTCCTGATCGGTAACTCCTACGGCAAGTTTATTCAGCGCGACACGCTCTACAAGGGCAAGGCGTTCGAAGTGCCGCTGATCCGCCTAGGTTTCCCGATCTTCGACCGCCACCACCTGCACCGTCAGACGACGCTCGGCTACGAGGGAATGATGTCCATCGTCACCCAGCTGACCAACGCGGTTCTCGAGCAACTCGACAAGGAAACCATGGGCATGGGGACCACCGACTACAACTTTGACCTGGTGCGCTGATGCGCACCGCCGGCGGGGTCTGTGCCCCGCCGGTCCTGTAGGAGTGTTACAAACATGGCCAACATCATGATCCGGCAAGCAGACAGCGGCGGGCTGGTGTTTTACCTCCCGAAGCGCGATCTGGAAGCCTCGATTGAGTCGATCGAATTCGACAGCGCGGCGAAATGGGGTGGCGAACTGAAGCTGGACAATGGTGGCGCCTATTACATCGAGCCCATCGCCAAGCCGCCGCGCCTGCCGATTTCCCTGCGTGCCAGGCGCCTCGGCGCAGCAGAGGACTAGCGACGGACAGGCACATTCGGCTATCGGCCAACAAGCAAGGAGAACCATCATGGCAATGACAATCGACTCGGACATGTGCACCGCCTGTGGCGACTGCAAACCGGTTTGTCCGACCAAATCAATCAGCGCCGGCAAGATCTTCTACAAGATTGCTGCCGACACATGTACGGAATGCGACGGCCACAACGATACACCGCTGTGTGTCGACGTCTGCCCGGCGGGCTGTATCAGCTACGCCTGAGAAGCGGCGGTGCACGCCCATCGTATCGGCAGCATTGTCGACGACAGCCTCCAGCACCGCCGCTCCGGAACCTGCCACCACCTGACCGGAGAGCCTCATGTCCGCTACCCCCATCGCTTCCCGCGAAGCCGCACTGCGCATCGCGCTGGCGGCCCGCGCCCTCAATGGTATCGAGGTTCGCGCCCTGGCCGGCGCCTTGATCGAGCGGCTTGAAAGACCTCTCACCGAAGCCAAACTGGCCACGCTGAGTGTCGAAGACCTGCGCGTCATTCTCGCCGGCGACTTCGCCGAGCAGGCGTGCCATGTCGGGGTCGATGCCGACGCCTTGAAACAGGCCGTTCGCCTGCTCTGGGGTGAAGGCATCAGCAATCAGGACTTTCCGTTACTCGACCCCTACCGCGGCGGCGAAATGCCGGGCTCGATCCGCGTCGCCGTCGCGGCCAATCGCGGCGAGAACCTCGACGGCCACTTCGGCTCGTGTGAGCGCTTCCTGATCTATCAGCTGGCTCCTGAGGCGGTCAAGCTGATTGCCGCGCGCACCACCGTCGAAGCCGACGCCGCCGAAGACCGCAACGACGCGCGCGCCGCCCTGATCAATGATTGCCAGATCGTCTATGTTCAATCGATCGGTGGCCCGGCAGCCGCCAAGGTGGTACGCGCCGGAATCCATCCGATCAAGCTGGCGAACGGCGGCGGCGCGCGTGCATTGCTCGCCGAGCTGCAGCAGCGCCTCGCCAGCCCACCTCCCTGGCTGGCGCAGATCATGGGCGTTCCCGCGGCTTCGCTGGCCCACTTCGAAGCGGCGCTGGACGCCGATCAATGATCACCCCGGAGCTACTCACGCAGCTCGCTGCCGCGGCGCAGATTGATCCGCTAGCCAGCGCCATGCGCCAACTCTTCCCCGAACTACACTTCAGCGAATGCAGCACGGATGACGTCTCGCCGTGCCACCAGCCGGTGCTCGGCATCGACGGCTACGACCTCTACCTGATTGCCGGCGCTTCCGGCCACTGCCTGTCCTTGACCAGCGACCTTGCGTCAGCCACCGGCGTTCTGCTGGCCACCAGGGTCGATGACGAATGATCCCGAGAAATCCCGATGAAAGAAGCCCTGGCCTGGTTGGAACATTGCAAGTCGCTCGCCCCCGCTATCGTCGAAACCTGCCTGAAGGTGCCAGTCAGCAGCGGCCCAGGCGCGCTGGTCAAGGCCTTGACCCAGGCGTTGCCGGAGTGGAAATTCCGCCATGTAATGAGCCGCGGCGGCTGGTATCGCCTAGGCGGAATCGTCGACGATCGGGCCCAGCGCCTTTCCGACAATCTCGGCGACTGGGCCGAAAAAGCCCTCGCACAAAGCGGCGGAGATCTCGCCGGGCTGATGGACGAGTTTGCCGATCAGCGGCTCTACGCCACCCGCCTGGTCGGCCAGACACATTACCTGGTCGCCACGGCCGGCACCGGAAGCGCAGATTTTCTGCAACTGGAGATCGAAGATCTTCAGGAAATGCGCGCGCATCAGCTGTTTGCCAACCACCCCGACACTCTCGACGAGCTGCTCGACCCGCGCACCGGCGCCGACAAGCCACTCGCGCTGGGCCTGCCCTTCTACGCCTTTCGGCGCTTGCAGCATGTCGGTGCCCATCTGCGTCGAATGCTCGCGCAAAGGGTCGAGCCCGCGCCAATCCACCGCATGCTCGACGACTGGTCGCGCAGCAGCGCCGGCAACACAAGTGCCTATTGCAATCACTGGGTGATCGCCACCCGCGAACATCTCGACCGCTACCAGCAGGCGGTTTTCTACGCCCAGGCAATCGCTACGCAGGGCGGAAATCCGCCGGATTTCGACGCCGACCTGGGCGTACACGGCCTCCAGCTCAACGAAGACATCGCCCATTTCGACCACCAGGCGGGTTACCCGATGGCCTGGTACTTTCTGATGCTCGCTGGCAAGAACGTACCGCACTGGGTCGCCGCGACCGTTATCGAGGATTCGCTAGCCGGCTTCGCCTACCTCCCCCAGCGCGACATCGACGTCGTCCGCAAATGGTTGCATCGACCTTACACCGTCTAGCGCAGGACAGGCGACACGCATTTCGCCGCAGGTGTTACGTCCGCCGCTCTCCACGAACTGACGACGTGACATATCCCGTGAACGGCGAGGGCGAAAAAAGGCGGGGTGCCTGAACGAGGCTGGGACGAAATGAACGAAAGATGGTCCGGAACGCCTCTACTATCGTGGAAAGTTATCGAGACAACCCACATAGAAAAGAGCCCAGCCCATGCAACGAATTGTAGCCGGCATCGAGACGATCGAGCTGCATCTTGAGGCCGCCAGGCAAACCCCCGAAGTGTATCGGCCGCGGTGCTGCCCGCATTGCGGGCTCAAGATCCTCTGACCACACGGGCACTATGAGCAAACGCCCCGAAACGGCGGCTGAACGAACTTCCCGATCACCACGCTGTGGCGCGAGAGGTATGTCGACACATCAAACTGCCGCCGCTACCGTGGCACGTGGTGGCGCAGCAGATGATCGCGCTCGTGCTCGAATACCCAGGCCGACCTGCGCACGAAGTGGTTGGCGTGGCGCGAACTCAGTTCCCCGAGTTCGATCGGGAATCGGTAGCGACGGTGTTTGATTTCATGGAGGCCAAAGGCGTCCTGTTCATCAGTAGCGGCCTCGCGTCGATGGGGCCCGAAGGCGAGAAACTGTTCGGACGCGCTCATTTCCTTGACCTGCTGTCGGCGTTTGCGACCCCGATGACGCTAGCGGCACGTCACGGCTCCACCGAACTTGGTGATGTCGATCCGATTCCTGCTAGAGCACCAGCCTTCGGGGCGCCATCGCTGGTGGACCTTTGCTGGTGGCGCGGCAAATGGTGCCTTGGCGCTCAGACTCGGTGAGCTTGGAAGCACGCGGGCGGACGATCTGTGGGTGGAGGTAGATGCCGGCGTTCCGGTACCAAACCTGATTCATAGTCGGCTTGAGGATTCGACCATTGCGTCGCTCGGAGCAAAACTGGCGGCGCGCCATGGCTTGAAATTCGCCGCTTGCCTGCGCTCCGACCTTGCGGCGGCGCTGGTTGTCGGGCGGTCGATCGACGAAGCCAAATTGTGTCTTCTACTCAAAGGTCCCATTAAGGATTAATGTGAAACAACGCCATCTTCGGACGCAAAAAAGCATCGCCGACAATGACGTCGCGATGCCAGGAAAAGAGCCGGGCGGACCCACTCTGATGCCTCTGTCAAGCACCACCCCTGGTGCCTCTAACTTTGGTCGGCGAGCAGACCGCGCCTCAATATGTTTCATGATACGGGGTGGCTACCCGCTATGCAATGATCGTTAAGGCGATTGCCGGAAAAGAACGTACCAGATTGCGCCGGATTTTCGGTCGGCTTCAAGGCGCGACAACAGGCGCATAGTCGAACTACGTAACTGTTGTCGTAACAAAGAAGACGGGCGAAAAGACAAGCAAGATGGTATGTTCTTTGACAGAAATCGCCTAAAGCCAATTCCGCTTACAACTCGCTTCACGGAAGCCGCGCCGGCCAAGGAAAGTCCGATCACCCGCCATCAGGGCGTCGTCACAGACCGTGGACTCCGGATAGCCCCCATGTCGGACGGTGTCCGCCTATGGACCAGGCAGGGAAAGAATACAAAATCCAGCAGCTCAACGCTCCACGATCCACATTCCGCAAAACGGCCGTGACCGCTGCTATTCGTCCCCAGCCACACCCCCCTCGGGGAATAGCATGTCGACAAAACCGAAACGACTGAAATCCTTGATCCGCATCGGATACAGGATGCCGTCGAGGTGGTCGCATTCATGCTGCACGACGCGGGCGTGAAAATCGCAAACGCTTCGCTCAATGCTCTGCCCGCTGGGGTCGAAGCCGCTGTAGTGGAGATGTTTCCAGCGCGGCACGCAGCCGCGCAGGCCGGGCACCGAGAGGCAGCCTTCCCAGCCGTCTTCGACCTCGGTCGACAGCGGCGTCAGGACCGGGTTGATCAAGACTGTGCGCGGCACCTGTTCGGCATCGGGGTAGCGCGGATTGGCGTCGATGCCGAAAATCACGACGCGCAGATCGACGCCAATCTGCGGTGCGGCCAGGCCGGCACCGTCGAGGTCGCGCATGGTGTCTTCCATGTCGACGATCAGCGCTTCGAGTTCTGCCGTGGCAAAACGCTCGACGGCCCTGGCTTGCTGCCAGAGACGCGCGTCACCCATTCTCAGGACAGGTCTAACGGCCATGACCTGTCGAGATACCCCGGATCATGAAAGTCATGACCGTTCCCCCTCTTTTCCAGCCTTTCTCCCGCCGGGGGAGAAAGGAGATTCGTGAGTCGCGGGCGCTACTTCCACATTACTCATCGTCGCGCAGCATCGCTTCGATGATCGCATGCACCTGCTGCATTGACGCCGCCAAGACCGCGTGAATCGCTTCGAGGCTGATGCCGGCACGACTCTCGCCGCGCCCGGCGGCGTAATTGGCGACCACGTTGAGAGCCGCGTAAGGCAGCGCCAGCTCGCGTGCCAGAGCTGCTTCTGGCATGCCGGTCATGCCGACGACGTCGGCGCCGTCGCGCTCGAGGCGGTTGATCTCGGCGGCCGATTCCAGACGCGGTCCCTGCGTCGCGGCGTAGACCGCAGCAGCACCGAGCCTGATGCCAATCGTCGCCGCCGCGTCGAGCAAGCGCCTGCGTAGAGCCTGATCGTAAGGTTCGGTGAAGTCGATGTGCGCTACCACGGCACCGGGTCCTTCGTGGAAGGTCGACGGACGCCCCCAGGTGTAGTCGATGATCTGGTCCGGAAGAACCAGGTCGCCAGGTCTGAGGTCGGAGCGAATGCTGCCGACCGCAGCGACGGCAACGATGCCCAGCACCCGTGCCTCCGCCAGCGCCCAGAGGTTTGCCCGGTAGTTGACCTGGTGTGGCGGGATGCTGTGCTGATCGCCATGACGGGCCAGGAAGACCACCGGTCGGCCGGCGAAATGGCCAAAGCTGAGAGCGGCGGATGGCTCACCGTAGGGCGTGCTCACCACTTTTCGCTGCCCGACTTCCAGCTTGGCGAGCTGCGTCAGACCGCTGCCACCGATGATTGCCAACATCTCAATCCTCCCGCATGGCGTAGATCGCCGGCAGATTGCGCCACGCGCCGCGGGCGTCCATGCCGAAGCCAAAAACGAAGCGATCGGGAACGGTCAGGGCGACGAAGTCGGCGCGCAGAGGCTTCCTTCGACCATTTAACTTGTCGGCGAGAACGGCCGTAAAGCAAGCCGCCGCCCCCATTTGCAACAGGCGATCGCGAATCGCGGCCAGCGTGATGCCTTCGTCGAGAATGTCGTCAACCACCAGTAGCGTGCGCCCGGCCACCGCCAGCGACGGCTCGACACGCCACGACAGCGCGCCGCCTGCCGTTGCCTGACCGTAGCGGCTGACGTCAAGGTAATCGAAGTCGAGGGGAAAAGTCAGTTGCGTCAGTAGCTGGCCCGCAAACGGCACGCCCCCTTTCATGACGCACAACACCAGCGGCTGGCTGGCATGCAGTCGGCTGCTGATCTCGCGCGCGACGCGGCTCACTGCGGCGGCGACCGTGTCGGCCGAGTGGATCAGATCGGCGCCAGCCAGCAGCGTCATTGCCGCTTGCCCGTCCATCATGTGCTTTCCGGGACTGCCAGCGGGCTTGCCTGCAGCAAGGCCAGCAATTCCCCTTCGTCAATCACCGACACGCCGAGCTGCTGCGCTTTCTCGAGCTTGCTGCCGGCCTCGGCGCCGGCAACGACGAAGTGGGTCTTCTTCGACACCGACGCGGTCACTTTCCCACCCGCCGCCATGATCAGCTCCCCAGCAGCATCGCGGCTCAGCGAAGGCAGTGTTCCAGTGAGCACGAAAACCTTGCCGGCGACTGCGCCAGCGCTGGGCATGGCGCCTTCGCTTTCGCTCCAGCTCACCCCGGCGGCGCGCAGCTGTTCGATGACCATCCGGTTGTGCGGCTCACTGCAGAACTGGCGAACACACTGGGCGACAGTCGGGCCGACGTCGGCAACCTCTTGCAGCTGCGCGTCATCGGCCGTCAGCAGACGCTGCAGGCTTCCGAAATGACGCGCCAGCTCCCTGGCCGTCGCCTCACCGACGTTGCGCATCCCAAGCGCGTAGATGAAACGCGCCAGAGTCGTCTGCTTGCTCTTCTCGATGGCGGCGAGCAGATTCCCGGCCGACTTCTCGGCAAGGCGCTCGAGCCCGGCCAAGGCCACGACGCCGAGCTGGTAGAGATCCGCCGGCGTACGCACGATGGCGTTATCGACCAGTTGTTCGACCAGCTTGTCGCCGAGCCCCTCGATGTCCATCGCCCGCCGTGAAGCAAAATGCAGCAAGGCCTGCTTGCGCTGCGCCGGGCAGTACAGTCCGCCGCTACAGCGCGCCACCGCCGCCGCGACACCCTTGTCGCCCTTTTCACCCTTTTCGCCCTTGTCATCTTCGCTGCGCACAACGATCGAGCCGCAAACCGGGCAGTTCTTCGGCATGGCGAAACGACGCGCATCGACGGGCCGTTTTTCGGGCCGCACGCGAACGACTTCCGGGATCACGTCACCGGCCCGGCGAACGACGACGGTGTCGCCGATGTGTACGTCTTTGCGGCGAATCTCGTCCTCGTTGTGCAAAGTAGCGTTGATCACCGTCACGCCACCGACGAAAACCGGTTTGAGCCGTGCCACGGGCGTCAGCGCGCCAGTACGGCCGACCTGGATAGTGATGTCGAGCAACTCGGTGACCGCCTCCTCGGCGGCGAATTTGTGCGCCAGTGCGAAACGTGGCGCGCGTGAAACGAAACCCAGACGTGCCTGCGCCGCCAGTTCATCGACCTTGTAGACCACGCCGTCGATATCGTAGGGCAGCGCGCTGCGCTGGCGGCCGATCTCGGCGTAGTAGGCGAGCAGGCCGGCAAGGCCCGCAACACGGCGCCGTTCGCGGGCAACGGGAAAGCCCCAGGCGGCGAGCCGATCGAGCAGTTCGCTATGGGTCGCCGGCAAGGCGGCGCCTTCAGCAATGCCGACGCCATAGGCAAAGAAACGCAAAGGACGTGTCGCGGTGATGCGTGGATCGAGTTGGCGCAGGCTGCCAGCCGCGGCGTTGCGTGGGTTGACGAACTCTTTCTCGCCTTTATCGCGCTGTCGCTCGTTCATCTGCGCGAAATCGCTGCGCAGCATCAGCACCTCGCCACGCACTTCGAGAACGGCCGGCCAATCGCTGCCCTGCAAGCGCAGGGGAATGCTGCGCAAGGTACGCAGATTGGCGCTGACGTCCTCACCGCTGGAGCCGTCGCCGCGCGTCGCGCCACGCAGCAGATGGCCATCCTGATAGCTCAAGCTGACGGCCAGACCATCAAACTTGGGTTCGGCCGAGTAGTTGACCTCGACGCCGACTTCAGCCGCGCTGCCAACGGCCAGCCCGTCGCGGACACGACGGTCGAAAGCCGCGACTTCGTCCTCGGCAAAGGCATTGTTCAGCGACAGCATCGGTGTCGCATGCGCGAGCGCCGCAAACTCGGGCAGCGGCGCCGCACCGACGCGCTGCGTCGGCGAATCGACGCTCAGCAGTTCCGGA
This sequence comes from Candidatus Accumulibacter sp. ACC012, assembly GCF_907163155.1. NCBI lineage: Bacteria > Pseudomonadati > Pseudomonadota > Betaproteobacteria > Candidatus Accumulibacter > Candidatus Accumulibacter sp. ACC012. Next base: position 198,993 of record NZ_CAJQUC010000008.1, read on the forward strand.
TGTTCGGCCTCGAGCGCCTGCAGCTCGGCGAACAGGTGATCGTATTCGGCATCACCGATCAGCGGCGCGTCGCGGGCGTAATACTCGATGTTGTGCCGCTCGATCGCCGCCCGCAAGGCCTGCACGCGATCGCTGGCACTCATCGCGGCACTTCCGGGATTCAGGAGAACAGGCGCTGCGCCAGCGGGCCACCAGCCGGCAGCTTATGCGCCGCCATCGCCGCCTGGAACTGCAGCACCTGCTGACGGATCGGCTCGAGAGCAGCCTCCGACAAGGGCTGGCGGTTATCGTCCACCAGCACGCCGTTGAGCGCTTCGGCAAAGCGCCGCGCCAGTTCAAACATCTGCGTCAGCACTCGATCGCCATGGGCCACGCGCGGAACGTCGAGCAGAAAGGTCACCCCGTGCGTACTCAGCGTCTTCATCGCCTCGGCCGAGAAATCATCACTCTCTTGATTCACCAGCATGTAGAGGACATTGTCGTTGTCATCACAGCGGACAAAACGCCCGGCACTGTCGATGACCATGCCCGTCGCTTCAGCCAGCGCACGCAGTTTGGTGCCTGCAAAAACCTGCCCCTGGCTGATCACGTTGACACCGATCTGGATGTCGACGCCGGCGCAGAACTCGTCCAGCTGTGCCGCCGTTCGCAAGGCTGGCTCGCGTGCCGGCAATTCGGCAAGACCCATCAGCTCGGTGGCCATTTCCTGCATCGCGACCTTGAAACCCGATAGCTCACGGTCGGCGAGCGGGCCTTTGCGGTCCACCAGTTGCAAGCCGACACGAATATGCCGGTACTCGCGTTTGCTGTCATCGAGAATCGGCTCCCAGGCATGCTCGTCTTCGTTGTGACCAATCCAGTTCACCGCCTTGCTCAGCCGTTCCAGGGTGGCGCGCTGTGCTTCACGGATACGGTAGCCGGCGATGGGTTCGACCACCTGGATCGCGGCGATGTAGTCGATCTTCGGCGACAGCACGCAAAGCGGTGCCGGGCTGTCCCGGAGCCCACCCTGGTCGTCTACAGCGTGCTTCGGCGACGGGGTGGCAGGGGACGACGCGGGCGACGAGCGCGACGCAACCGACTCCGCTGCGACACTCGGGGAGGTCTTGGCAGCGGCGGCTGTGTGGCTCGGATCGCCGCTGTCGTCCGCCGTTGGCGGCCTCGCCGTCGGCTCATCCGGCACCTGGAGTTCTTCCGGCTCGGAGCGCAGCAAGGGTTCGACACGTTCTTGAGTGGCGCGAGGCGCGCCATCTTTCGACGCCGCAGCACCTGCTGCACTCGTCGGTTCGTCAAGCAGGACGTCTGTCTGGCGCGCACCGAGGAGCTCCTCGGCCATTCTGCGGTGCTTGCGCTCCTGCCATTTGTTGTAAGCCAGTACCCCCAGCACGGCGACGCCGCCGAAGCCGATCAAACCCATCTGCAAGTCGGTCATATCTATTCCTAAACGAGTTGCTCGCGCATGCGTAGCGCTTCTTCCATATCAACTTCAACGATGCGCGAGACGCCGGATTCCTGCATGGTCACTCCGACAAGCTGTTGCGCCATCTCCATCGTAATCTTGTTGTGGCTGATGAACAGAAACTGTGTGTTGGTCGACATTCGTCGCACCATCGAGCAGAAACGTTCAGTATTCGTATCGTCAAGCGGTGCGTCGACTTCGTCAAGCAGACAAAACGGCGCCGGGTTGAGCTGAAACATGGAAAACACCAGGGCGATTGCCGTCAAGGCCTTCTCGCCGCCGGAGAGAAGATGAATCGTCGAGTTCTTTTTTCCTGGCGGCTGGGCCATCACCTGCAGCCCGGCGTCGAGGATTTCCTCACCGGTCATGATCAGCCGCGCCTCGCCACCGCCGAAAAGCGCCGGAAAAAGCTCGCCAAAACTGCGGTTCACTGCATCGTACGTGCTTTGCAGGAGGTCGCGCGTTTCACGGTCGATACGACGAATCGCGTTTTCCAGTGTTTCCATCGCCTGCGTCAGGTCTTCCGACTGCGCATCCAGGTAGCCCTTGCGTTCGCGCGCCGCTTCCAGTTCGTCGAGCGCCGCCAGGTTGACCGCGCCAAGCGCGTCGATCGAGCGCTGCAGAGAGGTAATTGCCCCCTGCAAAGGCGCCGCTCGCAAGCCATCCAGTTCGCCGACCAGTGACGGCTCGTCGGCCTTGACCTCGGCCAACTGCAGCGCCGCCTGCTCGACGTTGAGTGCGGCCGCCTGCTCCTTGAGCTTCAGTTCGCCGATCCGGTGGCGCAGCGGCTCGAGACTCTGCTCTGCCTTGAGGCGCTGTTCGTCCAGCGCGCGCAGGCCGTTGGTCGCCATTTCCAGGCCATCGCGAGCACTCGCCAGCGCGTGCTCGCGAGCGACGCGATGATCCAGCGCGGCCTGCAAGCGAGGCTCCAGATCGTCCGCCTGCAGCGCCGTGGCGTTCTCCTCGCAGCGCCGCAGCTCTTCAAGCACGCGCGCCAGTTGCTGGCTCGCCAGCGCGCGGCCGGAAGCCAGCTCGTGCAGCTTGTTGCCGCACTCGCGTTGCGAGAACTCGGCTTCGCGCAGCTCGCGTTCGCAGCCGGCAAGCTGCTCGCGCTGCTCACGTAAAGCGCCTTCGGCCTGCTCGAAAAGCGTTTGCGCGGCTTGCATCAGGTTTTGCAACTGACGGAGCTGTTCGCTGTGCACATCAATTGCCTCATCGGCAACGAACAGGCGCTCGCTTTCGTTCTCTTCCTCGCCGGCCAGCTCGGCCAGGTTGTCGTCAATCTGCGCCTGCCGCTCGCTGCAACGCTCGCGTGCCTGCGCCAGCTTCAGCGTCTCCACCTGCAGGGCATGCGCCTCATTCTGCAGAATGCCAAGCTGCTGGCGAGACTCCTGCAGAGTCTGCTGGCTATCTTGCAGACTTTGCTCGACTTCGCCGAGCCTGGCCTGCGCCTGCAAGAGCTTTTCCTCGCGCTCAGCAATCACCGCCGCGAGGCCGTCAATCTCGCGCTGCCGCTCGAGCAGTCCGTGCTCACCGCTATCCGGAGCGAACAGGGTCACGCTCTGGCGGTTGACGAGGTCGCCGCCGGGCGTCACGCAACAGGCGCTCGCCGACAAGTCGCCGCGCAGCGCCAGCGCCGCTTCCAGATCGGGCGCCGTCAGCACCTCGCCGAGCCAGTCGGCAAGAATCGCCGACAACTGCGGCGAGTCGCAACGAATACGGGCCAGCAGCGTTTTGCCGTCAAGGACATCGCGCGCGGTCGCGCCGGCCAATGGCAACAGCAAAGTCAGCTTGCTACCCGGCCGGTCGGTGCTCCAGGCCGCGTCGGCAGCGTCCGCCGGCAGTGCGCCAAGGCGTTCGCGCAGCACCGCTTCGACGGCGGCTTCCCAGCCGGCTTCGACGCGCAGCGATTTCCATAGCGCCTCGCCATTCTGCAAACCATGCCGACGCAACCAGTCTTCGAGTTTTCCGTTCGCCTGCAGCCGCTGCTGCAACTGTTGCAACGCGTTACGACGGGCCGTCGCCTCGGCGCGCTCTTTCTGCGCATGCTGCACTTCAACCAAAAGTTCGCGCCGCTGCTGTTCGCGATGTGGCAAGCCCAGTTGCAGCGCCTTCTGCTCGTCGAGCGCAACGCTGATCGTGGCACGCAATTCGAGCAGCTCCTCCTGTTTCTCGATCAACTCGCCAGCGTCGGCAAGCGGCAGCGCCTGGCGTTCGAGCGTCAGGCGTTCGCGCCGACTGGCGACACTCTGCAAGGAACGCTGTGCGTGCCCGCGATTGGCCTGCTCGACATGCAGCCGCTGCTCGGCCTGGACGATCTCGGCACGCTGGCGACTGGCGTCCTGGCGCGCGGCGGCGTGGCTGTCCTCGGCCAGCGGCAAGCGTTCCTGCTGCGCCTCCAGGCGTAGCCGGCCGTGCTCGACGCGCTCGTCGGCCAGCGCCAGCAAGTCCTGCCAGCGCTGCTCTTCGCCGGCCAGTTTTTCGGCCTGCTGCTGCCAATTCTGTCGATCGGCAGTGAGCTGCGCGAGACGTGTTTCGTACTCGCGCTGTGATTCGCGACGATGCCGGATCTCGGCTTCAAGCCGGGCGACTTCGGCATTGGCAGCAAACAATTCCCCCTGCGCGGCATGCACGCCGTCGCTGGCCACGAAATGCGCTTCGCGGGCCTCCTCGAGACGCGCCTCGAGTTCGCGCAGTACGGCGTTCTGGGCTTCGAGAGCGGTGCCCGCCTGCTCAACTTCACGCGTCAGCCGTTCGCGCTCGAACTGTGCCTCGTTACGGCGCAACAGCCACAGCAGCTGTTGCTTGCGTGTCAGCTCGTCGCTATAGGCGCGATATTGGCGCGCGACACCAGCCTGCCCTTCAAGGCGCTCCATCTGCGAAGCCAGTTCAAAGCGAATGTCTTCGACGCGGGTCAAATTCTCGCGGGTGTCGGCAAGGCGATGCCCGGTTTCCTTGCGCCGCTCCTTGTAGCGCGTCACGCCAGCGGCTTCTTCGAGAAAAACCCTCAGCTCGTCGGGCTTGGCCTCGATGATTCGCGAAATGGTGCCTTGGCCGATGATCGCGTAGGCACGCGGACCGAGTCCGGTGCCGAGAAAAAGGTCGGTAACGTCCTTGCGGCGAACGTGCAGGTTGTTGATGTAGTACTCGGATTGGCCAGCTCGCGTCAACAAACGCTTGACCGACAGCTCGGCATATTGCGACCACTGCCCGGAAAGCCGCCCCAGCGTATTGTCGAAGACCAGTTCGACCGCCGCCCGCGACACCGGCTTGCGCGATCCCGAACCGTTGAAAATCACGTCCTGCATCGATTCGCCACGCAACTCCGACGCTTTCGACTCGCCCAGCACCCAGCGCACCGAGTCGATCACGTTCGACTTGCCGCAACCATTCGGCCCGACGACACCGACCAACTGCCCGGGCAGCGCGATGTTCGTGGGATCGACAAAGGATTTGAAGCCGGCAAGTTTCAGTCTGGTCAGGCGCATCAACACTGCAGCGCAGCCTGCTCAGCCGCGCGGGAAGAAATCGGAAAAAAGCCTTGCCGCGAGCGCATGACGCCTCGCACCGGCCAAGCTCATGACAAGCAACATTCCAGCCGGGTGCAAAATCGGTCGCCTATAATAGCATTCTGCCTAGCCAGTTTGCCTGCCCTTGGCCTTCCTGGCCCCCTTCACACCTCCTGGACTACCAGTCACTCGGAACAAGCATGAGCACAAGCCCGGCCGAAACGCTTGCCACCTTCGCCAATCCCGCACCGCAACGGGATTTCCGCATCCACATGGAAATCCCCGAATTCACCTGTCTGTGCCCGAAGACCGGGCAGCCGGATTTCGCGACCCTCATCCTCGATTACATCCCGGAGGAAAGCTGCGTCGAACTCAAGAGCTTGAAGCTGTATATCTGGTCGTTCCGCAACATCGGCTGCTTTCATGAAGACGTCACCAACCGCATTCTTGACGACCTGGTCAGTGCCACCCAGCCCCGCTACATGCAGCTGCGCGCACGCTTCTACGTCCGCGGCGGTATTTTCACGACGGTGGTCGCCGAACACCGCCAGGCAGGCTGGACGCCGGCGCCAGGGATTCCACTCGCCGCCTTCGACAGCCAATCGCCCACCCGAGACTGAAACCATGAGCCTGCCCGCGACCCTTGCCGACCCACAGCTTCTGCGCCTCGAACAGCTACTCGGCGACCCGGCCCTGCCGGAGACGATGCAACTTGACGAAGCGCACGGCTTTCTTTGTGCGGCGCTTGCCGGCCCGCAGCCGATGGCTGAAGAGCAGTGGCTGAGCGAGATACTCGGCAAGCCCCAGGCGGGCCGCGAAGACCTCCTCCGAGAAACCGCCGAGCTGCTGCGCCCTTTCGTCGCCGCACTGGAAGCCGAACTGGCAAGTGGCGAACCGCCGCTGCTGCTGCTCTATCCCATCGACGGCGACAAGAACAGTGCCGGCGATTACATTCCCTGGTGCGAGGGCTACCTGCAAGGTGTCGACGCGGCGTCCGAAGACTGGTTCGACGCCCTGGGAGCCGACGACGAGAAGGAAGACAGTGACGAGATCTCCTACCTCGACGAACTGCTCTTCCCGCTGTTCCTGCTCACCGGCGACGCTGGAACAGCCGCCCTCGACGCTGGCGAGGAGTGGCCGTCGGGTGAAGAACTCGACCGCCTGGAGGCGGAATGCGAAGAGAAGTTGCCGCAGGTGGTGAGCGCAATCTACCGCTTCTGGGTCGCCCAGCGCAGCATCAAGACCATCCGCCGCGAAGCCCCAAAAATCGGTCGCAACGACCCCTGCCCATGTGGCAGCGGCAAGAAGTTCAAGAAGTGCTGCGGGGCCTAGCACCGCCACCGCGCCCGCGCCACCGTCAGCTTTCCCGATCGAGCCGGCGCACTGCCGTGCGCTCCTCCATGCGCGCCGAAAACAGGCTGGCGGCGACGATCAGCGCGCCGCCGAGCCAGTCACGCGGCGCCAGTGATTCGTCGGCGATCAGCCAGGCGGCGAGGGCGGCAAAGCCGATTTCGGTGAGCATGATCACTACCGCGCGGTTGGCGGCGACCCGTGCCAGACCGAACTGGACGACGAGGTTGGCGACGACCAGCACGCAGCCGAGCGCGGCGAGCAACAGCCACAGCGACGGCGCACTTGGCAGCTCCGGGCTGCCGACGCCAGCCAGCAGGAGCAGGGCGCCGGCGATCACCACTCCGGCGAAGGCGGCCATGACCTTGCTTTCGATCGGTAAATGACCAGTTCGCCGCGAGAGCACGTTGAACAGGGCAAAGGAGAAGCCGGCCATCAAGCCGAGCCAGTCGGCGAGATCCTGCGGTGCCGGCAGGCCCGCCTGCGGCTGCCAGAGCATGCTCGCGGCACCGAGCAGCGACAGGGCGATGACGCCGGCACCGGCGTAGTTGAGGCGCTCGTCGAGCAGCAGGCGCGACAGCAGGACGGTCCATAAGGGCGCCAGGTAGAAGAGGAGCAGGACGCGCACCACTTCGCCGTTGAGCGTTGCCAGGACGTAGCCAAGGTTGCAGCCAGCGGCCGCCAACGCCAGCCAGAGCAGCGCCCACGACGGCGCCCAGGCAAGCGGCGATCGACGGAAGATCAGCAGGCCGAAGACGAAAGCAATGCCGTAGCTGAGCGTCGAAGAAACAATGCCATCGACGCCAGCGTCACGGAGCAGCCGGTAGGGGTACCAGATGACACCCCAGACCAGCGCCCCGCCGAGCAGGGCGCCGATGGCCAAACGCTGCTCGCGCGCACCACCAAGGCCGGCAATCTGCTGCGCCTTTCCTTTCACCGTCAGTCGATGCCCCTTATAATCCTCGGCACAATCCAGCGCCCCGCGACGAGAAAATCACGCCTGTGAATCCCCACCTCAGCAAGCTGCAGCCCTACCCCTTCGAGAAACTCCGGCAACTCTTCGCCGACATCAAGCCAAATCCCGGCCTGCGTGAGATCCGGCTGTCGATCGGCGAGCCGCAGCACGCCACACCGGCTTTCATCAAGGATGCGCTGAGCGCCAACCTGGCCGGACTGGCGAGCTATCCTACCACTCTCGGCAGCGCCGAACTGCGCCGCAGCCTGGCCGCATGGCTGGGCCGGCGCTATGGCCTCGACGGCCTCGATCCCGAGACGCAGGTGATGCCGGTGAACGGTTCGCGCGAAGCCTTGTTCGCTTTCGCCCAGACGGTCATTGATCGCACGCGCGGCTACCCACCGCTGCTCGTCAGCCCGAACCCCTTCTACCAGATCTACGAAGGGGCAGCCTATCTCGCCGGCGCCGAGCCGCGCTTTCTCAATACCCTGCCGGACGACGATTACGCGTTCGACTTCGCGAGCCTCAGCGAGGCCGAATGGCAGCGCGTGCAACTGTTCTATGTCTGCTCGCCGGGCAACCCGACCGGCAAGGTCCTCAGTCTCGACGACTGGCGACAGCTCTTCGCCCTCGCCGACCGCTACGACTTCGTCATCGCCTCCGACGAGTGCTACTCGGAGATCTACGGCGACGAGACGCAGCCACCGCTCGGCTGCCTGCAGGCCGCGCGTCTGCTCGGTCGAGGCGAGCAGCGCCTGCTCATGTTCTCCAGCCTTTCCAAGCGCTCCAATGTCCCCGGCATGCGTTCGGGCTTCGTCGCCGGTGACCCGGCGCTGCTCAAATCCTTCCTGCTCTACCGTACCTATCACGGTAGCGCGATGAATCCGGCCGTGCAGGCGGCAAGTATCGCCGCCTGGAACGACGAAGCGCACGTCATCGAGAACCGCCGCCAGTATCGGGAGAAGTTCGCTGCGGTCACCCCGCGCCTGGCCGAAGTGCTCGATACGGCGCTGCCCGACGCCGGTTTCTATCTCTGGGTGCGGACGCCGATCGATGACAGCGAGTTCGCCCGCGGACTGCTCGCTGACTATAATGTGGTCCTTCTGCCCGGCAGCACCCTGGCACGTAACGCGCGCGGGATCAATCCGGGCGCCGGTTTCGTGCGCATTGCACTGGTCGCACCGCTTGCCGATTGCGTCGAAGCTGCCGAACGCATCCATTCATTCGTTTCAAAACTCTAGGGAAACCGCCATGCAGGCAATCCAGCAAGTCATCGATGAGGCCTGGGAAAACCGCGCCTCGCTGCAACCCGGCAATGCCGACGAAAGCATTCGCCAGAACGTGGCCACCGTTCTCAAGCAACTCGACGAAGGCAACCTGCGCGTTGCCGAGAAGATCGACGGCGAGTGGGTGACACACCAGTGGATCAAGAAAGCCGTCCTGCTCTCCTTCCGTCTGACCGACAACAGCCTGATCGAAGCCGGTCCGCTGCGCTATTTCGACAAGGTTCCGAGCAAGTTTGCCGATTACGACAGCGAGAAGTTTGCCAGCGGCGGCTTCCGCGTCGTGCCGCCGGCAACCGCTCGTCGCGGCTCTTTCATTGCCAGGAACGTGGTTCTGATGCCGTCTTACATCAATATCGGCGCCTACGTCGACGAAGGAACGATGGTCGACACCTGGGCCACAGTCGGCTCTTGCGCGCAGATCGGCAAGAACGTGCATCTCTCCGGTGGCGTCGGTATCGGCGGCGTCCTCGAACCCCTGCAGAGCAACCCGACAATCATCGAGGACAACTGCTTTGTCGGTGCCCGCTCGGAAGTCGTCGAGGGGGTCATCGTCGGTGCAGGCTCGGTGATCTCGATGGGCGTCTTCATCGGCCAATCGACGAAGATCCTGGACCGCGAAACCGGCGCGGTCAGCTATGGCTACGTGCCGCCGGGGTCGGTCGTGGTGTCCGGCAGCATGCCGGGCAAGGGGGGCAGCTACAGCCTCTACTGCGCGGTGATCGTCAAGAAAGTCGACGCCCAGACGCGCGCCAAGACGAGCATCAACGATCTCCTGCGCAGCGACTGAGCGCCACCGTGCAGAGCCCTGAAGCGACGGACAAACGCCTGATCCTCGACAAGCTGTTTCAGGTGATGGCGGACCGGCAGGCGTCGGATATTTTCATATCCGCCGGCGCGCCGATCCACATCAAGATTCAGGGCATAACGGTGCCGGTCAATCAGCAGATGATGGAACCGGCGATGATCGAAAAGATCGCCCTTGAACTGATGAACGCTGAGCAGGCGCACACCTTCGAGGCGACCAAGGAGATGAACCTCTCGATCGGCGTCCCCAAGCTCGGCAATTTTCGCATCAACCTGTTTCGCCAGCGCGGCTCGATCTCCATTGTCGTCCGTTACATCCTCGGCAATATCCCGGCGCTCGATTCGCTGCTCTTGCCGCCGGTCCTCGCCGACCTGGTCATGGAAAGGCGCGGTCTGATCCTGATCGTCGGTTCGACGGGCTCGGGAAAGTCGACCACCATTGCCTCGATGCTCGATTATCGCAACAGCAATTGCGCCGGCCACATCCTGACCATCGAAGATCCGATCGAGTATCTCTTCAAGCACAAGAAGTCGATCGTCAACCAGCGCGAAATCGGCATGGACACCCTGGGCTGGAACAACGCCTTGAAAAGCGCCATGCGGCAAGCACCGGACTGTATTCTGATCGGCGAGATCCGCGACAAGGAAACGATGCAGGCGGCAATTGCCTACGCCCAGACGGGCCACCTCTGCCTGGGCACCCTGCACGCCAACAACAGCTACCACGCACTCAACCGGATGATCAACTTCTTCCCGCTCGATAGCCGCAGCGCGCTGTACATGGACCTCTCGGTGAGTCTGAAGGCGATCGTTTCGCAGCGCCTGGTAAAGCGCAAGGAAGGCAAGCTGGCGCCAGCCGTCGAAGTTCTGCTGAACAGCTATCACGTCCAGGAACTGGTCGAGCGCGGCGACATCCCGGCCCTCAAGGAGGCCATGGAGCAAAGCCTCGCACCCGGTTCGCAGACTTTCGAACAAGCGCTTTTCAAGCTCTACCGCGCAGACGTGATTACCCTGGAAGAGGCGCTGAGCAATGCCGATTCACCGACCAACCTGTCCTGGCTGATCAACAACTTCGAAGCAGCGCCGGCACCGCGTCGCGACGACAAGTTGAGCACGTCATCATACGAGCTATCGGAAAGCGACCCCAGCAGCGCTTCCTTCAAGGAGTTCTCGCTCAGTCTCCACGACGCTGACGAGCAAGCCTAGCCAGGCGCGCACGATGAACAGGGACAGCGCTACTGAGATGGCCAAGGACAGCAAGCTGGCAGTGGCCAACGAGGCGACTCTTGCACTCGCCGAGCAACTCATCGCCTGTCGCTCGCTGACCCCCGACGACGCCGGCTGCCTGCCGATCATCGCCCGCCGTCTTGAAGCCATCGGCTTCCGCTGCGAGTTCATCAAGCGCGGCGCGGTCAGCAACCTCTGGGCGCGGCGCGGCCACAGCAGCCCCTTGCTCTGTCTGGCCGGCCACACCGACGTTGTCCCCAGCGGCCCACTCGAACAATGGCACAGCGATCCCTTCCAGCCGCTGCGCAAGGAGGGGATGCTGTACGGGCGCGGCGCCGCCGACATGAAAGCTTCGCTGGCGGCTTTCGTCACCGCCGCCGAAGCCTATGTCGCCGGCAAGCCCGAGCACGGCGGCTCGATCGCCTTCCTGCTCACTTCCGATGAGGAAGGCGACGCCATCGATGGCACGGTCGCCGTCACCGAGGCCTTGCGCCAACGCGGCGAGACGATCGACTACTGCATCATCGGCGAGCCGACCTCGGTCAACACGCTCGGCGACATGGTCAAGAATGGACGCCGCGGATCGCTGTCGGGGAAACTGACCGTCAAGGGTGTGCAGGGCCACATCGCCTACCCGCATCTGGCAAGAAATCCGATTCATCTGGCAGCCCCGGCGATTGCCGAGCTGACGCAGACGGTCTGGGATCAGGGCAACGAGTTTTTCCCGCCGACCACCTGGCAAATCTCCAACATCCACGGCGGCACCGGCGCCAGCAATGTCATTCCAGGCAGCGTCGATATCCAGTTCAACTTCCGCTTTGGTACGGCCAGCACACCCGAGCAACTGCAAGCGCGAACCTGCGCGCTGCTCGACCGCCACCAGCTGACCTACGAACTGGCGTGGAACTTGAGCGGCAAGCCTTTCCTGACCGGCCACGGCGCGCTGATCGACGCCTCGCTGCAGGCGATTCGCGCCGAAACCGGCGTCGAAGCCGAGCTGTCGACCAGCGGCGGCACTTCGGACGGTCGCTTCATCGCCGAGATCTGCGCACAAGTGATCGAAATCGGCCCGGTCAATGCCAGCATCCACAAGGTCAACGAAGCCGTCGAAATCGCCGCCCTGCCACGACTCGCAGCCATCTACCGCCGTATTCTCGAAGCCTTGCTGCCCAGCCATGTTTGAACAGGCACAAAACGAACTGCGCACCTTGCGCGACCTGCTGCGCTTTGCCGTCAGCCGCTTCAGCGAAGGCGGACTGTTCTTCGGACACGGCGCCGACAACGCCTGGGACGAAGCGGTTTATCTGCTGCTGCACAGCCTGCACCTGCCACTCGATCGGCTCGAGCCTTTTCTCGACGCCGGCCTGACCAGCGACGAGCGCACGGCCGTACTGCGCATCATCGAGCGGCGCATCTGCGAACGCCTGCCGGCCGCCTACCTGACCAACGAAGCCTGGTTGGCCGAATATCGCTTCTATGTCGATCAACGGGTGATCGTGCCGCGCTCCTTCATCGCCGAATTGCTGCGCGAGCAGCTGGCGCCATGGATCGACGACCCGGAGAGCGTGGCGTCCGTTCTCGACCTATGCACCGGTTCCGGCTGCCTGGCGATTTTCGCCGCGCATGCCTTCCCGGCGGCCAGCGTCGACGCCATCGACATTTCGCCCGACGCGCTGGCCGTGGCCGAGCGTAACGTCAGCGACTACGGGCTGACGGCGCGTATCCGGCTGCTCGAGAGCAACCTCTTCGCCGCGCTCGGCAAGGAGCGCTACGACCTGATCATCAGCAACCCGCCTTACGTCAATGCCCCATCGATGCGCAGCCTGCCCGCCGAATACCAGCGCGAGCCCGCCCTGGCGCTGGCCAGCGGTAAGGACGGGCTCGACCTGACGCGGGCCATCCTCGCGACAGCGCGCGAACGCCTCACGCCGAACGGCCTGCTGGTCGTCGAAATCGGCCACAACCGGGAGCAGCTCGAAGCGGCCTTCCCGGATACCGCCTTTACCTGGCTGGACACCGCGGCCGGCGATCAGTACGTCTTCCTGCTGCATCGCGACCAGCTGCCGTGAGCGGGCTACGCCCTGCGCTACACCCTGCGCTACACCCTTGTTTGCGCTCTGTGGCTGCGGCGCTCCACTTCCCCCTGCAGCGGCTGCTTCTGGCCACCACCCTGCTGCTGGCCTTGCTGCTGGCCAGCGGCTGCAGCGAGACGACGCAAGGAACGGCGCTGCCGGCCGGAAGCGCGGTCCTGGCCTTCGGCAACAGCATTACCTTCGGCACCGGCGCCCAGCCTGGCGAAGACTATCCGACCGAGCTGGCAGCGCTCAGCGGCTGGCAGATCACCAACGCCGGCATCCCCGGCGACACCAGCGCGGCAGCCCGCGAGCGGATCGAGGCCGCCCTGGCGGCGACCTGGCCGGCACTGGTCATCGTCGAACTGGGCGGCAACGATTTCCTGCGCCGACGCCCGGCAGCCGCCGTCAAGGAAGATCTGCGGGCCATCGTCAGCGCCATTCGCGACTCCGGCGCGCAGGTGGTACTGGTCGCCGTCCCCAAGTTCTCGCTGCTCGGCGCCATCAGCGGCCGCTTGCCCGATTCTGAAATCTACGCCGAGCTGGCCAGCGAAGAAAAGCTGGCGCTGGTCGACAGCGTTCTCGCCGAGGTCCTCGCCAAACCGGAACTGAGAGCTGACCCCATCCACCCCAACGCCGACGGCTACCGACAACTGGCGACAGGCATCGCCGAACAGCTGCGCCAGGCTGGTTTGCTCAAGGCGCCGTAGGCACCGGCCAACGCCAAGCATCGCCCTGGCGATAATCATGGTCGGGCAAGCCGACAGACAAGGACCCCCGATGAACAGCGAAACCCCGCAGCGCATCCACCGCCTGGATTACACACCGCCGCCTTTCCTCGTCGACAGCGTCGAACTCGACGTGCACTTCAACGCCGGCGAAGTGCTGGTCAACAGCCAGCTGCAACTGCGGCGCAATCCCCTGGCTGCCCTGGCTGCGGAGGCAAGCCCCCTGCCACCGCTACAACTCGACGGCCAGGGGCTGGAAACGATCTCCGTAGCCATCGACGGCAGCGTTCTCGGCCAGGACCAATACCACTGCAGCGACTCACTGCTGACCATCGTCAATCCGCCGGACACGCTGACGCTGCGTACGCAGGTGCGTATCGATGCCGACCACAACAGCAGCCTGTCCGGACTTTTTCGCTCCAAGGATGGCTATTTCACCCAGTGCGAGGCGCAGGGTTTCCGCCGCATCACCTGGTTTCCGGATCGCCCGGACATCATGTCGCGCTACCAGGTCACCCTGCATGCCGACAAGACCCGCCTGCCGGTACTGCTGGCCAACGGCAACCCGGTCGGCAGCGGCGACGAGGGGCCTGACCGCCACTGGGCGAAATGGGAAGACCCCTTCTTCAAGCCCTGCTATCTCTTCGCCCTGGTTGCCGCCCGCCTCGACGTGCTGCGCGACGAGTTCACCACCAGCAGCGGGCGCAGCGTTCAGCTCGCCGTCTTCGTCGAGCCCGGCAAGCTCGACCAGTGCGCGCACGCCATGGACGCCCTCAAGCGCTCGATGCGCTGGGATGAGGAAGTCTTCGGCCTGGAATGCGATCTCGACCACTACATGATCGTCGCCGTCGGCGACTTCAACATGGGAGCGATGGAAAACAAGGGCCTCAACGTCTTCAACACCAAGTACGTCCTGGCCCGTGCCGACATCGCCACCGACGCCGACTACCAGAACATCGACCGCGTCGTCGCGCACGAATACTTCCACAACTGGACCGGCAACCGGGTCACCTGTCGCGACTGGTTCCAGCTATCGCTGAAGGAAGGGCTGACCGTCTATCGCGACCAGGAATTCGGCGCCGACATGCACAGTCGTGCGGTCACCCGCATTCGCGAAGTGCGCGCCCTGCGCGCCATGCAGTTTCCCGAAGACGCCGGCCCGATGGCCCATCCGGTGCGCCCCGACTCGTATATCGAGATCAACAACTTCTACACCAGCACCGTTTACGACAAGGGCGCCGAAGTGGTGCGCATGATCGAAACGCTGATCGGCAAGCAAGCTTTCCGGCGCGGCATGGACCTCTACTTCGAACGCCATGACGGCCAGGCGGTGACCTGCGACGACTTCGTCGCGGCCATGGCCGACGCTTCCGGCGTCGACCTGACGCAGTTCAAGCGCTGGTACGACCAGGCCGGCACACCGCGCCTCTGGGCCAGCGGTAACTATGACGCGGAAACGCGCAGCTACACCCTGACCCTGTCCCAATCGCTGCCCACGCGCGCCGCCGCGGACGCCACCTCCGAGCCGCTGCACAGTCCGCTGCACAGTCCCTTCCACATCCCGGTGGCCATCGGCCTCAACGGCGCAGAGGGCGAAGACATGCCGCTGCTGATCGCCGGTGAAGACAGCACCACCGACAGCGGCCGAAAGACGCGCGTCCTCTCGCTGACCGACTTCGAGCAGCAGTTCGTCTTCACCGAGCTGGCCGCCGCCCCCGTCGTTTCGCTGCTGCGCGACTTCTCGGCGCCGGTGATTCTCGATTTCTCCTGGAGCGACGAAGAGCTGGCGCACCTGCTGGCCCACGACAGCGACCCCTTCAATCGCTGGGAAGCCGGGCAACGCCTGGCCAGCCGCCTGATCCTGGCAGCCGCCGAAGACATCTCGGTCGGCCGCGCTGCCTACTGGCCGCAAACCTTCGTCGAAGCCGCCGCACGGCTTCTCGAAAACGCCGCTGCCGATCCCGCTTTCGCCGCCGAAGCCCTGACCCTGCCCGGCGAAGCGACCCTTGCCGAAGAGATGGCCATGGTCGACCCGAGCGCCCTGCACGAAGCGCGCAATGGCCTGCGCCGTTTTGTCGCCGAACAACTGGGTGGCGCGCTGCTGCACGCTTACGAAACGCACGCCACCAGCGGCCCTTACCAGGCCACGCCGGCAGCCGCCGGGCGGCGCGCGCTGCGCAACCTCTGCCTGGGCTATCTGGGCGAGCTGAACAGCGCCGAGTCGCGCGCCCTGGCCATGCGCCAGTTCGAGACAGCCAACAACATGACCGACCAGTTGGCGGCGCTGGCAACCCTGGCGCAGAACGACTGCCCGGAACGTGTACAGGCACTGGACAGCTTCTACGAGCGCTGGCACGACGACGCGCTGGTGGTCGACAAATGGCTGTCGGTACAGGCGGCGAGCCGCCTTCCCGACACGCTCGCGGTGGTCCGAGAGCTGCTCGATCACCCGGCTTTCGATCTGCGCAATCCGAACAAGGTCTACGCGCTGCTCAACACTTTCGGCAACAATCATGTCCGTTTTCACGCCGCCGACGGCGGCGGCTACCTGTTCCTCGCCACACAGATCGGCGAGCTCGATCGCCTCAACCCGCAGGTCGCCGCACGTCTGGCACGCCGCTTCGATCGCTGGCGGAAGTTCGACCAGCCGCGCCAGCAACAAGCCAGCTTCGCCCTCGAAAAGCTGCGCTCAATCGATGGCCTGTCGTCGGATGTACGCGAGATCGTCGGGCGCGCGCTGGATCAGTAAGCCGGCATTCTCGCACTCGGCCTCGCCGCAAGGCAGGCGCGCAGCGCGGCGGGGAAAACCGCCGCGGACGCGAAAATTGGCCAGATAGTGCTTGAGCACGGCCGATCGCCTCTGTATAATTCGCCGCTTCAGCAAGGCAAGGCGCCCGTAGCTCAGTTGGATAGAGTACTTGGCTACGAACCAAGGGGTCGGGCGTTCGAATCGCTCCGGGCGCACCAATAGATTCAAACACTTAGGTCAATCTTCGGATTGGCCTTTTGCTTTTTGGGCTGCTGGGTACAACTTTGGGTACAAGTCGGCGAATATGCCAGCCAATCCTGAGCCACGTCAGCAAGGCCCGCACGGTGGGGCAGCTTCCCAGCCAGGCGACCATCGCGAGCCCCCTTAGGCGGTAATTCAGGCGATCGTCACCCGCAGCTCCGATGCGGCCGCGGCTTCGGAAGACATCGGCCCGCCTGCATCAACTCCCTCGTGCCGCGGACTCAACGCCGTCAACGCTATGGTTCCAGGTCTCCGCGCCCAACGGCAGTTTCATTCAGCTCGCACGGGCTTCCCGCCACGTCGGGAAATGCTGGTCGAGCAGGCGCCACGAAGCGCTCGCTGTGCGTCGGCTCAGACCAGATGCAGCATTTCATGCACGACGACGTATTCAAGCAAGTCCTTGGGCTTTTTCACCAGCTCGGTATTCAGCCGAATGCTTCCCGCCCGGTGGTTACAGCTACCCACTTCGTCTTCATGCGCTGCAGAAAGTAGCCGGAAGCCTTCACGCCAAGCCTCTCCTCCCATTTCCTGATGAGTGCAGGTACGGCTTCGTGCAGCAATGAGCGATACCATTCAAGCATCACCTCTGCCCGCTTGGCCAGCCCACTGCCCGGGCGCACGCTGAGCATGATCCGGCGATGATCCAAAGTCACGCTTGGCTTTGCGTCCTTCTCGATGATAGACAGCAGATAGCGCCGTCCCCAGAGGTAATGGCTTTCCCGCTCGACGAACTGGCGTGGAGTCTCTCGCGCCTGTGCCAGCAGCTTCGCCTGCTGGTCACGAATCCAGCCCAGCTTGGAGATGGCATAGGCCCGGGCGGCTTCCAGTCGTGTGCCGGTCGGAGCTACCAGCGTGACGCTCCCTGCCGGGGGATGCACGGAAAGGTGGACGTGCTTGACCAGCTTGCGCGTCACGGCGATGTCGATGTCGCCGAGCCGGATGATCTCGGTCATTGATACCCCGGCTGGTTCTTCACCAGTTCGAACATGGCGCGCGTCGCCTCGCGATTTCGACCAAGCAAGGGGAATAGTGCGTTCAGTAGCTGCGCCTCCCGTGCCTGATCACCCTTCCAGCCGGCCGGCGCCTTTTCGCGCAGGGTGCGATCGATGTCCAGCGCCAATGTCAGACGCTCGGCTGCGTACTCGGCCAGCGGTTCCGCCGCAGTGAAACGGGCATTGCCCGCCGCCGCGAGGATCTCTGGCAGATTGTTGTAGATGACGATCGCCTCGGTCTTGCCGTGCAGCATCGCGGGAATACCGCCTTCCGGCTGCTTAGCGGCCAACCGCTTCACCAACTGCTCGGCCTTGCGCAGGAATTCCTCATAGGCCGCCGTATCCACCCGACTCTGCTCGATCAGATCATCGAGCAGCTTGGACATCTGCGCGTAGAACCTCGGGTCAGTAAGCTGCTCGCGGATGATCGTCTTGCGGACGTTGTTGATGATCCCCTCGGCGATGGCGTTCTTCGAGAGCTTGCCCTTCGCGTTCAGCTTTCTGGCGATGGCATCGTGGATGCCGGTCTCGATGATCAGTTCGGTCAGCGACATCTCGCCCAGTTCACCCAGTTCGGCCGCCGGATCAGCTTGGATGTAGGTGTTGATGAGGTGGCGCATGTCCGCCTCGAAGGGCTTGATGTCCAGCTCCTCGCCGGAGTGCCTCTTGATGGCTGCGCGAATCTCGGCGTAGAACGCGACGTCCTTTTGCAGAACCGCCACCTCGGCGTCGGAATACCCCGCTTCGGTCAAATCCTGGGCGAGGTCGGCGAAGGCTCGCGCAAAGAGCGCCACCGCCTTGTAGAAGGAAATGCGCAGCACCTCCGTTTCGTTCAGCGCATTGGGATTGGCGGCATCGCCGCAGAAATAATGCAGGAACTGCTCCACCTCGCGCGGCAGTGCCACCGGCTCGCAAAGGTAGCTCAGTTCCTGGCGGGCGTCGGCGAGCTGCTTCCTGCCTTCTTCCAGCCAGCTCTTGAGGTGCACGTTGTTGTCGCCACCGTTTCCCTGTTCGATGTCCAGTTCGTCGGAGTTGTACACCGCGATGGCCTGCTGCACGTCGCCGAAAAGCTTCTTGTAATCGACGATGTGGCCGTAATCCTTGTCATCGCCGTCGAGCCGGTTGGTGCGGCAGATGGCCTGGAACAGGTTGTGGTCGCGCAGTTCGTTGTCGAGGTAGATGTAGCTACAACTCGGCGCGTCGAAGCCGGTCAGCAGCTTGCTCACCACGATAAGCAGCTTCAGGTTCGCCGGTTCCTCGTGAAACGGCGCTTGGTCTCTTCCTCGTATTGCCTGGTCGTCTGGCCGCTCTTGAGAACGTGCCGGGTGTAGGTGTCGAACTTGTAGCGCTCGTCGCTGTTGGCCGGCTCCCTGGAGATCGCATTCGCGTTCGGCTCGAAAGAAGTGATGATCCCGCAGTAGGCTCCGAAGCTCGTGTTCTGGAACAGGCGGAAGTAATGGCAGGCGTCATGGATCGAGGCGGCCACCAGGATCGCCGTGCCGCGGTCGTTGTTCAGGCGCGGCTTGAGGGCAAAGTCGCCGATGATGTCGGCAATGATCTCGCGCTTGCGTCCCGCCGCGCTCATCAGCTCTTCCATCGTTGCCCAGCGTTTGCGCACCAGCGCCTTCTGGAAGTTGTTCAGGTTCTTGGTCTTCTCCTCGAACCACTCGTCGATCTTCTTCTGCGACGTTAAGCGCTCGGGCACGTCGCGTGCCTCGTACTTGAGGTCAAACACCACCTTGTCAGCCACCGCCTGGTGGAATTTGTAGGTGTGGATGTAGCTGCCGAACACATCCCGCGTCAGCAGCCTGTCCTTGCGCAGCAGCGGCGTGCCGGTGAAGCCGATGAAGATCGCGCTTTCCAGCCAGCGTTTCATCTGCCGGTTCATGTCGCCGCCCTGGCTGCGGTGGCACTCATCGACAAACACATAGAAGCGGCCTGCCACCTTCGGCGCCGGCCCTCTCAGGTCGGCCACATCGAACTTGTGGATCAGAGCGCACAGCAGGCGCGGCGTGGTCGCCGCCAGCTTGTCGACGAACTCCGCCCGCGAGCTAATGCGTGGTGAAGGCGAGCTCTCGCCGATCACCCCGGCATTCCTCATCACGCCGACGATCTGCTTGTCCAGTTCGTCGCGGTCGGTGATGACGAGAATGCGTGCCTCGGGGTCGTGCTCCAGCAGCCACTTGGCAATCAGCACCATGAGGATGCTCTTGCCGCTGCCCTGGGTGTGCCAGATCACACCGCCCTCGCGCCTGGCCATTCGCTCCTGTGCCGCCTTCACCCCGGCGTATTGATGCGGTCGCGGCACTTTCTTCTGGCCGGCATCGAAGATGATGAAGTGGCGGATCAGGTCGAGCAGCCGGGCCTTGTCGCACAGTTGCGCCAGCGGCCGGTCGAGCAAGGCACCGGCCTCGGGTAGCGCAGTCCCACCGGCGCCGACCTTTTCCTCGTCCTTCCATTCCACGAAAAACTGCTCGGGCGTGCCGGTGGTGCCGTAGCGCAATCCCTGTGCGTCGCTGCCCGCCAGCAGCAACTGTACGGTCGTGAAGAAGCCCTTGTTGAAAATCTCTTCCTGGTTGGTGATCAGTTGCCGCACCCCGTCGGCCACCTCCACCGAGCTGCGCTTGAGTTCGATCACCGCGATGGCGATGCCGTTGATGTAGAGCACGATGTCCGGCCGCCGCTCGTAGCCGCCCTTGAGCGTCACCTCCTCGGCCAGGGCAAAGTCGTTCTGCTCCGGGTTGTCCCAGTCGATCAGATGCACCGTCTCATGCGCCCTGCCGGCGGCGATCTGCACCGGCACGCCATAGCGCAGCAACTGATAGGTGCGCAGGTTGGCCTGGTAGAGCGTGATTCCGGTCGCGTCGGCAGCGATTTCCAGCTTCTGCAGGGCCGCGGAGATATGGGCAGCCGAATACCCCCGCGCCGCGAGGTTTTCGCGCAGCAGCGCTGTCTCGATGGGGCGGTTGTTCTCGCGTTTGTTCCACTCGCCGAGATAGCGGTAGCCCAGCCAATCGGGCAGCGCCTTGTCGCTGAACAGATCAATGACGCGGTTCTGCGTCTTTCGTTCGGAGCGAGGTTGCCCAGTCATTGGATTAGGAACTCGGGAAGGCTTCTGCTAGATGTTGGGCCAGCTTGACAAGGTCGGCCGCGATGTCTTCCGGGGAAATAATTTTCGTAGCCCGACCGTGCGTGTCGGCGAAATCTTGAGCGGCGAGGCAAGGCACAAGCTCGGGCAACTTTTCCAGCCACTGACTATGCACGTAAATTTCGTATGCCCCCCCTCGAAACTCGACATCGAAGTATGCGTAGTGCTCTCCATGGGAGAGAGCAAGTCGGATACCCGGTTCCACATCGGCACCTACAGCTGAATAGTAAGGAATCAGAATCAACGGCCCCAATTGGCCATTCTTTTCAAGAGGTACGAGCTGATTTTTATATAGGCAAAATGTGAACAGCTCAGCATGCGCCCCGTTCATTTGTGTTTTGCTCAGCAAATAAATCTCAGTTTCCGAGTTCCATCGGATGGACTGATTTTCGCAGTATTCGATCGCGCTCGGCGTTCGAACTAAAGCAGCCCTCCACGGTTCCAAATTCGTACCTTCCTCGACGACTCTCGCTAATTGCGGTTCGAGGGCTTTGGTGGCGGCGAGCTTGTCCCAAAGTTGGTGAAGTGCCTTGCGTGCTTCTGGCGCTTTTTCACCTGTGCCTCGGAGCAACCGCTTCCAGCTTGCTTGGTCAGCAGTCGAGCCGACGAGGAAGGAACGATTGCGACGGCTTGGAAGAAGATAATCGCCCACGCTGAGTAAAGCCCGTTGCCATAGAAATTCACTCGCGGGCCTCAAGCCAGAAGCGGTGAACATATTTTCTGCCAGAGATAAGTAGCGCAAGAAGCGCTCCTGCAGATCGGCGTGAAATTCGGCCTCCCAGCGACCAGGCGTCGTCTGGTTCCTTGCAGTGATGGCACCGGAAAAGTCCAGGAGAAATTCAACTTGCCCACGGAAATATCCATGGCCTTCGGCACGATCGATCGATTCCCGCCAAGTATCGTGCGCCAATATCAGCTCGGCCTTGAGTTTTTCTTCGGCTATTTGGTGCGGGCTGAAGCCGCTCGCGGGATTATCTGTTTCGGCGAAGTGGTTGAGTATTTCCTCGGAGTGCTGAAGCAAGTTGTTGAGCCCGAGAATGCTACGTCGAAGGTCGTCAGGGCGGTTATATTCCGTATTTGCTGAGAGATTGTGGGCGATCCGCATCCATTCCTGAAACGCTCGATAATTGAGTGCATCTTGATGCTTCGCAACGAAGCCAACATACGCAGCAAACTGAACAAGTTCCACATAGGAGAGGCTTGCTCCATTTGAAACAATCTTGTCGAAAACTGATCTCTCGTCGAAATATCGCTGATCCGGAAGAAGAGCTGTTAGCTTTCCGCTCTCCGCGCTCCAGGCATCGAATAGATGGATAATTGCCATGGTGAAACGTTCATCAAGCCATTCACGTAAATGGAAATCCGTGTATGAAGGCGCTTTCATGCCATTCCGCAAAAGGAGAATATCGTCCGAATACTCCTCATCGTCCGGGCTTCTTGTCACCAGCGCGACCGCCCGAAACATATTCATGAGCGCCCCATCGTAGAGGTTGCTCTTCTGGTCTCGGAGTCTCCAGAACAAGTCGGCCCATGCAGTGTCCATCCTGAGCGCGACGTATTTCGCTACTGGAAAATTCTGCTCTCCGATTGAGAAGGTGACGTCCTCAAACTGTTCTTCCAGTTCCTGCTCGTAGCGTGCCTTAAAGGTCTCGAATGCCGTCAGCGGTTTGCCGCGGGCGTTCATCTTGATGTAAAGATCGTCGGAAAGACCGAAGTTCTTCAAGTCCAGCAGTTGGAACGTGATGGCAGGCTGATTCTCATCGATCAGCCGTGAGAACAATCCGCTCGAAGAGGCGAACCTCTCGTGAATGGCTTTGAGCATGCAGAGAACCGATTGGATCGTGGGATCAAGCCGCCAGCTGCGAAAGAACCAGCGCTGGTCGCTAACCTGTTGCGCCACGTCCAGAACGTCATCCGGAGGAACGGCAGGCCGGTAACCCACAAGCTCATCGAAAAAACTCGTTACTGCTCGGTCGAACGCTGTAGGCGAATCTCGAACGCTGGTCATCAGTCTGAAATAGCTGCTTAAATAGGTCGCACTGGTCATCCGTCCAGGCTAGGTACCAATGCAGGAGGAAAAGCGTCGTCAGTCGTTGCTGCCCATCAAGAGGAAGAATCGAGTCCTCGCCGTCCCCTTCCACGCTGCCGTAAATGAAGTCAAGATTTAGGGGAAGCTCCGGATCGTTTGCCGGTTTGCGCAGCGCCGTCTCAATGTCGTTCAGGAATTCTTCCCGGACTTCCGCCTCCGCCGGACGCCCTTGAGCGTAGTCCCCGCTGGATCATGGGAACCCGGACACGCCCGTGCTGCTGAAACAACTGCTTGTAGATGATTTGGCTACCGAAACTCATTGGAATCACTCCATCCTTCCAAGAAAGAAGTTTGTAAGTGTGGTGGCGATGGCTTCTCTATAACCATCTTGGTCGGATTCGCTCCAGAACATCACGTTATCCACTTGCGGGCTGTAACACTTCAGAAAGACATTCCTGGTGCAAAGGGGCACGAAAATCCCGGCGTGGTCGAGGTCCAAGAGGCTCTGCCGCTTGACCGCGAAGACGGCATTCTTGTAGCTCCGGTTCGTGTGTTCATCAAGAAGGGTCAGATTGGCGATTCCGTGATCTGCCTCTCCTTCACTTGCTTCGTGGAAATACTCAAGCAACTCATCGTAAAGGGGGTCGAAGACTTCGTTGGTCGCGTCAACCTGCGTCAGGGTGAGGAAATCTTCGATCTGCTTGCGCAGTTCTCGGCCGGTCTCTTGCGATTCCAGGTAGCCAAGGCAATTGCGTAGCCAGTTCCCTCGATCATGAAAACGCTCGGGTTTGTCGTCGGCTACCGAACGAACATGCTCGATATCCCAACGTTCGCTCTTGAAGCTGTCGAACTGAAAACGCAGATTGGATCGGTGATTCTGTAAAAGAGTTTGCCAGGTTGAAGAGGAGCAGAAGTGATCTGATCTTCCCGGAATGATGGTTGTAGGAAAGCGCATCCAAGCGGTCAGCAACGTGCTCACGGATCACTCGCTCGTCGGATGAATCACGTAGGTCCTCGCCAATCGCGCGTTTGAAAATTTCCTGACGCAGGTGCTTTTCGAAGGCGCTCTTGGTGCACTCCATGGAGAGCGCCCGGAGATCGTTGAGCGACATCCCCTCGCTTACGAGGAAACCGACCATGTGGTAAAGAACTCGGTCCTCGAACCACTCTTCCAGCATCAAGTAGGTCTGCTTGACCTTCTTCCACTCGCTCTCGGGTGTGGCTCCCTGAGCTCTCAGCCGTTGGTTGAATGTGTGGAAAATACCATAAGCATCGCTCTCTACTCCGGAAGGCATGCCTTCGGCTCGGGAGACCAGTTCGAATAGAAAGCCAATGCGGTTTTGCTCCTTCCCTCGCGTATTGCTGAGGAAGTACCAGAAAGCGTCAGACTGCAGCGCCTTTTCCAGTTGGTCCCACTCGTAGGCAATGCGCAACGGCACAACTGCTGCCTCACCTCCATGCGGGCCGGTACGCCTCAAGAACAGGGCCCGAATCAACTCGTCGTTGGTCAAGGGAATTTTGCCGACATTGAGGCGGGTGAACGCGTCCACAGGCTTGTCGCTGTCCGCCAATTGGAACCAGATGACTTTCGTTTTGTTAAGAAGGGCTGACTTCATGTCCTCAACAATGGTGTCTTGTGCGCCAAACCATTGCTCGATGGTCTGCATAGCCTGGTCGAGGTGGAAGAAATCTACATTCTCGTTGGCGGCTTCTTCGGTAGGGTTCTCCAGGAAATCGTCCAAACCAGGGCGTGTCTCGTAAGCCAGCGTATAGACCGTTTGCTGGTATCTCTTTGCCAGACGCTCGTTGAAATGGCGCAGGATAAGCAACAAGGTGGTCAATCTCTGCTGACCATCCACCACCTCGAAGTCACCAGTGGGCCGGGCCATGACGACCAGTGGTTGCAGGCAGTAGAACTCGTCCGGTTGCGGGTTCGGTCGTACGGTGAATTCCCGGACGTCTTCCAGCAGCTGCTCTACCTGAAGCGGTGACCATCGGTACCCGCGCTGATAGGCGGGAATGAAGAACCGAAGCGCGGCTTGGGAGGCATCCACCCGCAAGTCATTGACGGTTTTCAGTGAGATTCGCTGTTCGTTCATACGAGACGTGTCTTTCCGGTGAGGAGTTCCTGCATCATCGCCTGCTTGAGGGCGCGAGTCTTGTCGCTGCGGGCCAGCAGCGCCGAGATTTCGGCATCCATGTCGGCGAGGACGGTGGCGATGGCGGTTTGTTCTTCGCACGACGGTAGAGGGAAACGAAAATCTTCGACCATGCCCTTGTTAAGGTTCGACTGTGTGCCTTGTTGTCCCAAGCTCTTGACCGTGGTCTTCAACAACGTGAGGAAGTAATAGAGGAACCCGTTGTGGAGGTCGCGCTTTGGTCGGATACCCAGAATAGCTTGGCTAGTGCAAACAGGCATGCCCGCAATGCTGCATTCACCCAGCGACGCGTACATCGCATAGAGAACTGTGCCAGCAGGAAACATCTGTGCTACCGACTTTTCTAGACCAAGCAGAGTAAGCGTCTTCTCGGTCCGGTCGATTACTCTACCAGCTCTTGTCATGTCAGCGATGGAGACCCACGGAATGCCGCCGCCGTAGTACGCGGAAACGGACGACAGTGGCGTTCCACCGCTCGCCATTTCCGCGAGATCGCCCAACCGCTCTATCTCCCACTCCCTGCTGAAACCCGGTAGGCGGGTTTGGCCGGTGAGGAGCTGCTGCATGGCGGCCTGTTTGAGGTTGCGCTTCTTGAGGACGAGCCGCTCCAGTCCGCCCAGCAGCGAATCCACATCGCTCAACGCCACCGCGATGGCGCGTTGTTCAGGGATGGGGGCAATTGGTAGGCATATGTGCCTCAAGTCCTCGAGCGTAATCTCGCGAAAGGTAGTCCCTTTCGCCTCGACCTCAGACTGCCTCACTACGTGCGAACTGCGCATGCTCCACATCAAGTAGTCGCTCAAGACTCCCTCTTTGGGAGACAGTCGTGCCGTTCCTTGCGTCAGATTCGCGCCTGCGACCGAACTTGAAACCTGGCGAACCTCGCCTAGCTTTCCTCGAAGAGCATAGACGAGGTCCCCTTGCTGCACTGTTGAACGCGAGAACCGCGCTGCTATCGCTGGGCTTGTTCGAAGCATTCCATCAACATCCAGATCTGGCTTGTCCATGTCCGACACTCGGACGTAAGGAATGCCGTTATTGACATGCTTACCGCATTGCACAATTCCGTAGGTGATTGTCTCCTGACACGCATCCTGAAGACTGGCAACGGCCCAATCCTCGGGAATGACCCCGACCTCGGTCTGCATATATCCAGCCCTCACGTCCACGACGCCCCCATCTTCATGAGGTGTTCCTCCACGCGGGCCGCGAGCATCGCCACCTCCTCGGTAAGCTGCGGCAGCGGCGTAGCGTAGCGCTCGGCCAGCTCGCGGATGCGGCCGGTGAGCGTCTGCGAAACGCGATCCAGTTCGCCCTGCACAGCGGCTGTCAGCCGCGCCATCCACTTATCGTCCACCACCAGCGTCTTGATCTCGGCCTCGGTCAGCTTGGGGTATTTTTCGTAGGCCAGCGAGTCCAGCGCGGCGTCCAATTCACGAAGCTGCTTCTTCAGCGCCGTGATGTCGTTGCTCAAACTCAGCCACTGCGCCAGGACCGCCAACTCGGCGGCCCCGTCCGGGTCTCCACCGATTTCGCGGATGCGCTCCTTCACCGTGGCGGCACTGATGCTGTCGAAGCCGGCAAAGACAGCATCCTCGTCGCCGTGTTCCTCCTCCAGTTCGGCAAGGCTGGCGCTGGCCGCTTCCAGTTCGGCCTGTTTGGCGGTGATGCCCGCCTGCTCCCCGGAAAAGTAGCGGGCAACAATGAGTGATTTGGGGATCAGGTCGCAGGCCCAGCCCTTGTATCTGGCCTTGCCTTTCCTGTCGCTCTCCATGATGCGGACGGCTTTCGCCACCCAGCCGTCGGCGGAAATCAGATAGGCGTCGTCCTGCATGGTCTCGGCCCAGTAGTCCATCAGGTGCTGGTAGATGTCGTAGGCGTCGAGCAGTGGGACTTCCTTGAAGGTGGCGAGCAGCGCCTCGGCGATGCTCTCGATCAGCGCCTTAGGGTGGCCATCCTTTGTAAAGCTGGTGAGCTGCGGGCTGACAGCAGCGCGCCAGTCGGCAAAGCGTCGGGTCGCGGTCTGGTTGAAGGCGGTGAATTCGGCGTGGCCGAAGATGGCCGGCTTGACCTCGGCCAGAGGCAGCTTGAGGCGAGCGTAGCCGGGGCGGCCGGCCGACTCGAACAGGGTGGCGCGCACGCCGGGCAGCACCTGCCAGTAGTCGGCGAAGGCATCGAGATCGCGCTCGGGGATGCCACCATTGAGGTGTGCGTCGATGTCCTGCAGGTCCTCGGCTTCGCTGCTGTCGATGTAGCGCGGCAGGTTCAGGTTGAAGTCGTTCTTCGCGTCGGCGATTTCGGCCAGCGGCACCATCCGGGCGTAGCGAGGGACGTCGGCCTGCCGGGTGAAGGCATCGACGATGCGGTGGATGTCCTGTTCGCGCAGGCGGTTCTTGTTGCCGTCCTTGATGAAGCCTTTGGCGGCGTCGATCATGAACACGCCCTTGCGGCCGGCAGCGTTCTCCTTGTCCAGCACCAGGATGCAGGCCGGGATGCCGGTGCCGAAGAAGAGGTTGGCGGGCAGGCCGATGATCCCTTTGAGAATGCCGGAGCGGACGAGCTGTTTGCGGATCGTGGCCTCGGCGTTGCCGCGAAAGAGTACGCCATGCGGCAGGATGCAGGCGCCTTTGCCCGCAGCCTTCATCGATCGGACGATGTGCAGCAGGTAGGCATAATCGCCCTGCTTGGCCGGCGGCTCGCCCCAGGCGAAGCGCTGGTAGGAATCATTCGACGGCGTAAGGCCGATGGTCCAGGTCTTGTCCGAGAAGGGCGGATTGGCGACGACGTAGTCATAGCTGCGAAGCTTCTCGCCATCCTTGAACTTGGGCGCGGCCAAGGTGTTTCCGGAGAGGATGTTGGCCGTCGGGAAGTCGTGCAGGATCATGTTCATGCGCGCAAGGCCGGCGGTGGTCACGTCCTTCTCCTGCCCTTCGAGCGTGATGTGCTTGCCGGCCTGGGCGGCCACCTTGAGGAGCAGCGAACCCGAGCCACAGGTCGGGTCGTAGGCTGTGGTGGACGCCTTGGTGTTATTCGGCGCGATACCGATCACCTTGGCGATGATGCGGCTGACCTCGGCGGGGGTGTAAAACTGGCCCTTGCTCTTGCCGCTCTCGGTGGCGAAGTGGCGCATCAGGTATTCGTAGGCGTCGCCGAGAATGTCGTCGTGCTCGGCGCGGTTCTGTGAGAAGTCGAGTTCGGGCTTCTGGAAGATGCCGATCAGATTGCTCAGGCGATCGACCATCGCCTGGCCCTCACCAAGCTTGTTGGGGTCGTTGAAGTCGGGGAAGTCGCTTTTCGCCAAACGGGCGTTGGCGTCGACCAGTGGCGCAATGATCTGTTTGTTGATCCTGTCGCCGATGTCGCTCTTACCCTTGAGCGCGATCATGTCCCTGAAGCTTGCCCCCGTGGGGATCGTCACCGGGGGAGCGAATGCGTCGATATCGCCGTACTTGTCGGTGATGTACTTGATGAACAGCATGAACAGGACGTAGTCCTTGTACTGGCTGGCGTCCATGCCGCCGCGCAGTTGATCGCACGAAGCCCAGAGGGAGGAGTAGAGGTCGGATTTCTTGAGGGCCATGAGCGGTCTTTTCAGAGCATTGATGCCATATGGCACAGGTTCCGAACTTTACACGGCGGACGACAACGGACCAAGCGTATCCACTCCACTGGCATCAGCTTTCCACGCTGAAGGTGATTTTGCGAAACAGATTCAGCGCGACTTCATATCCTCAGCGCAAACCGCTTCACCGTCGCCGCCAGCGATACCTGGACGAAGGCATCGTGTTCTGCAGTCAATCGCTCGAAGGTACGCCAGTGCATGCCCTTGGGTTTGCCGCCGTCGGGATTCGCAATGCCCGCAGGCCAGCCCAGTCGATCCCGGATCCTGTCCGAACGCCGCAGCGCTCTATAGTTAGCATCTTCGCGCTGGCAGGCATAGACCAACTTGTGACAATGCCGACACGCGAAGATTGAACCGCCGAAGAGAATTGCCACACGCCGCCCGCATCCCTTGCCCGGGCAGAGGAACCACGCCCGCCGTCCACCGAGGGTGCAGCCCGTCCATTCCAGAGAGACGGGATATTCGATCGCTTGCCACTCGCCGCCGTTGCTTCGGCTGCTGTAGTCGAGAATCACGCGGCCGGCTTCCGCTCGCATCTGGATTGACGCCACCTTTTCGCCATTGCGTGCCCACTTCCACGTCGAGGCCCGTCCCGGTAGCAGCAGGCCATCGCGCTGAACGCGCCGAACGTCCAGCGCCAGCATCTCGCTGGTGGTAGCCCTTCCCCCTTGGAATCCCCGCCCGCTGCCCGCGCCACCCATCTGTCTACGCTCCGATTTAGCCTAAATCATTTGGCAAGTTGGCCATGTCGTTTTCCGCCAATCTGCCTGAACCCCCTGCTACGCATAGCTTCTAGGTCGTTTTGATGATGTCCGATTTCATTCGACGCGGAGGTCTTTCAACTTCAAAAGCATGGCCAAAGTTCGCTCGAACTTTCGATCAAGGTGCGTTTCGTAGCGATTCAGCTTCTCAAGCCGGTACGCTTGCACGCCTTCACCCAGTGTTTGCGCTTTGATTGCCGGGGTAAATCGCACTTCCTGCAGGGCGCTAATGCAGAAAGGGTGGAGTTCGTCGCGCACGAACTCGGCGAAGCTTTCGGCCGTGGCGTCGCCTTCGTCGTCCGAAAGGCGTACGTCCCACCACTCCCGCAAGCCGGCACTCAAGGCCCGCCGCGCGGCCTGATAGGCGTTCGCGCCGCCTTTGCGGAGGATTTCTCCGGCCTTGCGAGTTGCAGCGAGATCATTCTCCGCCTCGCGCTGGCGCTCGCCCATCTCTTGCGGTGTGGCGTCCAGGAGGTCGCGCAAGTCGACGCCCTTCCCCGATAGCCCACGCTGAAAAGGTGCAGCCGTAGTCATCACCAGCGCCGGATTGCTCACCGCCGCTTTCAGTCCTTCGTTGATCTTCGCGCCTTCGGCCAGCAGCACCCGCCGCTTGCGCCAAATGATCGTCGCCAACTCTTCAATGAGGTGGCGCTCGGTAATGCCGGCTGGCCGGTGTTCGTCGATCAACGCCGCCAGCAAGTCGTCAAACTCGGCATGATCTTCGTGGGCCAGCACCGCCAACTTGGAAAGAATGCCGTGCTTCATGGCGTTGAAGCGCACCGCCTCGTACGCTTCCGTTTTCGTTGTTGGCGCAGTGTCGGTGATCGTCAGGAACGGAATCACCGCAGAATTGCTCGCCGCCGTTGCTTCAATGGTTTCCATAGTCTCTTATCTCATTTCGTGATGGTCACGAATCCATAACGGCGACCGATTTCAGCCCACGCCCGCTCAGCAGAACGCCTAGCCGGTTCTGACGTTTCGACGCGACGCAGAAGCGCCAGCAGCGCATGTAGCGGCGCATTTTCCTCGTCGCCAATGGCATCTATGGAGGCGCGTTTGTCCCGCATTCGCTGAGCGCGTTTGCGCTCGCTGTCAGTCATCGGCCGCTCACCCTTGGGTGGCCTGCCTCGTTTCGTGACGGTCACAGAGCTATCAGCCATCGCTCCCTCTTCTTTGCGTGACGGTCACAATATTATCACGTGGCCACGGCTTCGGCACGTCCATCGCAAGGGGCCTTTGTTGCTTTGCGCGTGTCGATAGCAGAAAGGAGGTGCAGCGCAATAATGGTGTTTCGATATGGCGCGTTACCCAGGGCTATACAGACAGCGATGGCGCGCTGACGACGAGACGTAGGACCGTCCCCCACCAGTTTCGACCACACCCAAATCAATGATATATAGTGACAAAGTGACCATGCCATTTCAGAAAATGCACCGAGAACTGAGCATCGCTCCCTCGTGCCCGCCGAGAGACGCATCCAAGAGACACTTTCAGAGCCGAGACCATCCGGCGATAGCCTTGCGGGGCCACCTTTACCGGGTTCTAGGAGGCGAGGAAGGATCACCTTGGAGGGGCTCAGCTAGGTCTGCATATGCTATGCTAAGCAGCAACGTATGTGATCTTGGCACGGTGTGCCCTTTCGTCAGAATAGGTACATGTTGCGGTAGCTGACAGGGGAACCCAAGATCGGTTTCCGTTGCTGGGTGACACGTAATGAGGGCCAAATGCGGATCAAAAAATTGGATCGTGTGCAGTACACTGCAAACCCGCTTGTTGAGGTGGTCGCGCAAGTGCGCTTTCCTCGCGCGCTCGAAATTGACGACCGGTTACCAACGGAGCTGCAACGGACGATCCAGGGCAAGTATCCGATCCTAGAAGTGCAGGAAGAACTTATTTCGGTATTCATTGGGCAAGGCGCGGGTAAGGTTGCCGGAGACCCCCCCTCCACGCGCGTTATCTACCACTTCATATCTGCGGACAAAGTATGGCGGATATCGCTGACCAGCGAATACGTAGCTCTAACGTGCGTCAAATATGATCAATGGGAAAGTTTTTCCCCTCGTATGATTGAAGCGCTAGAAGCATTCCATCGCTGCTATCCAATTACTCATACAACAAGAATAGGGCTTCGCTATCGTGATCTGGTCGTACGTGAAGATCTAGGCTTAGGAAACGTTCAGTGGCGTGAGCTAATTGCTCCTTTTCTTCTCGGAGTATCCGTTGCCGACCAGTTATCTGAGGCAGGAAAAATCGATGAAAAAGACGTACAAGAAGCCCAATCGTATATTGGGCTTCTCCTTGAGGATTGTGCGTTAGGGTTGAGATATGGGCTGGTCCGCAAGGAAGGAACCGGCGAAGCTGCGTATATGGTTGACGCGGATTTTTTCTACGATAGAGAAATGGAGAAATTCGATCGTGACACTATCGAACGACACCTTAATGGGTTTCACGCCAACGCGGGCTCAGTATTTCGAGCCTGCATTCAAGGGCGCTTGCACGAGGCACTCGGGCCCGTTGCCGTCTCTTGACAGGCTGGACGATCATTATGCCACCGCAGCAGGAGAGCCTCTTAGCCCGAAGCTAAGGGCCTTGCGTGCGCCTTCTATTCGTATTTCGCATTACGACCTAACGACGTTTGACCCATGGCTAACGAGCATTCCATTATGGTTTGCTGGAGAAGACACCGTTCACAGGCCAAGCGTTATCGTAAAAAAAACCCGTCGCTCCGTTGATCTATCGTGGTTTGAAAAAGCTATGCAGCCCGCAAACGCACCATTGAAACCCGCCGATGTGGTCCCGGTTATTACTGGCTTAAGTGAAATGCTTAAAGCTTGTTACTTCGGCGAACTTGACCATCTTCTCCGACGATACGTGGTAATGAGGCGCCACCTGAAATGATGGTGGCACTGCTAAGAACGACGTTCCCTCTCAGGCATAAACACCTGCGCAACTGGTCAAGGCTGTTGCGAGACGTGAGGAGTGAACTGGCGAATCGCAAACTTGATGGTGACAAAATTCTACGTGGACTTTCCTGACGGATGGCTGTCAACAATCCGAGCGAAAAACCTTTCCCCACCGATGAGATGCTTGGCATTGCCATTGGCACCCCAAATTCGCCGAACCAGCGCCATATTGGTTTTATCTATCGGCTGAATGAAGAGTCTGACCCTAGGTTTTGCCATCTAGCGTGGCACCACATTCTATGTGACGAACTCTACGAGCCCCCTTATCTTTGGGGCGCGTCGGCCCTTGACCAAGTAAATAACACGGTGATGGCGGCCTATGTCGCGACTCTGCAGCAGAACTCTAATGTCGTCAATTACGGATTTAGCGTTGACGGGCTGTTTTTCCGTGATGATGGTCAGTACGTCGTTCAACCGATTGGTCGAGGATTGACCTGTGCGACGTTTATTCTTGTGGTGCTAAGACGTAACGGTTTTGAATTACTGAAAACAGACGACTGGGGTGACCGTCCTGGCGACGCCGAATGGCAAAACCAAATAATTGAAGTGCTAGATCGATGCGCCCCTGAACATGCAGAGGCGATGAAACAAGATATTGGAGCAAGTCGATTTCGACCGGAAGAGGTTGCAGGGGGCATGATATCTGAAGGCATTCCGCTTTCTCTCTCTGACGCCGAAAAATTGGCGGGCGAGATACTGCAGGACATACAACGTGCGTCCTCTACTGGCTTGAACAATTAGACAGAGCCAAGCCCTTTCACTATCATACCGAACACCGCCAAGTTATAACGCGGTTGCCCTCATAGGGCTTCACCGTACAGTATGGAAGTAGGCTTTCCATCGGAGAACCTCTCGCAGCACCTTCTGCTGCAATATTCCATCCGTCGCACGGTTCTGACATATGTCGTTAGGAAGTTGAATGCCTTGCCTGGGTCTAGTGTGTGCAAAGATTCAGCGACCGGTCACTCCACGACAACGCCCGAAGAGGCGATCTTCATAATCACCCCACACTCAACGCTTTTCGCCTTTGAAATGGTAAAGCGACAGGGCCTCGGCACTCGGCTGTCATAGTCTGATGAGGCCCATGATCTTCACCCGGAAGTCATCGTCCCAGGCGGCTGCCTTGCGCTTCAGGCGCAAGCTGGTTTTCTTCTGCTCGGTGGTATCCAGCCGAATCAGATTGAGCACGATCTTCTTCAAGAGGGAAAGATTCTGTGGGGCGTTGTCTTTACGTACGGTGCTGGCATCCTCGCCGAAGCTGACGTCGAGGACCCAGTGAAGTCGATTCTCGATGGCC
Source organism: Candidatus Accumulibacter sp. ACC012 (assembly GCF_907163155.1). NCBI lineage: Bacteria > Pseudomonadati > Pseudomonadota > Betaproteobacteria > Candidatus Accumulibacter > Candidatus Accumulibacter sp. ACC012. Next base: position 232,364 of record NZ_CAJQUC010000008.1, read on the forward strand.
CAATGGCTTCGCACGGCGACGGCAAGTTGTTCGGCGGTCAACTCGCGAGAGCTGATGTAATAGCGCCGCTCGAAGTTCGACTCTTGATCGCCGACCTTGCGCAAGGAGTCGACCAGACCGATCGTCTTGCACTTGGGCCAATCGGCCAGGTCAACGGTCCCTTCTGCGGGCAGCACCGAGGCGATCTGACCGACGATCCGACCACGGGATTTATGAACTTGGCGGTGGCGGTCGACGGCGTCCGACTGGTATTGGTCAATGAAATCAGTTTGGATCGCTTCCAGCAGCGCCGGTTGATTGCCTTTAACGGCCAGCAGGTAGTCACCGCCCTGGTCGGTGATCTGACGGGCGATGTTCCTCTGGCACCCCATGGCGTCAATGGTGATCAGCAGGTCCTTGATATGCAGTGCCTGGAGCAGTTCCGGGATGGCGGTGATCTCATTACTCTTGGCGGCGACCTTTTCCTGGCCCAGAACGACGCCCAATTCTGTAGCGAAGGCACTGACCATGTGAATGGCCGTTTCACCGCCGCTGCCCGATCCACGCACGGTCTTGCCATCGACCGCAATGCCGCCATTGAGGGTCCCGACCACCTCGGCGACCCAGCGACGGAACGCCACCTCGAATTGCTTCGGGTCCAGCGCCCGGAAGATCCTCAGAAACGTCTTCTCGGACGGAACGCCGTTCTTGAGCGGCAGGAACTGCCGCAGCCAATCCTCCTTCTTGTACGCCCAGTAGGCGATGTCTTCGACGGTGTCACAATCGGAGAGCACAGCGGCCATGGCAATCACCAGAATCTCCACGAAGTCATGCAGCGTCCCATTGCTCGGTTTGCGCGGGTCGTCTACTTCCCTCAAGCAGCACATCAGGCTGGCTCCTTTCGTCACACTCATTTCGGTTGCCCAAAAGACGAGAGTAGACCTGATTTCAGTGGGGTTTACAAGCTCTTGTCATAAGCCTATGAATGTTAACGATTTTTCACTTGCCGAGTATGACGAAGAAAACTATGCTATCCGAGTGCCGAGGCCCTGGGTAAAGCGACCCCTCTAACTTCTGGGGGAAAAAAAGAACGCCAATTCCGCGCACTGCCATGGCATATAGCTGTAGGCGCACCTAAGTCGGCCACCGGCCTGCCCGACCCCGGATTCATCGATCAGCGCGAGCAACGCTAGGCAAGTCTGCCGTGGTCTTTGCGGATCAACACGACGAATCCCGAAGGATTCGCGAGCGCGATCTTGCTGAAGTGAGCAGATCTATAGCCGCCCTTCCGGCCCGACACGGTTTCTTTGGTTGCCGCGAAAGGAAGCACGACGGCGCTGGCAGCCGGCATGGCCTGCATACTTGTCTTCCACCTGAATCACTTCCGGCGAGCATTCCCAGCTGATTCGTTGATCAGTGTCATTCGGTACGTAGCCCGCGCATCGCCGCAGGATTTCCTGTACTGGCCGATAACCTCGTATAGCCGACACCAGCCCGCCAGGGAACGCGATACCGCACACGTCACCCTGAAGGCTGGCGCACTGCCAACAGAATCGCCGGTCGTCAAGATCGTCGTCGTCGCGCCTGTTCGCGGTCAGCACGCCTGCTTCGGCATCCTTTTGGGGACTCCTGTTTTGCGGGGTTACAGGGGTTACAAGGGTGCTGGCCAGTGTTTCCGGAGCTTCCACCGTAACCCCGTCAGCACCATCAAGGGTTACAGGGGTTACGACTTCGCGTACCAGCTTGGCGAGTAGATCATCAATCCCCATGGCTGCTGCCCAACGCATCCGCCTGGACTTCGTAGACGCGCACCGTTCGCCCTCCAATCCTCTCCAGCTTGGACCGCTTGCCGTTCGCGCCTGCTTTGGGGATTACGGCGCAGGCCTCCAACTCGTCAAGCGCCCGGTTGAAGTCGAAGCCTTTCAATGCCTCGCGCATTCCGTCCGCTGTGAAAAGATAAAGCCGGCTCCCTTGGCTGTCCCGCCACCAGCCGACCCGCTCGCGAACTGGGATTTCGTTGCCGGCGTCCGCATTAGAAAATCGCCCGTCGCCATGCCGTTCGATGAAGTTGGAAACCCGTTCAAGGATTTGCCGCCGCTCATCGTTGCCACGCCCGCGCAACGATCGCCAGGCCTTGAACCCGATCACCGCCGCCTTGATCGCGTCGCCTTCCGGCCAGCCCGTCAATCCGTATTCGGTCGCCAATTCGCCGGCCAGCGCGAGCAGTGCGAACCGTCCGGCCGCACGTTTGTCTTGCCCCTCAAAGTCTTGGCGGTTGAAGTCTGCCAAACCTTTAATGACCTCCAGCGTCGCCGCGAAGTCGCGCGGATCGTGCGCCAGCCGTTCGAGGTACGCCCGGCCGGCTCGCCCGTAGTGCGTGACCGCGGCCCGCTTGATCGCATCAGATAGCGCCGCACCGCTCGGTTGATCGTGCAGTACGTCGAAGCAGCCATGCTGCCGCGCGGCCGGAATATCGAGCAAGCGAACCGATTGCCCGGCCTTTGATCGGTGTCCGCCTTCGGCCATTGTCGTGGCAATGGTGCGTTCGCCCGTCGAAACGATGAAAGCCTGCCAGCGGCTGACCGCCCGAGCCGCGCCGGAACGGCTCGCCCGTTGTTTGCCACGTCCGTTGCCCAGCGCATAGACGATGTTGCCGACCTCGCGCGGGTCACATTCACTGATCTCGTCTAGGGCGAGCAGGCAGTCATTGACCAGGATCGCCACGCCTTCGATACCGTTGCCCGTTGCTCGCCAACTGCGCCGATAGTTCGCCCCGCCCCAAACGGAGGCAGCCGCTTCAAGTAGGGTCGTCTTGCCGGTTGAGGAATCGCCAACGAAGTGCAGCCCGCCACTTTCCGCATTGCAGCGTGCCAGCATCGGCCCGGCAAATGCAGCTGACAAGCCGACGATGAACAGTGGATTGCCAACAGCGCGCGCCGCGATTTCGCCGCGCCATCCGTCGAGTGTTCCGCCCTGCCCATGTTCTTCGTGTCCGCGTTCGCCAGATTGAAAGACCACGCTCGTGGCATCCGGTCCGATCACTGCATCTGGCAGGACGAACACGGCGCCGCACCAGCCAACTTGCAGCGCACAGCGCACCTTTCTTTTTGGGTCTCGCTCCTGGAGGTAGCGCGCGAGGTGGAAACGGCCGTTTGGGTCGATCGACAGTCCCATCGCGAGCAGTTCGCCGCGGAGGTCAGTGCCGTCGCCTCGGAGCAACTCCATGGGCATTGCCCATGTCCGCCAGCGGCCCGCCGTGTTCTTGAAGCGCAGTAGCCGCCCGAAGCTGTTACCGGTACCGTCGAAGGTCTGAGCTTCGACATACAGCGGCCCACAAATCCAGGAATCCACCGGGACAGGCTCGCAGTTGCGTTTCGGTGCGCTCATCGTGTGAAGCCAGACGCCCGGCTTCAGCTTGCGACCACTATCGGTCACGCTCCAGCCGTCATAGACGCGAAAGCACGGGCGGTCACTCTCGGGCACTACGGTAGTTGGGTCGTGCTGCGCCTCGGCTTCCTCTGGTTCCATCGCCTTGGCGAGCAGATCGGCCACCGCTGTAACCCCTGTAACCCTAGGGACGACTTTCGGGGTTACGTCCAAATCCTCGTCGTCGCGGGTTTGCACCCTTGTAACCTCTGTAACCCCGGAAATCGGTAGTACGTCGAAAAGGTCGTCAGTCATGCCGCACCCTTCCGCAAGTTCGCCAGGTCGTTGAAGTCGGAACCGCTTGCCCCCTCTGGGAACTCTGGCACCGCCAGTCGCGCGCCTACCGCCTTCGCCGCCGCGGTTGCTGCCGTCAGGCCCGGATTGCCAACAGTCTTGCGGTCGTTGTCGGCACAGATCACCAGATCAGCACCCGGCCAGGCATCCCGCGCGGCCTTCGCCACCGGCAGCAGGTTGCCGGCGTTCATCGCGCACAGTACCGGCCGTCCCGATTCTTCGTGCAGCGTTGCACCGGTTGCCCAGCCTTCGCAGATCAGCAGGCTTGCCGGGTCCGTCAGATCGCCAATCGGTGAATACAGTCCGCCAGCGCGGCCCGGCCTGAATCGTTTGGTGCCGTCGGGCACGATGCGCTGGACGTTCCATAGCGACCCGTGAATGTCGAGCAGAGGAACGAGCAGCGCGACGCCGGATTTCCGGAGCGTGTGAGATTGAACGCCCTTGGTGATCAGATACGGGTGCATCTGGTCGGCCGCCTGCGCCGTCACCCATATCGCCCGCGCCTCGCTTGCCCGCAGTTCGTATTCTGCCCGCCGTTCGGCCTGTGCCTTCGCCCTCGCTGTGTGGATTAGTGCGGCAAATGCTTCGCGCTCCGCTTCAGCCAGCCGCCGTCCGCAGCCTGTCCACGTCGCCCGCGCTCCAGTCTTCCAGCTTCCAAAGACGCCGGCGGCCCGCCCATCCAGGTGCAGGCAGTACCAGCCGTTACGCGAACCGCGCCGGTCGCCCTCCGCGTGGAAACGATACAGCCGCCCGTCCGCCTCAATGAGTTCCGGGGGAACCATCCCCGCATCACGCATCGCGCTGCGGAATTCAGCTATCGAGTTATCGATGGCGATCATCGGCGCCCCCTTCCCCAGCCTCGCTTCGGCTGGCGGTTGCGCGAAGGCCTCACGTTGATGGCGAGACCGAACCAACCCTTTAGCGGATCATCTTCGGTGGTAAAATACTGGCTATCAGATGTCGTTTTGAAGCCCGTGCCGGTGCCACCCGCCACGGGTTTTTTGTTGTCTGTCATGGCCGCCTCCGCTCACGCTGAAAGCGATTGAAGCCACGCTGCAACGTCTTGAGCGCGCCACGCAGTTATGCGATCGGATAGTTTGACGGGACGCGGAAACTGACCAGCCTTGACCTTCCGCCAAAGCGTTGCCGACGAAAACGGCACGATACCTGGGACCGCGGCTTTGGCCGGTTTGGCGCCAGCCGCCTTGACTGCTCGACGACCGATCAGCGTCACTTGGCGGATGTAACCGGAGTCAGGAATTCGCCCGAGAATATCGGACAGAGGAGCCGATGCCGGGGCGATCTCCATCGGACCTTGGATGCGTGGTGCGGTGATGCGCTTGCTCATGTGTTGCCTTTCCGCTCGAAAGCGATAGGCAGCATTGAACGCGCCTTGATGGCCAACGCACAAAATCGCTCAAACAGTTCAGAGCGATCAAAATGCCATACCGATAATTTTGCCATACCGATATTTTTGCCATACCATGTCACGGCGTGTGAGTAAAACGCGTTCAAAACTGCGGTTTGTGCCTGCAAATTTTGATCTGCCGGTGCGGGGGCCTGAGAACACCCGCCCGGCAAACCTCCTCGAACTAAAGCGCCTGTGAAGTGTCCCGGCGCTTCAGTAGACTTAATGATACCGCAGCAGGCAAAGTTATCCACAGGTTCATTGGAAAAAGGAGCCTTGACGGAACGTCCGCTGCGTGGTATGCGTTTTTTTTGGAGTGGCGGCGCCAGCGACACTTGGTGGTATAGCGGCTGCGTCAAGCCGCTTTCAGCTTTTCTTGCCTTCGAGCGAGCAGGCCTTACTTCGGTGATAGCGCGACGCCAAAGTACTTGTCGAGCTAAACAAGGGCAAACCGAACGGAATCAACGTCGAAGCACGTTCATGCGGTTCGCTTGAGTGGGACAACGTTGAACGCGCCACCGGTTAGCAGTTCGAGCCGTTCGCCCAATAGGCGCCAGCCTTCGCGCTGTTCAGCCTCTAAAGACTGCCGCTGATAGATGCGCTCCAATGGGTTCCTTTGCTGATGGTTCAGCATACGTTCAATGACGTAAGGAGGGGTTCCCAGTTCCCCGGCCAGAGTTGCCGCACTCCTGCGCAGATCGTGCGGCGTCCAGCCACCTCCGCGTAGCTTGAGCGACGCCACCGCTTGACTACGGTTTTGCATGGGGGAACCATCGCGCTGCCTGTCGCCTATCTGCTTCGCGATGCTCTTGACGCAGACATGCTCGCCCGGCTTGTTTGCTGCAGGGAACACCCAATCTGAACACCCGTCCTCAGTCTTCAGCACCTCGAACCACTTGACCGCGAATGCTGACAAGTAAATCTTGTGTTCTTTGGCGTTCTTGGCAACCTCGGCCGGGATAGTCCAGACCCTGCCCGCTAGATCGATGGCCGACCACGTGGCCCTACTGATCTCCCCTACTCGGCAGCCCGTGGCGAGCATCAACCAAATGGCCGCTTCGGTGCGCATCTGCAACTTCGCTCCCGGAATTTTGGCGAGCAGCTCCCGGATTTCCGCCTCACTTAGCACGCGATCACGCTCGACCTTTGAATCCACCAAACTGAGCCTTGCTCAGTCCAGCACACGGATTCACTTCGAGAATTTGCCGTGCACGTGCGAACTCGAACATCTGCCGCATGTCCGCAAGCAGATAGTTCGCAATGACCGGAGAACCGCGACGAACCACGCCGTCCAGTACGCTGGCCACCATGCTCCGGCTTACGTCCTCGGCATGCACCGCACCGAGCGCTGGCAGCACGTCCTTGACGAACGACCGTCGTATCTCTGCCCCCCCGTCCTTGCGCTTATGCGCCAGGAAGTCCGCTTGCCACCGATCCAGCAAGGCACCCACCGTAAGGCGCGCCGCGGCACGCGCGGCCGCCGCCTCCTTTTCGGCATCCTCTACCGCCTTGGCTTCTACCGCCGCCAAGTCAGCCAGCACAGGGTCAATGCCTTGCCGGCGGATAGCGCTTAGTGCGCTCGCCTCTCCCCGTGCATCTGCCAAGCCCATGTCGTTAAGCACGCCGAGACGAATTTTTCGGGGAACTCCGTTCATGGTGTAGCGATAGAACCAAACCTTTTGGGCAGTTCCAGCACGGACCCGCAAATACAGCCCGTCACCGTCTGACAAGTACCGCTCCCCCGTAATAACCTTTGCCGCGGCAGATTCCAGACTTTTCACGGTGAACTTACCCATCTTGCGCACTCCCCAATGTCGAAACGCGGGCCGGGTACAAGATAGGGTACAAGTCAGATTGAGACAATCTGACACTTCTTGGCACCACCCACAAGTGAGTATATGCCCGTTTCTACGTCAGAACAACACGTTACGCACACTTTCAGAAGACCATGACGTATCAAGAAATATCATCGTACCTAACTACGAACCAAGGGGTCGGGCGTTCGAATCGCTCCGGGCGCACCAATAGATTCAAACACTTAAGCCACCCTCGAGGTGGCTTTTTTGTCTCTAGCAGACGCTGGCATGAAAATGTGCCCAACAAAGTGCCCAACAGATTCGTAGGCTTGGACGTGGGCCTAGTCGTCCGCTCGAATAAGCGGGTTGGCAGTGAATCTGTTCCTCCCAGCCCCAAGGCGACGAGTATGGACGGGTGGTGCGCGGAAGCAAGGCTTGGGCACGCCGGGGACGCATCCGCTATTCGTCAGCCACACGCAAGAGCAGGAGCCACGAAAACCGGCCGCCAGCAGATCCAGCGAGTCGGTACGGCATACGCACAGCTCGTGACGTAACGGCATTGGCAGACCCGTTTGAGGCGACGGCGTGCGCCGAGCGCGATTGGGACCACTCGACGGAAAGGGGCTGCAGACGGGTTCCAGGATCGTGCGGTGCGCATCCGCGCAGTCAATCCGTCAACGCGGATGTTGGCGTTGCGCCTGAATTCGGCGAAGGGCTCACCTGACCGAGCCGACTCGCCTGGATCTGTTCGCTGATCCACGTCTGCACCTCAGCCTCGACCCATCCGGACGAGCGCCCGAGCTTGATCTGTTTGGGAAATTCGCCGCGCTTGATCTTGGCGTAAATTGATGATCGGCCAAGCCCCACCATGGACTTGACCTGGGGAAGACGTATCAACCGTTGATTCATAGCATCACCTCACGTTCCATCGGACAGCCCAGATTCATCCGCGCCAAGCATCGATTCCATGAGCCAACTTTAGTACGGCAACGAGAGGATCACGGTGCCGAAATGCGAACTTTCCGAGCGCTTTTCGTACTTCGCTGGACGCTGGCGGTGAATGGTGGAGGGCAATTGCTCGACGATGGGTTGCGGTCAAACGACCAGCAGCGCCGCTACAGCCTGCTCGCAGCCAGCGTCATGTGACGGCGCCAAGCGGGTCGCCAATCGATCCGCAAAGGTGATCAGAGGCCAGCGAGTGAATGGGCCTGGCATTCACTCGCAATGCAGCGACCGCGACGCTCGTTGATCCTTTTTTCCAGACCTCGGCTGGCGACAGGTGACACGTGAACCGTCTAGCTGTTGTTGGCTTCGCAGTTGCCGGCCACTGCGTGCTTGAAGACGGCACCCGCAGAGAACTTGGGCACCGTCGTGGCGGCAATGCTGAGCTTCGCGCCAGTTTTCGGGTTCTTGCCTTCGCGAGCCGCGCGCGGTGCCGCTTTGAAAGATCCAAAGCCCACCAGCGTCACCGAATCGCCGTTGGCGACGGCTGCCACGATTTCTTCAAGCAGAACATCGACCGCACGGCCCGCGGCCACCTTGGACAGATCAGCTTTGCTCGCCAGCGCTTCAATTAGCTCGGACTTGTTCATTGAGGTACTCCCGGTTGGTGGTTAGTGAGGGCCCGATTCTCTCATCATTGCCGGCGCGACTCGCCGGAAAACACCCGCGACGCCGCGTCAAGGTCGATCCCTTCAGTCGGTAGCTGCCCGTCACGGCACAGATTGAGTTCGTAGCGAACGGCCAGTGGAATCCGCTTGCCATCCTTCGTCGGCACGTCCTCCTGGATCAGCGTCGCCTCCAGGCGAGCACAACCAGCCTCGGCAAACTTCCTCAATGTTCTGACCTGAAGCCGCACCGGCGCAGGCGACCGCGTCTGCCCCTTGAAGAACTCCGCCATCCGCCCACTCAGACCGCCATCGGACCGCCCATCGGGCGCATCGATCGCCGCGATCAGATGTTGCTTCAAGTCCGCAGCAACAACCTCTCTGGTGCCCAGCAGACCCAGCACGGAGAGCGCCATCGCAAGAGTTTTCGGAGGTGCTTTCATCGAATCTCCCTGAGAAAATTCACGCCACTCACCTGTCCGAAGACATCGCGTCCTTGCCCGGAGAAAGAGGCCTGCTCAGTCATCACCGGTTGTAGTAGCTATTGACGCGCTGCTCGACGGTGTCCGGGACGTTCTGCCCGATCGACAACGCCGTGGGTACGCGCACGCTGGCCGTGATTTCCGCGATGAACTCGCCCAGGTCGATGCGCGAGAAATCGAGCCGTTCGAACTCTTCGGGGGTGAATCCGGAACAGTCTGGATGCTTGCCGCTTCCCCAGCTCTTGCCGATCTGCCCCCTGCCCTGTTCATTGATCAATCGAGCCAGGCGAGAGTTGAAACAGCAATACGACTGGGTCTGTTCGATGCACGTCCTGATGATCGGCACCCGGGCCGAACAGAAGGAGCCCACCGCAACACAGAGATTGGCATCGCGGTGCATGGCCAGCAGTTGCTCGGTCTGGTCGCACGAGAGCAGGTCCGATAGAAGTTCGAGAGCCACCGCCACGGCCAGCGAGTAGGGATCGAAGTAGAAATTGAAGCTACCCAGCTGCCCGATGGAAAAAATCGGCCCGCCGAACAGGCCACTGGTCATCGTCCCCGTGGACAGGGTCAGCCCATAGAAACTGAACGAAGGCTGGAAATTCGTCGGCGTGAACAGCACCTCGGACGAAATCATCGCTTTCGCGCCCGCTTCGAGATAGCCCGCGTACTGCGGGTACATGAAATCGAAGACGTACTTACTGCCGGCGTTCACCGCCAGCTGCCCTCCCGCGTAGGCCCCCTGGATCGCCGCCGACATCAGCGCGTTGTTGCTTTTCGCCGCGCCACTGCCGCCCTTCCTGCAGCAGTTCACCAGACCGAAGAGCCGCTTGCGACACTGCTCGGTGACGCCCGTGAACAGCCGCTGATCGCCACCATAGACGCCGGCTTCCCGTGCCGCCTCCAGCGTGGCCATCACCTTGCCGAAGTCCTGATCGGCGGGATGGCTGGTGTCGAAACAGCCACCGCCCTGACAGAACGCCGCCTGATCGCACGCCGTGCGCTGCGTCTGGACCGCCGGCGAGGTCTGGCACGAGTAGGTGCGCTCGTTCAGGTCGCAAGCGCCCGACGGCAGACGATCAACACAATCGCTACCCACCTGGGTGCATCCCCGGTCGATCAGTTCCTGACAGTCATCGCTCAGCGCTGTCGCGGCGCAGGTGTAGTCCTCCGACCACGCCCAGCAGGAGTCGCCCGCACTTTGGGCCCGTTCCGGCAGCGGCGAGACGCTGTCCAGGCAGACCTGCAAGCCGTTGATCGTCTTGCACGGCGTGTTGTCCGTGCAGGTGTGCGCGGCGTGGACGCAGTTGCTGCTTTCCGACAGCGAGGTGCAGCCGCTGGTGTCGAGGGTGTTCGAGGTGATGGTGTACGAGGTGTCGAGTTGCACGACCGTCGGCGGGTTGGTCGATGCCGTCACGTTGGTGCACTGATACTGGCGCGTGTATTGATTGCACGACCCGTCGAAGGCCGTGCTGTCGCACGTTGAAGTGACCAGCGTACAGCCCTCGGTCGCCTTGATCGCCGCGCAGTAATCGAGGGGGTCGTCGACAATGCACGAATAGTCGTCCTGATAGCGCCAACAGCTCGCCGTCGAGTTCAGCCCGCCTTCCGGCGGCGTCACGCCGGCCAGGCAAACCGTCGCCCCGCTGGCGTCACGCCTGCACGGCGTCGAATCGACACAGGTATGCGCCGCCAGCCGGCAGCGTGCGTTCTGCGCATAGCTGCTGCAGGCGCGGACGTCGATGGCATCGGTGAGCAGCGTGTAGCTGTTGCTCAAGCGCAGCGTGTTGCTCGGCTCGCCCTGGTCGGTGCCGCACTGGAAAGTCTTGCTATAGGTGTTGCACGTCCCGTTGAACGCCGTGTCGCTGCAGGTCGAACCGATCTGCCCACAGCCGGCCGTGGTCAGCGCGGCGCAGTAGTCGATCGCCTCGGGCTTGATGCACGTGTAGGTGTCCTGATACTCCCAGCAACCGCCGACTTGTGCCAACGTCACCACGATGCCGGAGATTGTCTTGCTCGCGCTACTATCGATACAGGTCGAACTCGCCAGCTGACAGTCGCCGGCGATCGCCTGGCCAGCGAGTGTCATGGCGAACAGCATCGCAAGCAACGCCTTCATCACTGTGCTCGCTGCTGCAAGCCGGCGCACTCGCTCGACCGCCAACTGCTGACCGTCGTGGACATCGGCAGCTGCAGCGCCGCCCCGGTGCCGCTGCCGCCGGCGGAGTTGCAGCCGGCACTGACGTTGCGCACTGAGGGTGTGCAGGTGGTGGCGCTACAGCTGACGCTGAAATAGACGTAGAGATGGCAGCCATAACCCAGATCGCTGACGTAGTGATCGCTGACCGATTGACCCGGCGCGACCGCCACCGGAAAACGACCGTAGCTGCCATCCCAGGAATAACCCAGCGGGCGATAGTCGAAGCGATTGGCGCCGTCGCCGGAACGGTAGGGTTCCACCTCGTACGATCGACCGTCGCTGCCGCAAAAGATGTTCATCGCCATGTACGGATCGACGCAGTGGCCGCAATCGACGAAGGCCGTGCGCCCGAGCCAGACACCGGGCGTGCATTGGCCGAAACCGACGGTCACGGAAACGCCGCGCCGACAACTCAGCGACTCGTAGCCCTGTACCGTCTGATCGCACTGGTAGCGGTAGCGTGTATCGACCGCGATCTGTTGGCCGATGAAGCAAGAGGCATTGCTCACCGACTGCATCTGCTCGACGCATTGGTAGCGCTGATGCTGATCGACACGGATCTGCCGCGCGGTCGAACAGAAACTGCTGTTGACCGGCCGGTAGTCGTTGCACGTTTCCCGGCTGAACGACGCGGGCTGGGTCTCGGTCACCACCCGGCACTGTTCGGCAGGGTTCCCGGCGGCGATGCCGGTGGCGCCCATCGTGGGATTACGGGCAATCGCCCTGGCACGACTGATCAGCGGATCGTTGGCGCGATCTATCGAGAATGCCGGCCGTACCGCCGGATTGCGGGCCACGAAATTGACGGCGTCACACTCCTGCCGACGATAGGAATCCACGTCAGGCGCCTGGCTGGCGCAGTCGATGATCTTGGCCGTACCCGGTCCCGACAACTGACCCTGCCCCGCCTGGAACACTTGCGACTGGGGGGTGCGCTGTCCGAACCCCGGCACGGTCGCGGCGCCGGTGCCGTTGCCGATTCCCTGGAAGGCGCTGTCGATCGTGCCGGCGCCCAGCGCTTTGCCCTCGGCAAACGCGCTGCTCGCAGCATCTCCCTGCGCCCAGGCACGGCTTGCCAGGAGCAGCGCGATGAGCAGCCAGTGCCGCTTGCTCATCGCTGTGATCCCGCGAGTCGTGAGGCATAGCGGCGCGCCACATCGGCCCACCCCGGCGCCTGTCGCTCGATGAGATCGAGCGCATAGTCCTGTGTGACATCACCGTCGACGCGGATGAAGCTCGACGCCGGCGCGCAGCCGTCTTCGCCAATCTGCGAAGCCTGGCCCGACCGTGCCAGCACCAGTGCGGGCGCCTGCCGCACCTTGAACTGTTTGAAGGCCGGTGGATGAATGATCGCCGTCACGTTTCGAGCGCCCACCAGCTCAGCGATTTCCTCACCCATGCGGGTGAGAGAGTTCCCCTTGAGTCCGCGCAGGACCAGCACGGCGCCGGATTTCTCCGCCTGGGTGATGATTCGCTGCAGGGTTTCCTTCGGCAACGAAAAAGAGATGAAGACCATCAACTCCGGGACGTCCTTGCCCGGTACCGAGCCTGGCGTGGTCTGGCGGTAGGTCTCTGCGATCCGGGCAATGTCGGGGCCTGTGGTCGCCGGCTGCGGCAGCTTGGTCGGATCGGGAACCACCGGGCGGCCCGTGCCCTTCGGCGCCTCGACGGCATCCAGGGCAGAACCCATGCGCTCGCGTGCAGCCCGCAGCTCGGTGTCCGCAGGTTCCACGACCTGAGCTTGGGCGACCGTCACCGCCCCGCCCAAGGCACCGACGCCAATGCAACGTGCCAACAGCAAAACCCACGACCGCTTGCTCATGGCCTCAAAACGCGCCCTGGCAACAGTTGCGTTTGCGGAAGACCATGTACGCAAAGTCCTCGCCCTCGAAGGGAAACTCGCGCCCGGCGCCCCACAGGATCGTCGATCGCCCCAGCGGCTGGCAGCATTTCCCGGCAATCTGTGCTGTCTGGGGAATCGGATAGAGCATGTGATACTTGTAGCCGGTCTTGTCCATGATCGGCTGCGGGTAGTAGCCACACAGTCCGTCCTCGCCGGAGGCCGCCCACATCAGCCCTTCCCGGTGCATCTTGGCGATCAGGCGGGTCATTTCCAGGCTGGACGCCTGGACGCCACCGATATGGGCCTGCACGTTGCCATTGAGTGGATAGAGACTGCCCTGGCAGCCGGCACACCAGAACAGGGTGTTGAGCGGAAAGCCGGCGGTGGCCGCTGCGCAGGCGGCGGCGCAGGCGGCGCGCGCGGCGAGATTGCCGAACAGCGCGACCTCGGGATTGAGAATGAAGGTCAGCTCGTCGTCGTGCCACATCGGGTCCAGTTCGGTGAGATAGGCGACATCGAAGCCGCCCTGCTCCAGACATGCGTTGTCGAAGATCGCTTCCAGCCAGAAGATGACGGGATCGACGTACCAATGCACCTGATAGAAAGACGAGGTCGAGGTACTGTCCTGGCTGAAACGCGAACCACGGGGCGCATCGAACCCAGGATCAAGTTCGAGTCCGCCGAGACTGGTCAGACAAAACGGGCGACGCACCACATCGACTCGCCTCACTGGCTCCCAAAAGCTCACCTTGAAACCCACGCGCAATTGGGAGGGGCATGCACAAAGCGGTGAACCGCCGGGATTCGGCGTGTCTTCCTGCCCCATCGACAGCAGATCGAGGCCGCCGAAGCGAATCGGCAGCATGCAGCGCCAACAGATATCGGTGATCGGATTGGCGAAGCGGCCGGTACAGGTTGGCGTCGCCAAGGCTGGTCCGATGCGCCCGATCGCCACCGCCAAGAACAACAGTAGGACGCACTTACGGACGAACTTCATCGACCCTTAGCCTCTTGCCATCCTGACTGACCACCGCCGGCACCTGACGAATGCCGAGGCGGCGGCTCAGGCTGCCGCCCTGGTCGTAGAAGACGCGGCGTTTCCACGAGCGCATCAACCCCAGAGGCTTACCGGCAACCAGGATGGGTTTGGCGCCACCTTCGGGGCTCGCCAACACCTGTCGTGCAAAGGCGACTTGTCGGCGGTCGCGCCCGTCAAAAAATACGAGCCGTTCGCGAAGGGAAACGTGGTCGAGCGGATTCACTCTCAGTCCGCGCGCGAACAGGATCACGCCTTCGGCGTTGCGGATGTCGCGGTCGAGAATCCACGTCGGGTCGATGAAAAAGCTGCGCCGGGTAACGGTGGCCGTGAGCCCGGCGACGGGTGCTGGTTTCTCGACGGCCGCGACGACGCGATCGCGGTGCTCATTCTGCTTCCTGGCGAGTTCGCCGGTCTTCTCCATGTGTTTGAGGCGTGATTCGATGGCTTCCAGAAGATCCGGCTCGGCAATGTCGTAGGTCGGCCCGACGACGCCGAGATCCTCCGCGTGTACGATGGGCAGTGAGGCCGCGATCAGCAGGGCGAAGAACGGCAGTGGGGCGCGAGTCGACATGGGGTCGATTCTGGTCTGGCGCCTGCGGCTGTGGATTTCGAAATGCGGCTTTCCCGGGCGCATTTCGCCTCGGTGCATCCAGCGACCGTTGCCGGCGTGTCAGCGGCGCTACGCGCTCCGCTTCTGGCTACCGTCGACAGCGGGCGGGACCGGGATTCGGTAGCAATGCGCCCGATTTCGCGTCTGGCACAGAAACACGTCCGGGACGACGCTCCCCAGGCGAAGAATCTGCATCCTGGCCAACTGGAGTCGCTCGACCAGCAGGGGTTCGGCTTGGCGGGAGGGAATCCACGTGAAGTTCCCCTCGCGCTCTGATGTCAGGGCGCCTGCGCTCACACCTTCGCGCAAGGTGGTGACGACGCATCGGATCAGGTTCAGCCGCTCGTCTTCACCGGGGCTCTCGGTCTTGCCCTGGCTCGGCCTTGCTTCCTGAACGGGTTGGGTAGCTGGAGGCGCTCCGGTTGCGGGTTTGGGCTGTAGGTTTCCGACGGCCATGAGCTGCTTGACCGCTGGCTGGAGGCGAATCACTTTCCACGGCTGGCCGTGCTCGACCGCGATCTCGGTTACCTTGCGAAACGGTGCCAAAGGATCAAGCGCCAGCCAGTTTCGGTGCGACAACTCGTCGAGAATCGCCTTGCTGTCCAGACCACAGCCGCTGAGTGCATCCGGCCACCTGAGACAAAGCACACCGGAGGGGTCGATGTGGATCAGGGTCTCGGCAGGCTTCTTGCCCGTCTGAATGTCCCGGGCAAGCGCCTGCAGCGCTTCACCAACAGCACCATTGAGCTGATCGGTGGGTGCCGCTGGCGGGTTAGGCGGGGGCTCGCGCTGGGCAGGCGTCTCTGGCAACCGACCCTGTTCAGGTGAAGCGCGTGGTTTCAGCGCGGGAGACAACTTCAGCGCCGGTAGGTCGGCCGGCTCGGTTACGGTTTCGTCCTGGTCGAGAAGCCTGCCCGGCACGGAGGGTGGTGCGGGCTCGATGAGCAGTGCCACCTCACGAAGCCTGATCGCCGTCAGTCGGATGTTCGGGATCTTCTCGGCCAGCACCGCGGGGGCGATCACCCAGTAACGATGGCCGTCGAGACTATCCTCGCGGACACTCGCCAACTGCCGTTCCACAAGCATATCGAGAAGGCTGTTCGGCGTTCTCGGCAAGCCCGGAATCTTCTCCTGATGAATGAGGGCGGCGATTTCCTCACCGGCCGCCGGCCAGACCAGGTAGAGATGCCCGTCGATGTGCCAGAGTCGTGAACCCGGTTGATTGACGCCCCAGGTTCCCTCCCGGACCAGCCGACGCATGATGTCCACCAGAAACCGTTCGACCGGCAGGCCGATCTCGTAGCCGGTGAACGCGACGCCAAGACTGCGCAGGTCGCGCTCGACGCTAGCCTGATCGGCGCGAATGACGAGATCGTGAATCGGGTTCTCGGCGCTGGGCGAGCCGTTGATCGTCTCCATCATCCAGAGCACCAACTCGGTATCGCCCGCGGCGATCCAGGCCAGCCCCTGCGGACTGATGATGCGTTCGGCAATCAAGGCGGAAATCGCCTGGTGCTTCTTGCCACGATTCTCGCGCCAGTGCAGGAAGTAGCGATCGACCTGATGACGGCCGGCCCAGCTGTAGAGGTCTTCGACGAAGGGGTTCCAGACCTGCGCGCCATCACGACTGGTGACCACCAGGTCGGTGACCGGCTTGCCGACGTCGTGACAGAGGGCGGCGAGGAATACGGCCAGATGCCACCGCGGCTGGAGCTCGCGTCGACGTCGCGGCGCCTGCTCGCCGGGCAGCAGCACGCGATCGCCGGACTGGAGCGACCACAGGGCGACTTCGGCCGCGTGACGCAGGAGTCCGCCGGCGCCGCGATGATGATGCGTCTGGCTGGCTGGCAGGAGGTGGGCATAGGAGGCAAAGCGACGAAGCGACTGCCGATAGAACTGCTCGAAGATCTCTGGCGACGCGAGTCCGGCTTCACGGATTTGGCCGATCAACTCCCGTTGCGTCTCGATGAGTTTGTCCGGGTGGGTTGCCGGCAGACCCTTCATGAACGGCGGGTAGCGGGGAATCTCGTCGTCTTCCCTGGCCAGCTCCGTTGGACGGGTCGAGGGAAGGCCTGCGCCCGGTTGTGGGCCTTGTTTATCCGGCTGCATCGCTTTCCTGAAAAAGCCGAGCATCGGTCAGCCCTCCCCTTGGCCCGTATCCAGGCCGGTTCGCTGTAAGCCGCGACGAATCGCAGGTACTCGGCGAAGACGCTGGCGCGCCTGATCGGGGTCGAGATCGAGAAGGTCGCAGATCGCGTAAAACGAATTACCTGCCCTGGACCTGTCGTGAAAAATCCAGATCAGGGCGTCCCGCTGCGGTCCTGCGACGCTGCTGGCCGACTTCTCGACCGATCGCGCGTTGCCCTTCGCATCCACGATCGCCTGATGGAGAACGGCGATCCACAGACGCTTCAAGCGTTGGGCGATCTCGCATACGGCGGAGTCGCGGAGGATTCCCCAAGGCCCGGTGCGTCGCACGTCAGAAGACCCGATGCGCTTTCCCGACGATCTGCTGCCGAGCCACCCAGCCGGTCAGCCGGTAGCGCGAATCGAGGCTGTCGGAATGCGAACCGGCAACGTAGTAGCGCCCGTCGGGAAGGGTGCCGACCGGTCCGATCTCAAGCGGTTCGCCGGTTGTGGCGTGCTCCTTGGCACGACCGACCGGCTCGCCATCGACAAAGAAGGCTCGCCCTGTCGCGGTGACCAGAGAGCCGGGTAAGCCGATCAAACGTTTGAGGAACAGGCTCCCGCGCGGATAGGGCCAGTTGTCCTCCCACCGGAAGGCCATCAGCTCCCCGCGCGCTGGCATCACGTTTTTCTCGACCAGGAAGAGCGTGCCAGGAAGGCTTTCAGTGATGTTCCAGGCGAGCAGATAGGCGCGACCAAACGCCAAATGGGCGGCGATGACCCAAAGCAGCAGTGGAAACCAGCGTCCCAGGAGATCGAAAA